>NZ_LMPN02000023.1:0-615481 GCF_001423865.2 Brevibacillus sp. Leaf182 | reverse complement strand
ACAGTAAATGTAAAGCGAATGATAAAACTCCAAACCAAAATGGAGGCCACCTCAGCATGAGGTAGCCTCCATTTTTTAGGTCCTACGGACCGAATTTTTCCAAAAGAGAACGTCTCATTTCAAGATAGAGAGTATTTTGCACGACTCTCCAAAAGGAGCGCCTTGTTACCGTCTTTCTGTTATACCAACACTTTTTTAAACTCAGCCGTCAGCAATGGCAGTACTTCGAACAGGTCGCCTACGATACCGTAATCAGCCACTTGGAAGATTGGCGCTTCCGGATCTTTGTTGATGGCAACAATAACCTTCGAGCTGGACATACCAGCCAAGTGCTGGATCGCTCCCGAAATCCCGCATGCGATGTAAAGATCAGGTGTTACAACCTTACCTGTCTGTCCGATCTGCATGGAGTAGTCGCAATAGTCTGCGTCGCAAGCGCCACGAGATGCACCAACAGCCGCACCGAGCACTTCCGCCAGATCGTACAACGGCTGGAAGCCTTCTGCACTCTTCACGCCACGTCCACCTGAAATCACGACTTTTGCTTCGGAAAGGTCTACTTTGCCGCTTGTTTTTCTTACAACATCTTTCACGATCGTACGCAAATCCTTGATTTCCAATTCAACTGGAACCACCACTGCCGTTTTCGAAGAGTCAGCAGCGCCAATGGCAATGTTGTTTGGACGAATCGTAATAAATGTTGTTCCATCAACGAATTTGCGTGATTGCGTTGCTTTTCCTGCATAGATCGGGCGAACAAATACTGGGCCTGCCTCTACACTTGTTACGTCCGAAACCAGACCGTAACCAAGTCTCGCTGCTACGCGAGGTGCGATATCACGACCGATCGCGGTGTGCCCCAAAACTACTGCATCTGGAGAAGCCAGCTCAATCAACTGCGTGAGTGCCTGTACATACGCATCTGGCGTGTACTGTGCCAACGCTGTATGATCAGCCGTATACACCGTGCTCGCACCGTGATGACCCAATGTCATTGCATGCGTTGCTGCATCTGCTCCGAATACACCTGCTACAATTTCGCCGCCCTCAGCCAATGCTTGTGCTGCAGTCAATGCTTCCAGCGACACGTTGCGAAGTTGTCCGTCACGTACTTCTGCCAATACAAGTACTTTTTTCATGGATATCCTCTCCCTCTCGCTTAGATCACTTTCGCTTCATTGCGCAACAGTTGCACCAATTCCGACGTTTGAGCTGCCAATTCGCCAGAGAGAATGCGACCCGCCTGCTTTTTCGGAGGCAATGTCTGATCGACGATTTCTGTCTTTGCTTTTACCTCATCCGCAGTAATTCCCAAATCGTCTGCGCCGAGTCTATCCAATGGTTTTTTCTTCGCTTTCATGATCCCTGGGAGAGAAGGGTAGCGCGGCTCGTTGAGTCCTTGCTGAGCCGTAATCAAAACAGGAAGGCTCGTCTCCACGACTTCCAGGTCCCCTTCTACATCGCGCTCTACTCGTACGTTCGTCCCGTCCACCTCTAGCTTCACAGCAGTCGATACATGGTTAATTCCCAGTTCTTCTGCCAGACGAGGACCGCCTTGGCCAGCCCCGGAGTCTACAGCCATTTGTCCACCAATGATGATATCGAAGCCAACCTTTTTCGCTACAGCAGCCAATACTTTGGCGGTAGTGAATTCGTCTCCGAACAGAGACTCGTCATCCACCAGAACAGCCTTGTCTGCGCCCATTGCCAAAGCAGTGCGCAGTGCACTTTCAGCACGGTCTGGGCCGACGCTGATTACGGTTACTTCGCCGCCATGATCTTCCTTGAGCTTGATTGCCTCTTCTACAGCGTACTCATCGTAGGGATTAATGATGAATTCAACGCCATCTTCGGAAATTTGTCCGTTTTGGATGACGATTTTTTCTTCTGTGTCAAACGTCTGTTTCAACACAACCACGATATTCATCAGGATGCCTCCTCCTTAGTGGTACCTCATACTTGTGAAGCTATATGCTTAACTACCGATCTGCAAATTGCGGCTTGCGCTTTTCCAGAAAAGCAGTCACGCCTTCTTTTACGTCCTCCGTCGCGAATGCATCGCCAAAGAGCTTTGCTTCTTGCTCCAAGCCTTGTGACAACGACAGCTCCGTTGTGTTATGGATGGACGCTAGGGCAAACTTCAGGGTAATCGCGCTCTTACTTGCGAAAACAGCCGCCAGCTTTTGCGCTTCTGCAAGCAACTGCTCTACGGGATAAACCGCTTCCACAAGACCGATACGCAGAGCTTCCTCGCCACCGATCATCTCGGATGTGAGAATCATTTGTGTCGCTTTGCCACGACCAACCAGACGTGGTAAACGTTGCGTACCACCGTAGCCAGGAATGAGTCCGAGATTCAGCTCAGGCAGCCCGAGCTTGGCTTCAGGTGCTGCAAAGCGGATATGGCATGCCAACGCAAGCTCCAATCCTCCGCCAAGGCAAGCGCCGTTAATTGCTGCAATGATTGGCTTCGGGAACGTCTCCAAGCGATTGAACAATGCTTGACCCTTCTTCGCCAGTTGTTCCGCATTATCCCGATTCAGTTGGGTAAATTCTTTGATGTCCGCTCCTGCAATGAAAAACCGACCTTCGCCAGTCAAAACGATCGCTTTGATCTCATCGTTATTTTCCCACTGGTCCAAAAGTTCACTCAATTGACCGAGCACTGCTTGACTGAGTGCGTTAGCAGGCGGGTTGCTAATCGTAACCGTAGCAACGCGATCAACGATTTCTACATTCCAATGCGACGCCATTCCTCTCCCCCCAAACTCTCTCCATATATAAAACAGCTACTTTTTCAATCCGAGCGATCGCTCAGTCTTGCTGTTTCCATTGTAACAAACGTTTTCATGCAAAAAAAGCTTTTCTTTTCATTCTTTTCCCTTCATACCAAGCAGGAAGAGGTTATGAATGGAATCAACATAAGAGACAAGGTCGTACTTGCACTGTTTCATCACCCAAGATGTCGTCACTTCGTCCAGCGTTCCAAAAATCATTTTGCGCGTAATCCGCACCTCGAGATCGGATCGGAATACGCCCTGTTCCATACCCTCTACGATCACTTCGTCAATGAGGTTGAAATACTGCTTCATCACGTTGCCGATTCCTTCACTAATGATCGGACTGGATTGGCGTAGCTCGATTTGCGTCACTTTTGCCAGATCATGGTCCTTGGATAGCTGGCTCAAGTGTGCATGAATGAGTACATACAGCTTTTGCTCAATGGTCGTCGCTTCCGAAATGTGTTTGCGGTTTGTCTCCACAAACTGGCCCATCTTTTCGTTAAACAGTGATATCAAAATATCATCCTTGTTTTCAAAATAGAGGTATATGGTGCCGTCTGCTACCTTCGCCTCTTTCGCAATTTTCGATACCTGGGCACTGTAATAGCCCTGTCTGGCGATTACTCGAACAGCAGCATCAATAATGGCTTGATACTTTTCCCCCGTTTTCTTTGCCATAACTACCTCCATGTTTACTAACATTGATGACGAAATGAATGATCATTCATTCATAATTAGTGTAATACAGGGCCACTCCTCTGTCAATCGCAAGAGGTCAGCAAAAAAGGCCGCTTTCCGCCTGGGATCGCAAGCCTCAAAACATCAGCTACTAGCTCGTTTTGATTTCTTCCTGGGCTTCTCTTTTCTTCTTGTCTTCTTCTTGTAATTGACGACGCAATACTTTTCCGACCATGGTTTTGGGCAAATCTGTACGAATCTCGTATTGTCTCGGAATCTTATAGGCGGCAAGTCTCTGTCTGCAATGCGCTTCCAGATCTTCTTCGCTCGCGAGCTGTCCATCCTTGAATACGACGTATGCTTTGACTGTTTCGCCCCGGTACGGATCTGGGACACCGATGACTGCTGCCTCCTGGATGGCGGGATGCTCAAACAGCACTTCTTCTACTTCGCGCGGATAAATATTGAAGCCACCGGCTATTATCATGTCTTTTTTGCGATCTACGATATAAAAATAGCCGTTTTCGTCCATATAGCCCATATCTCCCGTCAAAAACCAGCCATCCTTTAATACGGCAGCGGTATCTTCTGGGCGATTCCAATAGCCGAGCATGACTTGGGGTCCTTTTACGGCCAACTCCCCGACCTCGCCTTGGGGCATCTCTTCTCCCGTTGCCGTATCCACAATTCGGCAATCCGTATCTGGCCATGGCATTCCGATGCTTCCCGTAATGCCTTTTTCCCAAATCGGATTGGAATGTGTTACAGGAGAAGCCTCCGTCATCCCATAACCCTCGACCAGTTTGCCGCCCGTCAACTCTTCAAATTTGAGCTTGACTTCGATTGGCAACGGAGCTGATCCACTGACACATGCGTCGATGGAAGAAAGATCATGCTTCTTCAAGTCCGGGTGGTTGATGAGACCGATATACATGGTTGGTGCCCCTGGGAAAAGAGTAGGCTTGCGCTTGTCGATCATCTCAAATATTTGTTTCACGTCGAATTTGGGGACGAGAATAATTTCTGCTGCGATACAAATGCCTTTGTTCATCACGGTAGTCATCCCATACACGTGGAACAATGGGAGAACACACAAAATCCGTTCCTTTCCCTTTTTCAGCTTGTAAAGGACCGCTTGGCACTGGATTGCATTCGCAATGAGATTGGCGTGCGTCAGCATGACACCTTTGGCAACACCTGTTGTCCCCCCAGTATACTGGAGGAGCGCGATATCCTGGCTCGGATCGACTGGTACTTCAACAGGCTTGGTAGCGCTTTCTTTTAGGACGGAAAGAAAAGGCTCAATATCTGCGCTGTATGTAACCTGCGGATTTTGTCCTTGTTTCTTCTGCACGAACGGATATAGCCATTTTTTCAATAAGGGAAGGAAATCGCCAATGCTTGTGATGATGATTCGTTGAAGTGAGGTAGATGCACGGACTTGGGTAACACGTTTGTACAACAAATCCAGTGTGATGATGGTCTCGGCGCCTGAATCGTTCATTTGGTGAATCAATTCTCGCTCGGTATACAGCGGGTTGGTCATGACCACGATCGCGCCTGCAAAAAGCGCTCCGTAGTAGCTGATGACGGCTTGAGGAGTATTTGGCAGCATAATCGCCACGCGGTCGCCTTTCTTTACACCGCGCTTGATCAATGCATTGGCAAATTGGTATGACAACTGCAAAAGCTCTCGATACGTAATGCTTTTTCCCATGAAATAGATCGCGTTACTGTCTGGATACATAGCTGCAGACTGCTCCAGAAAATGCGTCAAAGGAACACGGGGGTAATCCAATGACGGCGCAGTTTCGGGCGGGTAATTGGCAATCCAAGGCTTGGCATTTGACATGGTCATTCCCTCCATCCCTTAAATGGCCTTGCCTCTCCCTATGATCTACATTCATAATCTCTTCCTAATGACTATTGTATTCGAAACATATTCAATTTTCCAACTAAAATCATGTGCTTTCCATCTGGGACAATACTATTCGACGAGAAAAGGACACAGCCCCTAACGACAGCCGTGTCCTTTGCCCTTATGCTCGATATATCTTACGGTGTTACTTCCTTGATAATTTGCAGGCGTGCTCTTTCCCGCTCATCTGTTGGGACGAGATGATACCAGCCAACAATACCATTATGCCAAATGCGTTCATCCTGCCCGACCAATGTATCAGCTTGGATGGAGTTCGGAGTTCCATCGCCATAGGACAATAACAGAGAGGCGATTTCCTGCTCGGTGAGATCCGTTTTCACATGCTGACCCAGTATTTCCATGAGTGAAAATGCCTTGGTATACGATTGGAGCGAGGTGCCTTTTGAAGCCAATGCTGTGAGAATCTCCTGCTGTCGGTCAATCCGCATGTAATCACTGTCTTCCTTGCCTAAATCACTTTTGCGATAACGAGCGTAATCCAATGCCTGCTCACCTGATAAAGTCTGCAGCCCTGGTTGAATGTCGATGTACGTGTCGTCGCTCGGATCGCTGTACTTCATACGTTTCTTCACATCGACAGTGACACCTCCCAGCTCGTCCACAATTTGGCGGAAGCCATCGAAATCTACGGAGATATACCGATCAATTTTTATTTGTAAAAATTTTTCCAGCGACTCTTTCACCATCTTTGGACCACCAAAAGCCATCGCATGGTTCACTTTGTCGTATCCTTTTCCCGGGAGCTCCATGTAGCTGTCACGCGGAATCGCCAAAAGGTAGACCGATTGCTTCCCGGGATGAATCGCCGCAAGCATGATTGTATCTGAACGTGCACTTTCCCCGTCTCGACTATCCACACCAAGAAGCAGGGCGACGAAAGGCTTCAACGGCTCTGTTCCTGTCAAAAGATTACGTGGAGGAAGGGAAACAGTTGCCTGTTTTGCGCTCCCTTTGGCTCCATCAATCGGAGCATACCACTGATTTGTCATTTGCTTATATTGATAGGCACTGTAGGCAACCAGCAGCAACGCCCCGATCGCCAAACAGGATAAGGTATGAAACGCAATCTGTTTTCCATGTCGCTTGAAAAAAGACCATATAAACATGACAAAGCCTCCCCCTTTGCTTCCATTTTTAACAGGGGAGACTTCGTTTAAACCTATGGGCGTTCGACAACCATTGCCATACCCATCCCGCCGCCAACACACAGGGCAGCCAAGCCTCGTTTCAATTGTCGTCGCTTCATTTCGTGCAGCAAGGTTACGATGATTCGGCAGCCAGTAGAACCGACAGGATGACCGAGTGCGACGCCGCTTCCGTTCACATTCGTTATTTCCCTCGGCAGCTCCAGTAGTTTTTCCACGGCGAGGTATTGCGCGGCAAAGGCTTCATTTACTTCGATCAGTTCGATATCCGCAAGCGTCAAACCGGCTTTTGCTAATGCACGCTTCACTGCTGGAACGGGTCCATATCCCATCAAATCGGGTTCTACCCCCGCTACTGCCCACGAGACAATTCTGCCGAGTGGTTCGATCCCGAGCTCTCTCGCTTTTCCTTCTTTCATCAAAACGGCTGCGGACGCTCCGTCGTTGAGCCCGGAGGCATTGCCAGGCGTCACTGTACCATTGTCACGGAAACTGGGTCTTAGCTTCGCGAGACTATCCAAGGTCACTCCCCTGCGAGGGAATTCGTCTTCCGTTACGATGATTTCTTCGGTGCGCTTTTTAATTGGGACCCCGATAATCTCTTCGGCAAACAAACCGCTGTCTATGGCTCGGATCGCATTTTGCTGACTGCGCAAGGCAATCTCATCCGACTCCTCGCGCGTGATCCCATAACGATCGACCAGACGTTCTGCCGTCTCGCCCATTAGGATTTGATGGTGTGGGTCTGTTAACAACTCCCACATCGCATCTGTCATTTCCCCATGTGTCAATCGTTTGCCCCAGCGAGCATTTTTCAGGACATACGGGGCATTGCTCATGCTCTCTACGCCGCCTGCCAGGACGATTTCACTGTCGCCTAAAAGGATCTGGGAAGCGCCGCTCGCAATCGCTTGCATGCCGGATGCACATTGACGTTGAATCGTGTAGCCTGTCACTTCTTTCCCCAAGCCTGCATCCAATGCTGCCACTCGCGCTATGTTTGGCTCGTCTGTCCGCTGAATGCAATTCCCTAAAATGACTTCATCGATCTGAGAAGTTTCCAGACCAGATCGAGCCATGACACCACGAATGACGGTTTCTGCCAGCTTGCGAGCGCTTACATCTTTCAGGACGCCACCAAACGTACCGATTGGCGTACGTCCGGCAGCAGCAATGACAACCTGCTCCATTAGTTTTCCCCTCCATTGAGTACCCTATTTTCTATATTGTCTCACACGGAAGTTACAAGACGGTTCTAAGCGATGTTTTTCAATACAACGGTAACCCATTCGTCTTTTTGGCTTTCTTTCTCTACTTGGAAGCCTGCTTGTTCAAATGTGGCGATGACCGCTTCCCGATTCCATTCGACAATTCCCGAGAGAATCAAAATTCCTTCAGGAGCCATTCGCTCCGTAATCATCGGAAGCATCGCGACATTTTCATCGCCTCCGATGTTGACCAGAATGATATCAGCTTGGTCAGGCAATTGGGACTTCACAGCTTCCTCGCTCGCATCCCCAATCACGACTTGTACAGCGTGGTCTGGAAGGTGGTTATTGGTCGCATTGACGAGAACCTGATACTCGCTTTGTGGATTAATATCAACTGCCCATACAGGATGCTTCGCTCCATTCAAAGCGCAGTACAAAGAGAGAATTCCTGAGCCAGCTCCTACATCAATGACTCGCTTACCCTCCAGGTCCATTCCTTGCAAAAACAATAGAATGTCCTGCGTCGTTCCATGATAGCCGGTTCCGAAGGCTGCACCTGGATCGATCCATAGGATATGCTGTGCGGACTCCAGTGCTGCGGGGTCCGTCCATGTTGGTGCAACCCACCAGTCGCCTATCTTGACTTCCCGGAACTCCTCTTTCCACGATTCATTTTCTTCAGCTACGAGCTCTACTTCCTTAATGGTGACTTGTCCATTCCAGCGCTGAATGTAGGTCTTCAGGCGAGCTACATGCTCCTCTTCACGATCGTGCTGGGGTTCAAATAAATACCCAACAAGTGGACCTTCCGTATTTTCTGCGTAATCATATCCGTTTTCCGTTGTCAGTACTTCGATTTGCGGTTCGATCCAGCCAAGCGTGTAGGAGCTGGTCAAAACCTCTGCCACAAACAAATCCTCAATCTCAGGTTCCACTAGTAATGTGTATTTGAGCCACATGCTTTCCATGATGAAAAATGCTCCTTCCCTTTTGCTGTCATTCGCTCCTATTCTTGCGGACATCTATTCACTCATATGTGGATGGCAAGGATGATAGAGAACATGGTATGATAGTAGAATGGACTAACATAACCGCAGGGAGGCTTACCATGTTTGACGAATTTTTTTACCGTCGCCGCAAAAATAAGGGGCTTTTCATCGTCATGATTGCCCTCATCGTTCTTGGCATCGGCATGTTCGGTATGGGTTTCCTCTATATGTTCTCGTAAATCGGAACAACATCATTATACCCTACGAACCGCGCTGCACCCACTGTATCTGTCCAAACAATTGGGGCGTGAAGTTTTCTACTGTGGTTGCTTTACTTCCCCTTGTTTACTCGATTATACTTGAGAATGTATTTTTCCTGTACGTTTGATATAGAAAGAAGGTTCACTCCATGTCGCGAATTCTCATCTCCGGGTACTACGGCTTTAATAATGCCGGAGACGATGTGGTCCTGTACGGCATCATCAGCTCTCTTAAGCGGGAACAACCAAATATCTCTCTCGCCGTCTTGTCCAATCAGCCTGATCGGACTGCGGAATTGTTCGGGATTGAAGCCTATAACCGCTGGAGCTTTGGAACCATCGTCCGCGAGCTTTCGCGAAGTGACATGCTGGTGATGGGCGGCGGTACACTGATGCAGGATGTAACCAGTCCGCGCAGTGTCCTCTACTATTTGGGCATCGTCACCATTGCCAAGCTTTTAGGTAAACCCGTGGTCTTTTACGCTCAAGGCTTTGGCCCCATCCTCAAATCGCTCAGTCGCACGATGATTAAACGCGTGGTGAATCACGTCAACATCATCACGGTTCGCGACTACGAATCAGGGGAGGACTTCAAAGCCTGCGGCGTAAAAAAAGCCCCTATCTATATAACAGCTGACCCTGCTCTGACGATATCCCCAGACGATATTGCAGATCAACGGGGAAAAGAGCTGCTCCATGGTATGTTTGATGATCCTTCCAAGCCCTTGGTCGCCATCTCTGTCCGGGACTGGAAACAGGAACAGCCATTCAAACAGAAGATAGCCCGGGCAGCAGATTGGTTTATCGTGCGTGGATGGAATGTTCTCTTCCTGCCGATGCATGTCCCTAGTGATTTGGCACCGTCTCAGGAAATCATGGACCAGATGAGCCAACCAGGAGCACGTCTTCTCGATGCACCTGTGACTTTTCATGACATTATGTCGGTACTGAAACAATGCAACTACGTCGTCGGTATGCGGCTTCACTCGCTCATTCTTGCGTGCATGCTGCGAATCCCTTTTATCGGCATCTCCTACGATCCGAAAATCGATCGATTCGTTGAACGGGCTGGAATGCCCAATGCTGGTCATATTACTGGGCTCGATGAAACTACACTTTTGACCTTGCTCGCTGAAAAACTGGACAACCTCGATCACGAAATTGATGTGGTAACGAAGCATTCCCATTTGTTAGCGATCGAAGCTTCCAAAAGCAGTGAACTTGTTTTACAGGCGCTGCGTAAATAAGGCTGACCTGGAAAGGAGGACATCATGTCCTTTTCTTCACAAGTGTTACTTGGTTTAAATCGATTATTTCCTCTCCCCGTTCACCCTTTCAACCTAGCAAACAACGGGGAAATGAGCTATACGGAATGGCAATTTCAAAAAGGGGATCAAACCATTCAGTTTTTCCTCCCCTTCCATTCACAGGAGCAAATGTTCCGTGACAAAACGGTTTTGGACATTGGCTGTGGCGGCGGGGGAAAAACCTGTTATTACGCCACCTATGGCCCTAAAAAAATGATCGGCATCGACATCGTCCCCCACTACGCGGAGGAAGGAAATGAATTCGCGAAGAAAAAAGGACTGGATCATCTCGTCTCCTTCATGACTGGTGATGCCGCGAGAATGGACTTCCCCGACAACACGTTCGATACGATCATCATGAATGACGCGATGGAGCATGTAGGCGAACCGGAAAAAACGCTAGAGGAATGCTTTCGGGTCTTGAAGCCTGGCGGGCATCTCTACATCAATTTCCCGCCGTATTATCATCCATACGGTGCCCATTTGTCAGATGCAATCGGGATTCCTTGGGTGCATGCTCTCTTCTCGGAGCAAGCCTTGATAGACGCCTATAAAAAGCTAGTCCGCGACTTGCCAGACGGTTCTGACCGGATTGCTTTTCGCTTCGACAAGCTTCCTGATGGCAGAGATACGATCTCGTACATCAATCGCATGACGATCAAACGGTTTCGAAAAATTCAACAAGGCGTGGTACAGCCTGCTGTTTACCAGCGAGAGATTCCGTTGCGAAATCAGTTGCAGTCCTTGGCGAAATTACCTGCTACCCGTGAATTTTTCGTCAAGATGGTCGTCTGTGTTTATCAGAAAACAAAATAAGCAAGATCACATAAAACCCCTTCCTCCGTTTGTGGAGAAAGGGGTTTTTCGACTCGATTAATCGTTATTTGTATTGGACTTTAACGAGGAAGCCTGCTTCTTCCGAACGAGTTGGATAAAGGCGCGCAGCTTGTTTCCGCCTGGCAGCCAGTCCAGCTCCTTATCCTCAATGAGTGGAATGAGGATCAGCAGTCCCAAGTAAACAACGAGTCCTACACCGACTCCAGCCACGGTTTCTATCGCGCCCAGAATGCGCACGGGTTCTCTTCCCCTGAACAGGAAATCAACTGCCTCTGTCGCTCCCCAAGCCAGAATCAGCATAAGGTTAGCTACCAGTAACGGATAAATGGTATCGAAGCGCCAGTTTATCGGAATCGATACGAAACGGTTGATGACGCGCATGTTCAGGACGCAGACAAATGCAGTAGCAACCAGCCATGACAGGGACAAGCCATCCATACCAAACATGGAGGTAAACACGAGTGTCGCCAGTACTTTGACAATGACACCATACAGCAGATGACGCGCTGGGATTTTTTCTTTGCCGATCCCTTGCAAAATACCGTTTGTAGCAAGCAACAAGGAAAGCGGAATCGCTGTGATGCCTAAAATCGCCATTGCGCGCGTGCCTTCCATATCACCATACAACGCCAGATTCGCCCCTTCAGCTACAGCCGTCAGTCCAAGACCGGCAGGTAGACCGATTAGCCAAGCAAAGCGCAACGAGAGCTTGGTCAAGGTCGTAATCCGTTCCTGATCCTTTTGTCTGATCGCTTCGGCAATAGCAGGCACGATCGAGAGGGCAATCGACGATCCGAACAAGCTCGCCATTTGCAGAAGTGGTCCTCCCCTGCTGTAAATGCCAAACCAAGTATCCGCCGTCAAACCGTCTACATTCCATATGTAGCGGAAGATGTTAATCGCCAGGAAGGAATCCGTCAGGCTGAAAATCGGGATAACTAAGGCGCTGATACAAATCGGCCAGGCAATTCGCCACATCGAGACGAAAAAGGCACGATCATACCACCAAGTAAGACGCCCCCACTCAGCCCCGCTAAAGACGGAATTTTTCCGGTTGTGGAGCCACATGAGCAATGCTAGAAACCCGAGACTTAAAAACGTACTGATCATCGTACCGAAATTGACTCCGGTAATTACGGTATCGGTATCTTCACCGAGTGACACCAGATACAGGGAAGCTACTAAAATAAATACGACACGCAACGTCTGCTCTACGATTTGCGAGAGCCCGACAAACAACATTTTTTGATGGCCGTAGAAAAAGCCGCGAATAACCGCAATCAAGGGAACGAACAGCAGCGACATGGAAATCGCTCGAATCGGCTCAATCAAATGCGGATTCCCCATGAGCTTTGCGATGAGTGGAGAGCTGATGTACAGGAGCGCAAACAAGACTAATCCGATGGCGCCCATCATGACCATGCTTCGGGCCAAAATTTGTCCAATAGAGCCTTGTTTTCCTTCAGCCAATGCCTCTGCAATCACCCTGGACAACGCTACTGGCACACCTGCTGTCGCCAATATGAGAAAGGTCAGGTAGAGAGGATATACCTCTTGATAGAGTCCGAGGCCTCTGTCGCCCACTATCTCCTGAAGCGGAATCCGATAAAACATCCCGATAACTTTTGACAAAATCCCCGCTATGGCTAAGATCAACGCTCCCGCGAGAAAATGACTTTTTTTCAACATGGGTAACTCCTTTATTCGTCTCTTTGACTGGATACCCGTGGGGCAGCACCAATCGACATGAACCCACTCTCTATCCTACTATCATTTCCCTCTTCCAGCAAACAGGTATATCGATGGAATTTCGCAGGAATACTGGTGAAAAACAGATTGCATTGATTTTTTTTAATCGTCTGCCTGTGTGATCTGTGAGTAGGAGGGGAAATTATGCCCACAATCGGATTTTTGATCCGCCATGTACAGTGGCCGTTAATGGAGGCTTTGAAAGGAAATCGCATCCGTCCTTACATGAAAGAATTGCAAGCAGCCGAGCATCTATCTGCCGAAGCACTTAACGTGCAGCAGCGAGAAAAGCTGGTGAAGCTACTCGATCATGCGACACAAAACGTACCAGCCTACGCTGCCTTCGCCCTAGACTGGAGCAAAATGCGCGAGATGCCTGAACGTTTTTTGCAGCGTATTCCTGTTCTGACCAAAGCACACTTTCGGCAAAACGCTGATCAATATATGAGCCAAGGCCTACAAACAAGCGGGCTCATTGGAAATCGTACAGGAGGCTCCACAGGTGAACCTACCCATTTTTATCTCGATCGCCCAACTGTCGAGCGATATGAAGCTGCGCGCTGGTTGGGGCTATCCTGGTACGGCATTCGCATAGGTGACCCATGTGTCATGATCTGGGGTTCGCCACTCGAATTAAACGCCCAGCAAGCTCGCCGCTACCGCTGGAAGGAGCGCTGGTTGAAGAACCGCTTGATGATTTCTGCCTATGAACTGGACGAAAGACATTTGGAAGCAAACCTTCGTCTCATTCGGGACTTCCAACCAGTTTATTTATACGGGTACGCCTCTGCGCTTCATACGCTCGCCACGATGATGCTGCGACGCGGCATGACACTTGGAATCCCGCTCAAAGCCGTTGTCTCTACAGCAGAAAGCCTGCACGAACACCAGCGGCAAACGATTGCCCAAGCTTTTCATGCGCCTGTTGTGAATGAATACGGCGCCCGTGACGGTGGAATTATCGCCTATCAATGCAAGGCCGGGAGCATGCATGCCTTTTCCGGGAACTGTTATTTGGAGGTAGTTGATCCCATTACGTATATTCCCGTCCATAAAGGGCACCCGGGAGCGCTGCTTGTCACAGACCTGCACAATACCGTCATGCCCCGCCTGCGCTACCAATTAGGAGATGTCGTCGCGCTTTCTGATTCAGTCTGCTCATGCCATCTCCCTTTTCCACTTCTTGCTTCGATCGACGGCAGAGAAGACGACATGTTCCTCTCATTAAACGGACGTTACGTGCACGGACATTATTTTAATCACATCGTGCGCAATATGGACAGCTTCCGCACCTTCCAGATCGTCCAGCATGAGCCGGAGCGACTGAGCCTGAGACTGGTGAAGGAGCCCGAACGTTTTTTACCTGCTGATGAAGCCAAGCTTTTAGCAGGCATTCGCTCGGCGTTAGGTCAAGTGAGCATCCAGGTTTCTTATGTGGAGACCATTCCCCCCGCCAGCTCGGGAAAGACTCGTTATGCAATCCGGGAATTCCCGCTTACGAGCGCCCTCCCGCTGGAGTAGACCGCTTGCGTACTTTTTGCAGCAGCTCTGATACAAGTGGCTCGCGAACCAAAATGAGCACCACGAGATATAAAAGAGCTGCACCGATAATTCCTAGCGGCAAGTACAACCAGACAGGCCATGTGGATAACCATGGATCGACGAGCAAAATTGCACCGGCCATGACTGCGCAGCCCACAATGGTTTTCCCGGCAGTCATGAGGAAATTCGCTCGTACAGGGCTTCCTACCGCCCTCCATAGCAAAACAAACAGCAGGAGTGCTTGACTGATAGCTGAAACTGCATGAGCCAGGGCAATTCCGCCATGACCAAGCAGTGGAATAAGCAACCAGTTGGCAAGGGCATACACACCGATCCCGATCGTCCCGATAATAACGGGTGTCTTCGTGTTTTCCAGTGCATAAAAGGCGCGAGTCAGCAAGTCTCTCGACGCTAAAAAGAAAAGTCCCACGCCGTAAAACGGCAGTGCCCACGCTGTCAAAGCGACAGAACGCTCATCGAACGCACCGCGCTCAAAAGCTAGTCGGATGATAGGCTCTGCGTATAGGGCCAGTCCAACCGTCACGGGCAACAGCAAAATGAGGAGATAGGCAAGTCCCTTTTGCAGGATTTGCTTCATCTCCGTCATTTCCCCCCGCTTGACGTGACTAGCCAACAGTGGGAACAACGGCAACGTAAACGCCCCAACAAAGATCGCCAGAGGCAATTGCATGATCTGGTTCGCATTCGCTAGAGCGGAAACGACACCCGTTCCGAGTCCTTCTGCAAAGCCTCGCTCCAAAAAGGTAGTGGCCTGGGCTACAACCGCGCCAATCAAAATCGGAATGACACGCTCGCCCATCCCTTTGAGAGCAGCATCCTCTCGCCAAGCGAAAGAGAAGCGTTGCTGATAGCCGAATCCGCGCAAAGTCGGGAGAATCGGCAACAGTGCACCCAAGTAACCGATTGTCGTAGCCATCGCCAGTCCAATGGGACCATACATCGGCACGAGCACATACATGCTGACAATTACCAAAGCTCCATTGACTACCGTACCAAGCGTCGGTGTAAAGAAATGCTGGTGAGCATTGCAGATACTCGACCACAGCCCTGTTAACCCAATGAAAATAGCTGATGGCCACATCCATTGCAGCATGTTAGCCGTGAGTTCCAGCTTCTCACCAGTCAGTCCAAACATCGCAGCAAGCTGGTAAGAAAAGACAACGCCTAAGACAGACAGAGCAACGAATATACCCAAAATGATCGTGAGCATCTTCTGATATAAGTCAGTCGTCCGCTCTCCTTTTTCCATCATGCCGCGCATCGTCGGAATCAGCACAGCATTGACCGCTCCCGGTATGACCAAGAAGAGCGTCAGCGGGATCGTTGCCGCGATATTAAACGCATCTGCCTCCATGCCAGTACCGTACAAGTTGGATACATACACACTGCGAAAAAAGCCCAGAAGCCTTCCAACGAGAGTCAGCACGACAATCATGGAAGCAATTTTTAACAAACTCATATCCACTTTTCTCCTATCCCTATTTGAAACCCTACGTTCCAGGCTTGGTTCTAACCCCTCAAACTACCTAGTTATCATATCTTATTTCTATCGTTCCTACCAACCTCTTTCCCCCCGGCTTGCTACCTGGTTGTCAGATTCATTATAATAGATAGGTTAATCCTTACCTGTAGGAGGACTACAATAAAAATGAGAGAAACCGTGTTGAAGTGGGGAAGCCAATCAACTACCTGGTTGTATTTGCTGTTGGCCTATCCAGTAATCGATTACGTCTTGCGACAGATTCTACCGATTCCAGTCATATCTTCTTTGTGGGATGAAGGACTGCTCATCGTCTTGATGCTGTTTACATTCGTTGCGTTTTTACAGTCAAATCGGACGATGCCTGGAATCAAACATTGGCTTGGAGCCTTTTTCATCCTCGGAGTTGCCATCATGGTGACAGACATGGCGAACTGGGAAGCGAGCGTAGAAGGATTCCGTTCCGTCTACCAGTACATCCTCGCCTTTTTCATGGGCTTCTATTTATTGAAGTCGATGGAAGACCTGGACAAGTTCATGAAGGGACTTGTGCTGGTTGGTTTCATAGCGGCACTGTATGGTGTCTTGCAAGTCATCGTAGGCGTCAAAACACCTGAATCATGGGTACAAGAAGGGGAAGCTGTTACAACGCGTGCATTCTCCTTCGTAACGAGCCCGAACGTATTGGGCAGCTATATGGCGTTGGTTACACCGATTGCCGCTGGTCTATTCATGACAGCGAAGGATCGCAAGCAAAAATGGATTTGGGCCATCGTTGCGCTGACGACTTTGCTCGCCATGCTGTTAACAAGTTCCCGCGGTTCCTGGTTTGCCCTTGCCTTTGCTGCATTTGTTTGCTTCTACATATGGAACAAACGAGTTGCAGGGTACTTGGTGATCGCAGGGATTATCGGGGTTGTAGCCTTGTTCTTCGTTCCTGATTCTGTACCACTTGTCGGAAAAGTTAAAGATCGCATTTTCACACTCTTTACACCTGAATACTTCGAATCTAGCAGCCAAGGCGGACGCATTGGTCGTTGGGGCGAAGCCTATGACAAGATGCGCATCGAGCCTTTGTTCGGCGTCGGTCTCGGTCATCACGGCGGAGCAGTTGCCGCGCGCCATTTCGGTACCATTTATTCAGATAGTTATTTCTTCAAAAGTTTGGCGGAATACGGTCTGATCGGGATCATCCTGTTAATCGGAACTGTCATCACCATGTTCAAGTATGGCGCCGGACTTATCCGCAACCTCCAAGGCTCGCCGCACTTTTTCGCGATTCTCGGACTGCTGGGCGGATTAATCGCCGTAGCAACGCATAACCTCGTGGAAAACATTTTCGAGGTGCCGTTCATGGCCCTCTATTTCTGGCTGTTTGGCGGCTTCCTGTGCGCATTATTCGTCGACCAGACACAAAATAAAAGGTGGTGAACGCATGCGCCGCAATCCTATTCTCCAAACGATAAGCTGGGCTCTGTACGCCATTGCCCTGTTTCTCATTTACCATTTGCTCGTCAAGCCTGCGTTCCTTGATTTAACCTGGATCGCCTTGCTCATATTCTTGCCACTGCTGGCGTTTTGCTACTTTGTGGTGCATCCTTCTGAACGTCGTCAGGTGTTGGTGTTTTCCATCGGCTTCTTGCTCTTGGATCGGGCACTGACACGCGTCGATGTGAAAACAACCGCTGCTCTCCTGATCGGTGGAGTGATCGCCATCATCGTGATTGCCCTTCTCGTGAAATGGTACGGGCGCCTCAACTGGCGTGCAGTCGGCTCGTTGGTTCTGATCGCTCTTTTAGCGAATGTCACGTTCAACCGGGATACATTGACTGCACTCAGTCACTTTACTGTGAAATACGAATCTGACCGTTTGTACAACGGTGATTGGGTGGATTACTTCCCGCTCACACTGCACGACGTCAATGGCGATGGCAGCATGGAGATCATCACGTACGGCAATGCCGAGGAGCTTCCACTGCCGGAAGAAATTGAAAAGCCAGAGACGGAGGAAGAGAAAAAAGCAATGGCAGAGAAGCTGCGCCATTTGCAGGCGGAACCTGTTTCTCTTTACGTCCTGACCTGGAAAGACGGCCAAATGGTGCGGATGCCGAATGATCAGATTCCTGCTGATACCATGGAGATCATCAAGGAAAAATTGCCGACCGATTACCCGGGCTTCCCGTATTACACGATGAAAGACGGTCAATTGGTACCGAATGTACAACGCCAACCATATGCGGAAGGCATGCTGCAAATCGGAACGGCACCATATCGTGCGTTTATGCTTGATATGGAAAACATCGCAAACCTGCTGGCGGAAAACGAAGGCAGTATGGACCTGCGTCAAACACTCGGCTCGAAATACACGGATCTGCATATCAAGGATGGTATGCTGACAGGAAACTACGATGGCAAGCCTTTTGGCGGTACGACAAAAGCAACCAAGCTGATGACCACCATGATGCTGCCTGATGGCCGCGAGGGACTCGTTGTCATGGGTGAGCACCTGAGTGTTCTGTCTGTCGAGCCAGATGGTACACTGACAGAATCGTACACACTGACACGCAAACAGGCTGAATTGGCCACAGGCGAGTTCATTCCTGCCGATATCGACAACGACAAGGTCGATGAACTCCTCGTTGCAGGAAAGCCTTCGTACATCTTGAAGCCGAAGCCGGACGGCACGTGGGAGATTTTGTGGGCTAGTGGAGATCGCGACAAGAGCTTCCGCTTCTCTAACTTTGCTACCATCGGCAACAACGAAAATCCTGAGATCATAGCCAAAGCAAGGAGCTGGGTAAGTACCACAGATTCTCGCTATTTGGCTGGCTATGACTACACGCCAGAGGGTCTGAAACAAAACTGGCGCATTTACTTGCCGCTGATCAATGTCCAAATCGGCGACATCGACGGCGACAAGAAAAACGAAATCGTTGCGAACATGTACAATACACATCGTATTCTCGTGTTCAAGCAGCACAACATTCCGGTATTCGGACTCACAATCGCACTCTTTGTGGGACTATTGGGATACGGAGTCGTAAGGAGGTTCCGCCATGCGTAAAGCTACGAAAGCATGGGCACTGCTCGCTGCCATCTGCACAGCCTCCCTGCTCGGTGGCTGCACCTACGAATCAGGTACGAAGGCTTTTGCCACCACCAATTTTGACCAGAAGCCAGATCAAACGACCACCGTCCAAACCGAATCAGGTGCAGAGTGGCTGAAAACGGCTCTGGAAAAAGGCAAGACGGCTAAAGAGGCACAGACCTACTGGTACAAGGGCTATGTAAAAAATACGATCCTCTCACGCTCCACAACAAGCATGTTCAATGGAGCTGTCATCAACGGAAAAGGTTACAATGTGGATGCCCGCATCGCTGCCCAGCCGTATTCGTACTATCGGATTCATGACAAGCGCTACATCAAGGCAAACGAGCAGTTTGTCACCGCTCCGGATGAGCCGCTTGCCTTCGACGTATTGAAAGGCTTCGAGGACTGGCTGCCTTTCATGGACCAGGCCGTCCAATTGCCTGAGGAAAAAGTAATTGGCGTCGTCAGCGTTCCGTTCCAATTGAAAATGACAGGAGCAGAATGGCTGAAAAATAGTCAAAGCCCCCTGTTTGAACCATTGAAAAAGCAATTGGGAGAACGCCCTGATCTGGATTACATCTTGAAGGAATCCACGATCAAGACAACGTTTTGGTTCGGCAAGGAAGACCGTCTGATCCACCAGTACGAGACGTGGATCATTCTCCCGCTGCCTGAAGCAGGAACGATGGACCAGCAAGTGATGTTCAACCTCTATAAGTATGATGACACTGGTGGCATTCACATCAAGGAGCCGGAAGAAGTAGAAAAATATTTGCTGTACTAAAAAAGTCTGCTACCTTTACGTGGCAGCAGACTGATTGGTACGAATCAGGACCTGGCGATAATCGTCGGGTCCTTTTATTTTGAAGCAGAAGAAGTATGTCTGTCACGAAAAAAACCCCGCAGCCTTCAATGGCTCCGGGGCTATGCTGTCCTATTTCTTTACCAGTTCATCCATCAATTGCGCCAATTGCTTCGCCTGTTCACGGCGCTCGTACGGTTTCACACGCTCTGCAAAATCCGCTCCGCGTTCTTCACTACCCGTTTGTCCTTGGGCTTTCCACTCCTGATACAACTTCAGGTACGCTTGCTTGATTTCGTCTTTTTGCTCTGGATCGGCTACTTGCCCGAGACGGAAATCTTCAATAATCTCTGTCGCTTCGCCTCTTTTGTTCAGAGCAAGAATCGGGTTGCCAATCCCCATGTATTCGTAGAGCTTGCCCGGAATATACGCTCCGGCGTCAGCGGACACATCCCCGATCAGCAAGAGGGCATTCGCGCCTTTCATTAATCCGAGTGCTTCTTTATGCGGCAGGTTCCCCAATACGCGAACGATGTCATCCAGACCCAATGCATCTACACAGTCGCGATTTTCGGAATACCCCGGATAATCGAACACCCCGGCAAAGCTGAGCAAGAGATCATTTCGGTCCACCGCTTTTTCATCGATGAGTTCCCGGATGGCTTGCAAGAGTAAGCGCGGGTTGCGCTTTTGATACAAAATACCTGCGTACACCGCATGAAATTTGTCCGGAGCAGCATGGCTGGGAGCCAACCCTTGAAAATCTGCCTGATCAAACCCATTGTAGATCAGCTCCATCCGCTTGATGCGATCCTGGTGCTTCTCGCGAAAATTATAGGCGAAGGTTGCGGTAACGGTCGTGATCGCATCCGCTTGGGACATCACTGCCTCCTCCATTCGCTCTTCCATGCGCTCTCGCCATTCGATGCCAGAGGTGTGCATATTTTGCGTCCATGGATCACGGAAATCTGCTACCCATTTGCACCCAAACTCACGGGAAAGCTTTTTCGCAATCAAATGGTTCGTTACAGGTCCCGATGTAGAAAAAATCACGTCGATCTTTTCACGGCGCATAATTTCTCGTCCCAGCTTAAGCGCATTCGGCATCCACAGGATTTGGTCGTCTGGAATCAACAAGTATGGCTTTACTTTTTTCAGCACATTGACGACCTGTTTTTTTACCTTCGCCTTAAACGACGGTTGTGATGGTGTGGACGTTGTATTGGCACTTGCTGATGCAGCTTGTCCCCCTCGATTCGGCAGCAACTGCCACTCCTTTGCACGGTGAATGGCGACATCACTCGGCAACTGTGCCAAAAGGGATGGATCGAGTGTTGCATGATAAGCAGGATCTACTGTCAGCACATGGACATTCCAGCCAAACTCCCCCAAATATTTGGCCATTTTCAACGGTCTAGGCACGCCGCCTCCACCAATAGGAGGAAATATGTAGCATATGATCAACACGTTGTGCGTATTCATTTACGTAACCGTCCTTCTCCATTTCAATTTTCCATCATCAACGATACCATAAGTGCTGTCTTATTGCGAATCTAGCAGGCATCTGCTATAGTGAAAATGGCTTTGTTTATAAATGATCGTTCATTTTTTCGGTACACCGCCTCTATTCGGTCGTGCCTCCATGTACATACCTCAGTAGGGGTTTTTTAATTACGATTCGGGTGAATTCAGATGAGCAAATTACGAGTCCTCCACGTGATTGGCGGGGGGGAATTTGGCGGTGCTGAACAACATATTCTCAATTTGGTCACTACTTTTTCAGTCGACGAAGTAGATGTCGCAGTCGTATGCTTCTATGATTCTCTTTTCGCGAGTAAATTGCGGGAAGCAGGGGTCCAAGTCATTACACTGAATCAGTTCGGACGTTTTGACTTACGATTGCTACAGGTTCTGCGGAATGCCTTTTCCACATTCCAGCCAGCGATTATCCATACGCATGGGATTAAAGCCAATTTCTTTTCCCGATTGGCAGCTCTCGGTATGAAGGTGCCTTTACTAACCACTGTTCACAGCTCACTCCGTTATGATTATACAAGCTCCTTGGCCTATGCCATTGTCAGCATAATGGAAATGAGCACGAGACATTGGAACCGTCATTATATCGCGATCAGTGGTGCGATTGCCGATATTTTGCGGGGGCAGGGTATTCGCTCGTCTGACATTAGCGTGATTTATAACGGAATGGACATGAAGCCTTATCGGCAAAACCATTTACGGGAGAATGACCGCAATCGACTGCGTGCGGAATGGAACATACCAGAGGATGCCTTTTTGTTCGGAACAGCAGCTCGCTTTGTTCCCGTGAAAGGCCTTCCGATTCTGCTCGATGCTTTTCATACGCTTGTGACGGACAAGAAAGAGGCCCCTTATCTCGTGTTGATCGGAGACGGCTCTGAACGTGCTGCTCTCGAAGCCAAGGTAAAAGAATTGGGGCTGGAATCGCATGTTCGCTTTGCTGGATTTCGGCAAGATATTCCTGCGTGCTTGCATGCGTTAGATGGCTTTGTCCACTCTTCTTTGTACGAAGGGCTAGGTTATACGATTATCGAGGCGATGGCTTCGGAGGTTCCTGTCGTAGCCAGCAACGTCGGCGGTGTGAAAGAGTTTGTTTTCGATGGCGAAACGGGGCTGATCGTCGAACCGGGAAATCCGGCTTTGTTGGCGCAAGCAATGGAACGGCTTTGGACTTCACCACAGTTGCGTGAGACCATGGTGCAAAACGCGCTAAAAAAAGTAGAGTCCACTTTTACCATTCAACTCATGACCGAACAAATTGTTGCTCTTTATCGTACGTTACTGAAATGACGAAAAGCACGGTGAAACGCGAACAGCGAGCATCGTGCTTTTTTTCATATGATTTGTTTGAAGAATCTGTTTTTATGGTTGCCTACTCATGATCAATCTGGTTACATATGAATTGGAACTATTTTGTATAGCAAGCTGCTCCAGACAGAAAGGGTGAAAATGAAGATGAAACTATTTCTTTCGGTAGACATGGAAGGTATTTCAGGCATTGTGGATACGAGCTATATTAACCCGGATTCGGGGGTTAACTATCAGCGTGGTCGCCAGTTTATGACGGACGATGCCAATGCGGTTATTGAAGCTGCACTTGAGTCTGGCGTAACGGAGATTGTTGTAGCAGACAGTCACAACACGATGAACAACATTCTCTGGGAAAAGCTGCATCCTAAAGCGAGACTGTTGGCAGGTTCTCCACGCGATTCATCTATGATGCAGGGACTCGATGAGAGCTTTGATGCTGCGATGTTTATCGGCTATCATACCCGTCAAGGGATTCCTGGCGTGCTCAGTCATACGATGTCAGGTGTAGTTCACAATATGTATATTAACGGACAAGTCGTGGGTGAGTTCGGCTTTAACGCAGCGATTGCGGGCATGCACAACGTTCCTGTTGTCATGGTGTCTGGTGATAATCTCATCGCCGTCGAGGCACAGGAACTGATTCCAGGGATTCAAACAGCGATCGTGAAGGAAGCTGTATCCCGCACGGCTGCTATCTGTCTCTCGCGTGAAGAAGCGACCGCTGAACTGAAGCGCAAGACGGCCAATGCCTTGCGCAACCGGAACAACATCCAGCCATTCCGTACAGCTGTACCTGTAGAGTTGGCGATGGAATTCTCCCATGCAGGACAAGCAGAGATGGCCGCAATTGTCCCGGGAACGCGCTATGAACCAGCAACAAACATGGTTTATTACAACGCAGCCAACCCGCAAGATATGTACAAAACGATGCGCGCCATGCTGAACCTGGCGTCAGGTGCTGAATTTTTTTAAAAGATAAGGGAGGAACGGAAGGGCTGAGATCAGTTCTTCCGTTCTCCATTTTGGCGGGAGATTTTTGAAGCGCTCCCGTGATTCATTCCGAAGCGGACAGTCAATCCCTCTTTGGGCTGGGCGTAGGCCGCAGCGTAGACTGGAAATTCACTTCTTTCCCCACTGCAGCTACTTAAAAGCCAAATAAAAAAGCAGACCCATCATCTGAGTCTGCTTGTCGTTTCAGCTTTTATAGTTTCCGAACGTTCGTCGCTTGAGGACCTCGTTGACCGTTTTCTACGTCAAACTCAACCTCTTGCCCTTCGTCCAAGGATTTGTACCCTTCGCCCTGAATAGCGGAGAAGTGAACGAATACGTCATCTCCACCATCACGCTCGATAAAACCGAAACCTTTTTCACTGTTGAACCACTTTACTCTTCCACGTTCCATTTTTGCCTCCTAGCATGTAACCCTTACATGACATTTGAAATATTGTCTTACCTCGGTTACTATTGCCATTTACGAGGCTTATTATACGTGACCCAATTTTTTTCTCTACTTCGCAGCCTCTGTTGCTTCTTTGGCTTTGCTCTGGTCCACAATAAATTGTCCCTTCCAGTTGCCCTTTGTTTTGCCGATCCGGTTCACATCGATATTTAAAGTGAGTGGTTGTGGTAGCTTGGATTCAAGCGTTGAGAAGGCAAGAACGCCCTCTGGCTTGTTATGATCGGCTATTCCCACCTCTACTTCCTTACCGGACTCGTCTGTTAAGTAGAAAGGCATATTATCCTCTTTGGTCCCGAAAAAGTTTAGGACACTTGTACCTTCCAAGCCTTTTTCCTGGTACACGGGATTGCCATTTGCTTCGCCTACCACATCTAAACCTGTCGTATCAAATTCGAAAGGCACCAGTTCTCCATTTTGTTGTTCAATGCGATAGTGCAGCAGAACTTTGCTATCTTCCGCATACACTTCCGTAAAATGAATCGTAATCCCCTGATCGGTAATTTTTTGATCGATCGGAATGGACAACCCTTTTGCCGCTGCTCGCTTAACCTCTTCACCCACCAAATTGTTCAAGTCTTTTGGATTGTCTGCAAAATAAGAGGTTCCATTTAAAGCCGCATATACTCCAGTCGGCAGTATAATAGCAGCAACTAATCCCATCATAACTAATTTTTTCTTCATCGTTACAGGCTCCTTTTTTTCGTGATAGCGATGAAAGGACTGCCTGACGCGCTGGTCGAGTTCATCAGGGATCGTGGTTTCGTCAATTTGCTTGGTGAGTGACTGTTTTATGATTTTTTCGATAGACATGTTTGGAGTTCCTCCTCATTCCATTCGACGTCAATCCACTCGCGGATTCGCTTTAATGCCAGATGATTTCTCGATTTTGCGGTCCCCACAGGTATTTGCAGCAGTTCGGCAATCTGATCGTACGTATAATCGTAGTAATACCGATAAATCACGACAATCCGCAGCTTGAATGGCAGCTTTTGGATTACTTGCTGCATCTCTGTGACAGACTCCATCGCAAGCATTGGCTCATCCGGCGTTTCGACATGTTGTTCTTCTTCCAAGCTCTGTTTTCGTTCCAACAGACGGAATCTTCTCCAAATCTGTCTACGCCAGTTTTTCACCTGTCTAATGACAATCCCATTCACCCAGAAAAGAAACGGACGCTTGCGATCATAGGCAGGCAGTGATCGCCATAACTGATAGTAGATTTCGCTTACAATATCATGAACATCTTCTTTATTCGTGACCATGGCTGCTACGGTACCGTAAATTTTTGTCCGTGTCATGCTGTAGACCACCTCAAAAGCTTCTTGGTCTCCATCAAGCAAACGGTCCAGCCACAGTTCTAACATTTGATCATTCATCGGAGGGCCCCCTGAAATTGTATACACCTTGTATTGGCTCTCTCGTTCAATATGGTTCACTACTTTATGAAAAAAACCTCTCCAAACGCTTCTACGTGCGTTTAGAGAGGTTTTCTCGTATGAATCAGTGTAACTTGTTCAAGAATTAAATGCGCACCACAGTCGCCTTGCTGACAAGGTCACGTGGGATCCGGTTCTTCGTATCGAAGAGGATCGGCGCGTCAGCCATCTTTTCAGCGACATCAGCCCAATCCGCCTCAGCAAACTCCTTTTGCACAGCAGTCAGGAACAACGCATCTGCTCCATTCACTGCTTGGTCCAGACTGTCAACCTTATGATCATACACAGTCGGAACAGCCGGATCGTAGGAGCGAACGTCTACTCCTTTTGTAATGAGCAGCTTGATCAGATCGTGGACAGGGCTTACGCGGTCGTCATTGGAAAAGTCTTTCATCGCCATCCCCAATACAGCTACGCGGCTTCCTGCCAATGTCTTGCCATTTTTCTTCAAGGCTTGCTCGAGCATGCTGATCAACACTTCAGGTACTGCATCATTCGTATTGCGAGCCAGTTGCAGAATCGGCATGTTTACTTCCAATTCGCGTGCCTTCGGCTGCAAGTAGTACAGCGCATTCGGCAAGCAGAAGCCGCCTACACCCGGTCCTGGCGATAACAGGTTTACACGCGTGTGCGTATTGGCAACCTTGATCAGCTCGAACGTATCGATGCCGAATGCCTCGGAGAAACGAGCAAATTCCTGTACCATCGCAATGTTCACATCACGCTGGATGTTCTCGATGACTTTTGCTGTCTCAACTACACGGATATCCGTGATCGTGATGTCCGTCTCGCTGATGAAGGACAACAACTCTTTTCCTTTTTCAGCGCTTTGTTCATTGATGCCACCCAGAACGAGCGGCATATGGATGAACTCTTCAAAAGCACGCCCCTCTGCAATTCGCTCCGAGCAGTATGTCAGGTAGAAATCGACACCAGCAACGAGACCGCTTGTTTCCTCCAAAATCGGCAGAATTACATCTTCTGTCGTTCCTGGTACGACGGTACTGCGGATCATGATGGTATCGCCTTTTTTCAGTACGCGACCGAGCGATTGTGCACAGCTTTTCAGCGGTCCGAGATCAGGATCGCCGTTATGAACAGGCAATCCGACTGTTACAATATAGTTATGGACTTCCGCAGCAGCTTCCTCGTAGGAAGACGTTGCACGGAAACGTTTTGCTTCAATCTGCTCTTTGAGGATCTCTGGCAACGTTTTTCCCTGATAGGACTCCAGGTGATGGGAATGTGCCGCATTGATCTCATCGACGACATGCGGTACGACGTCAATACCGATGACGTTTGCTCCTTTCATGGCATAGGTAAGCGCCAACGGCAAGCCTACAAACCCCAATCCCACAACAGCTACGCGTACAGGTTGAGTCATTGCGTATCTCCTCTTTCACACTCTAAGTAAGGTCCGTATGACTGTAAAAGTCACGCGGCCAACTTGCGCATATTTTTAGGACAGGTAGTAAACACCTGCAGCGATAAAAAGCACACACAATCCAATGAGGACCTTGTACAACGTTTCCAAGGCTGTTCCTCCCCCATACAATCTTGGCTTGTCCTCTTTTTCGTAAAAAGGACTTTGATTGGGCAGAATAGTTTGGTACTCTTTCGCCAAATCAAATTATACTCTCGTTTGAAATAACGTTCAACCCGTCTAACGAGGCAAGGATGCCCCTATGATATACGAGAAACCGATGGACAGGACCATCGCAATAAAGCCAATGGCCCTGTTATCTTTGGCAATTTCCTGATCAACATTAAAGGTAGGAGTCATGAATTCAAAAATGAAGTACGCAGACAACAACAGGAAAAATCCGAATGTCGCCCAAATCAACGCCTCGCCCAAAGACAAATGCGCCTGAATGGAATAACGGAAAATGTTCGCGAT
Source organism: Brevibacillus sp. Leaf182 (assembly GCF_001423865.2). Classification (NCBI taxonomy): domain Bacteria; kingdom Bacillati; phylum Bacillota; class Bacilli; order Caryophanales; family Paenibacillaceae; genus Brevibacillus; species Brevibacillus sp. Leaf182. Next base: position 588,008 of record NZ_LMPN02000023.1, on the reverse strand, counting down.
CCCAAAAATTTTCCCGCCTGTTGCCATTGCTACTGCCATGTTCCCACGCTTCAATTCTTCCCAAACACGATAACGCGTCACTAGTTCAAAAATGGCTAAGAATAAAACCATCGCCAGTCCAGACACAGTAAAATAAGCTGCAGTTGCAAAATATGGATTGTGTAGAAGGTTTTCCATATGTCCCTCCCGACCTCTTATTTCAATTCGGCAATGGTAGCACCTACGCCGCCTTCTCCTTGACCACCTAAGCGGAAGGATTTTACATTACGATGATTTCTCAAATACTCATGCACGCCTTTGCGCAGTACCCCTGTCCCGTGTCCGTGAATAATGGAAACCGAGTGCAAGCCTGCCAACAGCGCGTCATCTAAGAACTGATCGATTTCTCGAATGCTGTCCTCGACGTTGTAGCCGCGCAAGTCGAGATCCATCTTGATATTGTCACTGCGACGCTTCACAGAGGTGTACGGAGCCGCTTGCGGTTTTTGCTGGATCGAGTTTTGTACATGCATATCATCGCGCTTCACTTTCATTTTCATAATCCCGATCTGCACGAGGAATTCTTCATTGTTTACCTTTTCCAGCACGGTTCCTTTTTGTCCAAAGCTCGTCACCATTACCTCGTCGCCCACCTTGATCTGTGTGGCACGAACTGCTTTTGCCGGCTTCTTCACCTTTTCCTTCTCTAGCTCAAGAACGGCATTGCCCAAGCGCTTCTTCGCATCGATGAGACGATGCTCCTTGATTTCCATGCCTTCTGCCATCATTTCGCGCAGCTCGCGAATGATCGTTTCCGCTTCTTCTTTTGCGAGTTGGACGGCAATTCGCGCTTCGTCTTCTGCTCGCTCCATTCGCTTGTTTTTCTCTTCGGCAAATTGTGCGCGCTCTTCTTCCAGCCGTCTACGCAGCTCTTCCGCTTCCTCGCGTGCCGCTTTTGCCGCCAACCTGTCCGCTTCCGCCGACTTGCGATTGCGCTCCAACGAAGCAATCATGCTCTCGACCTGATTGTCTTCCTCACTGATCGAGCCACGTGCGACATCAATGATGTGTTCCGGCAATCCCAGACGTCTTGCGATGGCAAATGCGTTGGACCTACCTGGCACCCCGATAAGCAAGCGATAAGTAGGACGCAGCGTCTGTACGTCAAATTCCACGCTGGCATTGATGACTTCGGGTCTATCGTAGGCATACGCCTTCAATTCACTGTAGTGAGTCGTTGCGACCAATCTCGCGCCGGAATCAATCACATGGTCGATGATAGACATGGCCAGAGCAGCACCCTCTGTCGGGTCTGTTCCTGCGCCTAGCTCGTCAAACAGAACCAAGCTCTTGTCGTCCATTTTCGCCAAGATTTGAATAATATTGGTCATATGGCTCGAGAACGTAGACAGGCTCTGCTCGATGGATTGCTCATCCCCGATATCGGCAAAAACGGAGGAGAATACGGTCATCTCGCTCTCTTCCTCTGCCGGAATATGCAAGCCTGCCATGGTCATCAAGGACAGCAGTCCGATTGTTTTGAGGGAAACGGTTTTTCCGCCTGTATTCGGGCCTGTCACAACAATCGCCTGATACTCTCCACCCAGCTCCACATCTACAGGAACGACAACTTCTCGTGGAATGAGTGGATGACGCGCTTTGCGCATGTTAACGTACCCGCGATCATTGATGCGTGGACAGATCGCCTTCATGCTCCAGGCAAGCTGAGCCTTGGCAAACATAAAATCAAGCTCCGTCAGCGCTTCTGTATTCTCGATCAAAGCCTCTACCGCAAAGGATACCTGCTCCGTCAACACATACAGAATACGCTCTACTTCACGTTCCTCGCGCAAGCGAAGCTCGCGAAGCTTGTTGTTCATCTCGACGATCACTTCCGGTTCGATAAAGAGCGTCGCCCCAGATGCAGACTGATCGTGAACAATTCCACCAAATACAGAACGATACTCCTGCTTCACCGGAATAACGAAACGATCGCCACGAATTGTAACGATGTTTTCCATCAGCATTTTTTGGTACGTAGACGAACGTGTCATTTGATCGAGCTTTTCACGAATGCGCGACTCGACCTGTCTAATCTCCTGACGTACCTGTCGCAATTCAAGGCTCGCGCTGTCCAAAATATCGCCATTTTCATCAACACAGCGACGAATTTCGGTTTCCAACTCGCGCAGGCCCTCAATACGCTCTGCCTGCTGTTGCAATAATGGCAGCTCGTGATCCTCACACATATCGAGCAAAAACGTTTTGAGCCTGCGTCCAGCCATTACGGTGCTGGCGATATCCAGCAATTCCATCGGGGCGAGCATGGCGTTCAATCTGGCGCGCTGTACGGGACCGCGAATATCGCGAATGCCACCGAGAGGCACGCTGCCTTTCAGGCGTAACACGGTCGCTGCTTGTTCAGTCCCTTGCTGAGCGGTTATGACTTCATCCAAGCGTAAAAATGGAATCAGCTCTGCTGCTTTTTCTTTACCATATGTGCAAGATGCCTTGTCAATCAACAGGGCGACTATTTTATCGTATTCTAACGTTTTTAAAACCCGTTGTTCCACTGTGCTCCTCCTTCTTTATCCAGCGGCGACCGTTGTACCGTGCGGGCGGGAGCGACGGTCTATACCGGCAATCATTACGATATCTCCCCATTATAGCATGGCTGCGGAGCTTAGAAAACTTGGGCAACGGATAGCCTCAGACAGGCATCATCGGCGAAGGATAATTTTACACGGTTTCGTTGGGCATAGATCTACTCTTTGCGTGAGAGAATGTAAGGTGAAACAACTCTAAAGGAGGAGTACACTTGACGATCATGCGCCATATCGTCCGCTTTATCGTCGCTGCCGTAGTCCTGATGTTTGTCGGCTTTCTGGTCCCCGGCTTTTCGGTTAGCAGTTTTTGGACAGCTCTGCTCGCGGCCGTTGTCATCGCTCTGATTGGCTGGGCCGTAGAAGCCATTTTCGGAGATCGAATTTCGCCGTACAATCGTGGTATTATCGGCTTCTTGGTCAGTGCCGTCGTGATTTATCTCACTCAGTTCATCGTCTCTGGCTTCCGCGTAACGATTCTTGGAGCGCTTCTGGCTTCCTTGGTGATCGGGATCATCGACTTGTTTATCCCGATCAAAACCCACATGGACGTGCGCAATGGGGATGCCGGGAACAAGCAGGAGACATAGGCAAAATGCGACAAAGAGCCATCCCATCAAAAACGGGGTGGCTCTTCTCCTTTTACCTACAACGTGAAAAAAAGAGAGGCATTCAAGCCCCTCTTTTCCTTAATCTATCGGTTTAGCCTTTGCCTCTTCCTGAATGATTTTCAGCAGTTCTTCGTACTCCTGACGCAAGCGGAAGTATTCATCCGCGATATTGACCGCAGAAAGTACGGCAATTTTGGCAGTATCCAGTCGATGGTTGCCGTTTGCGATTTCGTTCATCTTATCATCAACGAAACCGGCCACCATGCGTATGTGATTGACACTTGCCTTTCCACTGAGCCGGTATTGTTGGCCAAAGATGTCCACCGTCAAACGATTTTTCCCATCACCTTGCACGAGAGGTACCTCCCTACTGCGACCTTTGCTCTACTTTATCCTTTTTTAGGTTACTGAAAATGTCAGATTTCGTCAAGCAATCTTACATGCGCAGTTCAGCGCCTGTGTTGTTTTTCAGGGCTTCGATGACAGCACTGGTCACTTGTTGAATCTCTTCGTCCTGCAAAGTACGCTCTGCGTGACGGAATACGAGGGCAAATGCCATGCTCTTCTTATCTTGGGCAATACGCTCACCCATGTATACATCGAACAGGGTGACGGACTCGAGCAACTCACCTGCCGCTTCACGAATCGTTGCTTCCAATGCACCAGCAGCTACACTGCGATCCACAACAAGAGCCAAGTCACGCGTTACCGCTGGGGACTTCGGCAATTGATTGTAATGCCCTACCTCAGCAGCTACATCAATCAAAGTAGCTACATCAAACTGGAATACATACGTTTCGGACAGATCATACGCTTTTTCTGTGCCCGGATGAACTTGCCCCAGGTACCCTAGACGGTTTTCGCCTACCCATACTTCCGCGGTACGTCCTGGGTGCATACCTGCGATGTCCTGGACGGCTTTGTACTCGGCACCTTGGATACCCAAGCGAGCGAAGAGTGATTCGACAATCCCTTTGGTTTGGAAGAAATCAACAGGCTGCTTAGCGCCCATCCAGTTTTGTGTGAGCAATTGTCCAGTCAATGCACCCGCTACATACAGACGTTCTTCTGGAAGCTGTGTGAGTGTTTCTTCCTTCGTCAAGAACACACGGCCCAATTCGAAAATCGCAACATCGTGGTTTTGGCGGTTTTTATTGTAAGCGACTGTTTCCAAGAGGCTAGGAATCAAGCTCGTGCGTAATACGCTATGGTCTTCACTCATTGGCATCATGAGCGCAACAGGGTTTACTCTCTCCTGATGCAGACCCGCTACTGCCTCAACACGATCTGGATGAACCAGTGCATAGGAAATCGCTTCATTCATGCCAGTACCAATCAAATGATGCCTGATCGTACGGCGCAATTGCTGTTCTTTTGTCAACTGTCCCTGTGTGGTTGAACCAGAAGGCAAGCTGGTCGGAATGTTGTCGTAGCCGTACAGACGTGCAACCTCTTCCACCAAATCCTCTGGCAGCGTAATGTCGCCACGTCTCGTTGGAACGGTTACCGTCCATTTGTCGCCCGCTACATCATACGGGAATTGCAGACGCTCGAAAATCGGCGATACATCAGACGCCGACATGTCGGTTCCGAGATGCTGATTGATTTTTGCAAGCGTAACGGAAACAACAGCAGGCGCAGCTTCGCTTACAACAGCAGAGCTGATTCCTTTGGATACCGTTGCCCCAGACAATTGCTGAATCAGAGCAGCAGCGCGCTCTCCCGCTTCCTGCACACGTGCTTGGTCAACGCCTTTTTCCCAACGTACGCAGCCTTCTGTACGCATGCCGAGCATACGAGCTGTGCGGCGTACTGTTTTTGGCGTGAACCAAGCTGCTTCGAGAATGATTTCGCTCGTCTCGCCAGTGATTTCGGAGTTCGCTCCACCCATTACCCCTGCGATCGCCAAGCCTTTGGTCTGGTCGGCAATCAGCAAGGTTTGCTCATCCAGCGTGCGCTCTTGATCGTCCAATGTCACGAGCTTTTCGCCCTCGTTTGCCAGTCGAACGACAATAGAGCGATCAGCTACCTGTGTCGCATCGAAAGCATGCAGCGGCTGACCGTATTCGAGCAGGACGTAGTTCGTTACGTCTACTACGTTGTTGATCGGACGAATTCCCGCTGCCATCAAGCGATTTTTCATCCATTGTGGAGATGTCGCGATTTGGGCGTTGGTGAAGTGACGACCATGGTATTGATAGCTTTCATTCGTCGCTTCGATCTTGACTTGGACCGGGTTGTCGCCACCATTTTCGGTCAGCTCGATTTGCGGGAATACCACTTCTTTGCCCAAAATAGCGGCTACCTCGTAAGCAACCCCCAGCATGCTCAAGCAATCCGAACGGTTCGGTGTCAGTCCCAATTCCAGCACATAGTCATCCAGGCCGAGGTACGAAACAGCATCCATTCCGATTTCCGCATCCGCTGGCAAGACCATAATGCCTTCTTGCTGATCTTTTGCCAGAAGCTTGTCGTTTAAGCCCAGTTCTTTTGCCGAGCAGATCATCCCTTGAGATTCTACACCGCGCAGCTTGGAACGCTTGATGTTCAAACCACCCGGGAGCTTTGCACCGATCAGGGCAACGAGAACTTTTTGTCCCTTGTCTACGTTCGCTGCCCCACAAACGATTTGCAGGTCTTCTCCTTGTCCTGCATCAACGACGCATACGTTTAGACGGTCTGCATCCGGGTGCTTGCTGCGTTCTTTTACATAACCGATCACAACACCGGATACACCTGCGTTGCGCGATTCAACTGCGTCTACTTCAATCCCGCTACGAGTCAGCTTTTCAGCCAGCTCCTGGGGCGTCGTTCCACTCAGATCGACGTATTCAGATAACCATTGGTACGATACCTTCATCTTTGCCTCTCCTCTCTAGCCTCGATTGAACTGACGCAGGAAACGAACGTCGTTGGTATAAAAATGGCGGATGTCCTCCACCGCGTATTTGAGCATCGCAATTCGTTCTACACCCATACCGAATGCAAATCCGCTGACTTCCTCAGGGTTGTAGCCGGCCATTTCCAGTACGCGCGGGTGAACCATACCAGCACCCAAAATCTCGATCCAGCCTGTTTGCTTACATACACGGCAACCGTGACCGCCGCAGTTGAAGCATTGCAGGTCTACTTCTACGGAAGGCTCCGTGAACGGGAAGAAGCTTGGGCGCAGACGAATTTGCTGGTTTTCCCCGAACATTTGACGAGCAAACGTTAACAGGGTCCCTTTCAAGTCACTCATCCCGATTTTTTTATCAATCACGAGACCCTCGATCTGCGTGAATTGGTGGGAGTGTGTCGCATCGTCATCATCGCGGCGATACACTTTACCCGGACAAATCATTTTGAGTGGGGTCTTGCCTTCTTTTTTCAGCATCGTACGTGCTTGCACAGGAGATGTCTGCGTACGGAGCAGTAGCTCTTCTGTGACGTAGAACGTGTCTTGCATATCGCGCGCCGGATGATCTTTCGGCAGGTTCAGCATCTCGAAGTTGAAGTGGTCCATTTCGACCTCAGGACCTTCTGCCACCTCGAAGCCCAGGCCGATGAAAATGTCTTCGATCTCTTCAATGATCCGAGAGAGCGGGTGCATGGTGCCTGCTGGTACTGGACGCCCTGGCAGTGTCACATCGATCGTTTGAGAAGAAAGCTTGGCAAAGAGAGCCGCTTCTTCAAATGCTTGTTGTTTGCCGGAGAACGCTGCCTCCAGTGCTTCCCTTACTTCATTTACCAATTGACCGACAACTGGACGCTCTTCTGGCGAAAGGCCGCCCATACCGCGTAGCAGTTCTGTCAACTCGCCCTTTTTCCCCAGGTATTTGACGCGCAAATCCTGAAGTTGTGCGGCTTCTGTCACTTGGCTGATTTGGCCCAGTGCGGACTCTTTCATTTCTTGCAACCGAGTTTGCACTTCGAATCGCTCCTTTTTTCGTTTGTAAAAAAAAAGAAAAACCCGCCCCAGAAAAGGGACGAGTTACTTTTTTCTCGCGGTACCACCCTTGTTAGACAATTCGCTTCCAGCCTGTGACAAATACATGACAATATCACTAGTGGAAAGAGACATTTGTCTCACTTCAGATCATTGGTAACGGGTATGACCCGGCTGCTCCTACTGCGCGAAAAGCGGTTCAGAGTGCGGCTTTGGAGTGAATTCGGCAGCTATCATGTTAAAGATGCTCGCAGTCTGTGACATCTTCTCCCTGAAAAAACAGATAGGTCCTGCGTACTAGTCTCCGTCATCGCTTTACGTTATAATTGTGACGTAAGGAAAATTATAGCGCAACAAGAGAGAACTTTCAATTCTACAAATGTTACATATCAAGAGAGTGCTTTCATGTGTATGTTACCCATTCGAAAGGGGATTTTGACATGATTGATAATGTTTCCGCCCTTTACGATAAGACAAGCAACTGTCGCCATTGCCAAGCGACCTTTTCGACCAAAAGGATCAGAAGCGGCACGTTGACGATGCTTCATCGCGACAGCGATTTTTATACCACTTTTAAAGAGCAATCTTTAAATCCCATTATATATACCGTCAATGTCTGCCCTGAATGCGGCTTCGCCTTTACGGATCAATTCCGGGACAAGCTCGCCCCTTGGCAAAAGCAGATTGTGGATGAACAAATCTCCTCGAAATGGACGCCAAAAGATTTTGGCAATGTTCGTCATGTACCAGAAGCCATTGTCAGCTACAAACTGGCCATTTACGCAGCTGAACTAACGGATCAGCCCCATTCCGTAAAAGCGGGTCTGTATTTGCGCCTCGCATGGCTTTATCGATTCCAGAAAAATGTCACGGAAGAAATGCGGTTTATCGATATGGCCGTGGAAGAATATGAACAATCGTATATTCATTCCGACTATACACGCGGCGACAAGGAAATGACCGAAGTCCGCTTGCTGTACTTGATTGGTGAGCTCTACCGCAGACTCGAAAAGTTTGACTTAGCCATCAAGTATTTTGGCAAGGCACTCGCCTTTCGCAACCACACCATTGAGAGCGGCATTATCCGGATGGCGCAAGATCAATGGCAACTCGCGCGCGAAGAGTATAAAGAGAAAAAGAACGAGCAAAAGATCGGCTAGACATGCCGATCTTTTCTTTTGCGCTGTGCCTCATAGACAAAAATTCCCGCCGCAACTGCTGCATTCAATGACTCTGCGCCGCCATAAAGCGGGATGTGAACGAATTGATCTGCCCTGGCAAACATCTCTTTAGAGACGCCTCTTCCTTCATTGCCGATGACCAATGCCGTCAGACCAGCATAATCAGCCTCGTCATAGGATACACTGTTTTGCTCCAAGGAAGAGATCAGAACTCGCCCTCCCTTTGCCTTCCATTCATCTGCCGTCTCGACTAACGACTGTGTAAAGACCGGGATACGGAACAGTGCTCCCATTGTGGCCCGTACTACTTTTCCATTGTAAATATCCACACTGCCACTTCCAAGTACGACACCATCGACTGCTGCGGCTTCTGCTGTACGCAAGATCGTGCCGAGGTTACCCGGGTCTTGTATTTCGTCCAAAAAGAGAAGCAACAAGCTGTCTTGTTCCTGTCTCTTCTTATCTACCCATTCGGCCCAATCTGCTGCTGTTTTTTTCACTTCGGCTACAATTCCTTGTGGGGACTTGGTTTCGGATAGCTTCGCCAGCACTGCCTCTGATGCAGCAATGACCTGAACAGCTTCCGGATGATTAGCCAGTGCACGTTGGCAGGCAGGTTCCATGTCACGCTGCTGATCGTAGATAACCGTGACTACCTCCGCCCCGCTTTTTAACGCCTCCTCTACCAGATGCGCCCCTTCCACGAGAAAACGCTGTTGCTCCTCCCGACCTTTGCGAGACAGCAACTGGTGCAATCGCTTTACCAGAGGGTTTTGTATCGAAGTAATGATTTCATTTGTCATAAACCTATGCCCGCTCCTCAAATTCGCGTAAGTCTTTGTTGTTCCCGATCACCACAAGCACGTCGCCGTATTGGATGACTTCATCCGGGCTAGGAGCGATGTTGAATTTATCTCCGCTTTTGATGGCAATAACGTTGACTTCGTATTTTTTCCGAATATCCAGTTGCCGCAAGTTTTGACCGACCAGCTTGGACGACACGACTACCTCCGCCACGCTGTAGTCCTCTGCCAGCTCAATAAAGTCAAGAACGTTAGAGGAGATCAGATTGTGAGCGACCCGCACCCCCATGTCACGCTCAGGGAATACAACACGGTCAGCTCCTACCTTGTACAATACTTGTCCATGACGCTCATTCTGTGCTTTTGCTACGATCTTTTTGACGCCCAAGTCTTTCAGTGTCAATACCGTCAGGATGCTCGCCTGGATATCGACCCCAATGGCCACGACGACAACGTCAAAATTGCGGATGCCAATTTCCTTCAAAGCGCGTTCATCCGTAGAATCCGCTGCTACCGCATGCGTTACGTACTGAATATTTTCGTTAATACGCTCCTCGTTCTCATCTATTCCCATGACTTCATAATCCATCTCGTATAACGTTCTCGCCACGCTAGAACCAAAACGTCCCATCCCGATAATGGCAAATTGCTTGGACATGTTAATCTTCTCCTTTACGGAACTTACCAATATCAAGCATTATAGCACAACCAAAACATCCGCCACAAAATGCTCATGAACGTTTTGTACGAAAAGCATGGTATGCACAAATCAGCGTTTACAAATACTATTTCATGATTAATTCATTCCCACAAGAGAGGTGCAAGCACGGTCATGAATATTGCCTCACTCAACTTACGTCAAGCGATCATGTACAAAATGCAAGGCTCAGATCCAAACGCAGTGGAAGAAACCATCAGTGATGCTATCGCAAGTGGTCAGGAGAAGACACTCCCGGGTTTAGGTGTTTTGTTTGAAGTGCTGTGGCAAAACAGCGATGCATCCTCACGCCAATCCATGATTACAACTATCGCGGAACACTTGCCTGAGCAAGCCGAAAAACCGATCTAACCACGTCTTCATCAAACAAATAAAGCTACAAAGGGAGGGACTGCTATGTCCCTCCCTTTTCATTGTTAACTTCCCGACCTTTGTTGAACTGATTGCGCATGAATTGGGTGATTGCCAGCAAGAGGGGGATGAGGATGGTTATCAAAAATCCTACGGCCGTCAAATACTTTGTAAAAGAAAACAACTCCACTATATTTTGCGGCACTAATGTTAGGAAAAAGAGTGGCACCATGATCACAATCGCGGTGATTCGCTGAAAACGAATGCCTTTGTGAAACAAGCGTCGCAAGGAAAAAATCGTCGCGTAAAGCATATTCCCGATCGTTGTAAATACAGAAGCAACCCAAATCGCAAGAAAGGCGGACTCAAAACGCTCCAAAAACCAGCCGCTTTTCTGCGTTACCTTGATCAGTTCAAGTGTAGGCCAAACAAGTCTCTGCAATTCTTCATAGCCAAATACAGTAATTCCTGCGACAACTGTGATCACATAAACGACAAGAGCAAAGCTCATACCTGTCATGCTTGCCATCCCTAGCCTTGCCCCGGGAATAGCAAAGGCAAAGTAAACCATTAACAGCTCATACCCGGTGTAGAGCGTATACGTATCCAGACCCGTTTTTATGACATCTGTCCATGACTCCAGTTGAAATGGCAATAAATTGTACCAATCTGCGTTCAAGAAGGATACGAGCGGAACCAAGAGAGACGGCAACAGGAGGAAAGGAATCAACAGCTCATTTACCCTTGCCACAACTTCAATCTCATGACAACAAAGAAACATGACCAACAATAGCAACGTGATGATAATTACTTCCAGTGGTGTTTGCGGCAATACGGAGGTTACGACGACTTCCCCGAACAATCTGGCTGTGATTCCCGCATTGAGGAACTGGTAGAGAATGAAAAGAAACACACACAGGGTACCGATGGCAACACCAAATATCTTCGGCATAAATTCGACAAAGGTAAGGCCAGGAAACTGGTTGCCTAAATAAACGATAGCCGCCACAGCCACGGATGCTATGATAGCACCTGCAACGGGTCCAAACCACCCCATTTGACGAAGAAGCTCGGTTGCCGTTCGCGGGATGATAAGAATACCCACCCCGATCATCGAACTGATCATAATGCTTGTCAGTTGCCAGGTACTAAAATTACTTTTCTGATTCTCCACAGTAATCGCTCTCCTATTGCATTTCCATACCAAGACGGCGAAGCTTGATTGTGTATGTAACGCGAACCGGAAAATCTCTGAAATCTTGCTTCCAATTGTGAGTTTTCCAGTAGTCTTGGTAATGCTTCGCACGCAGTGTAAGGCCCAGCTTCAAAATGTCACTATTGTACTGCTTTTGTAATTGCTGTAATAGCTTCTTTGCGCGGTTTTCCATCTCTTTTTTGATAAGCGCTTGCATTTGCAGGACGAATTGCTCTGGCGGAATTTTTAGGTCTTCTGTGAGTTCGACAATATCTCCTTGGAGCTCGCAATGATAAGTAGCGGAAGAGGATTGGTGAATGATCACCTTTTTTTTTACAAAATGCGGACGAAAACTCACATATCCGTTCTTGGTTTTTGGCAACGGAATCACAATGTCTCCACCCGGTTTTTCATTTCGCAGTTGGAGCAATATCCATGTTTGTAAGTGATCCAATTTCCCCACCATCTTGTGTCCGCGAAAAACAGCAACCCCTTTCCAGCTCACCTCATTCTTTCTTGCCTCTACATAATTCAAAAACGGCTCCATGGTTAGATTAGAGGTCTGATTGAAATAGTCGCCCAACGTTTGGTCTGGAATTCTTCCTAATTTCATGCCATTTTCGATCAGCCCCATCATATAGACGACTGGAATCGGCTCGATTCTCGGTTTGATTTCCAGCAAGGTAGACGCTTTGCCCCTCACGACGATCGGCCACAGAAGTCTCCGTATTTGCGGTTCGCGACGAAAACTGTCCATGATGTCCTGGATTCCCTTTCTAGCGACCTCCTCACTTACGGCAAGAATACGCGTATGTCCAAGAAACAATCGCTGGTTCAACTGCATTTGCAAGTTGTTGGAAGCATCTGTCACCGTTCTTCCTGTCACGCTCATGATCTTCACGGCATCCGCACCACTTCCTCCCCCCTTCCCACTGCTCCCGGCGATTTTGATGGGAATCGGGATTTGAACGGTCATTTTGTACAGCTTTTCATCCTTTTCATCCTGATCAATTGCAATGGCCAATACCGATGCGCGTTCCTCCAATTCACGTCTGTCCCAGCACCCTGTCAGCAAAATTGTACAGATGATCAGTAAAGCGACGTATCTAAGAGACTTACCCATCGATATTCCGCCCCTCTCGTCGGGTCACCATGTCGCGGATGAGGATTGCTATCCAGTAAACGACGGGGATAAGCAAATTAATGACCAGACTAGACAACCCCAACAACGACGCTAACTTAAATACTTCCGTGATGTTTTGAGGAATGAGCGCAAAGAAGTATAAGGGGACGAGGAGAATAGAAGCCACGATTCTTTGAAACCAGATTCCCTTGCGAAACAACTGTCTCAGCGAATAAACAACCGCGTAATACGCATTGGCTACCGTAGTAAAAACAGCCGCAACCCACACTGCCAAAAAAGCGGACTCCAAACGTTCCAAGATCAATCCTGGCACCTGCGTCGTCTTGACCAATTCAAGTGTCGGCCACGTCACCCTCTGCAGCTCTTCGTACCCAAATACCGAAATGCCCGCCACCACAATTAACATGTAAAGTAATGCTGCAATTAACAGACTATAAAATCCCGCCTTTTCCCTGTTCGTGTTTTGTTGTGCATAGGCAAAAAAGACGAACATAATTTCAAAACCGGAATAGGAATAAATTCCTTCGTATACCCCCTCTACCATTGAACGGATCGACACATGATTAATCGGGAGAAGATTCCCAAACTCCGCTTTTTGGAACGACGCAAGCGCGATAAAAAGAAGCGGCAAGATAATTAAAGGAAACAGCAGCTCGTTCACTCGCGCTACCACTTCCAACTCATGCATGGACAAAAACAGCACCAGTAAAAACATCGTGATAAGCATAACTTCCAATGGCGTTTGCAAAAGAACGGAAGTCACAACCACTTCGCCAAACACACGCGAGACGACTGCCGTGGAAAAATACAGGTATACCAGATAGATACAAATCCAAGGGAGGCTGAACACTTTGCCCACCCAAGGCCGTCTGACAGATCCCCACACCTTGTGACTGTATTCAATGAAGGTTTCTCCCGGGTAACGCCTGCTTAATTTGACAATTAACCATAAGGAGACATACGCACCTGCTGAGCCAATCAGAGGGGCGATCCAGCCTGCCTCGAATAATCTCGAGCTGGTCGTGCGAGGAAGGGTCAATACGCCGACACCGATTAAGGTACTTGTCATGAGACAAATTTGCTGCCACATCGATAGATTCTGGTGCCAGCCGTGCCCCTCCCGCCTGCTCATTTCGGCTTCTCCTCCTCTCTGATCCGGATTTTATCTTGAACATGAAACATCATCGGTCTTGTTTTCAATAGATGATGCGGGGCCCGTATGAACAAGTCCTTCATTCCATTCAGGTTGAGCGGACTGAGCGGGCTCATATAGGGTACTCCAAACGATTTCAGTGAAGACAAGTGAATGAGGATGACGATCAAAAACAGCATAATACCGTAAAGACCAAACATCCCTGCCAAGATCATAACCGGGAAGCGGAGCATACGAATGGCAATCGCTGCACTGTAGCTGGGAGATGCGAACGAGCCGATTGTCGTCACAGCCACGATGATTACCATGACAGGACTGACAAGCCCGGCCGTTACCGCCGCTTCTCCGACCACCAGTGCTCCAACAATCCCGATCGTAGGACCAATTGGCCCCGGCAGCCTCACACTCGCTTCCCTCAATATCTCAATGGCCAACTCCATAAACAGGGCTTCGATTAAAGAAGGGAATGGAACGGTAGATCGTCCTGCCGCCATCGCAATGACCAGACGAGAAGGGATCATCTCTGGATGAAACGAACTAAAAGCGATATAAAGAGAAGGCAACAGCAAGGCAATGCTGATACTAATAATCCGAATGAAACGAATCAAGGTCGCGATATAAAATCGCTCGTAATAATCCTCGGGACTCTGATAAAACTGCGAAAATACAGCCGGAGCAATCAATCCGAACGGAGTCCCGTCTATCAGAATGCCTACCTTCCCTTCCAAAAGATTGGCCACTACTTTGTCAGGGCGCTCCGTATTTTGAATCTGCGGGAAGGGGGACCATCTCCGATCCTGGATCATTTGTTCGATGTACCCGCTCTCCAGCACAGCATCCACACGAACATTACTCTCTATTCGAGCAATTACTTCCTCCACCATCGGGGGATACGCAATACCGTCGATGTACATGACGTAAATGTCAGTCTGTGTTCGTTCACCGACAACCATATGACGCACTCTGAGATTCGGGTCTTTCAAGCGGAAGCGGATCAGTGCTGAATTCACGCACAACGTCTCACAAAAGCCATCGCGTGGCCCTCGTACGACTGATTCCGTCTGAGGCTCTTCCACTGAACGCCTGTCCCAACCTCTCGTGTTATTCAAATAAGCATTTTGACATCCATCGATGATCAGTACCGCACATCCAGACAAAATATTTCGGACGATCTGCCTCAGTTTGTCTGTCAAATCCAGCTCATTTGTCGCCGGATCTTGATAGGTGATATCGGGAGTCGTCATATAGCGAATGATAAAATCACTGATGACATTGCGATCCACCATGCCATCTATAAAAACGATAGCGGCTTGTGCCTTCGACTTTGTTTGAAAACGACGAACAACGAGATCGTCACACTTTCCAAATTGCGCTTGAATCAATTGGATATTTTCTTCCACATTTGTCGTGAGCGCAACATCCGATACGCTTTCCATGCTCTTGTCAGAGTGCTGTTCCAACGTTTTTGACTGGAGGGCTTCTTTTCTTTTCTTCCATGCTTGAAAAAACTGGCTCAAGCTGCTCACCCTTATCCATGGAATGTAGTCTGCCGACAGGTACGGATAGTGTGCCCAATAATGGAAAGGAAATCCGTAAAAGGCTTATTCCATAAGAAAAACAGGTCCAACCTAAGTCGGACCTGCTAAGCAACTACCTCTCGCTTGTTTTCAAATTTCTCGTAGCTCTTCTCCAGCATAATCTTTTTTAAGATCTGGACACTTTCCCAAACCTCTGTATAAGTCGTATAGAAAGCAACGGGGGCTAACCGGATGATGTTTGGTGCACGGAAGTCAGGAATAATGCCCGCTTCCTTCAAAGCCTTGCATATACGTATGGCCTCATCGTGTTCAAGGCTGACATGCCCACCTCGGCGATCATCCTCATGTGGGTTCGCAATCGTAAAACCCATGTCTGCCAGCTCCCCCTCGATCAAATCCATCATGAACCGCGTTAAGCCGAGAGACTTGGTACGAAGCTTTTCCACGGACACCTCCTGGAACATTTCCAGGGAACCAAGCAGTGGGGCGAGACTCAGCATATGTGGGGTACCAATCTGGTAAGCACCCGCATTTTCGCATGCATCCAGCGTATGTTCCATGTCAAATTGCTTACTCTTTTTCGAGCTGAACCATCCTGCCAATCCCGGAGCCCTGCCAAAATGCTTGCGGTTGACATATAGGCTGCCCACGCTTCCAGGCCCTGCATTTACGTATTTGTAGTTGCACCAGTAGGCAAAGTCCACTCCCCATTCGCTGAAGGAATGCGGGATCGCGCCTACAGAGTGACATCCGTCAAAACCAATCAGAATCCCTCTCTCATGTGCGGCTGCTGTCAATCGTTCGATATCGAGCAGTTGACCGCTGCGATACAGAACCGTTGGAAGGATTACCAGTGCTACTTCATCCGTCATCGCATCGATAATGTCCTCTTCCTCGATCAGGCGGCCATCTCTTGAAGCTACCCGGACCAAATGCTCTTCCGGATCTAGCCCATGGAGCTTCATTTGACTCTGGAGTGCATAAATATCGGTAGGGAAATCCAGCTCGGTAGCAATCACTTTTGTCCTCTTCCCAACCGGACGATAGAAGGTAGCTGCCAACTGGTGGAGGTTGATCGTCGTAGAACCCGTTACGATCACTTCCTCGGGGCTTGCCCCTACAAGTGCCGCGCTCATTTCTCCCAATTTCTCCGAAAAGAAAAACCACGGATGGTTACCCGTTGTCCAGCCTTCCACACCCAGCTCCTTCCAAGACTGCATCATATCCATGACGCTCTTTTCCGCTCTTTTTGACATGAGGCCAAGCGAGTTTCCATCCAAATAGAGGCTCGGAAGCAGATAAAACTCTTCGCGATAGCTCGCGAGTTCGTCCTGTGCATCCAATTGCTCAGCGTACGTTTTCGTCAGGGGACTTGATTGAGACATAGCTACCTCCTCAGCTTGTGCTATCGTTCTCCTTATTATAGGCTGAATTTTCAAACAAGAGAATCCCATTCGAAAAAAGAAAATCCCGTGTCACCTACGACACGAGATTTTTATCCAAGTATAGTTGCGTTAACCAGATGACTAGCAAGATTTGCGCGATGCAAAAGAGCGGGAGCAGGATGAGAAAAGAGATATGCTTGGTCTTATGCCGTTGAATGAGCATACCCTCAAGCGCACCAATCCCTCCTCCTAAAAATGCGACCAGCAAAAGGCTCAGTTCCGGAACCCGAAAACCTTTTTCTTTCGCCAGACGCTTGTCTGTCTGCATCAGGTAATAAGCATAGCCATTCACCAGCAAAGCTCCTGCCGCCAGCACCCAGACATTCGAATTGAAGTATCCTGCCAAGAGGAGTACCCAGCTTATGATGAGCACCAGCACGAAATTGCGGCGATGGGCAGCTAATTGTTGATGGTACATTTCTTAATCTCCTTTTGCCCGATATGCCCGATTTCCCATGAACTGCTTGCGTACGAAGAATACCACACCCAAAACAACCACAATCACCAGCAAAGCGTAGAAACCGTATTTACGGATGACTTCGATAATTGCTTCCACATTATTACCGAATACATGGCCGAGAAAGTAAAAGGCGATGGTCCAAACCAACCCGATCGGATAAGACAGCATCGCATAACGACGGAACGTCATACCGCCAAGCCCAACCAAATAAGGTACGACATGACGAACAACCGGGAATAAGTAGCTGATGCAAAGAGCAGTAGTACCATACTTCTCCAGCAAGCCCGTTGATCGATTCACGGCGTTCCTCATTTTCTCGGTTTTGCACAGCCATTGCAATATCGGTTTCCCAAAGTACTTTCCAAGTAAAAAGCCAATTGTCAATCCGGAGGCAACCCCTAAATATCCCGCCAAAAATGAATACCATGGGTTTAGCACGCCGATGGAGGCAAGAAATCCTCCTGTAGCGACAACCAGCTCATCAGGAATTGGCAAACCTACAATCCCCAGCCAAAGCAGGAAAAAAATCGCTACGTAGCCGTATTGCTCTATGATTGACATCAGCAGGTCGACTTCCATGAGGCAAAATCCCCTATCCTTGCCACAGTGCGTTCATTTCTTGACATACTAGCAGCTATGGCATCGCACGATATCTGACTCTATGTATTACGAATGAACCTCCAAAAAGGTACTTGTTTATTTTGCAATAGATGTACGTATTTTATCAAGCACAGATACGCTAGACGACTCTATCATGCTAGATGTTTGAGCGCTTCACGTCTGGACAAACTCGCGAGTGGCGTAGCTTCTACAAATTCACGTACGGCGTCGGGATTTGTTTTCGCATACTCTCTCAACGCCCAGCCGATTGCCTTCTGAATAAAAAACTCTTTGGAATCCGCGCATCTTTCCACCAAGGAAAAGAGCAGTCGCTGATCTGTCTTGTCTTTGTATGACAACTGAAATAAAATCGCCGTTCGTTGCAGCCATATGTTCGTTCCATTCATCCAGGCTGTCGTATTCGATTCAATCAGTTCGGAATATAAGGCAAACAATCTGCCCGTTGTATGGGAAGCCAAATAATCCACGGTATCCCACCACGATTTTGTCGTGATAAGTTCGACAACGAACGGGAGATGGTCAGGGGTGAGACGCTTTTTGGACTTCTCGAGTACGTCAAGCGCTACATACTGGTACTCTCGCGCTGGCAAAGCCCACAAGGAACCAACGACCTGCTCCCAATTTTCGGGTACACCATAATCACGAAAGATTTGTTTGGTCAGTTCTTTGCGCTGTGGTGATTTGATCCCCAGAAAGGGAAAATGATTTTTCATGTACTGTTCCATTGGACCAGCCACAATCGAATCACCATGGACACGCAACCGTTCCTCGACAGCCTTCGTATACTCGCTTGCGTTCATCTGCGTCTCCTCCACCCAACTCATCTGATATTCCGGTGGTTTAACCTGCTACTTGGACGTCCTGCTTGACGACAGCAAAAGCATTTTGCGCTTCGTCTTTGTACGGATAATACACGACTAGGGTAAAATCTCCCTCGACAAACTCACCTGTCTCCATCCATTTTTCAATGTCAAAAGTCACCTTGGCAGTCAGCGTGTGCTTGAAATAATCTTTTTCCAATGCAGCATGTGCGGCAAAATCATCGCGGAGTCGCTCACGCTGCTCAGTTAGGACAGCAAACGTCTGCTGCATCTCTTCCTTGTCCATGACATCCTCCCACCACAGCTTGCGCGGGCGATGCTTCTGGTTGCGCAGGAAATCGAATTTCATCATGCTGAGCACATGCCCCATACCGTCCACTTGCTGGAATTGCAAAAACTTCTGCAAACGCACGAACAAATCCTCTAATTGATGACCGATTCGGCTCCAGCCTTGATTTTCCCAATAGTCGCCAAATGTCTGGAAGAAGTCAAAAGCTGTTTCGAATTGATTTGCCAACAGCCACTCCACTGTATAGTCCATCCGGTGCGCATTCCAGTACTTTTCCAGAATGTCTTCTACACGCTTGATTTTTTGCATGTCATCAAAGGAAAGGACGTTGTTCCCCAAAATTTCATAAGGAGCCTCATCCATAAAAACATAGCCGTGATTAGCAGCACGCGCGCGAACACCGGTCCCGCGGAGCATTTTCAAAAAGCCGAGCTGGAGCTCTTCTGGGCGCAGGCCAAATACGTCGTTGAAGGTTTTGCGGAAAGACGCATAATCTTCCTCAGGCAAACCAGCGATCAAATCCAAATGCTGATCGATTTTTTTCGAATCCTTGATCTGTGTCACTGTACGCGCAAGGCGATCGAAGCGCTGAATCCGCTGAACAAGGCGGTTGGTCTCATCATTCGTGGACTGAACCCCAATCTCGAAGCGGAAAATGCCTGGCGGTGCGTTCTCGGTCAAGAAGTCGAGAACGTCCGCCCGCAAAATATCTGCCGTTATCTCGAATTGAAAGATCGTGCCATTGTGGTTGTCGATCAAAAACTGAAAGATTTCCAACGCATATTTTTTATTGATGTTAAACGTGCGATCTACGAACTTGATCGTTTTGACGCCGTGATTGATCAAACGCATGAGATCCTCTTTCACTCGTTCCAGACTGAAATAGCGGACGCCGTCTTCAATCGAAGACAGACAGTATTGGCATTTGAACGGACACCCACGGGATGCCTCAAAATAGACGACGCGGTTGTTCAGCTCGTCCAGATGGTCCGCGTATGGGGAAGGAATGCTGTCCATCTCTTCAACTTGCGCACGCGGCATGGAAAAACGCACGTACTCCTCTTCGCGATAAGCGATTCCAGCTACATCACGCAAGCGTGGAGGCTGATTCGTTTGCATTGATTCCTGATACACCTGCAAAAGCTCCAAGAAGGTCTGCTCCCCTTCACCAATGCAGATGACATCGATTTCAGGATGCTTCTTCATCCATTCGTCCGCATCGTAGGTCACTTCTGGTCCGCCGAGGATAATCGGAACATCCGGGCAAATCTTTTTCAGCGTGCGCATGACACTGAGCGTCTCGCGGATGTTCCAGATATAACAGGAAAATGCAACGACATCGGGCTTGCGCTTGTGTATATCTGCTACTATATTTAACGTCACATCGTTGATGGTATACTCCACCAGCTCAATCGAAGGAAATGCTTCCTGGGCATAGCTTCGCAAATAACGCAAAGCGAGTGAGGAGTGAATAAACTTGGCGTTTAAGGTCGATAGTAAAATCTTCATGGATGGGTCTACTCTCCTTGCAAAATTCGGCATCAAAAAACCATCTGCAATCGATGGTTCATGGTCTGACCGATCTTTTTCCTTTCGTAACAGTACCATACGAGACTACTAACGGCAAATCGTTAACGGTTTAATTCGCGCACCACATGCCCCAGCTCTGGCACGATCAACCGATTCATTGCTAGTCGCACCGCACCTGTCGAGCCTGGCGTGGAAAAAATCATTTTCCCTTTCCGCGTCCCTGCAATCGCACGACTGAGCATCGCTGCCGAACCGATGTCTTCTGTAAAGCTCAACATCCGAAACAGCTCGCCAAACCCCGGCATTTCTTTATCAAGCAAGCCAGAAACAGCCTCAAAGGTATTGTCCCTTGGCGAAATACCCGTACCGCCATTAAGAAGAATGACTTGAACGTCTTCATGTGCGATTCCCGCTTCGATCGCTGCAATGACCTGTACAGGCTCGTCCTTTACTATTTGATACAGGGCAACGCTGTGACCCGCTTCCGTCAAAAGCTCTTTCATTAACTGTCCGCTTTTATCTGTATCCTCTGTCCGGGTATCGGAAACGGTAATGACCATGCATGTGACTTGCTTGGGCGATAACGCCTTGTGTTCCTGCGTACTCATCCGTAATTTCCTCTTTTCTTCAATATATACCTATTACTTATGATACCATGTTCGGGTTTCCAATACCCTCGTCGTTCCGGCAACAATTTCTTCACTCCCTATACCCGAGATGCTTCGCTTTCCTATATAATGCTGATGACTGCTATTTTTTCGACAGACAAGGAGGCGTGCGCGAATGCCAGAGCGACCGTATTTTTCTTTTCATTTCCACAAACAATCGCACACACCGATCTATGTACAACTCGCTGAGCAATTAAAAACAGCAATTCTGCGTGGTGCCTTTCTTGTAGATGGACAACAATTAATATCACTGCGAGATATGAAAACAATTAGCGGCTGCTCGCTGGAGACAGTCAAAAAAGCATACGATCATCTTGCGTTGGAAGGCTGGCTGGAAGCTGTGCACGGCAAAGGCTATTACTTGACGCAGCTTGCCAAAGAAGCTCGTTTGGAAAATCGCCTCCCGCTCACAGATATTCCGATCGCTTCCCTCGCTGATTCCTCCCCTCGTCCAAGCGAAGAGCTGGTGAAGCGTTTGCGTGGTGCTTTTTATGAGAGCCTGACCGTCTTGGATGAACCGTCCGCGCAAAAGAAAATCAGGCGTACACAAGCTGCGAAGGTTTTTGCCGATCACCTCGGCCGCAGAGGGCTCCCTCACTCGCCTGAGCGCCTCCTGCTATTTAATAGAAGCACGAGCGGCTTCGCCTTTCTTGCGCAGCGTGTCATGAATTCACGTGATGTCGTCTATGTAGAGGAGTATAGTTATCCCGTATTTCTTCGCCTGTTGAGCCAGTGTGGGATTACCGTTCGTCCGATTCGCATGGATGAAGAAGGCGTTTGTATTCAAGCTCTCACGGAAGAGCAGGAGCATTACCCGGCGAATTGGCTTTTGATTAACCCGCATTATCACTTTCCTACCGGTATTAGCTATTCATTGAAACGAAAGGAAGATTTGCTCGAATGGGCGCAGAGCCATAACGTCCGTCTTGTGGAAAACGACCATTATGGCGATCTCTGGTTTGAAGAACCAAGTGTTCCGCTGTACCAGATGGCTGCGCAGGCAAAAAGCCCTGTGGAGGTCTACTATCTGCATTCATTATCCAAAACGCTGGCTCGCGATCTGCAATTGGGCTTGCTAATGCTTCCTTCTGATTTATCAGATGACGAATTGGAGCGCTACAGTCAGCTTGTCTCCATGACAGGAGCGGAGCCATCCTTACTCGTCGTGGAATCTGCCGTTCGACTCCTCGATGATCCGTGGTTTTATGAAGAGTTTCTGACGGATCGTCGCGCCCTGTTTCAGACCCGCTTCCTGCGACTGTGGCAGGAAAGACGCCATGCGCTCCCTGAGCACGCACGAATGTACCCGATTGCAGGGGGGTTAAATACGTGGATCAAATGGGGAACGCCAACCGCAAGAGCAACCGAACAGGAAGAGAGAGTCGTCGCTATTCTGCGGGAGGAGGGTCTCGAGCTGACTGGTGGCCATGCTTTTCGCGTAGCGGATGAGCCTGCGGATATTCTGCGCTGCCCGGCTGTCCGTTTCCCGCTTGCTCCACTGGAAGAACGGGAGTTGAAACATTGGCTTCACCGATTGGGTGCTGCTCTTCTTCGGTAAGTTTTCCAAGGGAAATGCCATACTAAGAGATGGATTTCCCCTCTTTTCCTTTTCACTAGACTCGAAAAAAGCCGAGGTATAACCTGCTATGATTAAAAAAATCGTAGAAAAGCTTCACCTTGATCCACCAAAAACGCTAGTTCTTGGGTTTGCCTTGATTATCTTCTTGGGAGCGCTGCTTTTGACACTCCCGGTCGCTACAGTTGATGGAGTTGGTCTGCATTGGCTTGACGCTCTGTTTACAGCCACCTCTGCTACATGTGTAACAGGCTTGGTTGTCGTCGATACTGGAACGACTTTCACTACCTTTGGTCAACTCGTCATTTTGTCGCTCATCCAAATTGGCGGTCTCGGATTTATGACGTTCGCTACCTTTTTCGCACTGATTATGCGTAAAAGAATCTCACTGCGTGAACGGCTCATCCTGCAAGAATCGCTGAATCAGATGTCGATAGAAGGTGTCGTACGATTAGCCAAAATGATTCTCGTTTTTACTGCCCTTACTGAGTTTATAGGTGGAGTGCTTCTCTCTATTCGTTTTGCCTTTGACTTTCCTTTGAAAAAAGCGATCTACTTCGGCTTTTTCCATGCGATTTCTAACTTTAACAACGCTGGTTTTGACCTGATGGGCGAGTTCGCCAGCTTGACAGCCTATGTGGAGGACCCGCTCGTCAATCTCGTCGTCTGTCTGATGATCATACTTGGCGGTATTGGTTTCATCGTTGTCAGCGAAATATACGATTATCGTCATAACCGCCGCTTGTCATTACATACGAAAGTCGTACTGACAACAACCGGTCTTTTGATTACGGCAGGGACAGTGCTTATTTTTATTTTGGAGTACAACAATCCCAAAACGTTGCAGCCCCTATCCATGATGGGCAAAGTGCTCGGCTCCTTCTATCAATCGGTTACACCCCGTACGGCAGGTTCCAACACATTGAATATCGGGGATATGTATCAGTCGTCGCTTTTCCTCCTTATTATCCTAATGTTCATCGGTGCTTCTCCTGGCTCGACGGGAGGCGGTATCAAGACGACGACCTTTGCCACACTGATTGGCGCTGTTATTGCCCAAATTAAAGGAAAAGAAGATGTCATCTTCTTCCGGCAACGCATCCTGCCACACATGGTCTACAAATCGCTGACACTGACCATGATTGCCCTGTTCATTGTGCTTGTCATGACGATGGTCCTCTCGATTACCGAGACAGGAGCACGCTTTGAGATGATCCTATTCGAGGTTACTTCCGCTTTTGCTACGACCGGACTCTCTATGGGACTGACCCCTCATCTGACTCCGATCGGAAAAACGCTGATCATATTAACGATGTTTGCTGGTCGGCTCGGCCCCCTCACGATTGCCTTTGCCCTCGCACAACGCAAACAGAAGGAGTACTTCCGCTATCCAAAAGGGAGGATCACCATCGGATAAGCCGTATAAAAATGGAGAAAACCCTGCCAAAGCACCGAAAGGACTTTGGCAGGGTTTCGTTTTGTGTATGATTTATTGTTTTTGCCACTGTTTGGACAGTTCGTCGCGAACCAGTTGGCCCATCTCGATTGTACCAATCGCTTTGCTTCTGTCTGCCGCGATATCGCCTGTGCGATGTCCTGCTTCCAGTACGGACCAAACTGCGTTTTCCACTGCTGCTGCCGCTTCATCCATGCCAAGCGAGAGACGAAGCATCATCGCTACAGACAGAATGGTTGCCAGCGGATTGGCAATGCCTTTTCCAGCAATGTCAGGGGCAGAACCATGAACCGGTTCATACAGGCCAAAGCTGCCTGCTGCCAGACTCGCCGAGGACAGCATCCCAATCGAACCAGTCAGCATCGCTGCCTGATCGCTCAAGATGTCGCCAAACATGTTTTCCGTCACGATGACGTCAAACTGCTTTGGTTCTCGCACGAGCTGCATCGCGCAGGAGTCTACCAACTGATGAGACAGCTCTACATCTGGATAGTCCGCCGCTACTCGCTCGGCTACCTTGCGCCAGAGGCGGGAGCTTTCGAGAACGTTTGCCTTATCTACAGATACGAGACGCTTTTGGCGTTTGCGCGCAATGTCGAAACCGACTCGGATGATTCGCTCGACTTCCGCTTCATGATAGATGCATTGATCTTCTGCGACTTCACCGTTTGGACCGTCATAGCGTTTTTTCTCACCGAAATAAATCCCCCCGGTCAGTTCACGTACAACGATCAAGTCAACGCCAGAAACGACTTCTGGCTTGAGGGAAGAAGCATCGACCAGAGAGCTGTGCATGGTAGCTGGGCGAATGTTCGCAAACAAACCGAGCGCTTTGCGAATACCGAGCAGCCCTGTTTCAGGACGAAGATGCCCAGGATTCTGATCCCACTTCGGCCCGCCAACGGCACCCAAGAGCACAGCATCCGCTTGCTTTGTCAGCGTTACCGTTTCTTCTGGCAATGGTGTTCCATCCGTATCGATTGCGATACCACCGATTCGGCCTTCTTCACATGTAAAAGTGACACCTTCAAGTTCCCCTACGAGTGTAAGGACTTTGACCGCTTCCTGCATGATTTCTGGTCCAATACCGTCTCCAGGAAGAACGGCGATGCGATAGTTTTTCTTCATCGTTTATCCCGCTTTTCTATACGTAATGGTTTCCGAACGCTGCTGGTTCCTATGATCCTATCCATATTTGACCTATCTTTATATCGTTGCACTGACGGGCATGGGCTCGCCACGCCGCTCCATGATCTTGTTCACTGCCCGTACATAGGCGATTGCGCTCGCTTCCAACACATCTGTGCTCACGCCGCGGCCGGTAACGATCAGATCGCCCTGCTGCAGACGAACAAACACTTCACCCAGCGCATCTTGCCCGTGAGTAACGGAAAGGATTTTGTAATCGACGAGGGTAACTTCTTCTCCGGTAGCGCGGTCAATCGCTTTGTAGATGGAATCAACCGATCCATTTCCACATGCGGCTTCTTCGCATACCGATCCGTCGGCACGAACCAGTCGCACACTCGCTGTCGGAACGGAAATGTTGCCGTAAGCGAGCTGTACGGATTCCAACTGGAACGCTTCTGGTCCGCGAACCATCTTGGAGTCGACCAATGCGAGGATGTCGTCATCCGTGATTTCTTTTTTCTTGTCGCACAGCACTTTGAATGCTGCAAACGCCGCGTTTACTTCTTCCTGCTCCAAGTGATAGCCCAGATCAACCAACTTTTCCTTGAAAGCATGGCGACCAGAGTGCTTGCCGAGAACCAGTTTGTTTGACTTGAAGCCAACCGATTCCGGACGGATAATTTCGTACGTGGTGACTTCTTTTAACACGCCATCCTGATGAATACCAGATTCATGTGCAAAAGCATTTGCCCCCACGACTGCTTTATTCCCTGGTACGATCATCCCTGTCAAACGGCTCACTAGCTGACTAGTCCGTGCGATTTCTTTCAAATTCAGCTTGGTCGTCGCCTGGTAGTAATCCTTGCGCGTCTCCAACGCAAGCGCCACTTCTTCCAGAGCAGCATTTCCAGCACGTTCTCCGATTCCATTGATGGTGCCCTCGACCTGCGTAGCTCCACCCTCGACAGCAGCGAGACTGTTGGCGACAGCCATCCCGAGGTCATCGTGGCAATGGCAGCTCAGACGAATCAGATCAGTAGAAGGTACCCGTGTTTTTAGCTCACGGAAAATGTTTCCGTATTGATACGGCGTCATGTAGCCAACCGTATCTGGAATATTTACCGTGGTAGCCCCAGCCTTGATGACCGCCTCTACAACCTCTGCCAAAAAGTCGATCTCGGTACGCGCTGCATCCTCTGCGGAAAACTGGACTTCCGTAAAGTACTTTTTCGCATAAGTAACTGCTTCCACCGCCCGAGCAAGGACTTCTTCTTTGCTCATGTTCAGTTTGAACTGACGGTGAATCGGAGATGTTGCGAGAAAGACGTGGAGGGAAGCGTTTTGTGCGTTGCGAAGCGCTTCGTATGCCTTATCCATGTCGTCTTTTACGGCACGAGCCAGACTGACGACGGTTGCATTCTTCACCCGTTTTGCAACTTCGGCCACAGACTTTTGGTCACCTGGGGAGGCAGCAGCGAAGCCCGCCTCAATTCTGTTTACGCCCAGCTTCTCGAGTTGAAGGGCGATCTCCACCTTTTCGTTCGTGCTAATATTGACGCCCGGAGACTGCTCCCCATCGCGCAGTGTCGTATCAAAAATCTCAATGGTCCGCATGAACTTTTCACCTCCACATTTTTCCCTACATTTATATATGCGTTTTTTACACGCCTATTTATTGACCGATTTTCGCTTCTTCTTTTTTCGTATCTTTGTTGATCCAAGACATCATGCCGCGCAGTTGCTCCCCTACTACCTCAATGCCATGCTCGGATTCCAGACGGCGACGGGAAGTGAAGCCAGGACGGTTTGCTTGGTTTTCCAAGATCCAATTGCGAGCGAATGTACCGTCTTGGATTTCAGCCAATACTTTTTTCATTTCTTTGCGAGTCTCATCTGTGATGATGCGACGACCTGTGCTGTAGTCACCGTACTCAGCAGTGTCACTGATGGAGTAGCGCATACGAGCCAAGCCACCCTCGTACATCAGGTCAACGATCAGCTTCAGCTCATGCAAGCACTCGAAGTAGGCGATCTCAGGAGCATAACCTGCTTCCACCAATGTATCGAAGCCTGCTTTTACCAGCTCGCTTGCGCCACCGCACAATACTGCTTGCTCACCGAACAGGTCTGTTTCTGTCTCTTCACGGAAAGAAGTTTCGATTACGCCAGCTTTTGTGCAACCGATACCGCTGGAGTAGGCAAGTGCGAGATCTTTCGCGTTGCCAGTTGCATCTTGGTAAATTGCGATCAAACCAGGTACGCCGAAGCCTTCTTGGTATACGCGGCGAACCAGGTGACCCGGGCTTTTTGGCGCTGCCATGATTACGTCTACATCCGCTGGTGGCACGATTTGCGCGTAGTGGATGTTGAAGCCGTGAGAGAAGCACAGTGCAGCACCGGATTTCAGGTTTGGAGCAATCTCGTCGCGGTATACTTGTGCTTGACGCTCATCTGGCATCAGGATTTGTACTACATCAGCGCGTTTGGTTGCCTCTGCTACTGTCAAAACTTCAAAGCCGTCTTTTGCTGCTACATCCCAAGATTTCCCTGGGCGCAGACCCACAACTACTTTATAACCGCTGTCGCGCAGGTTTTGTGCTTGTGCATGACCTTGGCTACCGTAACCGATGATTGCGATTGTTTTCCCACGCAGTACCTCTTGTTTTACGTCCGCTTCATAATACATTTTCACCATTTGTATAGCCTCCCTAAAAATGTTTAGTTTGAATTTTTATTCTGAAATTTTGCATTTTAAACCGTTGCTGCGGCTGTTGCTGGAACAATACTGCGCGCCATCGCTACTGCACCTGTTCTTGTCAGTTCAATAACGCCGTAGCTTTGTAATAGTACGAGCAGCGCATCAATCTTTTCGGTGTCACCCGTGACTTGCACGATCAGTGAGCTAGGCCCCACATCGACGATCGCGGCACGAAACGGCTCGACAATTCCGTTTAACTCTGCCAGTTGACTGGGTGATGCCGTCACTTTAATCAGTGCCAGTTCCCTTGAAACAAAAGGGTTCTCACTGAGATTCGTGACTGAGATGACATCGATCAGCTTGTGCAATTGCTTCATGAGCTGATTGATTTGGCGGTCATCTCCCCCGGTTGAAATGATCATCCGGGACAGCCCCTGTTCTTCCGTGCCTCCCACCGTAATGCTGTCGATGTTGAAGCCGCGTTGACCGAACAGTGTCGCCACTCTGGTCAAAACGCCTGGTTGGTCGTTGACGAGTACGGAAATGGTATGTTGCTGCATCCTAATCGTCCCCCAATTCCATCTGATCTAGTGTGTTGCCTGATGCAA
The DNA here is from genome assembly GCF_001423865.2 of Brevibacillus sp. Leaf182. Taxonomy (NCBI): domain Bacteria; kingdom Bacillati; phylum Bacillota; class Bacilli; order Caryophanales; family Paenibacillaceae; genus Brevibacillus; species Brevibacillus sp. Leaf182. Next base: position 559,501 of record NZ_LMPN02000023.1, on the reverse strand, counting down.
CCATCGGATATACGTTTTCTTCCTGTGCCACACGGAAGTCCACCACGACTGGTCCATCATGCGCAAGCGCCTCGGCCCAAACTGCTTCGGCTTCTTCCGGCGTGCTTGCTCGCAAGCCTTTTACGCCATAGGCTTCCGCCAGCTTGACAAAATCCGGGCTGCATGTCAGATCGATTTGGCTGTAGCGATTATCGTAGAAGAGCTCCTGCCATTGACGTACCATTCCCAAGCACTGGTTGTTCACTATCGCTACTTTGACCGGAATGTTGTATTGGGAGACGATTGCCAGCTCCTGGTTGGTCATCTGGAATCCACCATCCCCAACGACGGAGATTACCGTGCGATCCGGGTGAGCGATCTGTGCACCAATTGCTGCCGGGAAGCCAAAGCCCATCGTGCCGAGACCACCGGAAGAGATAAAGGAGCGCGGGTGCTTGAACTTATAGTATTGAGCTGTCCACATCTGGTGTTGTCCAACGTCTGTTGTGACGATCGCTTCCCCATCTGTGGAGTTGTACAAGAGTTCAATGACTGCTTGCGGCTTCAATACGTCGCCATCTTTTTTGTACTTGTACGGATATTGTACTTGCCACTCTTTCAACTGGCTGATCCACGCTTCCGAATCACAAGCCTTTGCGAGCGGAATTGCTTTTGCCAGCGTGCTCTTCACGTCGCCCGCTACTGTTACGGCAGTCTCTACGTTTTTCCCCAGCTCTGCTGGATCGATGTCGACGTGTACGATGCGGGCTTTTGGTGCGAACTCTTTCGTGCGTCCCATCGTGATCCGGTCATCAAAGCGTGCTCCCAGACCAATTACACAATCCGCATTCAAGAGCGCTTGGTTCGCTGTGTAATTTCCGTGCATCCCGGGCATTGCCAGCGACAACTCGTGTGTTCCAGAGAAACCGCCCAATCCCATGAAGGTGTTAATCACAGGGATGCGTGTTTTTTCAGCAAAGTCGCGCAATTCTTTCTCTGCTTGTGCTGCAATGATTCCCCCGCCCGCCAAAATGACTGGACGCTTCGCTTCGCTAACGGCTTTTACAAACCCTTGTACTTCTTCGTCGCTTGGTACGAGTGAAGCTCGGTAACCGCGAATCTCCACTTTATCCGGATAGGTAAATGGTGCCTTCGCATTGGCGACGTCTTTGGGAATGTCGATCAATACTGGGCCCGGACGACCGGTTGTTGCGATGTGAAAAGCTTCCTTCACAATCCGTGGAAGATCGCGAATGTCGCGAACGAAGTAACTGTGCTTCGTAATCGGGATGGTAATTCCCGTAATATTCGCCTCTTGGAACGCGTCCGTACCAATCAGCGACTGTGCCACGTTACCCGTGATGCAGACCAGCGGAACCGAGTCCATCTGAGCGGTTGCAATCCCCGTTACGAGGTTCGTTGCTCCCGGACCGGAAGTAGCGATACAAACACCCGGTTTGCCTGTCGCTCGGGCATATCCGTCAGCAGCGTGGATAGCGCCTTGCTCGTGGCGAGTCAAAATATGCTTGAAGTAGCTCCCGTACAAGGAGTCATAAATGGGGAGCACCGCACCGCCTGGATAGCCGAAAATGTATTCGACCTGCTCCAGGATTAAACAGCGCAGCAGCGTTTCTGCTCCTGACACTTCTTCCCCGAACTGAATCGGTGGAATGCCGTTCTTTTTCTGCAATTCGGCCATTTCAACACTCATTGACCTCTCCTCCTCCCAATTCTCAACAGGTATTGAAAATAACTATAGACACATAGAAAAACCCTTTCGCCCCGACACGGTTTTATTTCCATGTCTTTTGGGGCGAAAGGGTTCGCGGTACCACCCAACTTTATCGGCGCCTCACGGTCAGCCGATCTCAGCCAGTCACAGCAAATGTGGACTGTAACACGTTAACGGGTGTTAAGCGGTTTGGCCTACTACCTGCAAAGCAAGTTTCAGCTAAACGGCTCGGAGGTGAGCAATGCGACGTACCCTATACCCATTTCTCAGCATCAGGGCTCTCTGTAAAAGGGGTAACGTGCACCATCCTCGTCTTGGCCTACTATTAAAACAATATTTTCAATATTGTTGTTGTCAGAATAAAGTGTTACGTCTGATTATAGCTAGGCACCTAGGGGGTGTCAACGAAAACAAAAAGATTTTACTGGACTTTCGTCCGAACGAATGCTCAGTAGGAAATGGCTTTACAGCGCGGTTTTTGCGTGAAAGCGGATACAAAAAACGGTCAAAACTCTTTTGTTGACCGCAAGCGTTCGCGTATCCTTTTATGAAAAACGGCGAGACGTTTTTCACTGGAAACAGAAAAACTTGTCCGATTTTTCGCAACGGAAAAAGGACAGCAATGCCGTCCCTCTCCCGCATTTTCGGTTCCGTTTTAGTGCGGGGATTTCAATCCCTCTATCAAAATCGCTGCGACTTCCGGACGTGTAAATTCCGGAGGTGGTGTGATCCCGTTTCTCAACATTTCCCTCACTTTTGTTCCCGATAAAGTCATATGAGATTCTTTGTCATGCGGGCACGTCTTGGTCGTTGCCATCCCTTGGCATGCCTTGCAGTAAAAGCTGTGCTCAAAAAAGAGTAGCTGGATACCGAGCTCACCTGGCGCAAACTCGGAAAAGATGTGTTGCGCATCATATGTGCCGTAGTAATCACCTACCCCTGCGTGATCGCGGCCGACGATAAAGTGTGTACAACCGTAATTTTTCCGTACCAATGCATGGAAGACCGCCTCACGCGGACCCGCATATCGCATAGCAGCCGGAAAAGCGCCGAGCAGTACACGGTTGCGCGGATAGTAATTTTCCAAAAGGGCGAGATAGCTTTTCATTCGTACTTGTGCAGGAACATCGTCTGATTTCGTTTCCCCCATCAATGGGTTGAGAAAAAGGCCATCGACAATCTCCAATGCCGCCTTTTGAATATATTCATGCGCCCGGTGAACAGGATTGCGCGTTTGGAAACCAACCACCGTTTTCCAGCCATTTTCTCGAAATCTTTCTCTCGTTTCTGCCGGCGTCAAATAAAAATCGGAGAAGCGCTCAGGCTGTGGCTTTTGCAGTATTTCTACAGGCCCACCTACGTATAGATTTGGCTTTTCAAACAGCTTTTTCACACCGGGGTGAGCGAGATCCAGCGTGCGAAAAACGAGCTCGGCCTCACGCATTTTATCGGGCACAAAGCAGCTTTTCACCTGCAAAATCGCATAGTCCACTCCATCTTCCCCACGTAACAGAATACTGTCACCAGGGACAAGATCGTTGTGTTCATCTGCATCGATAGCCAATGTCACTGGCAACGGCCACACCGTGCCATTGGCGAGTCGCATCGTTTCCACGACAGTGTGGTAATCCGCCTCTTCCATGAATCCAGTCAGCGGCGAAAATGCTCCGATAGCAAGACATTCGATGTCCGACAGGGTCCATTTGTCCACGATAATGGCTTTTTTGATCCCGTGCGGCAAGATCATTTGCTTCACGTCTTTCCCTCCTGCGCTGTTCATTTATGCAGACCGCATTCGGTCTTTTCGAAGCCAGCCCACCGTCCGGATCGAGAATCTTGGCCAGGCATGACAGCGCGCGTGCATACTCGACAGCCGATGCTTGGATAGTTCCTGTCGTGCAATGGGTTGTAAGGGACATCATGTGCATGGATATATTCCCACACCTGGGCCTCCGTCCAATCTGCTAGCGGATTGAATTTAACCAGGTTGAATTTTTCGTCCCACTCCACTTTTTTGGTATTCACTCGGGTAGGTGATTGCTCGCGGCGAATGCCTGTAATCCACGCCTGATAGTTGGACAGGACGCGCTTTAACGGCTCTACCTTCCGAATCTCGCAACAAAGATTCGGTTCTCTCTCCCACAGTTTGTCTCCGTGTTTTTCTGCCTGCTCGGTTAGCGTCAGTTGTGGCTGCACTTGAATAAATGTCGTGCCGTATCTGGCTTGCAGCTTGTCACGTGTATCATACGTTTCAGCAAAATGAATGTTGGTATCGAGGTAAAATACAGGAATGGTGGGAGCCAATTTGTGCAGCATGTCGATTAAAACGACATCTTCAGCGCCAAAGCTGGCAGCTAGGATTAGACTGGCTGCATAATTATCGACGGCGTTCACAAGCACGTCCTGCGGCGCCTGCCCTTCCAGTCGGCTTGCCCATTCCTGTATTTCCTCATCCGCCATTTTTTGGCGATTACTCATCAGCGAAGCTCCTCTCTTGCTAGGTTTCACCCACCATCATATGCCTAGTGACTGGAAGTGGCGCATCGTCCACCTATATCCCACTCGCCCAAACCAAATGATCATGACCGTTTGGTTGACCGCAAGCAGTCGCATCCGCTTTTCTGAAAAACGTCAAGACGTTTATTATAGAAAAAAAGCCGCCAGACAAGGTCTGACAGCTTTCTGCTGCTTTATTTTTCATCTTTTTCGTTTACAGCCGGGGCGAAAATAAACGAAGGGCCGATTTGTTGTGTCTTTTTAGCATCGGCCACATGAACCGTTTGAACGGTTGGTATCGCGTATGAACCAGGGCTTACGAAGGAAGGCGGCACCGAGTAAGAATCATCCTTGTCTTTCGCAAACGCTCCTGGCACGAACAACGCTGAACAAACTACTGCTGTTACACCCATCATCATCCATTTTTGTTTTCTCATCTATGTTTCTCTCCCTATCCAATGTTTTCCTGTAACGCTTTTTATTGTATGGCATTGGGGAGTCTGCTTGACACGGACGAAAGATTGTTTTTTTGTCAGACTTGAGGCTTACATCCGTTTCGTTCCAAAGAAAAAGCATCCTGTACGGATGCTTCAAGCCCATTAATTTTCTTCTTTTTCGTTTACAATTGGAGCGAAAGTAAACGCATTTCCTGCTGATTGTGTGCCCGCTACCGCATCTGTTTTCTGGACTACCGCAGCCGAGGACGGACCAGGCGCGAAGATAGAAGGCGTCACGGAATATGAGTCATCCTTGTCTTTGGCAAACGCCCCTGGCACGAACATCGCTGAACAAACAACTGCTGTCATTCCCATCATCATCCACTTTTGTTTTCTCATTTTGGTCTCTCTCCCTATCCAATGTTTTCCTTTGATGTCTTTATTTTAAGGGGTCAGCCAGGCTGTTCAAAACGGACGAGAGGTTGTTTTTTGCTCAGACCTTGGGCGGATTCTGCTTTAGGTCCAGAGCCCAGTTCTGTAAGCGGAGATCGCTTTTTTTCTTACACATCGATCGTTGTTCTTGTATGCTTATACAGCTCTTCAATCGTTTGCCCTTTTGCTCGGGCAAGTACCTCCATGCGCACGCTTAGTTGCTTTTTCGCAAACTGCTGCAAATCAGCGACCTTCACTCCGAACGCACTCACCCCTTGTGGGTCATCCATCCAGTCGTACAGATGACTTGCCATTGGAGCTAGCTCATCCATCTTTTTGGCAATGACATCGTAAATATGGGGATGCTCACAGATCAATCGCTGTAGCAGGAATGTTCCGTAGCTGATGTGTCGCGATTCATCTGTCTTCAAATACCCAATTCCTTGCATTAAACCAGGCATGAGCCCTGTTTTGCTGAGTGCTTCGTAAAACGCAAAGTAGCCTGTCTCTGCGAGCACGCCTTCCACAAACATATTGTAGACAGTGGAAGCTTCTGCGATGGCTTCGGGGGATTTATCCGTCAGCAGACGATGGAGTGCATTCGGCAAGATCTCATGGAAAATTCGCTTGTACCTATCATCGTGAAAATGATGCAAGTCTCCTGACTCGCCGATGTTGTCGAGAACCAACCGGAAAAACTCCGTATGCTTGGCCTCTTCAAAGAGGAAGGTCGTCAAATACATTTCTTCCTCCAATCGCCCTTCCTCTGCAATGACCATGATCAAAGGCAAAAGATCGAGGGTGACTGCCTCTTCCCCACCAAGAAAACCAGCAATTCGCCCCAAGGTTTCTTCCTTCTGTTCCGGATTCATATTCGCGTAATCTTCGCGGTCTTGCGTAAAATCAATGTCCTGCGGGTTCCAAATGCCGTATCTCTTCGCTTTTTGATACAATTGGTACGGCAGTAGCTCCTGATTCAATCCTTTTTGGCTGGTCGAAACAAAACCATTCCTCATCCCCATCCAACCTTTCCTTTTTCTCATACGCCTTCTATTCCGAGCGAATGAAAGAAGTCATAAAATTGTCAATTTATACCAATCCCGTTCTTTACGCTCCGATCAGCGGTTTGATAAAATGAAGGCGCTGTAGGTTGATTATAGGTCAGACTGAACGATCGTTCATATCCCCAAAAATCAGGGGGTGTTCATCACTCAAATGGAGGTGGCAATCACTCCATGGTCAGTCCAGAGCTGAACATGTACATCGATCGAATCGAAGAAACGACATTTTACGAGGAGAAACTGGTGCTTGCTGTACGTGGCTTCGTAGATCTCTTTCCTTTCATGGGGGCCATTCTGTGCAATTACTCGACGCTCAGTCAAATGGGTGAGGGACTATGGTCGATCCTTGACCAAGAGTTATGCTCCATCCGCGATATACGGGTGGACATGCGCAACATGCCCCTCATTCAGCATGCGATCCGTGAACAGAAGGCCGTCTTGCTAGATTCTGAGGCGATTCGTCAGTTCCCGCCCAATTTAGTTTACGGCGCCCCCTATGCGCTCATTCTCCCCATCAGCTACGGGCCTAACGTACTCGGCTACGCCGGTATTTCCTGGCATCAGGACGGTTGTTCTGGCATCAACCATCAATTGGTGCAATCTTTGAGCGCGTACTGTATGATGCTGGGCAAAGTATTGGCAACCGACTCCCTTCGCCCTAAAACCGTCAAGCTCTCACGCCGAGAAGTCGAAGTCATGCAGCGGATGTCATGGGGCGAAAGCGTTAGGGAGATGGCGGACTGGATGGGAATTAGTGAGTTTACCGTGCAGGATTACATCAAGTCCGCCTTAAAAAAGCTCGGTGTGCAAAATCGCGCACAAGGTGTGGCAGACGCTATTCGCCAGCGAATCATTTGTTGAATAGAAATAGAAAAAAACAACCGAACGTGATCCCGGTTGTTTTTTCTTTGACTCAAACAAAAAAGCCGACCTTGCCCTCAAACGGGAAGATCGGCTCTTCTATAAAAAATTAAGCGTTCAGTTTGCCTTTAGCAACTGTTGCCAGTTCGTTGAACGCAGCTTTGTCGTTAACAGCCAAGTCAGCCAGCATTTTGCGGTTAACTTCGATGCCAGCAACTTTCAGGCCGTGCATCAAACGGCTGTAGGACAGACCGTTCATGCGAGCTTGTGCGTTGATACGAGTGATCCACAGTTTGCGGAAATCACGTTTCTTTTGACGACGGTCACGGTATGCATACAGCAGGGATTTCATTACCTGCGCATTAGCGGATTTAAACAGGCGATGTTTGGAACCGAAGTATCCTTTCGCCAGCTTCAGGATTTTCTTATGACGACGGCGTGTAACAATGCCACCTTTTACTCTTGGCATACTAAACTCCTCCTGGTCTTTCCAGCATGGCGGCCTACTGCTAGGCGCTTAGGGAGCTCATGCTGCGTAATGGTGTGTAATAAAGAAAAACTTACAGGTAAGTGAGCATTTGCTCAATACGTTTTTGATCGCCTTTGGAAACGAGTGCAGCTTTGCGCAGGTGGCGCTTAGCTTTCGTCGATTTGTTAGCGAACAAGTGGCTACCAAACGCACGGTCGCGCTTCAATTGGCCGCTTCCAGTCTTTTTGAAACGTTTCGCAGCGGCCTTGTTGGTTTTCATTTTAGGCATCTGAAAAATCCTCCTGTCTAAACTACTATCTTACTGCTTTTCCGCTTTCGGAGCCAGAATCATGATCATGCTGCGACCCTCGATCTTCGGCTTGCGCTCAGGCGAAGCGAGATCTTCACACTGGGCAGCTACACGTTCCATAACGCCTAGTCCAATTTCGGAGTGGGTGATTTCACGTCCACGGAAACGGATCGTACACTTCACCTTGTGTTGATCCTCCAAGAACTTGCGGACGTTGCGAAGCTTTGTTTGAAAATCGTGTTCCTCGATGTTAGAAGAAAAACGCACTTCTTTCAGCTCGATGATCTTCTGGTTTTTACGCGCTTCTTTTTCCTTTTTCGCCTGCTCGTATTTGAACTTTCCATAGTCCATGATACGGCATACAGGCGGCTTGGCTGTAGGAGCAACGTTTACCAGATCCAATTCAGCTTCCTGGGCAATGCGCAATGCTTCCCTAAAAGGTACGACTCCCAATTGGCTCCCGTCAGCACCGATTAAACGGACTTCACGGGCACGGATCGCTTCGTTAATTAACATTTGATCCTTGCTAATACTTGCCACCCCCGTCAATTTCGAGAAGGAACAAAAATGTGCGAACGCATTCTGCGCCCGCACATATCTCACCTAAGCAATTTCATCGGATCCGAGGATCCTTGCGTAAGAGTTACCTGTCAACAGTCGTATACGACGTCGACCCAGGTGAGAAGCTGGGCGCCTCTGCTTGTTCTCGAAGTATGAAGTGTTGTTTATACACGCAATTTATATTACAAGGTAGCTTGGGTTTTGTCAAGGCTAATACCTAATTATCCCCCGATATGGGACATTTCGACCTTTTCACGCTTGGCGAGACCAGGCGTTTCACTTAGTCGTTCCTCCGAGTAGCGCACGTCACGACGCTCCCAGATCGCACGTATCAGCTCGCGAATCTCCTCATCCGTGCGTCCATCGCGGACTGGCTCGCGCAAATCATCTCCGGATGAAGCGAAAAGACAGTTGTACAATTTCCCTTCTGCCGACAGGCGAGCTCGCGTACAAGTGGAGCAAAAAGCTTGGGTCACTGATGAAATCAATCCAATCTCCTGGTCCGATCCCTCATAGCGATAGCGAGAAGCCACCTCTCCATAGTAGTTCGCTTCAGTCGCCACCAGCGGCATCTCTTCATGGATCATGCGCACAATTTCACGGGAAGGTACGACTTGATCCAGCCGCCAGCCGTTACTGTTTCCCACATCCATGAATTCAATAAATCGAAGGGTGTGCCCTTGCTCACGGAAGTACCGTGCCATCGGCAAAATATCTTGATCATTGACTCCGCGCTGTACCACCATGTTGATCTTAACCAGCAGCCCGGCATCTGCTGCAACACGAATCCCTTCCAGCACGGCATCGACCTGATAGCCTCTTCCATTCAACATCCCAAAACGCTCATTATCCAAGCTGTCCAGGCTGACCGTGACCCGATCCAGACCTGCTTCTTTTAGTGCATGAGCATGGCGGGACAAGAGAGAACCGTTGGTCGTCATCGCAATATCTTGAACGCCTTCCACTTCACGTATCATTCGAATCAATTCAGGCAAATTTCTGCGCATCAATGGCTCTCCGCCGGTAATACGGATTTTCCCGACCCCAAGCGAAGTAAAGATCTGGGTCAAACGGGTGATCTCCTCAAAGGTCAGCAACTTGCTTTGCGGCAAAAACTCAAAATCCGGTCCAAAAATTTCGGCAGGCATGCAATAACGGCAACGAAAATTACATTTATCGGTGACAGATATTCGTAAATCTCGGAGAGGACGGTTCCGTAAATCAAGCACTTTATCTGGCATAGGTGTTCACTCTCCTTTTTATCTATATATGACAACTTTTTCTCTTCATCATTACTATAATATCGCATTTCGACTTAGTACCAGTCTATTATCATAAATCGAAATAGCCAAATTTTCAAACGCAAACCGCACATTTTGTCATAAATGGGACCACTTTGCAAAAAAAAGAGTACGAATACCTCCCGACATTCGCACTCTTTTCGTTATGCATTCTTATATCTTAAATTTACTAATCATTCTTTCCAGTTCGCGAGCCATCTGATTCAAGGATTCAAATGAAACGGCAAACTCTTCCATAGTGGCCAATTGTCCTTTGGAGGAAGCAGCCAGATTTTCGGCATTGCTCGCTGAAATCCTTGCAATTTGAGCAGTCTCGTCCACAGATGCTGCTACTTGTTCTGATCCAGCCGACATCTGTTCAGAGACAGCAGATACCTCCTGTATTTGATCGGTCATCTGTTGAATTTCTTGTAAGATACGTTGGAAGGCTTCTCCTGACTCCAGTACAGTAGACAATCCATCCTGAACATCTTGATTGACTGAATCCATCGAGTTGACCGCCGTGGTCGTATCTGCTTGGATCTCCTGAATGAGATTGGCGATTTGCCGAGCAGACTCATCAGATTGTTCAGCGAGTTTTCTCACTTCATCTGCTACGACAGCAAAACCTCGTCCATGCTCTCCCGCACGGGCAGCTTCGATGGCTGCATTGAGAGCAAGCAGATTCGTTTGGGAAGCAATTCCCGTAATCACGTCAATGATTTGCACAATTTCTTTGGATCGCTCACCCAATTGCTTGACTACGGATACAGAATGTTCCACAGAGCCACGGACGGAGTCCATTTGCTGGATCGCTTTTTGGATGGACTGATTTCCTAGCTGCGCTTCATCCGCCGTACATGTAGATGCTTCCGAGATGATGGAGGTTGTCTCCGCCACACGTTGGATGCCGATCGACATCTCTTCCATCGCTCTTGCAGATTCTTCGGTACCTCTGAGCTGATTTTGCGCCCCGCTTGCTACTTCCTGTATGGTAGTAGATATCTTGTTCGTAGCATCTACATTGTCCGCCAAGCGAACCGATATGTTGTCTGACGAAGTAGAGAGTGTATTAACCGCTTTTTGGACTTCCCGAATGAGTCCTTGGATAGATACTTGCATCACCTGAATGCTCTGACCAAGCATGCCGATTTCGTCTTTTCTTCCCAAAAGGTTTTTGGGCAACTCACCTGTAAAGTCACCACGTCCGATCTGCGCAATCTGATCAACGATAGCAAGCAATGGCTTGGTGAATTTGTGCGAGAAAAGAATGGAAGCGACAATCGCTAGTAAAGCAAACAAAACGCTCAATGCCCCGATGATGAAACCGATTTGATTGGCTTCAACAGAGAGCTCAGCTCTTTCAATAAACGAAATATATTTCCAACCGGTTTTGTCTGAAGTAAAGACGTTAGCCATATACTCGGTATCGTTCATCGTGACCGCAAAGCTGGTGGAGGTATTCTCTGCGATCGCAGCCAATTCAGGAATTTGCGTATCTTTCAGGTTTTTCGAATTGAGCTCGGGGTTCTTGGGATTAGCCAAAATCGTTCCGTCTTTGCCAACCAGCATGAGATAACCCGTTTTCCCGATCTTAATTTCTTTCAGAATGTCGGTTAGTCCTTTTAAATTCACATCCAGTCCAACAACGCCAAGTGGTTCACCCTTGTCATCCTTTAGCATCGTCACGTTACTGATCACGATACTGTTGTCGCCCAAATAGAGATACGGATCTGTCGTGATCACTTTACCGGGATTCTCCATTGGGGTTTTGTACCAATCCCTTGTACGCGGATCGTAATTCGGAATGACATCATCTGTCGGCCACTGTATGTATCCTCCGTATTTTGTCGCTAAATAAATAAATGCGGTATTCGGATGAGAATCGACAAATCGCAGGAAATCTTGAAAAATGGCCGCCTCTACCCCGCCATTTTGCAGCGGCGTATGCTTGGTTTTGGTTGGTTTGTCCATATACGTCGTGATGGTGTTATCTGCACTTTTTAATAAGGGACTGCCTGCTATCAGGTTTACGTTTTCACGAATCGAGTCGAAATACAAGTTAATCGCGTTGTCTACTTGAGCCACTTCTTTTGTCGAGGATTCAATAAAATAAGTCTGGATTCGCTCCTCCATACTGACATATACAAATGAGCTAATCACTCCAATCGGGATTAAAATAATGGCAAGAAATGCTGCTATCAGTCTTTGCTTGATGCTTACCCGCATACGTATCCCCCGCAGTTCTTCTTGATGTCCATGAGTACCATTACCCTACATCCTTTTCCCATTCTTTTTTCAAAGTAAACGTATAATGAAAAAAGCCGCCTGAAAATTCAGGACGGCTCTACTTCTATACACTTTTACTTCATTTCATTGATTTCAGCGCGGATTTTCTCTACAAACGCATCCACTGTCATCGCGCCTTCATCGCCCACTCCGCGTTTGCGGACGGACAGCGTACCGTCAGCCACCTCTTTTTCACCGATGACCAGCATGTACGGGATTTTTTCAACTTGTGCTTCTCGGATTTTGTAGCCGATTTTCTCATTGCGGCCATCCAGCTCTACACGAATGCCAGCTTGTTGCAGCTTTTCTCTTACTTGTTCTGCATATGGCATGTGCACTTCGCTGATGTTCATGATGCGTGCTTGGATTGGTGTCAACCAGATCGGGAATGCACCTGCGTAGTGCTCGATCAGGATACCAATGAAGCGCTCCATGGAGCCATACATTGCACGGTGCAAGACAACTGGACGATGCTTCTCGTTGTCTTGACCGACATAAGTCAGGTCGAACTTCTCAGGCATTTGGAAGTCCAACTGGATTGTTCCGCATTGGTGACGGCGTTTCAGCGCGTCGGTAATTTGGAAGTCGATCTTCGGTCCGTAGAATGCACCGTCTCCGTCTTTGATTTCATAGGCCATACCGAGCTCTTCCAACACTGTTTTCAGAGAGCTTTCTGCTGCTTCCCACAGCTCATCAGATCCCATGGAATCTTCCGGACGAGTGGACAGAGCCACACTGTATTCGAAGCCAAATACCTTGTAGATGCTATCAATCAAAGTGATCATGCCTTTGATTTCGCTCGCGATCTGATCAGGACGAACGAAAACGTGCGCGTCATCCTGGCAGAAGGTACGCACCCGCAGCATTCCATTCAGTGCCCCGGAGTACTCATGGCGGTGAACTTGCCCGAACTCGGAGTAACGGATTGGCAGGTCGCGGTAAGAATGCATCTCGTTTTTATAAATCAGCATGTGACCTGGGCAGTTCATTGGCTTCAAGGCGTATGTTGCGTTGTCTACTTCAGAGAAGTACATGTTCTCTTTGTAGTGATCCCAGTGACCGGATTCTTTCCAGAGACGTTCGTTCATGAGGAACGGAGAGCGCACTTCGGTGTATTGCGCCAGTTGTTGCAGACGGCGGGAGAATTGCTCCAGCTCGTTGCGAACAGTGAAGCCTTTTGGCAGGTAGAACGGCATTCCTGGTGCTTCCTCGGAGAACATGAACAATCCCAGTTCTTTACCCAATTTGCGGTGATCGCGCTTTTTCGCTTCTTCGATGAAGTGCAGATATTCATCCATGTCTGCTTTTTTCGGCCAAGCTGTACCGTATACGCGTTGCAGAACTTGGTTTTCTGCTTTTCCGCGCCAGTATGCACCTGCCACGCTCATCAGCTTGAATGCTTTGATGAAGCCAGTGGACGGCAAGTGCGGACCACGACAGAGGTCGAAAAATTCGCCTTGCTCATACAGCGTGATAGTCGCATCCTCTGGCAGGTCGCGAATCAGCTCCAGCTTCAGGTGATCGTTCAGTTCTTGGAAAATCGCAGTTGCTTCTTCGCGGCTTACGACTTTGCGGCGAATCGGCAGGTCTTCCTTCACGATTTTTTCCATTTCTGCTTCGATTTTGCCCAAATCCTCTGGGGAAAGGGAAACCGGAATATCCATGTCGTAGTAGAAGCCATCTTCGATCACAGGACCGATTCCGAACTTCACTTCAGCGCCGTAAATGCGTTTTACCGCTTGAGCGAGCAAGTGAGCCGTACTGTGGCGGTATACTTCCAAGCCGTCAGCAGAATCGAGGGTAACAATTTCAATCGCTGCGTCATCTGTGAGTTCTGTGTACAGATCGACAACCTTGCCGTCTTTTTTACCAGCTACTGCCTTTTTCTTCAGGCTTGAGCTAATGGAGCCTGCGATGTCTTCGATAGTAATCCCAGCGTCGTATTGACGAACGGCTCCATCTGGGAAAGTAACATGAATTTGTGCCACTGCGGATTCTTCCTTCCTGTATCTTGTTTGGTTGAGAAAATAAAAAAACACTCATCCCCAAAAAGGGACGAGTGTGTTCTCGCGGTACCACCCTACTTCAAGTCTGTTCACAAAAACAGACTCCTCATTCCATGTAACGGTATTTAACCGGCATACCGATAGTAAAAGCCTACGCTTCGTTCCCGGTAGCTACTCGAAGGTGGTAGATCAATAACAGTCCGCAGCGAGCTTCCAGCCTGTGGCTCGCCTCTCTAGAGCGTCCTTACTATTGTCCGTGTCCTTCTCATCGTATTTATAAGCGATGTAAAGTTGTTGTTGCTATTATAGTTTAGAGGGATTATTCCCGTCAAGTACGCGTCGCTCGGATAGGCAAAGCGAACAAGAGTGGCAAGTAATGAGCCGACTGTCAAAAATACTGCGGATCGTCTGTGCAAGCCCAGGCTTTTCCGAAGCCATATGGAGCACGATACTCTCAGGAGCCAGTGTAACCAAAGCACTGACCAAATAATCCTCGTCCCTGCATTTTTGTTCATCCATGTTCAGAACGGTATCCAACTGTTCAAGCCAAAGTCGATCCCCTTTTTTATCATAAAGATGGAAAGGTTTGTCCACACTAGGAACGACATGAACGACTTCCTGCTTCGTTTCCTGTACAGCAATGAAATAGCGCAACAGCTCGACGAACTCTTGGTATTGCTTGTCTTCCAGATATTCATCAATGCCAGTTTCCACGAGTTCGAACAGCTCGTTCCAATGCTCCTGCAATCGGAACCGGACGAAGCCCAAGACGTTGATCGTTCGCTCTCCCTCCAGATAGGTGAAAACGTTGCGATATACGTTTGCCTTGCGAGTTGTAGCTGTTAGCAGTTCCCTGCCATCTAGCTCGACTTCTTGGCACATGCGTTGAATATAAGGAAAAATCTCTGCCCACTCGGTTTCCATCTGTTCGGCAGCAAGTAAGTCAGCGGCCATTTCTTCCATAATTTTCGGTTCTTTCACCTGAATGACCCATTCGGCTAATGTAAGAGCAACGAAGGCTCTCGCCCATTCGATGGTCTGCGCGTCATACTCAGTCTCACACCAGCTTTGAAAGTAGAACAAGAGGTATCCATTCTCTTCTTGCTCCCTGTATGTAATGCGCACCGGTGCAGTGTTGACCCGCTCCGTCATCTCATTTACGATAGCCCGATACGTGTCACAATGCTCAGGGACATTCTCCAGCAATACGCGAAACGTCTGCATAACCATCCCCCCAACCGCCATTGTAGTTACAGTATATGTCCCGTCAGGAGCGATATACTTTTAAACGGTTGGAAACTCAGGGAAGGTTGCAGGTAAAAAGTTCCTGATTCAAAAACCAAAAAACGCTCCCCTGCCGGTTTCCCTTCGTTAGAAGGGGGCAGAGAAGCGTCTGTAGGTTATTTAGTTTTGCATGACAAAATCACGTTCTGCCATCTCGCCGTCTTTGAAAACGCGCAGAATGTCATACTGTGTGTTGCGCTGTGCAGGAATTTTGCCTGCGCCGCGAATGAGCTCCAAAATTTGGTTCGTGTTGACCTTGTACGTACATGCCGCTGCGGAAACAACGTTTTCTTCCATCATGGTTTGGCCGAAATCGTTCGCCCCATAAGAGAGAGAAAGCTGACCGTAATGCGGGCCCATCGTCACCCAGGAGGATTGGAAGTTTTCGATATTATCCAGCATGAGGCGGCTGATTGCCAGTGTTTTCAAGTACTCCTCTGGCGTGTTGTTGACTGCCTTCATGTTGGTGTTGTCCGGTTGGAAGGTCCAGACGATGAACGCTTTGAAGCCGCCTGTCTCATCTTGAGCATCACGAATGCGCAGAAGGGACAGTACGCGCTCCTCCATCTCTTCCCCAAAACCAATGACCATCGTAGCAGTGCCAGGCAAACCTGCACGGTGTGCAGCTTTTTGCGTGTCGATCCATTCTGTCCAAGAACCCTTCAAACGGGAAATCTTCCGACGTGTACGATCATCGAGGATTTCGCCGCCCGCTCCCGGCAAGGAATCGAGACCTGCTGCCTTCAGCTCTTTCAGCACTTCCTCGACAGACATGTTGGAAACTTCCGCGATTTTCATCACTTCCGCTACAGACAAAGAGTGCATCGTAATCTGCGGGAAGCGTTGCTTGATCTCACGCAAGAGGTCCGTATAATAATCCAGTTTCAGATCCGGATTGGTACCGCCTTGCATCAAGATTTCTGTACCGCCAACGTCCACGGTCTCCTGAATTTTTTGGAAAATCGTTTCTTTGGGGAGAACGTATCCTTCAGAAGAGCCCGGGCGACGGTAAAAGGCACAAAAACGGCAATACGTGTCACATACGTTCGTGTAATTGACGTTGCGACTAATGACAAAAGTCGCAATCGGTTCTGGATGATGCTTTTGCATGACCAGATTAGCGTAATGTCCGATCTTTTCGATTTCATTGCTCGCAAACAAAGCCAGACCGTCTTCGAGACCCAGTCGTTCACCTGCGAGAGCACGTTCCAATATAGAATCGATCATAAGGATCACTCCTTGTACCATACGTAAATTCCATCCCACATCATAACACAATACCGGGACATCGGCTATAGCCCGAGGTGCTGGCAGATTCGCTGCCGTACGCGAAAAACCCCTGCAAGAGACAGGGCTTGGAATCGCAATGATTCTTATTGTTCTTCATATCCGATCTGTTCGTATACTTCTGGCTCCCAGTAAATCACGGTTTGCGCGAGTGGCAAATTCGTTTCGCGTGCTCCGTTTGGTTGACCATTAAAATAGATAATTTCTGTTATGGATACCCGATCACCACGAACGTCAATTTCCCCTGACAATTGCAAGTTAGTCCCGTTTGGCGCATAGAAAACGACTTTTCCCGAACCCAATGTTTTCATTGGTTCCTCCCATGATGTTTGTCCTGTTTCCCTTCATTTTAGTGGATAATCTTTCCTAGCGTCAATGAAAAACAAGGACTTCATTACCAACTTATATCCAGTAAAATCGCCAAACTTATGTGGACAATCGCCGACTTGAAAAACCTCACCTGTACAAAGATGAACAATAACGTGGTGATGATCAGTGGAAGCATTAATCTTCCTTGTATTCCCTTTCGACATCTAACTTCCGTTTTGGTCTTTCTTTGGACAAACTGGCATAGGATAGCTACAATAGAAAAAACCTTCTAAGGAGATGCTCATGCTCGAACATATCACACAGCTATTCATGCAGTATGGGATGTGGGGACTTGTTGCCATGGCATTTTTGGACTCATTTATTAGTCCGATTCCTCCGTTTTTTATGCAAATTGCGATGAGTCTGCTCGATCCAGACTCAGCGATTCAGTTTGCGACAGTAGCCTTTACTGCTTCCGTCCTCGGCGCCCCTATCGGATTTTTGTTGGGAAGATGGCTGGGAAAACCACTTTTGCACAAGATTCTCCCTGAAAAATGGGTCATTGTAGCGACGGAAAAATTCGCAAAAAACGGGGATGCTGCCGTACTGATCGGAGCTTTTACCCCCATTCCTTTCAAGGTTTTCACTGTGCTCTCTGGCGTATTCAATTACTCGCTGACCAAGCTCATGTTTTATGCGATCATCGGGCGGGGATTGAAGTTTTATTTGATTGGCACCTTGTTTTATTTATACGGAAAACACGCAAAGGTTCTGATCGATGAATACTTTGAGATCACGCTGCTGGCGGTCGCAACAGTGGTTGCTGCGATCTGGTTTATTTGGAGTATGCGCCGCAAGCGGTATGCGTAAAAATCAAAAGCGCCCAAGCCACCCAACAAGTGGTCTAGGCGCTTTTTGATTATCGGGTCGGAACAATAGCGGACTGTTTGGCAAACTCTTCTACGCTGACAAATTGATACTCCACCAGTTGAGTGAAGAACTGTACATCCAGCAAAGAATCGGCTTGAATCCCCCGCTTTTCTTGTGAATAGAAATGCTTATCGGCATACAGCTTTGCCAAAATGTATTTGCGCGCATTTCCCTTTCGTGTCACCTGATCCTCTGCCTCACTAACGATGCAAGTTAAGGTGTACAAATCTACCATATGGTCTGCGAGCGTTTTTAATTTGTATGTTACATAATCGTGGGTCTGCTGCATGAGATAGGCGATATTTTCCTCCAGAATGGCCAGTTCTGTCCGAATCAACTCGGCGTGCGGCTGTGAAAAGGCATGCTTCCAGCCAGCTATGCGCTCCCGAAGCAATCTGCTAAACACCTCGTGGCTGTTTTCTTTTTGCATCACACGCAAAATATCGAGTGCGAGTATATTCGAGGTGCCTTCCCATACGGTCAAAACTTGCGCATCACGCAACAGACGCGGCGTCACGTACTCCTCGATATAACCGTTACCGCCATGAATTTCGATTGCGGTATGGGTCGATTCGACAGCCTCTTCCCCTGTACGGTATTTCAGTAAAGGAATCAGCAAGCGAGCAAGCGCGTTATCCTCTTTGCTGGCGGAATGAGACTGCAAGCGATCATAAACAGCAATCATATCAAACACCGCACCCGTGCTTACCTCCGTATCCAATAAGAGGCTGACCAGCATTTCTTTTACCATCGGGTACTGATCGATTGGTTTCCCGAATGCACGACGTTGCTCGGCATAATACTTCGCTTCGTAAAAAGCTCGACGCATGATCCCAATCGAAGCAATCGCGTTGCAAATGCGAGAGAGATTCAGGGCTTCTGCCATGTACTTGAAGCCGTTCTGAGGCTCCCCGATCAAATAACCCTCTGCCCCGTTCAACAGGATCTCCGCAGATGGTACGGCGTTGACGCCCAGCTTGTCTTTCAGACGGCGGACCTGGATATGATTGCGTTCATTGTCAGGCTTTATCCAAGGCACCAAAAACAGTCCAAGTCCTTTTGTCCCCGGTTTCTCCTCATCGATTCTCGCCAATACAGTCGCAACAAATGCTCCCGCATTGCTCGCAAAAAACTTTTCTCCTGTCAATCGGTACACACCCGGCCGACCTGCTACTGGCTCTGCTACAGTCAAATTCGCACCGACATCCGAACCGCCCTGTCTCTCCGTCAGCCAAGTAGCCCCCTCATACAAGCGAGTACGATCGCGAGAGGTCAGCCCTGTCAGGTACTGCTCCTTTTGTCCTTCGCTGCCATAACGATCAATTAAATAAGCGGCTGACATCGACAAGGTAACAGGACAATAAAAGCCCGGTTCAGACTGACTCACGAGATAGCCCATGAAAAAGGAATAGCTGTACGGTGCTTTTCTCCCCAACTCAGGTATGTCTTGATACAAGTAGCTGACGATGCCTGCTCCGTACACTTCTGCTACGGTTTCCTTGTAGCCTTCATTGGTAATGATCTCGGAAATGTCCTCGCCCAGCCGATTGTACTTGCGCAATCTCGGCTTCCCTTCTCTGTCTGTGTAAGCAGCACGTTCATCGATGGGTCCTGCCACTTGCGCACCTAGCCAGCTCAACTGCTGTCTGGCCCATTCATGCATGGAAGCAGGGAGATAACGTTCCAGTAAGTAATCGAGGTTGGGATCTGCTTTGAAAAAGTTTTGCCCCTGTGGCGTACGCGGATGCGGGATATTGTCGCTGTATGCTCGCTGATCGATGCTCGTTTGCAAATCACTCATCGCAGCTCCACTTCCTTTTGGGAACTGACATCACGCAATACATGCTTCAGGACTTTTCCGCTCGTGTTCCGCGGCAGTGCAGGAACGATATTCACCTGTCGAGGGAGCTTGTAATCGGCGAGATGACCACGCAAAGAACCTTGGATTTCCTCTAGCCACTCACGATTGGTATCGACTCCTGGTTTCAGTACCACATAAGCCGTAACCGTCTCACCCCACTCAGGATGCGGCAAACCAACAACAGCTACCTCGCCAATCGACGGATGACGCTCCAACAACTGCTCGATTTCCTTTGGGTAGACGTTTACCCCTCCCGTAATCATCACGTCTTTTTTGCGATCAATCATCCACAGAAACCCATCCTCATCTACGCGTGCAATATCGCCAGTGTATACCCAACCATCGCGTATGGTCTCTGCTGTCGCCTCTGGATTGTTGTAGTATCCTTTCATTGTCCCTTCTCCCCGCAAGCGAATTTCACCCGCTTCGCCACTGGTGCATCGCTCTCCTCGCTCGTTTACAACCTCCATTTCGACGAACAATACACCACGATTGCCTATACTGCCGATTTTATCCGGATGCTCTCGGTGCAAGAGGCACATTCCGGTCGGCCCTGCCTCCGTCAAGCCGTAGACGCACGCCAGTTTATCGCGTCCATATGCTTCTTCCATGAGCGAAGCCATCTCTTTGGACAGCGGAGCGCCGCCATACATCCAATGTTCGATGGAAGACAAATCGTACGCCGCAAACTCGGGATGCTTCATCGTCAACAAATACGCCACTGGCGCTCCGAAGAAATGCGTAATACGATGCTGCTGCACCAAATCCAAAAGAAGCTGCGGCGAAAAGGTCAAGGCCATTACCTGAGTGGCGCCAAGCATGAGCCCTGCGATGAAAAAGAGATGGAGGGGAGCCGAATGACTCAGCGGCATCAAATGCAATATTCGTGAATGATGTGTCATCGTCAGTTCAATCGACATCATTTTCGCGACCGTCAATAAGTTTCTATGTGTATAAAGCACCCCTTTAGGGCGTCCAGTCGTACCAGAAGTATACAGGATGCTGACCTCGCTATCTTCGTTCATGTTCGCCAAATACGGCTGTGAAGAAAGCGTATTCATTTTATCAAAAGACACGTTATTGGCATCCCAGTCAGCGATTCCATGCCAATCCCCTTGGCTCGGACCTGTTTTGATTGCCACAAGCTGTGGCGTTTGAAGGACCCACTCATTCACGATAGGCACGAGGGCATCATGAACAAGAAGTGCCTTTGCTCCGGCATGTTCACATATATGTCGTACTTCTTCTTGAGTTGAGCGTGCATTGATCGGTACGACGAGGGCACCACTGCGAATGACGGCGACGTACAAAATGGCAAACTCCGGGCAATTGGGCATCAGCATGACAACCCGATCCCCTTGCTCGATGCCAAGCTCTTGCAAATGGCAAGCCCACTGAGTAGAGCGTGTGTCCCACTGGGAAAAGCTGACCTCTACATCTCCTGCAATCAGCGCGGACTTGTCCGGATATTTCCTTCCGTTTACTGCGAGCAGAGCTGATACGTTCATCGTTTCTCCTCCTCATTTTCTTCAAGCAATTTTTGTTCAAAGTTTTGCTTGTAGACGAGAATGTCTTCTCTCAGTTGTCGGAGTTCCATGATTTTCTCGTCGATCTCAGCCAGCTTTTGGTTGCCGTACTCAATCGTTCGCATAAGCTGCGCACGACCTGTACGATCCTCGTCAAACAGCTCAATCATCTCGCGAATCTGATCCAACGAAAATCCGAAGCGCTTCCCTCGCAGAATGAGTCGTAGCCGGGCACGATCCTTGCGGTTATAATGCCTGCTTCCCTTCTCTGTTCGACTGGGAAAAATCAAACCGAGCTCTTCGTAGTACCGAATCGTTCTGGTGCTGACATCTAATTGTTGAGCAAGATCAGAGATGGTCCACGATTCTTCCTTCTGTATTCCTTCTCTGCTCATGTCCAGCGCCCCTTACCTACATTTATAAAATTCGAAATTTACCGAATAAAACGATTGTAACTGCCGTTTACGTAAACGTCAACTTGATGAAAAATTTATCGGGCCAATCACCAATCTATTATTCGCCCATATATTGTTATTGTGATTTTTGTGGAAGGAGGTGAAGCAATGGCCGTCATCAAAGCGAACTCCAGTGATGTAGATATGCTTGCCAGACTGATTCGGGCCGAGGCTGAGGGTGAAGGTGAGTTGGGCATGTTGATGGTTGGCAACGTTGGAGTAAATCGGATTTTAGGTAACTGCCTTGACTTCAAAAACATTCGCAGCATGCGTGACATGGTCTATCAATCTCCGGGAGGATTCGAAGCGGTCCAGAAGCCGTATTTCTATCAACGGGCCAGGGAAAAAGACAGAAGACTGGCACAGCGTGCAGTCAATGGAGAGAAAACCCGCCCTGCGAGCAACGCATTGTGGTTCTACCGTCCTGCTGGAAACTGTCCTCCTACCTGGTGGGATCAACAAAACTCCGGTCGCTATAAGGCACACTGCTTCTTCGTTCCAACACCAGCAGATTGTCCACGCGTCTATTAAAAGAATTAGATAGATAAAGGAGCGAGTTCATCATGAGTCAACAAATGCCTTACACTGGTTACCCTCAACAACAATACGGTTACGACATGTACCCGTCCGCACAGTATCCATACGGCATGCCTCAACAACAGCAGCAGATGATTCAGCAGCAGCAACCTCAACTGGTTCCGATGCAGCCAAGCGGAGCCTTGATTCCTGGAATGCCCATTACTCCCGGGCAAGTGCTGGAAGAATCGTACATCGAAAACATCCTTCGTTTGAATCGAGGCAAGGTCATTACGGTGTACCAAACGTTTGAAAACAACAGCCAATGGAACGCCAAAATTTTTCGTGGCGTCCTCGAAACGGCTGGTCGCGACCACATTATTATCAGCGATCCGCAAACCGGCAAGCGCTATTTGCTCCTCATGGTCAACACCGATTACATCACCGCGGACGAAGAGTTGAATTACGTCCCGCCTCAGCTTCCAACAGGAGTTCGGTAAGCAGCCAAGCACAAAAAGACAGTTTCCGTCGGCTATGCCCGGGGAGAACTGTCTTTTTG
Organism: Brevibacillus sp. Leaf182; assembly: GCF_001423865.2. Taxonomy (NCBI): domain Bacteria; kingdom Bacillati; phylum Bacillota; class Bacilli; order Caryophanales; family Paenibacillaceae; genus Brevibacillus; species Brevibacillus sp. Leaf182. Next base: position 536,861 of record NZ_LMPN02000023.1, on the reverse strand, counting down.
ACGTTTCTACCATTCCATGCTATTAATGAGTGAGAAACACGACTGCTTTGCAAAGGATGAGGAAGAGTGGCATTTGGGATTACACGAGAAGAACTGAACCGTTGGAAACAAGCCGTTAGTCGAGGAGAATTGGCATTTCTCACCCACTATTGGCTGGACCCCCGGTTTCCCGGAATCAAAACCGTTACAAAAGTAGGCTGTGCCAATTATTCACTACTCACAGACTGGTGCCTAGCCAACGGGCTCGATCCTGTCTACATTCATAACCGCGCGCCCTTCCCACATTTTGATTTACTGGGCGAAAAACAAATCCAGGTCTTGCAAAAGGAAGGCCTGTGGGATCACTTGGAGCGCTTCCGCATGCTGGATAATAGACGAGACTAGGATGGATCTTTTTGCACGTGATAGCCTCGATCACCATATGGCGCCAGCTTTTTCATCCATTTATCTTCGAGCTTTTCCAGGGCATCCTTCCCATCAAAATACGGATGGTCTTTCTTCTCCACCTTTTCTAGAACTTCGATTTCAAAAGCGTCCGGACCGTATTTATCCCAGTCTTTTTGCAGCTCACGATTAGGATGTGAACCATGCTGAAGCATGAACTTTCTGCCGTTGATCGTTTTTAGGTTATTCGTGCTGGCGATGAACACTTTTTCATTTTGCTTGTTCTTAATTTGATATACGCCTGCATCGGTTTCTACTTCCTTGTACATCTGCTTGAGCTCTTGTTTGCGATTCATCTGTTGCGCCCCTCGATCCTCTCCTTCATTTTCCACTGCGATCCGCCAATATTGACTGCCATCCGCCTGTCTATCCATCAGACCAACATCGACTAAATATCTCCGCAAGGTCACATAATCGTCGTAGAGACCTTCCAAAATCTCATTCACTTCTCGCTCAGTGTAGAAACGGTCGAGCTCAAATTTTTTGGAAATCTCTTCGAGGAGGATGAGTTTATGCTTTTGCTTACGCGGGAAGCGCTCTAATCGACCTGATAGTCCATTCGGCAAGAACCTCTTTACGATCGCGGCATACTCTGCGGCATCGCCATCTTTCGAGGTATTCTTTTGCTTGCTTGATTTGGCATCGTTGGACGATTGATTTTTATCCGCTTCATGCAATAATTCCATCATGACCAGGAACACCTTGGCCTGACGTTCTTTTTCCTTGAGTGCAAAGCGGTGATTACGGATCGTCGATGCACTGCCGATCCCCATTTCATTTTGAACCTCGGCGTCTGTCTTGCCCTGATAAAAGAGGCGAAGCAGATTCACCTGATGATCAGACAAGCCCGTCAATCGTTTATCCAACTGGCTCAGGTGAGTAAAGACTGAACCGTGCGCAGCCTCGATATGATGGCGCATAAACCGGGACGCTTCGTACAGGACACCTTCCACTGGATAAATAATTCCTTTCTCCACCTGTTCCCCACAGAGCAAACACATAAAATGTTCACCTTGTTCGATGTAGCCTTGCTTCCACTCTTGAAGGGAAGCGCTCCAAAATGCTTCATGAAGACCCATATATAAACACAACCTTTATTCGTTTAATTTATTATAGATAACTTATCATTGTGTTTGTTTTATGTCAAACAAAAAAGCCCCCTGTTGTCTATTCGCACAACAGAAAGCCTTTTTGTCTATGCTTCACTGGCTCGCATCGCAAGACTTGCTTGAGCCAACTCTTTTAAAAATGCCAGGCGGTCACCTTTATAGAAACGTCCTTCTGTTGCTGTCCGCTTCTGCCGATAGCGGATCGCCAATCGGTTTACCATGCGATTAATCTCCAGATGTTGTTCCTCTTCCATAGTAAACCGTACAGCGTATTCGTAATAGTCCGTTTCCCACGGAATCGTGCGGACTACATGGCCGTACATTTTCAGAGCCTGTCCGCACAATTCCGTCGCAAACTGCAGAACGAGCTGATCATTTGCCGGCATTTTGAGGTGAGAAAGAAAACGAAGTCCACCTGCCCCGATATCCTCGATCAATACCTGCGTGCTCCCAATCTCCATGGTTTTCCCTTTGATCAGCACAATGGTCATGTCTGCACAGAGGGCGTATTCTAGACGTAAGCGAAAAAATTCACGTTGATGCCCCTCTGATCTACCTGGCATTTTCTTCTCCTTCTTTCTCTTCTCATAGTGGGTAAAGACGCAAAAGAAAGAGCGCCTGTCACCTTGGCGCCTTTCTTTTTATTTTTTGGGCTTTCGGTATTTGATCTCCTGCTCTTTCACCTGAAAGCGATTCCATAATTCTCTCTCATCATGTGTGATGGAATCATGCTTTTCCAGCCGGAAGAGGAGTCTAACGACCACCCAAACAATCAAAAGAAATGCAAAAAAGATAACCAGTGTAAGAAAGATCATAAAACCTGCCTCCTCCCATTTACTAACAACATATGGGAGGAAGCATCATAAGATAACCAAATGTGTCAAAAACGTGACAATCCTCCTTTTCTAGAAGGTTGTCACACTTCGCGGTTTCTCGGAAACAGCAAACAGTCTATCCAAAATGGGTAGCTTTTCTGGGGCATCCAGCTCCAACTGGCCGTATTGATGCAGCTTTCGGGCAGTTACTACCCCCATCACGAGCGAAGAAAAATTCGAAATATCTAGCTGCACCGTAACATCAGGCTCTACTGCCTCTCCTAATTCCGGACGTCCATCGACAAACTTGATGAGCCATGTTCCTTCATTCTCAGGCAAGAACGAATCGCGGATCGTCAGCTTTACATTTACCGTTTCCGAACCAAAACGGTGGTGCGAGAGCTGACGGAAAAATCCCGGCACATCAATGATCCGATACATCAGACCGACTCCGGATACATGGCTCTCATGATAAATGCTCCACAAGATCGAATCCGTTCCATTGCCCGGATCAGATAGCAACAAGTGAAAATCTTCGTCCGGCGTCGTAAACTCAATCCGTTGAATCTGATCGGCCTGGCTGCGCAGGAAAGAGAGCAGTTGTGCAAGTGCTTCGCGGCTCTCATACAGAAGCTCCCTTACTTCTATGTTGTTGAAAAGTTTGTTTTTTTCATGGGCGCTCTGGAACTGGAAAGCGAGATAGCCGCCTAGCCTCCCTTCCTTTTGGTAGCCGACAGTAATCATTTCAGGACTATCGAGGAGTCTGTCCCACTCTCGATCTGTTCGCTTGATCATGCCATGGGTTTGACGGGCGATACGATGATAGCACGCAGACAGTTCTTCTTTGTCCTCTTTCCCTATATAGACGATTTTGTCCTTGCCTACAAACGGCAGGCTGGACGGCTTGAACTTGTATTGATGAACCTTGGTCCCTATTCCAAAACCCATTTGCTTGTAAAAATCAACACGAAACGGATAGAGAGAGACCAGCGAGATTCCCCGCTCCCGATAGCTGGAAAGAAAACCTTGCAGCATCGACATGGCCACTTTTTCCTTTTTATGCAAAAGGTCCACGGCGACCAACCCAATCCCACCAGTCAAAAGCGGTGTACCGTGAACATTCATGGGGAAATCGTACCATTTCATAATCCCCACCAGTCGTCCATCACGGTAGCATCCGTGGTAGCTGACGTGTGGGTCATTTTCGATCGTCTCCCTTACGCGTTCGGCAAATCGCTGCCTGCTCTCTGCACCCAGTAGATTGCTTCCAGGGTAACTCATCGCTGCAATCCTAACGACCTCATCGATATCGTCAATTGAAACCGGTCGAATCTCCTCCATCGTCTCATGCACTCCTGTCCGCAAGAATTTGGGCATCTAGGAAAATAGTAACGATGAATGTAGCAACTGGCAATATGAAGTTTGTATTTTTTGGAAAACTGTAACCAATTATTGAAAAAACGCCCGCACTCGGCGGACGTCTTCGAATTAGTGTGTCTGTTTGACTCGGCTTCCTTTTGCGATCACAAGCGCCAGAACAAAGCTGCCTATCGCAAGCACTAAAGTGCCTGTGAAGACCACATGAACACCGCTAGCCAATAAGTCTCGGATCTGTGCCAACTGTGCCACTGGAACCGATCCGTGTTCAAAGGAAGCTCCTAAATTCGCATGACCACTTGCTACAGTCACCATGTTGAACAGCATTCCGAATACGGCTGCCCCGAAGGTTTGGCTAAATGTACCCGTGAACGTATTGAGGGCAACCGCTGTCCCCCTCTTGTCGACTGCAACGGATGATTGAATTTTTACCATGATGATCGGAGAAATGAGTCCCATTCCCAAACCAATTAAGCCTACAGCCACATAAATGAGATATCCCGCTGAATGAGCGGACAAGAAGCTCAACAATGTTGTCGCTACCGTCAGAACGGCTGTTCCTGCGATAAACAATTGTTCAGCTCGCAGCTTGCCTAACATGTTCCCGGCAAGGATAGAGCCGATCGTCCAGCAAACTGGCATCGGCGTCAGGACAAAGCCAGCCATTGTCGCACTTTCTCCCAAGACTCCCTGGCTCCAGATCGGCAAGTACACCACCATGCTGATTACAATTCCATTGGTCAAGAGTGTCAGCAGATTGGTCATGGCCACGTTTCGATTGGTAAAAAGCGAAAGCGGAATTAGTGGCTCAGGTGATTTCTTTTCCACCGATACAAACACCAGATAGGTCACCAAAGCAAATACGATCAAGGAAATCGTCACTGGACTGGCCCAGGATTGATTCTGACTACCTGTTAGCAAGGCATACAACAAGGCGATGGTCCCGATCGAAAAAATAAGCGCTCCCGGATAATCGATATGGCGCTTTTCTTTGACGGCAAGCTTTTCCTTGTACAAAAAGACGAGCATAAAAAACGATACGAGGCCAAAAGGCAAATTAAGAAAAAAGATATAACGCCACGTCAGTGTATCGACCAAAAATCCTCCGACCAGCGGACCTGCCACACCGGAAAGTCCCCATACAGCGCTAATCCAGCCCTGCGCTTTCGCTCGGGCAGTCTGCTCGGTGTACAAATCTCCGATAATGGTCATCGTAATCGGCATGACGGAACCTGCCCCCAAGCCTTGAATGGCACGGAATACAATGAGCTGCCACATCGACGTCGCCACTCCACAGAGCGTGGAACCTAACAAAAAGATGCCGATCCCGATTAATAAAACGTTCTTCCGGCCAAATAAATCAGCCAGCTTGCCGTAAATGGGAGCAGATACGGCAGTAGCAAGCATGTAGATGGCGTATACCCAGCTCACCTGTTCAAAGCCTGCCAAATCACTTGTAATACGTGGTACGGCTGTACTCACAATCGTTCCTTCCATCGCAGCAAGGAATGTCGAGAGCATAAGGGCAATCATAATCTGTAGTCTCATCTCGATCTCCTCTCTCTAACTACGCATGATCGCGAGCAGCGAAAAAGCATTGTCTAGTATACCACATTAGGGAACATGTTTTCGCCAATCTTTCCAACCAACGAAAAACCTCGTCTTGTCGATGACAAGCGAGGAATTGTTTTTCCGATCAGGGTTATTGATTGGCTGCGCGTAGCTTCACTGCTGCAAACACCTGCTGGTAATAATGCACCTCATGTGGAACAAAGTCAGCTTTGTCCGTGATCATCGCTGTATCTTTTTGCTCGCCATTTTCCGTTAGCAAAAATCCATTCACCCTCATCTGCCCGATCTCGCCCGCAAACAATCGCTCTAGCTCATGCAGACTGACCCAAAACAACCCCGTGACTTCTTCTTCCTGTACTCGGTACTCGCGTAAGGGTTGATCGCATTCGTACAAAAATGTATGGCACATTTCCTTATCCATGATAGAGGGGGCAACCATTACATCACGAATGACGCCTATCCTATCCAATTCCTCAAAGCTCACAGACAAGCCTAGCTCCTCCTCCAACTCCCGCACGCCGTCACATGGCTGTTCCGAAGCGAGAAGATGACCGGCAGAGGTAATGTCGAGCAAGTTCGGACAAGTATCCTTTTGTGGATGTCTTTTTTGGAACAACAATTCGATCTGGTCATCTACTACGCGATAAATCCAGCAGTGAAAGGTTTGGTGCCACAGCCCCAAGCGGTGTACTTCGCTACGCGCTTCTACCCCGATGTGCTGTCCTGCTTCGTCAAAAATGTCTAGCTGCTCTTCCGGCATGTTTTCCACCCCATGACTTGTCTCTTGCACATTTCTTTCCCCAAGTTAGATTCCCGGTCCAGAGCGTAAATTCCTCTCTATTGACGTGACGAAAGAAGGGACAGCGACAAACGCCATCCCTTCTTTCACCATTAGTTGATCGATACTTCATCCAGCATCAAGTAGCCAACAGGGCTCAGCCAGAAGCCATTTACATTCTTGGATGTAACTGCCACATGGTCAATCGTGCGGATTGGAAGAATCGGTACTTCCTTCAACTCGATTTCTTGCAGCTTTGCGTAAATTTCATTGCGTTTTTGCGCATCTTTTTCGCGACGCCCTTCTTCAATCAGCTTGTCTACCTCTGGATTGTTGTAGAACGCCATGTTACCTGCGCTGCCTTTCGAAGTGCTGTGGAAGACGTTGTACTGGTTGTAGTCGCCATCCCCTGTTGCATTACCCCAGCCCCCGATGAACATCGCATGCTCACCATTGTCTGTGTGCTCCAGATACGCACCGTATTCCATTACTTTGATCTCCAAATCAATGCCGATGCCTTTCAACTGTGACTGGATGACTTCTGCTACGTTCATGCGCTCTTTACGGTCGTCTGTCACGATAGACGTCTTGAAGCCGTTCGGGTAACCTGCCTCTGCAAGCAGTGCTTTTGCTGCATTGACGTCATATGAGTAATCCTGGAGATTCGGGTTATAGCCGATTACTTTTGGCGACATCGAGGAAACAGCTTGTGTTCCCACATTGTTGTATACCCCTTGCACAATGGCTTGTTTTTCGATAGCATGTGCGACAGCTTGACGTACGCGTACATCATCAAATGGCTTCTTCTGCACGTTAAAGCCGATATAATCCACACCCAAGCCTTCTGCACGTACCATGTTCATGCCAGGAGATGCCTGTGCGCGCTCTACTTCTGTCACAGGAAGCTGATCGCCGATGTGCGCTTCGCCTGCTTCGATCATCGCTACGCGTGTCGTATCTTCTGGAACAACCTTATATACTACTTCATCTACCTTTGGTTTTTCACCCCAGTAGGTATCATTTTTCGAAAGTTTCATATCTTGACCTGGTGCCCACGCTGTAAATTTGAAAGGTCCGGTTCCCACAGGCTGCTTCGCCAATGTATCGGAATGCTCGGCGATTGCTTTCGGGCTGATAATGCTTCCTTCTGAGCTAGCCAAGATGGAGAGCAGCGGTGCAAAAGGATACTCCAGCACGAAATGTACAGTCTTGTCATCCACGATCTTGATTTCTTTGATCATAGAGAAGTTAGATGCACGCGGTGATGCAACCTTTGGATCGAGTACACGTTCGAATGTCTTTTTCACAGCGTCTGCTGTAAAGGGTGTACCATCATGGAACGTAACGCCCTCGCGGAGCTTAAACTCCCATGTCAGGTCGTCAAGCTGTTTCCATTCAGTAGCGAGTGTAGGCTTGTACTCGCCGTTTTTATCGCGAGAAACCAAGCTCTCATACACTTTTCCATACACATAGTTTGCCGAAGGAATATTAGAGATGAAATGCGGGTCCAAATTGTTGGCGTCTGCCTTGCGGGCTACAATCAGGGTTCCTCCTTCTTTCGGAGCTTCTGTAGCAGTTGTATTCGTCGAACCGGATTGCTCCGAGCTCGCACCACCACATCCAGTCAGCGCAACACTAACCGTCAATGTCAGAGCCAACAAGGAACCGACCATGCGCGTTTTCTTCATTTGTGTCTACCCCCTGTAGAATACCGTCGAAAATTCTGAATGTATTTCTTATTTGCATTATACGGTAGATTTTCAACCGAACCTTTCAGCATCTTTACATCAATTTATAATATTTTTACTTTTATTTAATTTCGTGCAGATTAAAAAGCTTGAAAATACACTTGATATCGTAGCTTCGGTGGAGAAGCGTGTTTCCAGTCTTCGCTTCGGCCTACGCCCCGCTGGGGGTGAAGACTGTCCGCTCCGGAATGAATGACGGGAGCCGCTTCAAAAGTGGTAGCCTCGATGATGTATTCGCACGTTGAAGCTAAAAACGCTCCCATCATTCATCCCTCCGCTTGGTCGGGCTCCAGAGGCGCTTTGACTGGAAACCCGCTTCTTGGACGTAGCTTTTGCTGATTTTCCCGATCTGTGTATGAAAGGCCATAAGAAAATGATTGAGGGTTCTTGATGATTGTCTGCATTCTAATGAATGGATTTGTTTTAAAATCATTTATAGTTAGTTAAGTAATCTTTTATCATCTTGTATTGCCTGCCTTTCAAGATGTTACAAAAGCTACGCCAGAAGAAGTGCATTTCCAGTCCAAGCGCCTCTGGAGCCCAACCCAGCTTCGGAATAAATGGCGGGGGTTTTAAGCTTCACTTATGAAACCCTTCCTTGAAACTTCTACGTTTGAAGCGCTCCCGCCATTTATTCCGAAGCGAGCAGTCAATCCCCTTTGCGGGGCGGAGGCCGAAGCGTAGACTGGAAATGCGCTTCTTCCTTCACTACGGCTACTTTTATTAACAAATGAAAAATCCGACCTCCCCAAGAAGCCTTGGAAGATCGGATCACATCTTGCTATCTTTATGATTGTTTCTGCCAAACCATCTTGCCCGAGAAAACCACTGCTTCCTTCGGAGATAGTCTGGCCACAGCCTCGGCGGAGCATTTGGCACGGACGAAAACCGCATTGGCCTCGTCTCCGACTTTCGGCCAAACCTGATTCCCAGCTTGGTCCAGTGGAGTCAAGCCACCTGTAACGAATCCCAGTGCACGTGATAGAGATCGCTCATCGATCCATCGGAACCGTTCAGCCAGACGGTTTGCTTTTTGCAGCATATCTCCAGTTCCAAATGGGTCCCAATGATCGGTGATGTTGTCATTGCCCAAACCAACATGGACGCCCTTGGCATGAAGCAACGGAATCGGGATGGTCGGCATATCAATGGGGACAGCTGACATGATAGCGATTTGCTGCTCGGCAAAAAGCTCCGCGACCTCTTCTGCCACAGCAGTCGGAACCTCTCCTAGCCCGTAAGCATGACTGACAGTGACTCGACCTTGCCACCCCGCATCCTTCGTCATAGCAGCCAGTTTTTTCATAATATAAACACCCAAATGTCCAGGCTCGTGCAAGTGCAAGTCAACATCCGCATTTGCTTCCACTGCTATGTCCATCATTGTATCAAGTGATTTCTCAATATCATCGTCAAACGTGGCGGGATCGACACCACCGACGAGGCCAGCTCCATGCTTCATCGCCTCACGAACGAGGGAAACAGAATCACTTCGCAGCAAGCCATGTTGGGGAAACGCGACAATTTCCCAGGAAAGTTTTTCACGATAAGTTGCCAGTGCCTCCAATGTGGCTTCCAGGTTTTTCATCCCAATGACCGGGTCAATGTTGCAGTGGGTTCGCACGTGAGTAGCACCGTGTGATTGCACTAACTCCAGCAGCTTTTCTGCACGCTCACGAGCTACAGGAAGCTGGCGGGGCAGCAGTTCCTGCTCTTGTTCGATTCGAAAAAAACGATTGGGAGCAGGAAGAACGGCTTGCCACGGGCCTCCATAAAATGTTTTGTCCAGATGAATGTGCATTTCCCGGAAAGAAGGAAGCATCAATAGGCCTTGTGCATCCCACGCAGATACCCCATCGGATATATCAGAAGTAGCAGGTACGATTTTCTCCACGCGACCGTCCGTGAGCAAGACATGAAAACACTCCGTCTTTGTTCCCGTCACGATGCCATTCGCCTCTGTATAACCACATTCCAGACTCGCATTTTTGATCCACAAGCTTTCTTTCATGCTCCGTCTCCATCCTTTTCTCTCTAAATGTTTGCGTTATTCAATCGTAATGCCATTGATCATCATGTACCCAGAAGGGCTGATCCAGAAGCCTTTGATGTTTTTGGCGACTGCGGCGACATGCTCAAGATTGCGGATTGGGACGATTGGTGCTTCTTGCTTTTCAATCTCCAACGCCTTTGCATAGATTTGCTTGCGCTTTTCCGTATCCTGCTCGCGGCGCCCCTCTTCGATCAGCTTGTCCACTTCTTTATTCACGTAGAACGTTGTGTTTCCGCCTTTGCCCAACGAGCTGGAGTGGAACAGATTGTACTGGTTGTAGTCAGCGTCTCCAGTGGCATTGCCCCAGCCGCTGATGAACAGCTCTGTTTCACCGTTGTCTTCTGCATCTAAATAGGCTCCATACTCTAGCACTTTTACCTCTACTTCAATGCCAATCCCCTTTAACTGGGACTGGATCACTTCCGCAGCATTAATCCGTTCCTTGCGATCGCCTGTCCACAAGGTTGTCTTAAAGCCTTCCGGATAGCCTGCTTCTTTTAACAGAGCCTTCGCCTTGTTCGGATCAAACTCGTATCCTTTTAACGCCTCATCGTATCCAAGAACCTTCTGACTCATTGCAGAATTCGCTTTTGTTCCGACATCGTTGTACACACCTTTGATGATCGCATCGGTCTCAATCGCATAGTTGATCGCCTGGCGAACACGAGCGTCGTCAAACGGTTTTTTCTTCGTATTGAACCCGATGAAATCTGTCCCTAAGCCCTCTGTGCGGTACAAGCTCATATGAGGGGAATTACTGACGCGGTCAATTTCTGTCACCGGCAATGGTTCAGCAATATGCGCTTCTCCCGTCTCTACCATGGCTACGCGTGTCGTGTCCTCTGGTACGACTTTGAAGACGGCCTTCTTGAATTTTACCTTTTCTCCCCAGTAGTTTTCATTTTTCACGAGCACGATCTCTTGACCAGGTGTCCACGATTCGAATACGAACGGCCCTGTACCAACGGGATGCTTGCTCAGCTCCTTGCCGTATTGCTCAATTGCTTTTGGACTAATGATGCTGCCCTCGTGATTGGCGAGGATCGATAGTAATGGGGAATACGGGTAGGCTAGCTTGAAATGAACGGTGTAATCATCCACTACCTTGACTTCCGATACCATCTTGAACTGAGACGCACGTGGAGAGGCGACCTTTTCATCGAGGACGCGTGCGAATGTTGCTTTCACCGCTTCGGCGTTAAACGGCGTACCATCGTGGAAGTTGACTCCCTGACGCAGCTTGAACTCCCAGGTGACATCGTCCAACTGCTTCCATTCCGTGGCGAGCATCGGTTTGAACGCCATGTTATCATCTCGCTGGATGAGGCCTTCGTACACTTTGTGATGGACCACACTCGCTGCATTGATCGCTGAAATAAAGTGCGGGTCTAGATTGTTTGCGTCTGACTGCCGTGCAATCACCAGCGTCTGATCAGTTGCCGGTGCTTCCTTCGCAGTCGGAGTCCCTGCCGCACCTTGCTCTGTACCTGTTGAACAGCCTGTAAGCACGAGGCCAACGCTCAGGATACCTGCCAGCATTGAACCTAGCATCTTCTGTTTTTTCATAGACTCGCCCCCATTTTATTCTTCTTTGTATAATCAATCAGCATAGCTCGTTCCCAATGGGCGAAGCTATGCTGATCATGAAGCATTTTTTTGCTAAAAGTTATGGCAACGTTACATCGTCGATCTCAATGTGTCCTGCCGGGCTGATCCAAACTCCCTCTACGCCTTTTTGAATCGCTGCGAGGTTTTCTGAGAAGCGGTACGGTACCATTGCCGCTTCGTCCATTTCGATTTGCTGTGCTTTTTCGTAGATTTGTTTCCGTTTTTCTTCGTCTTTCTCTTTGCGGCCCTCATCGATCAGCTTGTCCACTTCCGGATTGCTGTAGAAAGCATGATTGCCGGCTGCCCCTTGCGACTTCGTGTGGAACAGATTGTATTGGTTGTAGTCTGCATCGCCTGTGGCATTGCCCCAACCGCTGAGGAACAATTCTGTTTCGCCTTTGTTGGCTGCTTCAATATAAGCACCGAACTCTAGCACTTTCACTTCCAAATCGATATTGATTTGTTTCAGTTGTTGCTGCAGCACCTCTGCCAAGCTAACTCGTGCCTTGTTATCATTTAAGTAGATGGTTGCTTTGAAGCCGTTTGCGTATCCAGCTTCCGCCAACAGCTTTTTGGATTTTTCCAGATCGTAAGGCAAGTCTTTTACATTCGGGCTGTAACCAACCATGGACGGGGTGATAGAAGAATGAGCAACCGTCCCGACATCGTTGTAAACCCCTTGAATGATAGTTTTCTTATCGATCGCATGTGCAATCGCTTGACGAACACGCACATCATCGAATGGCTTCTTCGAGTTGTTAATCCCGATATGATCGCTAGCGAAAGCAGGATAACGACCAAGTGTCATACTCGGAGAATTTTTCACCCGATCGACTTCTGTCACTGGCAATTGCTCAGCCACATGCGCTTCTCCTGTCTCGACCATCGCGAGTCTGGTCGTATCCTCTGGAACGGTCTTGAAGACGACTTTGTCCAGCTTCGGTTTTTCGCCCCAATAGTTATCGTTTTTCACCAGGACGACTTCTTGACCTGGTGTCCATGATTCGAATTTGTAAGGCCCTGTTCCCGTGGGATGCTTGGTCAAGTCTTTTCCATACTGTTCGATCGCTTTTGGTGACAAAATTCCACCCTCTGCACTGGCGAGCACGGACAAGAGTGGTGCGTATGGATAGTGCAGGATGAATTGAACTGTTGTATCATCCACGACCTTTACTTCTTTGATGGCTTCAAACAAATTGGCGCGGTTAGAGCCTACTGCCGGGTCCTGGACACGAGCAATCGTCTTTTTCACAGCTTCCGCATTGAATGGCGTGCCATCGTGGAACGTCACACCGGAGCGAAGCTTGAATTCCCATGTCACGTCATCGAGCTGCTTCCATTCGGTAGCGAGTGAGCCTACATATTTGCTTTCTTTGTCCATCCGAACAAGACCCTCGTATACCTTATGATGAATGATGGCAGCGGAGTTGATTTGCGTTAGAAAATGTGGGTCAAGGTTGTTCGCATCAGACAAACGGGCAACGACGAGTGTCCCGCCTTCTTTACCAGCTGGTGATGAAGCATTGGTTTGCCCTGAAGAATTGGTACTCCCTCCTGCTTCAGGTGCTTGTGAGCAGCCTGCCAACGCTGTAGAAACCGCAACGGTCATGGCAAGCAGCGTCTGGAAAAAGCGCGTCTTTTTCATGTAGTGATCCCCCTCTTTTGTGAAAAGCGTCTCGACGTTTTTCATAAATGTTGTGTGACCGCTTGCGGTCAAAAAAACGGTCCTGACCGTTTTTTGCGCCAGATGTACTTGAATATTTTGACCATTCGCACATATTTCATTTTACCCACTATTCTGGCATTGTATTTTCACTCTCTTTACTTGTATTTTCACTTTCTTTACTCTTTTTTTTTTCAGTATTTCTACTTTTGTGCGAATAATGCAGTAAAAATAGACTTGGAGTATATGTTGCTGTAGTGGTGTGGAGGAAACAGGAGAAAACGCTCAGCTTCTTGTCCCACCCGCTAGGGATTCACTGTACGACTGCATTCCGTCTCGGTCGGTGTACCAAAGATCTTCGCTTCTTTCTCCTGTTTCCTCTACGAGCATTTTGTGTTTAACGAGCTTTTTGAAGAAAGACATCAGTTACGCCAGAGAAGAATATTTCCAGACGTAGCGACTTGTGAAGTCCTACCAAGCGGAGAAGGGATGAGCGGGCAAAAGAAACGCAACGTGCTTGCGCTACGAAGCGGCTACCACTTTTGCGTTTCCCCGCGAATCCCTTCGGAACGGACAGTCTTAGCGCCCAGCAGGACGAAGCCTGGAGCCTAAACTGGAAATATTCTTCTCCCCACCGCAGCCACAATACTGGCTTCGCCAAGATTTTTGGTGAAGCCTTCGTACCCAAAGGGATATGAGTTTTTATAAATTCTTATCTACTAAAAAAAGACCCTCTCCATTTGTTAGAGAAGGTCTCATGCGCCTGCTATTGAATCGTCACTTGGCTCACGTCAATGTACCCGGATGGACTGATGTACACACCCTGTACATTTTTTGCGATGGCTGCGAGGTTTTCACTGCTGCGGAATGGCAGCAACGGCACCTCCTCCATCTCGATTTGCTGGGCCTCTGCGTAAATTTCCTTGCGCTTCTCTGGATCTTTTTCCTTACGACCTGCTTCAATCAGCGCATCCACTTTCGGATTATTATAGAAGGAATGGTTGCCTGGCACACCTGCTGACGTGCTATGGAAGAGGTTGTACTGGTTGTAATCTGCATCCCCGGTCGCATTACCCCAGCCACTAATGAACATTTGTGCTTCACCTTTTGCCGCCAACTCCAGATATGCCCCGAACTCCATCACTTGAATCTGCAAGTCGATGCCGATTCCCTTCAGTTGGGATTGCAGCACTTCGGCCACATTGATCCGTGCCTTGTTGTCATTAAGATAGATGGTTGCCTTGAATCCGTTGGCGTAGCCTGCTTCGGTGAGTAATTGCTTCGCTTTGTTCAAATCGTATTCCGGCGTTTTAATATTCGGGCTGTAGCCGATGACTTTTGGTCCTAACGACGAGATGGCTACTTTACCGACATTGTTATATACCCCTTTAATAATCGCTTCCTTATCGATCGCATGGGCGATGGCCTGACGGACACGAACATCGTCAAAAGGCTTCTGTTTGACGTTCATCCCGATGTGGTCAACTGCGAATGATTCGAACCGTCCCAAAGACATGCTCTGCGAGTTCTGTACCCTCTCCAGTTCAGTGACCGGAAGCTGTTCTGCGACATGGGCTTCGCCCGTTTCCACCATGGCTACGCGTGTCGCATCCTCAGGAATAGTTTTGAAAACAACTTTTTCCAGCTTCGGTTGGGTGCCCCAATACTTTTCATTTTTCACCATGACGATTTCTTGTCCAGGCGTCCACGATTCAAAGATAAACGGCCCCGTACCTACTGGTTTCTTTGACAACTCTTTGCCAAATTCCTTAATCGCCTTCGGACTGATGATGCCACCCTCGGCACTCGCCAGTACAGACAGGAGTCCTGCGAACGGATAATGTAAAATAATATCTACCTTCAGTGGATCTACGACCTTCACTTCTTTAATCATACCAAACATGTTTGCTTTGGGAGTCGGATTGTCTTTGTCCAAGATACGGTCGATTGTCTTCTTCACAGCCTCAGCATTGAAGGGTTCACCGTCATGGAAGGTAACACCGTCACGCAGTGTGAACTCCCAGGTGACATCGTCTTTTTGTTTCCATTCCTTTGCCAAAAGAGGTTTGTACTCACTATTCCGATCCATCATGACCAGACCTTCATAGAGCTTGTGCTGCGTCACTGCCATGGAATTAATCTGGGTACTGAAATGCGGGTCCAAATTATTCGCATCGGACAAGCGCGCAATAATCAAGGTACCGCCTCCACCCGCTGCGGCCGATGAAGACGCGGGGCTAGTCGAAGCTTGATTGGAGTTGGACGCGGAATTCGTCCCACTGGATGTCTGACTGCCACCACAGCCTGCCAAGACTGTGGAAAGCAAGACAGACAGGGCAAGAATAGATCCTAGCATGTGCTTCTTCTTCACTGTGAATGCCCCCTTATTCTGGATGATAGAATGAAAAGAATATGACATGACTAAATATTACTAATTTTCTCACTATTAATCTTTTCATTATCTTTACCTTTCTTTTCATTTTCTTTACCATGTGGTTTTTGAATGTTCAAAATAACTCTATTGAAGGTGCCTAGTGCCTACATAGTGGAGGAGAAGAAAAAGCACAGTTCTCTTCGACTCTGACACGCCAGCAGGGGGGATTCACTGGACGTCTCCACTTAAAAAGGGGACCGTCGAGCCAAAGCCACCGTACGGGCGGAAGTTTCTCGAGGAAGAAGTGTTCGACAAGCGTTTGTCCCCTTTTTTAAGTTCCGACTGGGTAGGCGTTTTCAAGGTCTGCGAGCCCTGTGCTTTTTCTTCTCACTAGCTTTGGCGTTTATCGATAGCTTCTAAAACTAGAAAGAAAAAAACATCCCTCAAAAAAGGGATGGCCGTGCAAAAAATTTCGAAATATGCCATTTACAGTTCAACATCTTTGTCCCACCGTCTTTCCAGATCCCTCACAGTTAAACTTTTCTCAACATCCTGTTCGTTTTTGTAAGTTCCCAGCATGATGTCAAAGACAGGGCTGGTAACACCGTACCAGTAATGTTCATTTTTGAAATGATGCCATAGATGGAGCTTTTTCATCCAGCGCCCCCATGGAGATATGGGTTGAACCGGACGATGGGCGATATAATGCGTCCATTCATAAAATAGCAAAAATCCTATCACGCCTGTAACAAAGGCATTGGTCACAATCACGTCAGAAGTAAACAGATAACAAACGGCTCCGGTTCCTGCAATGAGCGGAAAGCTGTACCACACGGGCAAGAACAACAGGTGCAAGTTGTTCGGATCGGCGTGATGATCGTAATGTAAGCGTTTTAACAAATGGAGAAAAAATGGATTTCGAGGCGGTTTGAGGTGAAAGAGAAATCGATGAATCAAGTATTCGCTCGCCGCATATCCAATCATCCCCGCCACGAGTGCCACCCATGTTTCCAATAGGTACCAGCCAGAAAGAGTGAAAGACAAGCTAATCAGAAATAGAATGCTCATGATGAGGATATCCGGAAACGTAAAGAATTCCTTTAGAAACTTTGCCTTCAACAGAACCGCCCTCCTCTTGTGCTCCTTCACTTATCTTGTTCCAACTTGGTTCGGTTTCTCCACAGCTCCAAACTGTTTTCCATTGCCTTTCTGGCTACACGCTCTGCTTCGATGTAATCTCCCTGTAAAGCGACATTCAACAATTCATGGTAATAATGCCAAGATGCCTCGCGGTGTTCCGGGACAGAAAAATACCGCCTCGCCATTTTTAGGTAAAAGGAATCAAAACTGTTTACAATCAGTAAATAGATAGGATTTGGGGAAAGCCTCGTCAGATTTTTCTGGAGCTCCCAGTCAAACGCTGCATAACCATCAGCATCAGGTTTCAGTTGATCGAGATTGGCAAGCAATGCGACTACCTTCGGCTGATGAGTAGCAACCGCGTTACGAATGTAAGCAGGCGCCAACGATATCCGCAGTTCCAGCAAGTACGAAATAAACTCATCCGTAACATCTTCGTGGTTTTGAATGATATGGACAAGGGTCATTACATTGCCTTGATGCCAATAATCGTTGACAATTGCCGGATGTCCTTTCCGCACAGTGATCCAGCCATCCCTTTCCAAACGTTGCAGTGCTTCTCTAACGGTTGGCCGACCTACCCCGTAGTACTCTGCCAACTCCCGTTCCGGCCGCAGCGTACTTCCTGTAGGATACTCTCGGGTCAAAATGGCCTTGATTAACTTCATCTCAATTTGATCCGACGACCGTTCTTTCTTTCCCCCTTTTTTCTCCAATGTCATTGTCGCCTCCCTGCGCTGCTGGCCCTTGGTCCTACAACAAATTTTTGTGGTATTACCACAAAAGGTAATATTTTACACATCTTCTGTCAATAGGTGAAATACTGCGACTTACCAGTACCTGCGCGAAATTGAGTGTTCCTTCACCGGCTTGTAGCCAGCTCGACAGGTTGACCCGATGGCGTCGAGAAATACCGAATCAAAAAAGGCATAGCCCTCTTTCGAAAAAGAGAAGGCTATGCCTCTTATTTCACTGGCGTGATTATTCTGTTACTTCTACCGACCAGCCAAACTTGTCTTCACGATCACCGTACTGGATTCCTGTCATCTCGTCGTACAGTCTCGTGGTCAATTCCCCTGTTTTTTCACCGTTAATGATCATCTGATGTCCGTTCCAGTTCAGATCACCTACTGGGGAAATAACAGCCGCTGTTCCGGTACCGAATGCTTCCTCCAGCTCACCGTTGACGTAAGCGGTATACAGGTCTTCCATGGAAATCCGCTTCTCTACGACTGGAATTCCCCAGTCCTTGAGCAATTGGATGGTCGAATCTCTCGTGATACCCTCCAGGATACTGCCGTTCAATGCTGGGGTCCACACTTCCCCTTTTACCTTGAAGAACACGTTCATGCTGCCTACTTCTTCAATATATTTATTCTCAACGCCATCGAGCCACAGCACTTGCTCATAGCCTTTTTCTTTTGCTTCCACTTGTGCTTTCAGACTGCCTGCGTAGTTACCTGCCACTTTAGCGTTTCCTGTTCCGCCTCTTACCGCACGCACATAGTTGTTTTCTACGTAAATTTTTACGGGCTTCATGCCACCTGCATAGTACGCTCCAACTGGGGAGAGTACAATCACCAATTTATACGTATACGAAGCGCGAACACCAAAGCATGGCTCTGTCGCGATTACGAAGGGACGAATGTAGAGAGACTGTCCGCTTTCTGTTGGAATCCATTCTTTATCTACTGCCACCAGCTGTTTCAATGCCTCGACCATGAATTCCTCGTCGATCAACGGCATGCTCATACGCTCCAATGAACGGTTCATACGCTTGAAATTTTGATCAGGACGGAACAAGCGAACCTTGCCCTCTTGATTGCGATAAGCTTTCAAGCCCTCAAATACAGCTTGCCCGTAATGGAACACCATTGCTGCCGGGTCCAATGTCAGCGGAGAGTAAGGAACGATTTGTGGATCATGCCATCCTTTACCTTCTGTATAATCCATGGTGAACATATGATCGGTAAAATGAACACCGAACCCCAGCTTGTCAGATGCTGGTTTCTCTTTTTTCTGTTCTGTCCGGGTAATTGTTAACTGACACTCCATCTTCTACATCTCCCTTAGTATTAAATCCACGATTTGAACAACTTCCTATATATACAAAATAGCAACAATTTTGCATGATTTCCAGCGTAAGTTTCTCCTCCCCCTACAATTTATGGTTATTTAGCGAAAACTTCGTAAAATTTTCGTGATTGATTTTTTACTTCGTATGCAGGATGAAAGGAATAGATATCCCGAAAAGAATGTATAGGGACAGAAATGAGGAGGAATATGTATGACCACACACCTTCGCTTGCACGGAAAGATTGCCATTGTAACAGGTGCCAGCCGCCTTCAAGGAATTGGGGCTGCTATCTGTCAAATGCTGGCCTCACACGGCGCCGATATTTTCCATACGTATTGGACCGCCTATGACCAATCAATGGCGTATGGGATGCAAAAGGATGAACCCGCAATCTTGCAGGAAGAGATCAGACGCTACGGAGTCAGATGTGCCGGGATCGAGATCGACCTGTCACAGCCTGATGCGTACAAGGAGGTGCTCGACGCAGCTACAGCGCAACTGGGCGAACCAAGCATCCTCGTCAACAACGCTTGCTACTCGACAAATGACGGCTACGAGGTACTGGATACAGCCAGTTTGGACGCACATTATGCCATCAATGTGCGGGCAACCACCATGCTCAGTGTGGAATTTGCACGTCGCTTCTCTCAACAACGCGGAGGCCGAATCATCAACATGACATCTGGTCAGTCCAAAGGCCCGATGGTCGGCGAGATCGCGTATGCCGCAACAAAAGGAGCCGTAGATGCTCTTACGACGACACTGGCAGCCGAAGTGGCTGCACGAGGGATTACGGTCAACGCTGTAAATCCTGGGCCCACCGATTCAGGCTGGATAACCGAAGATATCAGACAAAACATTTTGCAGCGATTTCCTTTGGGACGGATCGGACAGCCCGAGGATGCAGCACGTCTTGTCGCTTTTCTAGCAAGTGACGAAGCGGAATGGATCACTGGACAGATTATGCATTCCGAAGGCGGGTTCATCCGGTAAGTAAAAAAGCACAATCCGCCGTTTCTAGCAGATTGTGCTTCTTCTTTTTGTTCAGTCTATGGTTTGCTCACGATTGGGAAAGAAGGCTTGAACAGCTCTTTTTCGCCCAGTTGTTGATAGTCGCGCTCTACGTAGCCCAAACGCATCTTGTCAAAATAACGCTGTCCCTTTGCTTTGATCTCTTCCAGATCCACTCCTGGCAGGAGGCGGTCTTTCATTACGGTGCGTCCAGCGATGATTGAGAGCTTCACATCACGACCTGAGCCACACGTAATGATTGTACGGATTGGATCATCAACCGCACCCATGTGGAAACCGTCCAGATCGATGGCAATGATATCTGCTTTTGCTCCCGGCGCCAATCGTCCCAGATCATCTCTGCCAAGGAAACGTGCGCCGCCCAATGTTGCTGCGCGGTAAATATCCGCGTAGCTGGAATCCGCGACATCGCCTTCCACCAAACGGGACAGCATGCTGGCTGTGCGAATGTTTTGGATGAAATCAGGCGGGAACGTATCGGTTCCAATCGCGATGTTGACGCCCCGGCGTTTGTACCGGGCAAACGATTCGAGTGCCTCACCGTGGCGACCGACTACGAGCGGGCAGTGAATCACGGTCGTACCTGTCTCTTGGAGGATCGCCAAATCGTCTCCCTCTCCGAATTTTGCTTTACTAAAGCCTGGAATGAAATGTGCGTGCGGAATTGCCGTTTTCTTTCCGAGAAAGCCAATCTCATTCAGGAACTGAATCGGTGATTTGTTGTGACGACGATGGATTTCCGTATATTCATAGAGACCTTGTGCGGCATGCAGACGGATGGGACAACCGAGCTCCTCGCTGTAGCGCTTTGTGTTGATCAGGTTCTCTACAGACTGTGACTCGATTCGCTCTGGTGCCAGCATTCCACGGATGAGTCCGTTGTGAGCCCCATCAAAATCTTTGACAAATTGTACAGCCCGCTCCAGACCTGCTTGTCCTTCTGCTTCGTTCCACAGTACCTCGATTTCTCCGTTTGCCTTCACGACACGCATACCGGACTGATAGCTCGGCCCCATGTACATACGCAATCCCAAGCGTCCTGCATGATCGGCTGCTGCTGCCAGCTCCTCATACGTTTCCGCCCAGCGCTTGTAGAAAACGGATGTAATCGGCATGGCTGTCGTTACCCCATTTAGAATCAGTTGGCTGTAGGCGAAAAGCGATTTGAACGCCTCTTCCTCAGGGGTCATTACCTCATGGTAGCCTTTGCGGTAGTAGTCTTCCGACCAGAGCATATTTTTGTTTCTCGCAGAAGCTTGCTCCAGATGTACGATGTCGTGATCGATGTCACCCAACGCATTCAGGTCAATGAAGCCTGGGCTGACTACTGCATTGCCAGCATCGATCACTTCATCTACCTCGCCATCAAAATGGTGCCCCACATACACAATGGTGTCATTCTCGTAAACGACTTCCCCATCTTTGATAATCACATGATCTTCGCCGTCAAAACCGATGACATATTTTGCGGTTATTTTCTTTTTCATGATGATCCTCCCTACTCTTTTTCTCGTTCCGGCCTCTCCACTCCATTGTATCCTTTGTCATTATAGGAAATATTCTGTAAAATTTGTTTCAAAACCTTTACGTGTATTTGCACAATCTTTACTCCTTTTCGAAAACAGGCAAGATTCCAAGCAATACGTAAAGATCATGCAAAAACTAGTAAAAAAGATGAACAACTTTGTTCGAAATATTCACTACAATTAACAGAGACACCTAGATTGGACTCTCATCCACTACTTGCAAGATAGAGAAAGGGCTGATTTCTAGTGATGCAAGCTTTTTGGTTAACCAACGTACTTCTCGATAAAGGATTTGAAACAGGGGAAGACGGCGTCTTTCACACAATCTCAGAAATCTGTCATTTGAAAATCGAAGACGGCAAAATCGCAGAGATCGTTTCCGCGAACGAACCACTCGACACCACTTTACCGCAAGAAGATGCAAAAGGTTTATTGGCCCTCCCCTCTTTTGTTGAAAAGCATAATCATCTGGATAAAACGTATGCGGGCGCAACCTGGAAGTCTTGCCTTCCTCCGAAAAAACTGATCGATCGCTTAGAGTTCGAAGCAAAAGAAATGCCGCTGATAACTGGGACGACCAAAGAGCGCGCACAAGCGATGCTCCAGTTGCATATCAAAGGCGGTGCCACACATGTACGCACACACGTCAACATCGATCCTTACATCGGCCTGAAAAACCTGGAGGGTGTGCGTGCAGCCCTGGAAGAGTACAGCGATCGCCTGACGTATGAAATCGTTGCTTTCCCGCAGCAGGGGCTCCTGCGCACACAAGCAAGCTCCTTGATGAGACAAGCGATGAAGGAAGGCGCTACACTTGTTGGGGGCTTGGACCCGGCTGGGATTGATAATGAATTGGAGGGCTCCTTGCGTGAAATGATGGACATTGCGGTGGAAGCAGATGCGGATGTTGATATTCACCTGCATGATCCGGGGACACTCGGCTTCTATACGATCAAAAGACTACTCGATCTGACCGAGGAAGCTGGCTGGCAGAACCGTATGGCCATCAGTCATGCCTTTGCGCTCGGAGATGTGTCGATGGAGGAAAGCTCGGACATGGCAGATCGATTGTCCCAGCTGGGAACGATGATCATGACGACCGTTCCGATTAATCGGGCGATGCCACCTGTTCCGATGCTTCATGCCAAAGGCGTACATGTCGCGCTTGGTTACGATGGTTTCTACGATTCGTGGTCGCCATATGGCACAGGCGATATGCTGGATAAGCTAAACCGTCTGGTCGAGCGCTACCGTTGGGTCGATGAGAAATCATTGGTGCAATCCTTGTACTTCATCACCGGAGGAAAAACAACGCTCGATAAAGATGGCAACCGCGCATGGCCAAAGGTTGGCGACGAGGCAAGCATCGTGTTTGCAGAAAGCTCCTGCTCTGCGGAAGCGATTGCGAGAAAATCTCGTCGGGCTGCTGTCATGTTTAAAGGGAAAATTGTGCATGGTGCTTTGGAGAGAATGGAAGCGGGCAGATAATAGATGGAAAGGCTTCGCCGATTTGGGCGAAGCCTCTTTATATCTTGTCTGATATTAAGCCACAGGATGATTGGAGGAAGATTCCTTCTCTTTAGATAAGAACCAACCCAGTACAGCGATCAAGAGAAGAACGGTCCAGAACGTTGCCTTCCACGCGACTGACTTTGGAAAATCAGCTGCCAAATATCCTAGCTCAGGGTGCGACAGTGTGTATACGGCCAACTTGACTCCAACCCAGCCGACGATCAAAAATGCGGCTGTCTCTATTCCGGGCTTGCGTTGCAGCAATCCGACAAAGTAAGAAGCGGCAAATCGCATAATGACTAAACCGATGATCCCACCTGCTAGAATGACACCAAACTGCCCGCCATCCAATCCACCTACTTTTGGTAATGACGTCTCCGGGAGTGTCACCGCAAAAGCAACAGCAGCAAGGATAGCGTCAACAGCAAAGGCAAGGTCCGCTAATTCCACTTTCAGTACCGTCATCCATAATCCAGAGCCTTGCTTCTCGGTGCCAGTCTCCTTATTGTGATCTTTGCGCAATATAAATTTCTTCACGATATGGTGGATGGCTATAAACAGGAGGTAAGCTGCCCCGATTGCCTGGACTTGCCATACGTCCACGAGGTAAGAAATGATAAACAGCGAACCGAAACGAAACAGGAAGGCTCCGGCAAGCCCATAAAATAGAGCTTTCTTTCTCTCTTTCTCTGGCAGATGCTTCACCATAATTGCGATCACCAAAGCATTGTCTGCCGCCAAGATCCCTTCTAGGCCAATCAGGACAAGTAGCACCCATCCATACTCCAATATCATAGCCCAATCCATTCCAGTCCCCCCTTATGTAAGTCCTATCCCTCTTTGTGGTAAATCCATCCTTTCTCTTTTTCTAGTATACTGTATTCCTGTTGGTTATAAGCATATAAACATATACTTATGTTAATGAATTTTAAAACCACGCCTTTTTTAAGAGCTTCACACCAAGCTGGATTTCATCACTTGTTAAATTACTGAAACCAAGTTTCATCATTGGTTGATCGGTTTTGTTTTTAATGAAGAAGAGTGAGGTAGGATAGACTTTAACTCCCTGAATGGCCGCTTGTTGAATGAGCCATTCTTCTGAACGCTCCACGTGTACTTTGACTAATACGTACAATCCAGACTGCTCGCCAATGATAGAAATATGTTGGTTGAAATGCTTCCGTAATTCACTAGCGAAGTGCTGCATTTTTCGTTTATAAACCAGACGCATTCGTTTAATATGGCGATTCCATTCTCCTTCCTCCATAAATTTCGCCATGGCGAATTGGCTAAGGAGTGAAGTCGTGCTCTCGAAATGGGCGAATTGATTTTTATAACAGTTGATAAGCGGCTGTGGCAACACCATATAACTCAAACGAATACCTGGCAGAAAGCACTTCGAGAAATTTCCAAGATAAATCACTCTCGTTGAATCGATGGAAGCGAGAGCCGGAAATGGTTGTTGGGTATAGCGATATTCACTATCATAATCGTCTTCGATAATATATCCTTGCCTATTTTTGGCCCAATGGATGAGTGCATGCCTTTGTTGAATGGGCATACTTACCCCATATGGACTGTGATGGGACGGTGCCACATATATCAATCGTGATTTCATATGTTCCAAGTGTGAAAAATCAGCACCTGTCTCATAAACGGGTAACGTTTCCAGTGTAAAACGATTTAATTGAAAAGCTTTCCTGGCACCATCATAACCAGGGTCCTCTACAATGATGCTAGAAAAATCATTTTTCAGGACAAGACCGAGATAGACAAGCATTTGTTGGGTACTACTTCCGATAATGATGGCATCTGGTTCAGTTCTCACCCCACGAGACTGGAGTAAATAGGCTGCAATTTGCTCACGTAGGCTCCATTCACCAAAAGGCTCCCCGTACCGAAAGCTGTCCTTTTCCGTTAATACTTGATTCGATATCCTCCTCCACGTTTTTAAAGGGAAATGCGCTTGATCGACGACGTCTGCGCGAAAATCAATGCGAACAGGTGGTACTGGCTCTGTATGCTTGTGAGTAGTAGAGCTGCGAGCCTCTTGAAATAAAACGGGCTCTAACTCATTTACAAAATAACCTTTTCGGCCTTCTCCACGAATATACCCTTCAGCAACAAGCTGTTCATACGCCATTAATGTTGTATTACGGCTGACATGTAAGGAATCTGCAAGTTGACGAATGGAGGGCAATGGCTCATCCGCCTTTATGTCGCCTTGCTCTATAAATGATTTAAATTTCTCGTAGATTTGTTTGTATTTAGGAGAATTATCTTTGAAGGTAAAAATGGTATTTTTCATTTGCACTCCTTCTGACATGTATATTTGTTTACTATTGTATCTTTTTTTATGTCAGTTTGTATCATACTCTTGTTTCAAATACAAGTTGAAAGGGTGGTTATTATGTACATTCCTAAGCAATATCGGATGGAACATGATGAGGCAGTTCAAATGATGAAGTCTAACCCGTTTGCCCTATTGATTACAGTTGATGAACATCGCCCGTTGGCTACGCATATCCCGTTGGAAATTCGTGAAGAGGAAGGGAAAATCTATGCGACTGGGCACATCGCATACGGAAACATGCAGAAGAAAACGTTGGATACTAATAGAGATGTTTTGCTGATTTTTCAAGGACCGCACGCTTACATTTCGTCAAGCTGGTATGAGAGTGAACAGGTTCCCACATGGGACTATCTCGCTGTACATGCGTATGGGACAGCACGTATCCTCACGAAGGATGAACTCAAGTCGGCTTTGGATACCATGCTTACCCACTATGAATCTCACCGCGAAAATGGTCGACTCTGGGATACATTTGATCCTGAATTGCTTGAGAGAGAAATGAAAGGAATCGTTGGTTTTGAGATTGAAATCACCTCGATTCAAGGGGCAGCCAAAATGAGCCAAAATCGCAACAACACCGATTATCAATCGATTGTGGCAGAGCTTGAAAAATCTAATGATCAAGAGGAAATTCAGGTTGCTCAGTGGCTGCGTGAGCAACGGAGGGAGTTATTTAAATGATCAGCCGCCTATAAATACAACAAGGAGTTGCATCTTATGGAGTTCTCAACTATTTGGCTATTTGTCATTGCCGCTGCTACGCTGTTAATCATACCCGGACCAGCTGTGTTCTATATTATGGCTAGAAGTATCGATCAAGGAAAGAAAGCGGGTCTGGTATCTGTTCTTGGTGTGTCTCTTGGTGGTTCTGTTCACGTTTTAGCTGGAGCAATCGGAGTTTCTGCGATTCTTATGACATCAGCAACAGCCTTTCATATCGTGAAATACTTGGGTGCTGCTTATCTTATCTATCTGGGGTGTAAGACTTTATTTTCTAAAGCGGATCGAACGGCTTCTGACATTCCAAAAGCCCCTCGCAAAAAATTACGAAAGATTTTTTACGAATCAGCGCTTGTCGAGGTAATGAATCCTAAGACAGCCCTCTTCTTTTTAGCCTTCTTTCCGCAATTCATATCACCTACTGCTGGGTCAGTCACGGTTCAATTTTTGCTTTTAGGAACGATATTTATTATCCTCGCTTTTGTTAGCGATGGTCTGTATGCCGTTCTCGCAGCAAGCATGAGAAAGCGGATTGTCAGTAGTACGGCGAGTTCAAAGGTAGTGAATCAGATAACTGGTTATTTCTATATTGCTCTAGGAATTTTCTCCGCCTTTGCGAGCCCCTCCAAAACATAATAAGTGAAATGAAACGGAGAGATAGGTTATGACTAGCTTTATCATTGAAGATGATTTTTGGTCGTTATTTCCGCATGCAAAAATAGGCATCGTGATTTGCGAGGGAATTGATAATTCAATTAGGGACGTTGAAAAATACGAGAGGCTGCTGCAAGAGGCAGAGAAAGAAGCGCATAAATTCTTACGTCTAGAGGAATTCAGCAGTAATCCTGTCATTTCTGTTTGGCGAGAAGCTTTTCAGAAATTCAAGACTAAGAAAGGGGCAAGGTGTTCCATTGAAGCTTTATTAAAAAGAGTGAAAAATGGCAATCCGATCGGAACAATAAACCCGCTTGTTGACATCTATAATTCCATTTCCTTGCGTTATGGCCTTCCGTGTGGTGGAGAAGATATCGATACTTTTGTAGGCGATATTCGCCTGACGCAGGCAAATGGCAACGAACCGTTTCTCCCATTGGGACAGGATGAAAATGCTTCGCCATATGAAGGGGAAATTGTTTATAAAGATGATGTCGGTGCCATATGCAGATGCTGGAATTGGCGTGAAGCTCAGAGGACGATGCTAACAGAAAATACGAAAAATGCATTCCTCTGTATGGAATTAGTAGATGAAACAAGAAGCGATGAATTCCATCTGGCGCTAAAAGAATTGTCTGATATCGTGCCACATCATCTTGGCGGTATGGTGAAAATGGAAGTGCTAGATATCAATCATAAGGAAATGACCATCTTTGGTTAAACAAACAGCAGCCAAATGCACTGGCTGCCATTCTCTTTGTTTATGAAACGATCAATGCCCGCTTGCTCAACAACCATATCCTGACGTTAGAACATTCCATTCTCATTGGGAGAATCATCCGGTATGGGCTGGCCTACATCCCAGAATTCGACGATTTGGTCGTTATGAAAACGGAAGATATGGACCACAGCTCCCCCGAGATCCTCTTGGTTTTGCTTCACATGAGAATGAACGGCAACGATATCCCCCTCTTCGATGGCACGTTTCACTTCGAGAATCTTATGAGGATTCTTTGCGGCGTTCTCTTCCATTGCGAGCATGAGCGAATGAGCATCGCCACGGAAAAAGGGATTATGGTGGCGGAAATTCGGACCAGTGTATCTTTGGTATGCTTCTCGCACATTCCCCGACGCTACCAGTTGCAAAAATGAGACTGCATTCTCTTTAAGAGAAGTCTTCATCACAGATCATCCTTTCTTTATTATGATACCCGTTCGTACAACACGTCTATCTATGCCCAACTTTTTACATGTTTTAACGTTCTCGTAATAAACTCCTTCATTGCTTGCGAAAGAAACCGCTCATCTCGCCTGCTACGTTGAGGTATAATAGTTCAAAGTAAAGGGAGGCGGAATCTGTGGAGTGGTTAATCGGTCTGGCCTGCAGCGCTGGGATTGCGGGAGCGGCTTATGTAAAACGGTCGTTGTCCGGTTCCGGCTTTTTGGCGGCGGTGATGCTGGGCACTGTGATGTATGCACTCGGAAGCCCTATCTGGTTCGGCTCCCTCATCGCTTTTTTTGTCTCGTCCACTTTATTGTCCAAGTGGAAAAAGCATAAAAAGCAAGAGGCGGAGAGCGGTTATGAGAAAACGGGGAGACGCGATGCCGGGCAGGTGCTCGCAAACGGCGGACTCGGGCTCCTGTTATGTGTAGCAAATTGGGCGTGGCCGCATCCGCTTTGGTGGTACGCGTTCCTCGGCGTGATGGCGGCGGTAACAGCCGATACATGGGCGACAGAAATCGGCGGATTGAGCCGGAAGCCCCCGAGATCGATCAAGACGGGTCAACGTGTTCCGCCCGGCACTTCTGGCGGCATTTCTGGCCTGGGCATGGGTGCTTCGCTGGCTGGGGGACTATTTATCGGCGGTGCAGCGTGGTTGCTGCTTGCGATACCCGGTCAACCCGCGCCGGATGGGCTCACACCTGCCCTCAGACTGGCAGCCTGGATTGGCATAGCAGGACTGGCGGGCATGGTAGGGTCACTGGTTGATTCATGGATCGGTGCGACATGGCAGCAAATGTACCGTTGTGATGCTTGCGGGCGTGAAATCGAACAGGCTCGTCACTGCGGCAAGCCAGCCGTGCGAATCCGCGGTCGCGCTGGTTGGAACAACGATGCCGTCAATGTCGCAGGCTCGCTTGCAGGTGGTGCTTTCGCCGTCTTATTGGCGCTGGCATTCGGGTTATCGTTTGACCAATAAAAAACGGAAAGACTTTGTATCACCAAACGATACTGAGTTTTTCCGTTTCTTTATTTTTGGGCACAAGTCTAGGCTATTTTCGTCATTTTCTTCGCATTCTGAACCATTTTTGAGACGCACGCCCAAAGTATGAAGCCAACTAGGAGAAAGCCGACATTCATGCTGATGACGCCTCCCCATCCGTATGCGGACCAAAACAATCCGCCGAGTGTCCCTCCTACACTTGAACCCGTATAGTAGAAAAATAAATACAAAGAAGAGGCCTGTGCTTTGTTCTGTAAAGCAAGCTGTCCTACCCAGCTACTTGCAACCGCATGCGCTCCAAAAAATCCAAAAGTAAAAAATCCAAGTCCTCCTATTTTTAGAATGAGATTCGATTCCCACGTCAAGCAGACGCCGATCAATGCGAGAAACAAGCTTATGAATAACAGCTTTTGCTTACCATGACGATCGATTAGTTTTCCTGTCCAGACAGAGCTGAACATTCCGATGATCATAATTAAAAATGTCCAACTTATCAATGTTTGGCTGAGTGAATAAGGCTTTTCGAGCAAGACATAAGCGATGTAATTGAACAACGCTACATTACTTCCTAAAAGGATAAAGCCGATGACAAATAAACAAATGAGACTTGGAGCCTTTAGATGGTCCATTAAAGACAGACCCAACTTACTCATTACGAATGGACGTGCCTTGAAATTTTGTGAGGGTGGTAAGGTGTTCCAAAAAATCAGTGTGGCAGCCAAGCTGATGAGACCAATCCCCCCTATTGCGATCTGCCAGCCGAAGTAGTCACTCATCATTCCTGAGAAAACCCTACCAAACACAGCCCCAATGGAATTTCCGCATATATAGAGACCCATAGCCGCTCCCAAACTTTTGGATTCGATTTCTTCTCCAAGATAGGCCATTGCTATGGAGGGTAAACCCGCCAATGAAATTCCTTCAATCGTTCGCAATACCAGGAGAACATGAAAATTCGAACTGAATGCTGTGAGAATACAAAACACAGATGAAG
Organism: Brevibacillus sp. Leaf182; assembly: GCF_001423865.2. Taxonomy (NCBI): domain Bacteria; kingdom Bacillati; phylum Bacillota; class Bacilli; order Caryophanales; family Paenibacillaceae; genus Brevibacillus; species Brevibacillus sp. Leaf182. The sequence goes on along the minus strand of NZ_LMPN02000023.1, from coordinate 507,087 downwards.
CGAGCATGGAAACGATCATGATCGGCTTGCGTCCCCATACTTCAGACAACGACCCAAAAATGAGCATACTAACGGCAAGAACCATGGTTGTAATCGAGAGGGAAAAGCTTGCTGTCGTTGGACTAACCGCAAATTCCTTTGAAAATTCCGGCATCAATGGCTGTACGCAGTAAAGAATAGCAAACGTATTGAAACCAGCGGCAAAGAAAGCAAAGCTGGTTTTGCGGAAGAGTGGCGTGCCTTGTTGTATCATGTCCATCACCATATCATTTCAGGATGATTATGGTTTTATGGTATCACCATTTATCTATGATGTATAATTCATTATAATCATGTTTTCCATGCATTTATGTAATGAAAAATCCGGACGGAAAGTGGTGCTTTCGAATGGAATGGCAACAGTTCGAATATTTCCAAACCCTGGCAAGAATCCAACACGTGACACATGCTGCCGAAGCTCTCTCGATTTCCCAGTCTGCTCTAAGTCGTTCGATTGCCCGATTTGAGGATGAAATAGGCGTACCCCTGTTTGACCGTCAGGGACGTTCGATTCGGCTCAATAAATATGGTCATCTCTTTTTAAAGCGAGTCGAAACTATGATGAAGGAATTTCATGAAGGAAAACAAGAGATCATGGATTTACTTGAACCAGATAAGGGAGAAGTGTCTCTTGGGTTTCTGCATACGTTAAGTACCAGTCGTATCCCTGATTTACTGGCTTCTTTTCGCTCCCACTACCCAAATGTTCATTTTCGACTCGGACAAGGTCCCTCCCATATGCTTATGAATCAGTTGCAAGGAGGAGAATTTGATCTTTGTCTACTTGCTCCTATGGATATGAAATCTCCCTTTGTATGGAAGCCGCTTTGGAATGAAGAGCTTTTTGTGATTGTCCCGAAAGACCACAAATATGCAAATCGTACCTCGATTACGTTGGAAGAGATTGCAAATGAATCCTTTATCCATTTAAAAGAAGGCTACTCCCTTCGTATCACTGTCGAGCAATTGTTTCAAGAAGCGGGAATTACACCTCCCATTACATTTGAAGGTGAGGAAGCAGATACCGTTGCAGGCCTAGTCGCTGCTGGACTGGGAATCTCCCTTTTGCCCAATTTAAAGGGAACGGACCAGAGTAAGATTACACAAATCCCTGTCAAAAGCCCGAAGTGCCAACGGACAATTGGAATTGCTTGGGTAGAAGGGAGATATTTATCACCTGCCACTGCAAAATTCAAACAATTTGTTATGAACCACGCCTGTGATTTTGAATAGGGTTGGGTGAACCTACGACTCCCCCACTTGCCTTGATTCCCGTCGCCAACTTATGAGTACCAAAGACAATGCGATTGTCGAGAGGATCATGCCAAGCGCTTGCAACCCCTCGGCGCTAAACGCATCTCCCATTACAATGCCGATCAACAACGAGGAGAGAATGGTACCCAGGTATCTGGATGTTTGGAATAATCCGGATGCTACTCCGATGATTTCTTTTGGAGAACTTTTGAACAAGGCTGCTTGCATTCCGACATTGTTTAACCCATTGCTAATACCGAATGCTACTAACGCCACACACACACTGATCACAGGTGAATCTTGCTTGAACATCACAAGCCACAATGACCCAAATGTCATAAGCATGGCGGATACGAACAATGCCGGTCGAGGTCCTGATCGATCAATCCATCGTCCTGCTAGTGGAGACACAACGAGTGAGCATAAACCTAAGCTGAGCATGAGAATTCCTGTATGGAACTCGCTGAGATGACGAACCATTTGCAAGTAGGACGGAAGCCCGAAAAAAAGCGAATAAAAAAGGACATTAACAAGCATGAATTCGATATTGACCCACGTCATCGCAGGATATTTGGCAAATGTCCGTAGAGGAATAAACGGAGAAGTCGTTTTTAACTCATGTCGTACGAAAACCCCCAGTGTAACAAGGCCGATCCCTCCAACCAAGATATGCCACCATGTGACGTGTCCCGATGATTTTGCTGAAAGCAATCCCACGAGCAGTGCAACCAGTCCCACTGCGAAGAGCACGATCCCTGTTGCATCAATCAACTCCAACCATTTTCGAAAGGACATGTCATGTGCAACAGATGCTTTCGATTCATCCTTTGGAATCATCCTCCAAGCTAACAGGAAGCTCGCCACCACGAACGGAATATTAATGAGAAAGATCGCAGACCAATCCCAATAATGAAGCAACACCCCGCCAATAAAAGGTCCAATCGCTGCTGCTCCAGATAGGAATATGGACAGTACGGAAAGCGCCGTTGCTTGTTTCTCCGTAATATGAATTCGTACAATGGCCATTCCAACCGCAACCATCATGCTTGTTCCGATCGATTGCACAATTCGGAATACAATGAGCCACCCAAAGTTTGGTGATAATGGAGCCAATAAGGAAGCTACGAAAGATACCACAAGTCCGGTAAGAAATATCTTCTTGCGGCCGAACAAATCACTTGCCTTTCCCATGACAGGTTGAGCGATTGCACTCGCAATGTAGAACGAGAAAATAATCCACGAAACAACCGTGAAGTCAAGACGGTACACATTTTGCAGCCTTGCAATCGCAACAGAAATCATCGAAGAATTTAATGGGTTCAACAATATCCCTAGTCCAACGGAAATCATCAACCACCTGTTGTGAGCCCCCATTTTCAGCCCTCCTTAAAGCGTATTGATGATATCGTACTGGAAACCAAACATTTACTCCAACGCATTTCATGTTATGATTTCATGGATTGAAAGGAATGAATGGAGGAGCGAAATGGAACTTCTTCAACTGCAATACTTTCTTACCGTAGCTCGTATGGAGCATGTGACCGAAGCTGCACGAAGCCTGCATGTGACCCAATCGTCCCTAAGCAAAACGATTCAACGATTGGAGGAGGATCTGGGCGTCCCTCTCTTTGATCGTACAGGGAGAAAGCTACGACTGAATGAGTTCGGAAGCAAATTCCTCAGCCGGGTGGAACGAGCTTTGTTTGAATTGGAACAAGGGAAACTGGAGCTTCGCGATTTGTCCAACCCGGAGCATGGCACGCTTGAATTGGCGGTGACTACTGCAAGCACGCTGCCCAATATCCTTCGAGAGTTTCGGAAAAAGAGGCCCGATATCCAATTCCATGTACAAATGCTCTCCACAAAGGAAATGATTACGCTTCTTCATAGAGGAGAGGTCGATTTTTGCTTGTCCTCCCCTCCTATACAAGACGATGACATTGAATGTCAAATCGTCTTCATTGACCCTATTCTCGTAGCCGTTCCAAGGGGACATCGACTGGCAGACCGAAGTATCGTATCTTTGACAGAGCTGAAGGATGAACCGTTTGTCGGTGTAAAGAAAGGGTACGGTACACGCGATTTCGTAGACGCAATATGCAAGTCGGTTGGATTCGTACCTACCTATGTGTATGAGGGAGATGAACCTGCAAGGCTGATTCAGCTAGTGGAAGCAGAAATTGGCATAGCCTTCATACCAAGCACGGCAAGGTATTCTCGCGAACAAGTCAGGTATCTCCAAGTAGAGAATCACGAATTGGTGCGGGAAATCGCTTTATTATGGCACAAGAGTCGGTACATTTCGCGAGCTGCCCAAGAATTCCGTGAGGTTGTTGTCGATTATTTTGAGGATGTATGCAAACTTGAGAGGTGATGAATCATGAAACTTCACGATTGTCCAACTTGTAATACCAACAGTCAAGAATGTATGATCGTCATCGAGAATGCGTTGCACCCTACAGCAGAGAGATTAACGTGCCGTATATGTTCCTGGAGCGGAAAGTGGTCGGACATGAAAGTGCGCGAGATTCCAGACGAACCAATCCCGGGCGTCGAACCGATTACCGACTATGGTGTGCTACATTCAGATCAAATTCGCCTTCGCTATACAGGAGGTTGTTGCCCTCATTGTGGGGGAGATGATCCTCTATGCTGGTGCCATGCATTTTAGGTGCAGGCATCTCCCAATAGCTGAACAAAAAACAGACACGTCACATTCGCGTGTCTGTTTTTGTTAAAGATTTCCTTTTCGATTTTACAAAGCCCCAGAAACGACATTCCCGCGGAACATCACTGCTTGACGCTTCGCACGGCGTGCAACTGCTTCTGCTGCCGAGGATGCGTGAACGAATACGATATCCGCCTCGTCCCCAACATTCGGCCACATCCGGTTGCCCTCTTTATCCAGCGGCGTCTTCCCGCCTGTAATGAAGCCCAGTGCTTGGGACAGCGAACGCTCATCCTGCATGCGGAAGCGCTCTGCCAAGCGACCTGCTTTTTCCAAGCTGTCGCCTTGTCCAAATGGCGACCAGTGGTCAGTAATACTATCGTCTCCGAGAGAAACCGAAACGCCTTTCTCATGCAGCAATGGAATCGGAATTGTTCCTCTGTTCACGGGTACAGTGGATGTGATCGAAATGCCCAAGCCAGCGAGCATTTCAGCTACGTCACCTGCTTCTTCCAGGCTGATGTCAGCAAGGGAGTTTGCATGGCTGATGGTAACGCGACCTTGCCATCCTGCTTCTTCGGTCATTTTAGCCAGACGCTTGAATGTAAACACCCCGAGATGGTCCGGGTCATGCAAATGAACGTCGATTGGTGCATTCGCTTCGACTGCCAGCTCAAAAATAGTTGCGAGCGATTTCTCGATGTTTTGATCCACTGTCGCCGGGTCTACACCACCAACGTAGGTCGCGCCCATCTTCAAGGCTTGGCGGATGTTCTCCACTTGGTTGCTTCGCAGGAGACCTTGCTGCGGGAAGGCTACAACCTCGCAATGCAATCTGCCGCTGAAGGTTTCCAGAGCTGCCATGGTCGCTTCCAGGTTTTTAAGTCCGATGTACGGATCGATATTGCAATGGGAGCGAATATGGGTGGAGCCTGCGGACAGCAGCAATTCCAGCATTTTTTCTGCGCGCTCTTGTGCGGTTGGCAACAGCTTCGGCATGAGCTGGCTCTCTTCTTCCAGTCGCCCCAAGATGTTTTTCACTGGTGTCACGGCTTTCCAAGGACCGCCATAGTACGTTTTATCGATGTGGATGTGCATATCTCTAAATGACGGCAGTGCCAACAGACCGCTGGCATCCTTCATTGGCAGCTCAGTTTGTGGAGCAGCTCCACTCACGATCTGTGCAATTCGTCCGTCTTCTATTAATAGATGCGCCACTTCAGTATCTGTAGCAACCACCTTGTCATTTTCTTTGCGATATCCGCTCTCCAAGCGGACGTTGGTAATCCAATAGGCTGTAGACATCTATCCATGACATCCTTTCTATTTAAAAGTAGTTCTACCACTCACCCGCTACCCGGTTGCCTTGGAAAAGAACGACCTTGCGCTTTGCACGTCTCGCAACAGCTTCTGCTGAACATGTCGCTTCGACCGCCATCAGGCTCGCCTCATCTCCAGCCAGTGGCCACAGGCGATTCCCGCTTTCATCGAGAGTGATCCGCCCTTCTGTTACAAACCCGAGTGCTACGCCTAATGATCTTTCATCCGTCAAGCGGAAGCGTTCAGCCAGTCGTCCTGCTTTTTCCAACAAGTCTCCACTGCCAAAGGGTGTCCAGTTGTCTGTCAGGCTATCGTTGCCGAGCATGACCGCTACTCCTTCTTGATGCAGCAACGGAATCGGAATGGTCGGGCGATTGATCGGCACGGTCGATGCAATGGAGATACCAAGAGAAGCCAGTCGTTGTGCCAGCTCTCTGGCTTCCTCCTGCGAAACATCGCCTAATCCCATCGCGTGACTAATCGTGACACGTCCTTGCCACCCTGCTTCTTCTGTCAGAGCAGCGAGGCGCTTCATCGTAAACACGCCGAGATGCCCCGGATCATGCAAATGCATGTCAATGTCGGCATCTGCTTCGACTGCCAGCTCTAGCATCGTTTGCAGGGAACGCTCGATATCGCCGTCTACTCCACCTGGATCGACGCCGCCTACATGAGTGGCGCCTTGACGCAGCGCCTCACGTACTATGTCGCGCGCTTGAGTACGCAGCATGCCATAATGCGGGAAAGCAACGATTTCGTGGGAGACACGGTCTGCATATGTCTCAAATGCACTCTTCATTCCTTCCAAAAACCCAAGACCAACCTGCGGGTCCACATGACAATGCGTTCTTACATGCGTAACCCCTGTTTCCACCAGCAGCGAGAGAATATTTTCTGCTCCTGTCTGAGCCTGCTTGAGATACATCGGCAACAGCCCTCTGTCCTCAGCGTGGCGTTCGAACAAGCTTTTTACGGGAGTTGTTGCCTTCCATGGGCCGCCGAAATACGTTTTTTCCAGATGAATGTGCTTCTCGGCCATAGACGGCAAGATCAGGAAGCCCTTCGCGTCCTTTTTTGGCAGCCCATCCTCCAAAATCTCACTGGAAGGGACAATGCGTGTGATTTTTCCATTCTCAATGAGCAAATCGCACAGCTCTGTCCGCGTTCCACTGATCACGCCTTCTTCCCACTCATACCCGCTTTCCAATCGAGCGTTGACGATCCAATAAGGAGAAGATTTCACCGGCTTTTCACCCCTCTTAAACGTTCACTTCTTCCACTTGACCAGAAGCGAGATTGCCTTTGAAGAATACAGCGTGTCGATCTGCACGGCGCGCGATCGCTTCTGCCGAGCAGGTCGCATCCACGAGGATCAGGCTAGCGTCTTCGCCTTGTGCAGGCCACAACTGAGTTCCGTTGGCATCCAGCGTCGTTTTGCCACCTGTGATAAAACGCAGCGATTGAGACAGGGACAACTCGTCCAGCCAACGATTGCGTTCAGCCAGTCGCCAGAGGCGCTCCAACACATCGCCATTCCCGTATGGCTGCCACGTGTCAAAAATGTTGTCGCAGCCGACCGCAACGTCTACACCATTTTGGTGCAATAGCTGTACGGGTGGAATGACGCGGCTAAATGGCACGCTGGTGATGATCGTAATGCCTGCTTCCCGCAGGATCGTCGCCATCTCTTCTGCTTCCTGCACAGGGATGTCTCCGAGCGCAAACGCATGGCTGATTGCTACGCGGCCTTGCCAGCCAGCATCTACGGTCATGGCTGCCAGTCGCTTCATCGTGTAGGTCCCCAAATGCCCTGGGTCATGTAAATGCAAGTCGACACCTGCGTTTGCTTCTACAGCCAGCTCCATCATTTGGTGCAAGGATTCTTCTATATCGCCATCCACATTAGCTGGGTCCACGCCCCCGACATGAGTCGCACCTTGGCGCAATGCTTCACGCAAGAGTGCTTTTGCATCTGTACGCAATAAGCCATGCTGCGGGAATGCCACGATCTCGTGGGTGACTCGGTCCGCGTAGGTTGCTAATGCTGCTTTTACTGATTCCAAATTGGAGATTCCCACTTCCGGGTAAATATCCACATGTGTGCGCACGTGTGTCGAGCCATAGGACAAGAGGATCTCCAACAGATTCTCCGCACGCTCTTGTGTAGTTGTCGGCAATCCCGGCAGTGTGCGCTTTTCAATTTCGCAGCGTTCAATGATATTGGACACAGGGATGACAGCCCGCCATGGTTCTCCCTGAAGCGTCTTGTCCAAATGAACATGCTTCTCTACGAGAGATGGGAGTGCCAATAAGCCTTTTGCATCCTTTTGCAAAATACCATCTGTAAGCTTCTCTGTCGCCGGTACAATACGCGCGAATTTTCCGTCTTTTACCAAAATGTGAAACAAGGATGCCTCTGTCCCCGTGACGACACCGTTTTCCCGACGGTAGCCCGTCTCCAAACGAACATTGGTCAACCAATAGGTAACGCCCATCCATTATCCACCCTCTCTTTGTCTCTCTCCATTCCTTTCTCCCCCATTATCTAGGAAGCCGGAAGACTTGATTTGCACAATCTTTACGTCTATTTTCACTATTTTTACGACTTGTTCAAATTGCCTTTACTTCGTACATTTTTCTGATAACTTTGACGTAAGCAAAGGAGGGGTTACACCATGAAGGTTGAGATCGCGCCAACCAATCAAGCTCTTCCGCCGAAAGCAGCGGCTGCACGCCCTAGCAGATGGCGGACTTTTTACAGGAAACTACGAAAAAACAAACTCGCCATGGTAGGCGGCTGTATCGTGATTTTTTACATCGCGATTGCCCTGCTGGCACCATTCATCGCTCCCTACGATCCCTATGAGATTGACTTGGTTAACAAGTTAAAACCACCATCTGCTGAACACTGGATGGGTACCGATGACAAAGGTCGGGATGTAATGAGCCGTCTTTTATACGGAACACAGCTCTCGATGTCCGTCGGATTTGTCGCCGTCTTTATTGGTGCATTTTTCGGAATTATTCTCGGTTTATTATCCGGTTACTACGGAGGCTGGGTAGATACCGTTATCTCCCGTATCATCGATGTCCTGCTCGCCTTCCCGGGAATCCTGCTTTCTCTGGCCATCGTCAGTGCCTTAGGGCCAAGTCTCTTTAACGTTATGATCGCCGTTGGTATCTTCTCGATTCCTGTATTTGCACGGATCGTCCGCGGCTCTACTTTGACCGTGAAAAAACTGGAGTACATCGATGCGATCCGCTCACTCGGTGCCAATGACTTCACGATTATCTTTAAACACATTTTTCCAAACATTTTGTCTCCTATTATCGTACAGGCAACGATGCGCCTAGCTACTGCGATTTTATCCGCTGCTGGCCTTTCGTTCCTCGGACTGGGAGCACAGCCTCCTCTGCCGGAGTGGGGCGCCATGCTCAGTAACGGACGCGACTTCTTGTTTACCGCTCCGCATCTGGCCATGTTCCCTGGTTTCGCTATTGCCACTCTTGTTCTCGGCTTCAACATCTTTGGGGACGGCCTCAGGGACGCTCTCGATCCACGAATGAAACAATAGGAGGGAATGCTACATGTTTGTTTACATTATCCGTCGCCTGCTGCAAATGATTCCCGTCCTGCTCGGTGTCATTCTGGTCGTCTTTTTGATCATGCAAATGGTTCCTGGCGACCCGGCGGTATTGCTTGCTGGTGAAGGCGCTTCTGAAGAAACAATTGCAAAAATGCGTACACAACTCGGCTTGGATCAGCCGATCATGGTTCAATATGCGCAATATGTCGCCAACGTGTTCCAAGGCGATCTAGGTACATCACTTCGCTCCAATCTTCCCGTGTGGGATGAGATCATGGCGCGCCTGCCTGCTACCATCGAGCTCGCCGTTGCCAGTATTTTTGTAACGGTTGTCCTCGGGATGATCGCGGGAATCATCTCTGCTACCAAGCAATACTCTGCTGCTGATATTACGATCATGGTTATTGCCTTGCTCGGTGTATCCTTGCCAAGCTTTTGGCTCGGCTTGAGCTTAATCTACACGTTTTCTGTCAAGCTGCAACTCTTCCCTGTTGCTGGCTGGGGCACCTGGAAGCACATGATTTTGCCAGCAATCACACTCGGTACCGCCGGGGCTGCTATCGTTGCTCGTATGACTCGCTCCAGTATGCTCGACGTCGTGCGTCAAGACTACATCCGCACAGCGAAAGCAAAAGGCTTGCGTGAAACAGTCATCATTTACAAGCATGCTTTGAAAAACGCGTTGATCCCGATTATTACGGTCGTTGGCTTGCAGTTCGGCTTCCTTTTGGGTGGTACGGTTCTCGTAGAATCTGTATTTGCCATCAACGGCTTGGGTCGCCTGATCGTCGATGCGATCCGCATGCGTGATTTGCCTGTCGTACAAGGCGGCGTACTGATCGCTTCCATTATCTTCGTGTTCGTGAACCTGCTCGTCGATGTATTGTATCGCTACTTCAATAAACGAATTGATCTGAACTAAGGAGGGATCACCATGCCGGAACAACAAGATATCATCCTGGACGTTCGCAATCTGCAAACGCATTTTTTCACAGAAGATGGCGTCAGTAAAGCAGTGGACGGCGTTGATTTCTCTCTAAATAGAGGAGAGACACTAGGTCTGGTAGGAGAATCGGGCTGTGGAAAAAGTATCACTTCCCTCTCGATCCTGCGTTTGATTGCCAGTCCTCCGGGAAAAATTGTAGGAGGAGAAATCCTTTTCAAAGGGCAAGACCTGACGAAAAAATCAGAAGCAGACATGCGCTCGATCCGCGGCAACGAGATTTCGATGATTTTCCAAGAGCCTATGACCTCGCTCAATCCGGTTTATTCGGTTGGGGAGCAAATCGCAGAAGTATTGCGCCTGCACCAAAACATGGGACGCAAGGAAGCGTGGGACAAAGCAGTAGACATGCTGCGTCTGGTTGGTATTCCTTCCCCGGAAAAACGCGCGACTCAAGAGCCTCATGAATTGTCTGGTGGTATGCGCCAGCGTGTCATGATCGCGATGGCTCTCGCCTGCCGCCCAGAAATTTTGATCGCAGATGAACCGACAACAGCTTTGGACGTTACCATTCAGGCTCAGATTCTCGAACTGATGAAAAAGCTGCAAGTCGAAATGGGCATGAGCATTATCATGATTACCCACGATCTTGGCGTCGTTGCGGAAACATGCGATCGCGTTGCGGTCATGTACGCAGGAAAAGTCGTCGAGTACACAACTGCACAAAACCTGTTCGCGAATCCACGCCATCCCTATACAGTAGGGCTGATGAACTCCCTCCCCCGTCTGGATGAGGACGTGGAAGAGCTGCAAGCGATTAAAGGAAACGTTCCAAGTCCGTTCAACATGCCAGTTGGATGCCGATTTGCTCCACGTTGCCCCCATGCAACAGAGCTGTGCAATACGAAGCTTCCTGAGCTCTTGGAGTATGCAGACGGAAGCAAAGTACGCTGCTGGATGTATACGTCAGAGTGGGACGGCGACACCAAGACTGCTACGGAAGTGGGGGTATGACCATGATGACGACACAAGCGAATCCAACGAAAAAACCACTGCTCGAAGTAAAAAATCTCAAGCAGCACTTCCCGATCAAAGGCGGCATTTTAGGCCGTACCGTCAACCATGTAAAAGCCGTGGATGACATCAGCTTCACGATCCATGAAGGTGAAACACTGAGCATTGTAGGCGAATCCGGTTGTGGAAAATCCACTACCGGTCGTGCCATCCTCCGTCTGGATGAACCGACGAGCGGAACGGTACTATTCGAGGGACAAGATCTGCTGGCGATGTCCAAGAAGCAAATGCGGGATATGCGCAAGCATTTGCAGGTCATTTTCCAGGACCCATTTGCTTCGCTCAACCCGCGCCAATCTGTATCTGCTATTCTCGGGGAAGCCTTGGCGATCCAAAATATCGTACCTGCGCATCAACGCCGCGAGCGCATTATCGAGCTGCTCGGCTATGTAGGCTTGCGTCCGGATCAAATTGACCGTTTCCCGCATGAGTTCAGCGGCGGACAACGCCAACGGATCGGGATTGCCCGTGCCCTCGCGATGCAACCGAAGCTAATCATTTGTGACGAAGCCGTATCGGCACTCGACGTATCCATTCAGGCTCAAGTCTTGAATCTCCTGAAATCGTTGCAAAAGCAATTCAAGCTGACCTATTTGTTCATCTCCCATGACCTCGGCGTCGTTCGCCACATCTCCGATCGCGTCATGGTCATGTACCTCGGTAAAGTGGTAGAGATCGCGGATAAAAAGTCGCTGTTCGACAACCCGCAGCATCCTTACACGCAGGCACTCTTATCTGCGATCCCGGTGCCGGACATCAACAAAAAGCAGGAGCGAATCATTCTGCGCGGAGATGTACCTTCTCCCATCAATCCACCGCAGGGCTGCCGCTTCCATACGCGTTGCCCGTATGCGATTGATCGCTGCAAAACAGAAGTACCTGGCTTGACCAGCCTGCACGACACACACCAAGTTGCGTGCCACCTTGCCCAAGTCTAATCATAGAGAGATTAAAATTTTCTAAAAACGCAAGAGATCACGAAGCAGCATGATATGATGATAACTGCAAAATCTATCCATACAGAAGGGATCTCATGATAAGCTTCGAAGGTTTCACATTACTCATTCTGCTGTTTATTTTGGCTCCTATCATAGGAGCTATTGCTTTATTGTTTCTGTTCATTTTCGAGAAACGGATTGATCTCTTAGAGAACAAGAATCTGAAGATCGAGCTGGAAAAAGAGCTGCAGCAAGCGCTTTACAATCAGTTGAATCAACAAATCCAGCCTCACTTCTTGTTTAATACGCTAAATGTCATTCTGAGTCTAGCGCGATTGAACCGAACGAAGGAACTGGTGAGAGCGCTCGAAGTCCTCTCCCAGTTTCTCAAATTCAAATACAAATCCACTGAGCCGTTGATTTCATTGGCGCGGGAAATTACGTACACGGAGCAATATTTGGAGATTCAAAAGCTGCGTTTCGGCGATCGGCTCCGGATTCAACTGGATTGTGCAGATGATCTCTTGCAAGCATCCATTCCGCCATTCGTCTTACAGACGCTCGTGGAAAACGCATTTAAGCATGGATTGGAACGAAAAATGGGCGAAGCTACCTTAGACATCCGCATAAGCCGAAAAGATGACGATGTCCTGCTTACGGTCATCGACAACGGTTCTTCCGGACTCACAGCAATCCAGAATGAAAATGAAAGTGAGATCGAAACTGAACAGCCACATGAGAAGAGCGGTCACGGGTTGGACAACATCCGCAGGCGGCTCCACCTTTGTTTTGGTGATCATGCACATCTGGAGCTAGCTCCGATAGCTGAGGGAGGAACTCTTGTGTCTGTCAGGTGGCCCTGTACGTATGAACAAATCGATCTGAGGTGAGAAGATGAACGTACTACTCGTGGATGACGAACCGTTGGAGCTGGACCAACTCGAGTATTTGATTCAGCCCATGTTCCCCTTGTGGAAATTCTACAAGGCCGCAGATGGCAGTCAAGCCATGGCGATCAGCCAGAAGGTTCCTCTTCATCTCGCCTTTCTGGACATTAATCTTCCGGGGAAATCCGGGCTGGTGCTTGGTGAAGAGCTGAGAGCCCAGCACAAAGATATCGAGCTCATCATTGTAACGGCTTATCAAGATTTTCATTATGCCAAGCAATCGATCCGTCTCGGTGTCGTGGATTACATCACGAAGCCCGTCATTGAGAGCGAGCTGGTCGACATTCTGAAAAAATATCAGAAGAGCCCTGCCCTCTCTGCTTACACACGAATTATTTCCGATGCGATGAACATCATTCATCAAAAATTCGCGGAAAAGCTGAATTTGGCTGATCTTGCCGCAGAGGTCCATATCAATCCGACGTATTTGAGCCGCCGTTTTCATGAAGAAGTAGGCGTCTCATTCTCTGAGTATTTAATGCAGTACCGCATTCAAATGTCGAAGAAGTTCCTGATCGCTCATCCTGATTGGTCCATATCGACCGTTGCCGAGCGGACTGGCTTCAACAGCCAACACTATTTCAGCACCATTTTTCGCAAGGTAGTGGGGAAAACCCCGAAAGAATACCGGGACAAGGGGAATGCATCTTGACCTACTTATCGTTTCGCGAATACGTGGTAGGTGCAGCAAAGATCGGCATTGGGCTTGGAGTCGTCTCGATCCTCGCCCGCTGGGTGACCGGAAACACAATCTTCGGTTCACCGGAAGCACTCGTCAAATACGGGATATTTGGCGGGATCGGCTTCGCTTTGATGGGAGCATTTGCCCTCAGTATGTTTGGCCTGCTTGGGCGTAAGGTCCGCCGTGAGTTATCAGAAGGGATGACCATCGGGGATTACATGCGAGACAAGCTGCATCCGTTTGGTTACTGGCTGATGATCATCATTCTTTTGATTACCACGATTGAAGCGATGTTCGTCCAGGGAATGGCTGGGGGCGTATTGTTGAACATCTTGTTTGGCTTACCGATCCCGCTCGGCTTGCTCTGCTTTTTTGGATTCTGTGTGCTGTTTGCTGGCATCGGAGGTATCCGCTCGATCCATCGTTTTGCCATCGTGCAAATTGTCATTACGTTTGCAGCCATCATCCTGATTCCCGTCTACTTTTTCGTCGGAAAAGGGGTCGAGCACGTCTATAACGGACTGCGCCTTTACCATCCTTACCTTCTGGTGCTCAACAACAACGAGGGTCTATTTTTTATCATTACCGGGCTGTTGATTGGGTTTGGTCAAGTCTTTGTCGATCAGGCATCGTGGCAGCGGCTCTATATGATGGAAGAGAAAAAGATCGTCCCTACCTTTCTGGTGTCCGGACTCATTTTTGCAACCGTACCACTGGCGTTTTCCTCGCTGATCATCATCGTCCTTTTTACGGGCGGCTTTGATGATATTTACTCGCTGTTGTTTGATCTCGTACGCAAGATTGACACGATGATATTGCTTGTATTATTTGTCCTCTGTGCCTTTGGTGCGATCATGTCCGCTTTTGGTGCAGGTCTTCATTCCATGATCAGTCTGATGGTCAACAACGTCTACCAGCTCTTCCGCCCAGACGCTTCTGAACGGCAAAAAATCCGTTTGGGCTACATCCTTGCCATTGCCATCGGTGCGCTTTCGTATGGTTTGACGATCTACTTCCAGCCGACCTTGCTGGATTTGCTGTTTTTCTTTGGCATTATGTATGCCTCGCTGTTTTTGCCTATCGTCGTCATCGTGTTGACGAAGGGGAAGGCACCTACTTTCATATTGATCAGCGCAGTAATGGGATTCGTCGCAGGCTATAGCAGCCGGATGTACGTCGATCCGATGATGGCAATCTGGATTGCCTCCTTATGTACAGCTCTGGTCTTAACGGCCTACTTGTGCATGACCTGGCTATGGAAACAGTACATCCGAACGCCGGATCACACTCGCTGACCCACAGGAAGGAACGAATCCTATGCTACGCTCCTACTTGCTGCTCATTTTTTGCGTAACCGCTTGGGGCAGCAATTTCGTCTTCGGGAAAATGCTTGTCGCTGAGTTTTCTCCGCTCTTTTTGTCGGCTATGCGTCTCTTGTTTATCGTGTTGTTTCTGCTCATCTGGTCCAAAGGGCGTCTGAAAATGCCAAAGCTCTCTCGTACGGACTGGCTCTTGCTCGCGGCACTGGGAGTAGTCGGCGTATTCATCAACCAGTGGTCCTTTTACAAAGGGCTCGTTACTGCTGATCCGACCACCTCTGCCCTCATCCTGGCGCTGACGCCGATTACAACGGCTCTCTTGGCTGCCTTGTTCTTGAAAGAATCCCTGACTGGTCGCATGGCAATCGGTTCGGTGATCGGTACATCAGGTGTTTTATTCGTCATTTATACAGGGGCAGAGCTGCATTTTGATGTCGGTATCCTCTGGATTGTATTGACGATGCTGACGTTCGCTACCTCGATCATACTCGTCAGGTTGTTGGGACATCGACTCCCTCCACTCGTGACGACACTTGTATCCAATCTGATCGGCTTCGGATCGATGCTGCCTTTTGTCCTGATCAGCATCCCTACGGCCACGGTAAGCACGAGCCTCTCATCCTGGCTTCTCTTGTTTGTCACTGCTGTCGTCATGCACGGCATAGTGACTCTAATCTGGAACAGTCAACTTCAGAAGGTAGGTGCCGCCAAAGCCGCGATGTTTGCGAATCTGGAACCGTTCATCGCCATGCTTTTTGGCTTGTTATTGTTGGCAAAGCCTGTAACAGCCGTACAGTTTTTCGGAGCGATTCTCATCATCGCGGGCGTGACCTTGACCACAACCTCCAAGGAGCCACGTGAAAAGAAGAAGCTTTCCTCGCTTTCATCCTGAGTAAAGCAGTTCGCCGCACTTTTCATACTAAAACAGTCGGAATTGTAGTTGAGAAGTACAATTTCATTGCTTTATACTAGAAGAAGGGCTGGCGATATCTGTTTATAGAGTGATAAGAGGAGGGACAGTCCATGTCTACCGTAAAACTATCCCAATGGGAAACGATGCTGTTAGAAGCAGCCCGTTCCCATGGATTCGTCGATGAAGAAATCATCCACAAGCTGAGAACAGGTGACCCTGCGCCTTTTTCGGACGTGGAGGGCGGTAAGTACGATTACACCCATCTCTTTGAACTGTCCAAAAATGATCCCTCTACGCTGGAAGCTGCGATTCGCGAAGGCTATCAGATCAAGTTCACCACTTTTAACGGGATCAAGTTTTTACTGAACAAGCGCTACAACATCCAAGCGGAGCGCGATTATCAAGTCGAGGAAACAGCGCTGCACCACGTTCGCTTGCCAGACGATGCCTTGGCGTGGATGCGCAGGACAATCTCCCCTAACTGGCGAATTGTTGAACTAGAAAAGCTCGCGGACACCAAAGAAACGCTCGTCAGATTTGAACTGGCAGCATCGTAAATACAAAAGAGCACTTTCCTTAGGGGAGAGTGCTCTTTTTTCGAAATGCGGGTATTGGAAGGAGAATCATGATGACAACGCAAGCGTATATCCAGCACATTCAAGCAACCTATCCGGAATTGACCATTACTTCCGCCTACTTTAACGAAATGGGTCAAAACAATGATGTGCTCATCGTCAATGACGCATACGTGTTTCGCTTTCCGAAATATACGGCCGGAATCGAGCAACTGAAGGTCGAAACGAACATTTTATGCACGGTAAAACCATATCTCTCCCTGCCGATTCCGGCTCCGCTCTATTTGTCCTTTGCCGAGGAACTACCTGGGCGGGTGTTTGTCGGATATCCGCTACTCGAAGGTGAGCCTTTTACCCGCGAAGCTTTTCAAGCAGCCTCTCGTCAAAACTCGGTACCGACTGTCGCTGCCCAGCTTGCACAATTTCTTCATGAACTGCACCAGCTACCCGTCTCCTCCTTGCTCCCGGAGCTTATCCCTGGCGATTTTGACATGGTCAAGCAGTTGACTGAGCTGTATGAACAGATTGTTTCGCAATTGTTCCCAGCGATGCGTGAGCAAGCGAAAAAGGATGTGGCCGAGCGGTTTGAATCGTACCTGGCAGACCCTGCCCATTTTGATTTTCAGCCTTGCTTGACTCACGGAGATTTTGGCACAGGGAATATCTTGTACTCCCCGGCAAAACAACGTATCACAGGCATCATCGACTTTGGCGGCTCCGGTGTGGGCGATCCGGCATACGACCTCGCTGGACTCTATGCGAGCTATGGCGAACCGTTTTTGCAGCATTTCACTCCGGTGTACCCCCAGCTTGAGCAGGTGATGACAAGAATGAGATTTTACCGCAGTACATTTGCCTTGGAAGAAGCGCTGTTTGGTCTGGAAAACGACGATGAGACAGCGTACCAGGCTGGCATGCGGGACTACATCTAGCCCTTTACAGCACCCTGTGTGAGCCCTTCCACCAAATACTTTTGGCAAAAGGCAAACAACAGCATCGTCGGAATGACTGACAGCACCGTAGCTGCCGACATCGCTCCCCACTCGATATCGTACTTTTTGATGAAGGCATTCATTGCGACCGGAATCGTTTTGACTGACTCTTCATCAATGAACAGAACGGCCATAATCAGCTCGTTCCAGCATTGCACGAAGGCGAAAATAAACGTGGCCGCAATTCCGGGGAGCATGATCGGCACGATGACGCGAAACAGGGCGCTCAACCGGGAACAGCCGTCCATCATCGCTGCTTCCTCCAAGGCGTTGGGTATCCGTTGAAAAAAGCCAGACATGATGATCGTACAAAACGGTATTAGCATGACCGTGTAGATGAGCATCAACGAAAACAGACTGTTTAAGATGTGCATCTTGGACATCATCATGTACAACGGCGCCATGCCAATGAACATCGGGATCATTTGGGTGACGAGAAATCCGAACATCACCTGCCGCTTCCCTTTAAATGAAAAGCGGGCCAACACGTAGCCGCCGAGCATCGCGATGAACACGACCATAGCCGAAGCGACCAAGGAAACGAGAAAGCTGTTCCAGATATACACCTGAAAGTGAGAAATCTGAAAGATCTCCAAGTAGTTGATCAGTGTCACCTGTTCCGGCCAATATTGAATCGGGAGCGAGAAGATTTCCTTTTGACCTTTGAGCGACGTAATGATAATCCAATACAGCGGGAAAATCGCGAACGCAAGAAACAAGGTCAATACAATCGCTCTGGCAGTCCTCCACCCTAGATGTTCACGGTGCATCAGAAGTCCCCTCCCTTCTCTACTTTGGTCGCTTTCACGTAAAAGATCGTGAATAACATCAAAATCAGCACGATGATGACACCCACCGCCGAGGCTTGCCCGTAGTCTTGTCCAAAGATGACTTTATCGATCATGTAGGTAGCGAATATATGCGTGGAGCCTGCGGGAGCTCCATTCGTCATCGCGTAAATAATGTCCGGGAAGTTGAGAATCCAAATGACCCGCAACAGGATCGTCACCAGCATCGTTGGCATGATATACGGCAGTGTCACCCGCCAAAACTGCTGAATCCGCCCCGCTCCATCCATCGCCGCCGCTTCGTACAGCTCCTCCGGGATCGATTGCAGGGCAGCCAGAATCATGATGGCAAAAAACGCGACGCCATACCAAATATTCGCGATAATGACGGCAGCCATCGCCCAAGTTCCGTCCGCCAAAAAGGAGATCGGCGCATCGATCAGACCTGTTTTCAGAAGCAAATCGTTAATGACGCCAAACTGGGCATTGAACATCCACCGCCAAATCAGCCCAATCAGAAAGCCCGACATCGCCCACGGGAAAAAAACAAACGCCTGGTATATCCCTCTCCCGCGAAATTTTTTACGCATCAAGAGGGCCAGCATGAATCCAAACAGCAATTGGAAAACGAGCGAGAAAAACACCCAGTAAAAGCTGTTCATGGCAACACGAGGGAAGTCTGGGCTTGTCAGTACGTTCACAAAGTTGTCCAGCCCGATGAACTGAATATTCATCAAGTCAAAGAGCGTGTAGTTCTGAAAAGACATGATGATTCCACGCACGAGTGGATAATACGTAAAGACCGAAACAAACAAAAGGGCGGGCAAAAGGCACAAAAATATAAAGCGACCTTCTTTGGAGATTCGGAACGATTTCTTCCCTTCCGGCACAACCTGCTTCGTCGTCATGACGATGGGTTTTTGTGTGTCCAAGCTACCATCCCCCCACGTCTACTTTCGCTCGGCTTTTTCTTTTGTCCAGTATTCATCCCATTTTTTCAACAGGTCCTCTGCGGTGAGCTGATCGAGCAAAAAGCTCTGAATATCTTTGTCTGCCGTGCTTTGCCAAGCTCCCCAGCCTTTGTAGTCCACAGGACGTGAAACGTCGAGGAACTTCGTCGGCTGCTGGCTCATCTCAATAAACGGCTGGAAGTAACCTGTCTTGTAAAATTCATCTTCTGCCGCGCTTTTCACGACAGGAATCGTGGAAGTCTTTTTCGCAAAATGAGTGCTCTGTTCAGGATCAGAGAGGAATTCAATCAGCTTCCACGCCTCTTCCTTGTGCTTCGAGTACGAAGTCATCCCCCAGCCCGGCCCACCGACTACTTGTTGCGCGACACCTGAAGGGCCAATCGGAATCGGAGCGGTCGCCCACGTCCCTTCCTGCATCTTCTCCTTGGCTCCATCGATGACGTCAGGGTCTTGAATCAGCATGGCAGTCGAACCGGCTACAAAGCCCTGTACCATCTCCTGAAAGCCCCAGCTCACAGAATCTTTTGGAGAACCTTCTTTGTAAAGCTGTTTGTAATACTGCATCGCTTCTAGTGATTGCGGCGTGGAAAAGAGTGTGCGTCCATCCTTCATGAAAAAGGCGGAGTCAGCGTCGACCTCTGTCCCGTTGTAGGCCCACATGGTGATCAGTGCGTAATCCCACCCGGTCGCACCTCCCCGGAAGCTGTACCCGTAGCGGCTTTTGGTTGGGTCCGTCAGCTTTTTGGCTGCGATCAAGAGCTCATCCCACGTTTTCGGCACCTCGATCCCTGCTTCCTTAAACCAATCCGTCCGATAATACAAGACGCGCTGGTACAGTCCATTCGGAATGTAATAAGGAGTTTTGTCCACCCAAGTGGCTCGACGTTTGGCGACGTCAGTTAGCTGATCGTAATTTTTCCATTTCTCTGTGTAGGGCTTCAAATTTTCAATAAAGCCGTTCATCGAAAACTGCTTGGCATTGAATTCGCGAACCTCTAGCACGTCCAGCTCTTCTTTTGCCATCAGCATCTGTGTGATCTTCTGATCCGCTCCTTCAAATGGCGGTGAAATCAGATCGACTTTGATCCCCGGATTCTTCGCTTCAAACTGGGCTAGCATTTCTTTTAAAAGCGCAGTTCGTTGTGGGCTAGTAATGCTCTCTACCATTTTTAGCGTGACGCCATTCGCACCTGACGGCGATGTTGAGTCAGGAGTGGCCGCTGGCTGACTACAGCCTACAAGCAATGCTGTCGCCATCGTTAATTGGAGCGCCACAGAAATCCAGGAACGAAATCCCATACACGAACCCCCTCATGATCTTTTTGTAAGACAGTTCGTATTATATTAAATATTCTGAATTATAAGTTTTAATATCTTTACCAGTTTTTTCGTTTTCTTTACTCTTTTTTCAGTGAGGCTTTCCTGACACTATTTATTTGACTAACTGGAATAAATACGTTAGCATTTTATATGCTACAGCATATAAATGAAGGGGGTTGGATTTTCTATGGAATTATTCAATCTGACCGGATTTCTTCTTCACCGAACAGATATGAAAATGACGAACTATTTTAAGAAGAGGTTAAAACAATTTGAGATCACGCCAGAGCAATGGGGCATTCTTAGTGTCATGGATGGAGAAAGAGCGATCACACAAAAGGATCTTTCGGATGCGATTGACCGCGATCAAACCACCGTCGTTAGAATGATTTACTCGCTTGAAAAAAAGGGAATCGTTATTCGCACGTTAAATGACGCGGATAAACGCTCTCATAACTTGTTGCTGAGTGACAAAGGGATGGAGCTAAAATCAAAGCTTCTACCCGTCGTTACCGAAGCGCATAGCCATGTAACGCAAAACCTTACCGATGTAGAGATTGCGGAATTACATGCATTGCTAGACAAGCTCTATCAAGTAGTAAAAGATGAATAAATGGAGATGCAAATACTTTTTTAGTAAATACATGCTATAGCATACATTCAATTGATACTGAACAATGAATGTGAGGAAGCTGTCATGACCCTAATCGTTTTGCAAGTCATCGTTGCGATCTTCTTTATGTTTACAGGTACAAAAATTATTTCCGGTAAAATGGCGAATGAATTTGACCGCTTTGGACTCCCTCCCATCTTTAACTTCTTAACGGGCTTTATTGAGATCATCAGTTCCATTGGCTTGATTATTGGAATATGGTTTTCGATCGCTGCATTACTATCAGGATTGCTTTTAGGCGTGACTATGTTGGTAGCTGCTTTCATCCTACTTGTGATAGCTAGAGATCCTTTTCCGAAAGCAATACCGGCGCTCGTTCTTTGCTTTCTGTCCTTTTTCATCTCGATGTATCATTATTAGTCATAACAGCGGCGAGTCCAAGACTTTATGATCATGTCTTGGCTCGCCGCTGTTTCATTTATGGAGTCAGTCTAGAACTTGTCTTCACTCCTACAGAGCATCCTCAGCCCCATGAGGACCGCCCATGCTTGCTTGTGTTTTTTGAAAAAGAAGCGCAGGGGTTGTCCGTTTTGTACATCGATCAGCGTATCGTGGCTGCTGGCCCGTAATTCGTACTCAACACCAGCTACCTCTGCAACAGGAGTATCATCTCGAAGGAAGAGTCGCAATCTTCCGCCTTCCCCTGACATGTACGTCCCGACGAGTTTCTCCAGTTCTTCTCTCGTTGGCGAATAATGCGGAGCTTCGTCTTCTTTGTGTGCAAGCGGCAAACCAAGGGAAGCATTCACAGCAGCCAGCCAGACGTTGCGAATTGGCACGTTTTCCAGGTTGGAAAGAACGGTGACGACCAGCCCTTTTTCCGGTACAAACCCGAAGTTCGACGACACCCCGGGCTGACCGCCCCCGTGCTCAACTAGCGTTTTTCCTGCATAATTGGGCGTTGTTTTGAGCGCATATCCGTACCAGGCGTCTTTTGTCAGTCGATGAACCGGCTGCCACATGGCTCTAAGCGAGGCTCCATCTGCGACCTGCTTCTCTTTGTAACGCCCGGCATGAATATAGAGCTGACCGTATTTTAGCAAGTCAACGACGCAGGAGCGGATGCCTCCCCCCACTTCATAATTGCCGAGCGAGGGCCACGGTACTTTTTTTAGTTGCTGCACCTCCCCTTTGACATAAGGGACCGAGACATCGGAAAAGCGAGCGACTTCTTCCAGGTTATACGTCGAGCGATTCATTTCGAGCGGTGCTAACAGACGTTCTGTTACATAGGTACGGTAGCGCTGCCCAGTGACACGCTCGATAATGGCTCCCAGCAGGAGAAACATGTCGTTGCTGTAACTGATGTACTCACCTGGCACACCAAGGGGGTCAAATTGGACTTCGTTCAAATAGGCAATATGCTCGGGAAGTTTCGTCAGTTCTTCACGGCGAAGCAGTGGTGGAACACCTGAAGTGTGGGAGAGCAAATGGTGAAACGTGATTTTGTCAGTATGTATGTCTCCCTTTACTTGCAAATCAGGCAAATAGCTGCGAATTGAGTCGTCAACAGACAGCTTGCCTTCTGCTACGAGCTGCATGATGGTTGCAGCCGTAAACGATTTGGTAACCGAAGCAATGCCGAAAATAGTCTCGGGTGTTACTGGCTGATTCGTCCCCAGATCGGTGACACCAAAGCCTTTTTGATAGATGGTCTCACCATCCCGGGAGATGCCAATAGAGAGCCCCGGCACCTTTTCCTTCTCCATGAACTGCTGCACAAATGCTTCCAGAGCTGAAATACTCGCGTGGTCCATTCCTATTCCCCTGCCTTCGGCTATTAGATTCTAGTTAGCAAAAAGAGTGTTCCAAAAGCCTTTCAACATGCCTTCGGAACACTCCTTTTCTACGTAATCTCATATTTTTTCATTTTATTGTACAGCGTGCCCCGTGAAATCCCCAGCAGCTTCGCTGCTTTCGTGAAGTTGTAGCGGCTATCGTTCAATGCTTCCACGATTTGCGTACGTTCATCATCTAGCGGCGTGGGCTGTAAAAGCTGCTTACTGTCTTCTGTTGTCCCTGTTGACTCCTGGATCATATCCGGTATATGCCATGGGAAGATTCGGTCATCCTCCGCAAAGACGACAGCATGCTCGATCGCATTTTTCAGCTCTCGGACATTTCCCGGCCAATCGTACAGTCGTAGTGCGTCTATTGTGTCGGGCATCAAGCGGTATGCAAACGAACCGTGCCTATGCGCGCCCAAAAAGTGTTCGGCCATTGGGACGATGTCTTCTGTTCGCTCGCGCAGTGGCGGGACTTTTAGTTCTATCGAATTCAACCGGTAGTAGAGATCCAAACGGAATTGTCCGGCGTCTGCCATTTTTTTCAGATCCTTATTGCTGGCAGCGACGATCCGAATGTCCAAAGGACGAGCTTTGTATTCTCCGATGCGGGTCACCTGCTTCTCCTGCAATACCCGCAGGAGCATGGCCTGAATGGGTAATGGGAGCTCCGCGATTTCATCCAGAAACAAGGTGCCCCCATCCGCAGCTTCAAACAGCCCCACTTTTCCTTCCTTCAAGCCGCCCGTAAACGTCCCCGGTGCATAGCCAAACAACTCGCTCGCCACCAGATCATGGGCAAAGGCTGCACAGTTTACCGCCACAAAAGGCTTATGTCTTCGCAAGCTATGTTCGTGAATGTACTGGGATAGCACTTCTTTTCCCGTTCCGCTTTCCCCGATCAAAAGCACAGACATATCACGCCCAGCGACCTTGTCTAATTTTTGCAGCAACCCAAGCCACTGAGGTGATTCCCCCACCATTTCTTTCGCAGTTCCCTTGCTCGGCAGTCCACGATTTTGGGATGGACTATCGGCAATTCCAACGATTTTCGCAGAACGCGCAGGTTGACGACGCATTTGAATAAGCGCACCGATCAACCGATTTTTGTAAAACACGAGCTGAAGTCTGCCTGCAGCAGGATCAGGCGAAAAAGGCAAAGGCCGCTCAACCGGAACGATAGTGGATAACAAGGAAAGGTCCGATTGCTCCTGACAGGATTGGAAGAAGTGCTGCCAGTCGAATCTGTGGTACCACTCTTGCTGGTCGCTTGTAGCCGGATCATTGCTCCGTACGATCTGCCCTTCCAAATCAATGGCCACCAGTAAATCATTGGAAATGGACAACTCTTTTTCTAAAAACGTATTTTCAAGATACAATCGATGAATTTGAAGCTGATTGAAAATCTCCATCTCCATGCTTTTCGCGACCGTTTGCGTTAAGACTAAGGCATGGGCAGGAAAATCTTGTGCAAAGCTCGTCAAATCCAATACGCCAATCACCTGTTTCGTGATCGGATGAAAAATCGGCACACCCGCGCAGGAAATGTTTTGCCAGCTCTCACAAAAGTGTTGTGCATCGTGGATGACGACTGGCTGTCCCGCCACGAGGGTGGTGCCGAACGCAGTCGTTCCGCATAGCTCCTCGCTCCACACTCCGCCTGGAACCGCATTGAAGCTGGTTAACAACTCCATCAATTGGTGGTCGGCATTGACATGGAGTAATCTCGCTTTGTGATCCGCTAGTATCATGGAATATTTTGTATGGATGAAAGATTGGATCTTTGGAATAATCGATTGATATGCATGGTATAACAGGCTGGATTCCTGTAGTATGTGGACATCCATTTGGTTGAGTACTTCAGGCGTTTTTCGCAAATTCGGATCGATTTTATAGGACAGGCTCCTGCTCCACGATTCAGAAATACTGACGGGAACATCAGCTTTTACCTGTCCGGCTGAGAGAAACGAATCTCTAGCCTTTATCCGATTTTTGTACATAGCCTACCCTCCCGTCTAGTTATCTCTCCTTCTTTTATTATACCTCTATGTCGGGCTATAGTGGTGGGGAGAAAAAAGAAGAAAACGCTCAAGTTCTTGGGCTACCTGCTAGGAGGTCATCCCTGCCCAGCTCCATGGAAAAAAAGAAACCCGCGTCCAAAGTCGCGTCTCTGCGAAGTATTTCAGAGGTGGACGCTAAAGGCAGGTTTCCTTTTTCCATTGCGCTTCGGTTGGTATCCCAAAGACTTTCGCTTATTTCTTCTTTTTTCTCTTACCAGCTTGGGTGGTTGTACTCGCTTAAAAGATTACTGCTTAGGTTAAGCTTACGAAAATACTTCGATGCAAAGCTTGCGAGATCATTGCATCCCCTCATGAATAAACGAACAAAGACTTTGACAAAAGCTGCGTAGAAGAAGCGCATTTCCAGTCAAAGCGCCTCTGGAGCCCGTCCCAGCGTAGGAATAAATTATTCCGAAGCGGGCAGTCAATCCCCCTTGCGGGGTGTAGGCCGAAGCGTAGACTGGAAATGCGCTTCTTCCCCCGCTACAGCTACAAAAAACAAAACAAATCCCTTCGGCCTTTTGAACCGAGGGGATTTGACATTTCATAATTAAAACGGAAACGGACGAGCTTCCTTCTGAACGGATACCCAGCGTGGAGACGTAAACTCATGCAGGGACCAATCGCTACCATGGCGTCCCAAGCCGGATGATTTTTCTCCGCCAAATGGTACGTTTGGCTCGGTGTTGATGCTTTGATCGTTGATATGCATCATACCTGTTTCGATTTGCAGAGCGACTTCTACGCCATGCTCCAAATCCCGTGTAAACAATGATCCGCTCAAGCCAAAATCAGTTTCGTTTGCGATGCGGATTGCTTCCTCTTCGCTATCCACCGGCAAAATATTGGCAACAGGACCGAATACTTCATTCTTAGCTGTCGCCATATCATTTGTGACATCTGCCAGAATCACTGGCTCCATCAGTGTGCCTTTCACTTCACCGCGTTTGATAACACGCGCACCTTCCGCGATTGCTTGATCGACCAAGCCTTGAATTTTATCCACTTGTCTTTCGTTAATAAGCGGACCGACAAAGGTATTCGGGTCTGCTGGATTGCCCGCTTGGATGACGGAAGCTTTTTTGGCGAAAGCGTCAATAAATTGATCATAGATTTTGCGATGAACGATAATGCGGTTCAACGCCATGCAAACTTGTCCTTGGTGGAGGAACTTCCCGAAGACAGCCGCACTTGCCGCTTGCTCGACATCTGCATCCTCCAGGACGATCATCACGTTGTTTCCGCCTAGTTCCAGAGAAGCTTTTTTCAGGTTTCTGCCGCAGATTTCGCCGATTCGACGACCAGCAGCGGAAGAGCCTGTGAAGGAAATGACTTTTGGAATCGGATTTTCAATCATGGCATCGCCGATTTCCGCAATATCTGCAACGACTACGTTAAACAAGCCTTTTGGCAATCCCACTTCTTCGAGCAGCTTCGCGATGACCAATCCACCGGAGATGTACGTTTGCAGATCCGGCTTGACCACAACGCCGTTACCAGTAGCCAAAGCAGGGATGATAGCGCGGATAGACAAGTACAGCGGGAAGTTAAACGGGCTGATTACCCCTACTACCCCAACTGGCAGATGGTAGACGCGGTTTTCTTTGCCCGGAATAAAAGAAGGCAGGATTTCACCTTTCATCCGTAATGGCAAAGACGCGTATTCCTTAATATCGCCGACCACAAAATCAACTTCCGCGTTTGCTTTTGCAAATGTGCTGCCTGTCTCGGAGACTAAAATATTCACGAGCAGCTCACGATTTTTTTCTACCGCTTCTGCGATTTTGTGAATGATGCCAGAGCGAACGTACGCATTCGTTTTTGCCCACTCTTTTTGTGCTGCTTTTGCAGATTCGTACGCCTGCTCTACATCTTCAACCGTAGCCAGCTTGATGCTCACCAGCTCGGATTGATCGTATGGGTTGCGGTTGGTATAGCTATTCTGGCTCTTGCCTTCTCGCCATTCGCCATCAATGTATTGTTTTGTGTACTCGTTGAAAATGTTGCTCATATGAAGTGTCCTCCTAGCTTAGTCCATCTTGATGATTGCTTTGATTGTTTTACCGCTATGAGAATCGGCCACCGCTTGATTGATTTCATCGAAACGATAGAATTTTACCAGCTTGTCCATCGGGAATTTCCCTTGCTTGTACAAATTGATCAACTGCGGAATGAAAATGCGCGGTACGCAAGCCCCTTCTACTACGCCAGTAATGGTTTTGTTGAGTAAGAGCAAGTCGTTCGTATCGATTTTCTCATCGGTTCCGAGTGGCGGTGCCCCGATTTGCGCTACGACTCCGCAAAATGTGAGTGCATCGACAGCTTGACGCAATACGCCTGGTCGACCAGCAGTTTCTGCTGCATAGTTTACGCCGCCATTGGTAATTTTCTTGATCTCTTCTACCGGATCAACGTTTCGCGCATGAATGACATGGGTCGCACCCAGTTCTTTTGCCAGTTCAAGACGATTATCATGCACATCGACCGCAATGATCGTACCACAACCAATTGCATTCGCAGCCATGATCGCGCTAAGCCCAACCGCTCCTGCACCAAACACGGCAATGCTTGATCCTGCCTCTGGTTTCAGCCTGTTTATGACCGTGCCACTACCTGTTTGAATACCGCAGCCAAGCGGTCCCAAAAGAGCCAAATCTACATCTTTGTCTACTTTCACCAAATTACGCTCGTTTACAATCGTGTACGTTCCAAAGGAGGACTGACCGAAGAAGTTGGACAATCCTTTCTCTTCACAGTGATGTCTTTTTGTCCCATCTTCCATATTGCCAAGGAAGTTCAGCTCGAAAAATCTTTCACATACATACGGACGTCCGCTCAAGCAATAGTGGCATTTTCCGCAATGGGCAAAACCGAGCACCACATGATCACCAGGCTGTACATAGGTAACACCCTCGCCTACCTTTTCAACTACACCTGCACCTTCATGGCCCAGAACGGCTGGAAGTGGAACGGGATATTCTTGATCGCGCGCAATCATATCTGTGTGGCAAATTCCAGAAGCTACGACGCGAATCAGAACTTCTCCATTCTTAGGTTCATCGAGTTGAATCGTTTGAATACGAAATTCTTCACCTTTTGAGTGAGTAACAGCAGCTTTCATTTGCATAAAATATCCCTCCGGTGATTTCTTCGCACCACTCGATCATTTTTCGAAGATTAACCTACCAGATTCATTTATGATTTCGTAAAAACACATGAATATAACACCTTGCTGTAGGAAATGAAGAAAAATCCAATCGAGTGTCGTGCGTCGAGAGTAACGTAATCGTTTCTCTTCTCCGAGGATTATTCTATTAGCAATTTTCATGCCAAACATATTTTCGTCTGAAAATAAGCGAAATCTGGACGCTATCCGTACTTCTTCTACGTGTACATTGTTCGATTGCCTTTGAACGATTTGAACAAATTGTCTAGCTCGCATTGAACAAATTGTTCAATTCAGTCCAAAAAACAAAGGCATCGCCCTCTTGTTTGCAAGAACGGGCAATGCCTTTTGATTTTTCCTAGGTATTTCTAGCTGGGAGAGACCGTTATTTGGCTTTCCCCCATTCAACCTCTTCCCATTCAAATGAATAGGCCAACACATCGATACAGGAGTCATGCGCGCATAATACCCAATGCTTTACTTTAGGGGACGTAAAGCCAAATGCTTCTTTTACTTTTGACTCCACTACTTCGTAAAATCCTGGGTTTGGGCAAACATCGGTTTTGTCCCATTCGTCACGAAAAGACAGTCTCCCATCATAGTACTGATCGAGTATGCTGAAATCATATCGCTCGTAGCCCTGCATTTTACCGTACATCGTAAAAAGACAAATTGGCCGGAAAGTAATTTTGATGATAGCACTGCCCGCCTTATTGTATTCGTCGTCCGGGATGTCCTCCCCATACTGCTCTTGCAGCCTAGACAAGACTTTATCGTAGCGCTTTTGATTATATCCACACATCACTTCCACGCTTACTTCCCGCTCCTCATAACCAGTAAAACCGACGAAATCATGTGAGGGGCTGATCATCCAGGGAACTTCGACAGGTACAACTTTCATTTGGCTCATCGATTTACCTCCGCTTGAAAGAACACCATTTCATCAAATGTAATTCCCAGATAGGTGTACTTTATATTGACTCTGTTTATCGCTTCATGATGAATAACACTAAGTCCATAAATTTCATCGTTTTTCGTAGCAGTACCCTCAGATGTGCCAGCTTTCATCGCTATATCCTCTATATTCTGAAATCCATAGGGTATTGATTCCTTATTATCATAATCGTCAGTTACGATGAATCCTTGTAAAGCATTACTAACCTGTACTTTTGTTTTTGATGGTTTTTCATTGTTATTAACCGAGACATCTATTATTTTCACTTCACCAAAGCCCTTATTACCCATTCCCACAACAACAGATTTATGATCATTGCTTGAAGCAAGCGTACCAACATCCAATGGCGGATTACCTTTCACAAGGAAATAAAAACCTCCCACAAATATTGCTATAAGTAGTATAGAGATCCACAGTTTCTTCTTCAATTTCCCCATCCTTACTCGTTATTTTTCCACGTCTATTGAAAACTATATTTTGGTAATTTCTAAAAGAAATAGCCGATATCCTGCACCAAGGCAGAAATATCGGCTTTCTAAACCTCTCCTTATCAAGAGTTAATAAACTCCATCAGCTTCTTATTAAAATCATCCGCCTGACAAATCGGCAAGCCGTGTCCACTGTTATCAAACGGAAACAGCTTCGACCCTTTGATTTGCTGCTGGGTAAGCTCGGCGCTTTTGAATGGAATCAATTGATCGTGAATCCCATGAAAGATTCCGGTTGGCACACGAATTTGACTCAAGTCTTTTGTTACATTCTCTCTCGATGCTGCTTGCAATATTTTGATGAGCGCATAGGAAGCAGAATCCAGCCCCATTTTTACAAACCACTGAAGCGTAGCAGTCCCTAAATTTCGGTTGAAAAACTGCAAAGAAACCGTGTTTAAAAACTCAGGTAAATTGGCGTACATCTGACTAATCAGCGCATCCGCCTGCTCCTTTGGGACGCCGTATGGAGAATCCGGCATTTTCACAAAGGAAGGAGAAACCGCATCCACTAGCGCTAGCTTGGAAATATGACGCCCCTCATAACGAGACATATACCGAATCGAAATGGCTCCACCCACTGAAAAACCTAGCAAGACGGCATCCCTTATCTGTAACGCTTCCAAAACGACATAGATATCATCTGCTAAGCGATCATACGTATAGCCGCTCCACGGTTTGTCTGATTGGCCGTTGCCGCGGATGTCCATGGCAACACAACGGAACCCGTGCTGGGGAAGTACGTTGAATTGGTAGGAATACATGTTATGGTTGAGCGGCCAGCCGTGAACGAAAAAAATCGTTTTGCTACTCGGGCCAGGGTTGAGGTCTTCAACAAAAACCGTGACACCCTTTTCGACTTCGATATACATAACCCTACCTCCTGTTTCACACCATGCACCTCTTTACACTCAAGGTATGTCACCAGTTGTAGGGTTATGTTACTACTCTCCTATGCCTTGACTTGGATACGCATGAACGATGCGTCCTTTTCTTCCCCTAGTCGTGACTGCTTGCGCAAGAGAATGATAGATGGCTTCTTCTGTCGCTTCTGCTGCTGCAGCAAACAGCTCGTTCATGATCGGGTGATCCTCACGTAGTTGCACGCGCGTTTCCGTAACGGCTGTTGTCTGATGTAGAATTTTTTGTGCTGTGGAAAAAGCGATAACGATGTCGCCGCTCCCGTGCCCAAAATGGCTCCCCGTGCGTCCCAAACCGATTCCTGCGCGCTTTGCTACCCGAAGCAGTTGTCGATCACTGAGCGGCGCATCTGTCGCCAGTACGATGATGATGGAGCCATCCTCGGACTTCTCTACTGCGTTTTCACTGCTTTTGCAGCTTGTAAACAGATTTGCTCCCAAGAAATCATTCTTGTTGCCAAAGTTGCTGAGTACCAAAGCCCCCAATGTATAGACCTGCTCCTCAGCCACCACGATACGAGAAGACGAGCCGATACCACCTTTATAGCCAAAGGCAATCATCCCCGTCCCTGCCCCGACAGCGCCTTCTTCTACGGCCTGGTCCGTTGCGTTCAGAATCGCTTCTCTAGCATGTTCCGGGCGCACGACACAGCGGCGTATGGAATTGAGATGGCCATCATTGCATTCGCCCACGACAATATTGATCGTCCCGGTCGTGTCCCCGATCTCTTCGTTCGTATCCAGCATGTATTGAAGAGTCCCTTGTGTAACTGCGGGAACGGAAAACGTATTCGTGAGCATGATCGGCGATTCCAATACCCCCAGCTCATTTACTTGCACGAGTCCCGTCGTTTTGCCGAAGCCATTGATCACATAGCTGGCTGCGGTTACCTTTTCGCGAAACAAGCTACCGCTATGTGGCAAAATGGCTGTCACACCGGTGCATGCATAGTCCTCGTTGTCCAGCTCATGCTGGATCGTCACATGTCCCACTCGGACTCCGGCTACATCCGTAATGTCATTTTTCTCACCGACCGGCAGCCTCCCGATTGTCGCACCGAGCTGCCGAATTTTTTTCGTCATGCATTCCATTCCTTTCGTAAGGCTATGCCGATCGCTTACACGGGACGATTGCGCAGAAAGTTCTCGTAGGCAAACCCGCGCACCTCTTCTTCCTTATAATGCTTGAGCAGCTCATTGATCAGGTTTTGGCTCTGACCCGCATGCTCCAAGTTCACTACCTTTGCGGTAATGCCGTCGAAGTCTGATCCTAGCCCGATATGACGCACGCCACCGAGCGAACAAAAATGATCGATATGCTTGATCAGATCATCTATCGTGGTTGGTGTCGTTTCATTGATAAACTGGGTGCAGTAGACGACATGTACATTCGCGCCTTTCGCAAATAACGCTTTTGCCTGTTCATCCGTAAGATTGCGTGGATGGTCGCAGATCGTCCGTGCATTCGAATGACTCGCGATCGGGTATGTAGCGAGCTCAATCGTATCCCAGAAGCTACCCTCCCCTAGATGCGAGACGTCCGTCAACATTTTATGCTCATTGTGGAACTGAATGATTTCCTTGCCAAAAGTCGTCAGTCCGGCATTCCTCGGTTCCAGCGCACCATCCGCAGCGAGATTCGCGAAGTTCCAGGTGAGGCCCACAGAGCGAACCCCTAACTGATACAAAATGTGCAGCTTCTTCAAATCGTTGCCGATTGGCTCAACACCTTCCAACGTCAGCAACGCTCCAATCTCGCCCTCTTGCAAATGGTCGAGATCGCTCCAATCACGGATTTGTTTCATTTCTGGATGTTTTCCGAGCACCTCTGAATAAAAGTAATGAATTTGATCCAAAGCTTTTTGAAAACGTTGCTCCGTGGACAATTCAGGTGATGTCCAGATGGCATAGCACTGTAGCTTTACCCCGCCATCGTGTAACCGTTTTTTGTTGACGTCCAGCTCGTCCGCATCCGCAAAGGACAGAGCCCCATTTTTCTCCCAAATTTTCAGAAGTGCATCACAGTGCAAATCGATAATCGGCATCTTGGTCATCTGTATCCATCCCTTGTGCTAATTTCCTTTGAGAACACTACCTATTCTGTTAATGTTAAGGTAATGTATTTTGGAGAGCGAATCCAATAAATTATTGCTATAAGTCACTTAAGAAAACATTATCGAGGCTTGTTTGAGGAGGAGCGGCCGTGTTTTTGCGGAAAGTTTAAGTATGGTCGCTTTTACACTGTGCAGCACGTAAACTTTCCTATGCGATTTGAAAATTCACATAATGGAGCCACTACTCATGAATATGGAGCAAATGGAAGCATTCATCTTTGTCGCCCTGACCGGGAGCTTCAGCAAAACGGCTGATTTGCTCTATCTGTCACAGCCCACGGTCAGCATGCGGATCAAGGCACTCGAGACAACTTTGGGCTGTAAACTGTTTCAACGTACGGGTCATACGATTTCTCTTACAAAGGAAGGCGATCTGTTCCTTCCCTATGCGAAAAACATCATGCACATGCTGCAAGAGGGACAACAAGCGATTCAGCGATCGCAAGGCGATGTAGAGGGAGAATTGACTATCTCCACCGTTTTTGTCTCCGCCTTTTACATTTTGCCTGACCTCGTCCAGCAATTCCAGCAACTGTACCCCAAAATCAAGCTGACGATCCTCACCGGGCATTCTCATCAGGTGCTGGATATGGTTCTGAACCACGAGGTGTCATTCGGAATTGCTCGTGCCGTTACCCATCCACAGATTAACCGGATTCAACTGATGCCGGACGACATGGTCTTAGCGATTTATCCCGACCATCCTTTCTCTTTCCGCCATCAGGTTTCCATTGAAGAAGTCGCACGTGAGCGACTGATCTTGTTCAATCGGGGCTCGCTCGACTGGAAGCTGATCAACAATGCATTCAGCCATTTTCAGCTACAAAACAATGTCGTCATGGAGGCTGACAACATCGAGGTCGTGAAGCGGATGGTGAAACAAAGGCTGGGCATCGCCTTTTTACCTCGCTTTGCCATCTCCAAAGACTTGTGCGAAGGAGATCTGCAAGAAGTAGACGTCCTGAATCTGCCGCAAATCAACCGGAACTTCGAGCTGATTTACCTCAAGGATACACCTGTTCACGGGATTATGCGTACGTTTATCGACTTTTTGATGCAGAGCAAAGCCTTGCAGCAGTAGGTTAGCCGCCACATTCTATTCATTCAGATCCCCTGGAGGTGATTTCCCATGTCGTCTCACAAAATCGAGCACTCCGCCAAAGCATCTGATCGGCGGCTGCCCGTACAACAAGTCCTCCCTCCAACTGCTCCATCCGTCATACCGGATAGCCAGTCGCACTTCATCCAACTGCAGAAGTCGATTGGAAATCGAGCTTTGATTCAGTTAATGAAGTCCCAGAGACAAAGAACAGCATTTGTTCAAAAAACAAGTTCACTGAATCGTAACGGCGAACCGATACAACGTTTTAAAGGGGAAGACAAGCATAATACCGGTCGAAGAGAAAAAGCTCGTAACCAAACGAACGAAGATATGAAACTGGATCATACCATATCACAAGAGTCACTTGAAAATTTTACGGGTCATTTGGACTTGATCAAACTTGCTTCCGAATCCAAGAAAACTTTTTATTTTGCAACCAAGGAAGCATACACCAATAATGAAGGGGAACAGCAACAAATCAAGGTGAAGAATGTGAAACGTGTTCCTAGCGAATGGCTAGACAAAAAGCCAGAAAATTTATCGGAGTCAAAAGGCAAATATCCTGCTTTGTCAGAAACAAGCTTCACTTGGGATTATATGGTGACTAACTATAAAGTATTAGAGCGATCTACCGAATTGTCCGATAACGCCCACAAAGCAATGGGCAAAGGCCGAATCACTGGAAGTGCCGATACATACGAAAATGACGAGAAAATTACTTTCCACGTGATTATCCCCCAAAGTTGTTGGCAGCACATTTATGATCGGCATACAATAGCTGGCTTTGCAAATGACATACAATCAATTAATACATTTTGGAAGGATGACCCCATTACTAAAATTACTCAAGATCTTCTTCAACCCGAGATCGAACTGCTGGTCGATAGATTGGTCAACCTGAGTAACCTGAACGAAGACGACTACTATGATTTTAAGGGAACAGCAAATAAATTGTTCTTTCAAGGTGATATGGATGTTACCTTCCAGGAGGTCGAAGTCAAATCTGGAAACAATGCCGAAGACGAAACAGATGATTCCAAAAATAACAGACATAAAAAATCAAAAACAAAAAATATCAAAAACAAAAAAGTTAAGAATGAAGTAACAAAAAAAATAATCAATAAGATAATCAATATTTCACTGAAATCAATTGCTCCGGAACATCCCGACTTGGCCTATGCAATCGAACCGAGTATTTTACAACAAAAATAAAGCCTCGCATCAGCCTAACCTCGTCGGTTCTGATGCGAAGCTTTACTAGGAAGCACTGAGCCGCTCCCTTGCTTTTCTCGGCGCGCGCAATTTCGTACGAATAATGACCTCCGCCGTCACGACAAGTCCAATCAGAGCGACATATACACCGATTGTATAACTGAGCTCATACGGCAATCCTACTACCTTCTCTACGATCAGCTTCACGAGATGAATCAGCATGTTGGTGAACAAGAAGACGAAACTCCGGACCATCCATTCCTTATGCTTCATGACTTGACGCTTTTTGATTTTGACAAGCGCCGTAATGGTGATAGCAGGCCAGATGATGTTCAATAAATGAAATGGCCAACTCGCCACTTTTCCGCCCGTTACATAAGGGGCCATATAACCGGATGTAACTACGACAACCAACACACTAAAAAGATAGACATAGCCTGTTACTTTATGTAGCTTGCGGTTCTGTGCGAGCAGCTTGTCCGAAAAGTTAGCCACTCCACAGACCAGCGCAATCAGGGCGAAAACCAAATGAACATACATGACCGTGAGCCAGATCGATGTGTTCATTCGTTCTTTGTTGTAAGCAGATTTGTGACTGAGAAAGCCTTTCGCTTCTGGATCGATGATAAAGTTTTGCACGAGTGCATACGTGATCGCTATACATGCGACGAAAATGACAATCGAATACGGTTTGATACGGTTCATCCTGCCTCACAACCCTTTGTTCGATTTTAGAGACCGAACGGTTCGGTCTCTTTTTTGATTTTACATGAATGCCTTCTTTCGTACACGAGAGAAATGTTACAATAACTTGGACGAATATAGACCGTGTTGGCCGAATGAAAGGACTATCGCGATGCGAAAAGGCGAAAAAACAAAGCTGCATATTATCCGGAAGTCAGCAGAGCTGTTTAATCAAAACGGCTATACAGGAACCTCCATGCAAGACATCATGGATGCTACGGGCCTTACCAAAGGCGCTCTCTACAGAGGTTTTTCCAGTAAAGATGAAATAGCAATAGAGGCCTTCAAATATGCTGGTGAAGTATTGAATGAACATTTTGCTGCTGCGCTAGAAGAACAGGACACAGCCGCTGCAAAACTCGTAGCCATGGCAAAGGTATATTCTGATGCGGTAAACAATCCCCCGCTCCAAGGCGGCTGCCCGCTTCTCAACACAGCCGTCGAAAGTGACCATTCGTTCCCTGTTCTTCGCGATTATGCCGTCGCCGCTTACCAAGAGACGATATCCTTCATGCAGGGATTGCTGGAAGAAGGAATTGCCCAGGGAGAATTTCGTTCCGAATTGGAAGCAGAAGCAGTCGCATCGGTTATCTTCTCTTCCATTGAAGGAGCCATCATGGCAAGCAGACTCACCCGCGACAACAAGCATGTCCATTTTGCCATCAAGCAAATTGAGCAGCTTTTACAGACATACAAGCCTTAGCAACAAGAAAAGAGCAGGCGCGCAGGATGTGATCTCCCTGCCTACCTGCTCTTCTTTCATGGACTGTTCCTGCTACTTTCTATTTGATGTAGTGTACTTTTTCATGTCCGAGCAATGCTTCCAGCACTTGCTGTACTTTCACGCCTGTCTCAAACGTAACCAGCCTAGCATCTCCACCATTCATCGCAATGGACAGCTCATCCAACAACAGGGAGAGACGGTCTTGCTGAGGAATTTCAGCGGGAACGAGCGCTTCGCCGTGTCCACCCACAAACAGATTGCTCCAGTTCACGACACTCAGCGTCCCTTTTGACCCGTACACGCGATAGTCCAAATGCTCCTGATGCGCAATACCCGCCAAGCCATTGATCGTAACCGGGGTACCATCTGTCAGACGCAGGAAGGCCGATACACCTGTTTCGCATAGCGCAGGATCTGCTGGATAGTCTACCTCTGAGCGGACTACATGCAGGTCTCCGAAGAGCTCGTAGGTCAGGTGAGTGAAATGAGGCAGCACTTCACGGATGAAACCGCCTTGCTCACGACCAGCCAGCCAAGGTGTTTGCTGCCATGGACGCGGCCACTGGTGAAAATGCGTCAGGATATCGATGCGGCAGACATCTCCGATTTCTTCGAGTCTGCGGGAGAGTTCAGGAAAAACGCCTTGATAGTAGAGCGGGAAGTTCATCGCATGGACAACCCCCGCATCATTTGCTGTCTCCAGCATTTCTTGCGCTTCTGTCAACGAATTAGCCAACGGCTTTTCGCAGAGCAAATGCTTTTTGTGTGCCAGTACATCCAGAGCAATCGCATGATGGAACTTGGGAGGAACCGCCAAATAGATGACGTCCAGCTCTACCTTTTTCAATAATTCCTTATAATTTGTGTACCAAGGCACATCACCGGACTTTTGTGCGGCTTCCTGTGCTCTCTCCGCTGATACATCACTCACTGCGGCTACTCGAAATTTTTCGTGGGTACGGATCGCGTTCATCATGCGCTCGCCCATGACGCCTGCCCCAATCACCCCAACGTTCCATTTCACTTGGTCCATCTGCATTTCCTCTCTTCCTGGTGAATGTTCGTCTTCGTGCCTCTACCCCTTTCTCCATTCATCTGAACATTCCTTCTGAAAAGCTCAGATTGTCAGTTGCTTCTGCGCTTCCTTTTTTGCCCGTTTCTTCTCCTTTTGGATGGCTACGACTGTATAGAGAGAGGGAACGACAATCAGCGTGAGCAGCATCGAGAACAGCAAGCCAGAAATGATCGTAATGGCGAGGGGCTTAAACAGCACGCTTCCCTTAATCGCCATCGGTAACAGACCTCCTACTGCAGCGAAGGTCGTGAGCAGAATCGGCCGCAGCCGTGCTTTCCCTGCTCCAATCACCGCATCATGCAGGGAGACGCCTTCATGCCTCGCCTCCTCGATGAACTCGATTAAGACAATTCCGTTTCGTACGACGATACCAGCCAATGCGATAAAGCCAGCTACCGTCATGAATCCAATCGGTGTCGACGTGATGAATAGTCCGATCAAGCTGCCCGCGATTGCGAGGTACACCGTACTCATCACCAAAGCAGGAATAGACAAGGAGTTAAATTGCACGACGATCAGCAAAAAGATAAGGAAGACCGCAATGACCGCAAGCACTCCCAAATCGAGCAATATTTCCGCTTCCTCTTCTGTTTCACCTGTTATATTCCAGGCATACCCGTCTGGCAATTCCAACTGCTCCATTTTCGCAGTCACTTCGCTCATCACCTCAGCGGCCGTCCGATCTCGGACATCACTCGTGATGGTGACGCTGCGCGACATATTGTAACGAGGAATACTCTGAATCGATAAGTCTGGCTTCATTTCTGCTATTTGCGAAACCGGGATGAGCTGTCCACGCGCATTCGGAACCGTGAGCTGCGCGAAGGCTTGCTCTGTTGTCATTCCCGACTGGTCGGCTACAAGCGTGATATCGATCAAATTTTTCCCATTGTCAAATTGCCCCATCGGAATCCCTTGGCTGATCAAGCGCAATGTTCTGGTCAAATCGGCTTCATTGATCTGCTTTTTATCCATCATTCCCTGGTTCACTTGGAACTGGAGCGAATACTGTTCATTTCCGAGCGTGTCGTTGATATTGTAAGTTCCTTCTATCTCCATGATGAGCTTTTTGATTTGCTCTGAAATCG
The DNA here is from genome assembly GCF_001423865.2 of Brevibacillus sp. Leaf182. Taxonomy (NCBI): domain Bacteria; kingdom Bacillati; phylum Bacillota; class Bacilli; order Caryophanales; family Paenibacillaceae; genus Brevibacillus; species Brevibacillus sp. Leaf182. Next base: position 468,652 of record NZ_LMPN02000023.1, on the reverse strand, counting down.
TGTACAGCTCCTGCAAATCCTCCCCGTACACCCGAATCCCTACCGGACTTCCCGTATACATACCATCCTTCGCACTGTAAGGAATGATGTTCGCTTCTGGATACATCATCTTAAACTGCTCGGACCACGGCACAAGCACCTTTCGCGCATCCATTTTGTTATGGTCAAATGTGACGATCAATTGCGCGACATTTTCTCCGGTTCCCACTGGCGGCGCAGAGGGCAGCATCTGTGGTGCGTTTCCCCCTACAAAAGACGAGACTTTTTGAATATGTGCCTGCTGCGAAATCCATTCGGAAACACCAAGAACAATCCGATTCGTTTTCTGTAAATTACCGCCCACCGGCGTCGTTATATTCACGACCATCTGTGGCCTGTCAGCATCCGGGAAGAGCTGAACTGGGGTAAACACTACGAGCCCATAGGCCGCAGTAGCAATCAGTATCCCGCTGACTCCTGTTTTCAGCGGTTTTTTCAGCATGGCTTTCAGTAGACGATCTCCATACCAATTCGTCAAGGTATCGATTTGTTTGCCCAGCAAGCCAGCTGGCTTCCGATAGTCTGTCTCTGTTTTGCTCCGCTTCTTGTTCCTTCGCTCGTTCCATTCCCGGTAAATCGGAATAATGGTGAGGGACATGAACATCGAGGCCGCCATCGTAAAGATGATAATGAGTGGTACCGGAAAAATAAACTGGCCTGCATCACCTGGGAGAAACATGATCGGACCAAACGCTGAGATGGTAGCCAGGGTAGCCGTAATGATGGAGACCGCAACCTCCTTCGTCCCTGCTACAGCAGCGGTATACGGGTCCTCTCCCAACACAGCTAGCCTTCGCTCAATGTTGTCATTCACTACGACTGCATCGTCAACCAAAATACCAAGAACAATGATAAGCCCGAATACGGTCATCTGATTGAGCGTAATGCCAAAAAACGGCAGGATTACCATCCCTGCGGCCAGTGAGATTGGAATTGCCAATGCGACCATCAAGGATGTCGTCAAATTCAATCCAAGCATACAAATGAAAAGAACCGCTACGATGGCAATGATCATCTCCACGTACAATTCAGTAAAAACACTGTCAATTTGATCCACCTGCGCAAACACGGGTTCTCTGTTCGCCCATGACGGTAGACTCTTTTCCAGCGCCGCGAGCTTCTCATTGACTGCTTTATGTACCTTTGGAACGTCACTTCCCAGCTCGGCATTGATGCTAATCGTCGCAGCAGGCTTCCCGTTATAGTACGTCCGGTATTCCACCCGTTTGGTACTGTCGGAAATGGAGGCAATATCCTTTAAATAGACAGGCATGCCCTCCTGCGTACGTGTTACGACTACCTTTTCAAAGGTCCTTACATCGCTTGAGACAGGCAACGTGAGCTGGTATTTACGCGTATCCATGTCGACATCACCGAGGGGCGTTGTTTCATTTTTTGTTTGCACAGCATTCATCACTTGCGCCCAGGAAATGCCGTACTGTTGCAGTTTTTTGGCATCGACAGCGATTTTCACCTCTTGCTCGGGCAATCCTTGAATGGTTACATCGGAAACGCCCGGAACGGTTCGTAGCTGATCCTTCCACAGATCCAGTGTATCGCGTAATTGAAGGACCTCTTCAAAAGAGTCGGCTGTGACTTGAAAGGTTTGGATGAACGTACGACTCAAGTCATCATTGATGATGGGTTGCTCTGCTTCATCCGGTAAATCGGCCTCTGCATCCTTCACTTTTTTTCTTACATCTTCAAACACCTTTTTCGGCACTACGTCATTCTCGGTTTTCACATGGATAATCGATACGCCTGAACGGGACTCGGAGCTAAGCGATTTAATGCCCTGAACTTCGTTGATTTTTTCTTCCAGCTTCTTCGTGACCGTCTGCTCAACCTTTTCTGGAGTCGCTCCCGGATAAACCGTGGTGATCGTTGCCATGCTGACAATGATGTCTGGCTGCTCCTGTTTTGGCAGTGAAACCGTAATGGACAAACCGATCAGCACGAGCATTGTAAAGAAAACGAGGGTGATTTTGCGCTTTCGGATGAAAAACTCGATCATGGCTGATTGCCTCCTTTTAGGGTAACAGCGTCCCCGTTAAGCAAGCGATCAGCGCCTTTCCTAATCAACATGTCCCCTTCCTTCAAGCCGACTGTAACTTCAAAATGATTATCCACATACCGACCAATCGTGACAGTTGTCTTGATCGCTTTTCCATCCGTTAGCAAAAAGACATAAGGCTCCGAGCCTCGGCTAAAAACTGCTTCCGCAGGGACAAAAATCCCTTTCTTTTGCGACAGGGTTCGCTTTGCAGTGACAACTTGCCCAGCAAACCAGTCTTTCTTGGTGTTATCGATGACTACTTCTACGCTGATCGTGCCCGTCTGCTCGTTCGTAGCCGGATATATATTGGTTACCTTTCCTTTTCGTTTTTCCTCGTACAAGCGAATCTCGACTTCATCTCCCACCTTCCACGATGAGATGTCCTTGTCAGGTACGGGCAAAACTGTTTTAAGCTGTTGGATGTTGCCGATCCGGTAGACAGGAGCCCCTGGACTTGCCAACTTCCCTACATCAGCCAATTTCGCCAGCACGGTTCCCTGAATAGGCGCCTTCACCTCGGTTTTTGCCAAAGTAGCTGCAGCCTGATCTCGGGTCACCGTAGCTCCCTGGTAACTGGCGTTTGTCGCACTGATATCCTCAGTACGAGCGCCTTCTATCACCAGCGAATGTGTCTCTTGCGCTGTTGCATAATCTTTTTCTGTCAGTTCAAAGGCATGCTTGGCATTTTCAAATTCGGTTTCGGAGATTGCCCCATTTTTAAAGAGCTGCTCCATGCGCTGATAATCCTTCTGCGCTTGATCCCGTGAGATTTTCTTCGCTTCGACCGCTACTTTTGCTTGCTGAACTTCTTGCTCCCGCGCCCCGTTTTTTACTTTGGAAAGCTGGGCGCTCGCCCCATGTACATTAGCATTTGCCAATGCGAGCTGGAGGGAGTAGTCAGCAGAATGGAGACGGGCCAGCACATCTCCTTTTTTGATTGCGTCTCCTTCTTTATATGGCATCGACTTGATTTCACCGGCTACTTCAAAAGAAACGGTCGTTTCTTCGATGGGCGCAAGTGTCCCCGACAGTTCACTCGTCGATTGAAAGCTTTTCAGCTGAAGCGGCTGCGCTTCTACGATTTTGGCCTCAGCCTCAGCTTGGGCTTCACTCCCGGCAGACGAGGTCACATCGTTGTTGTTCGTGCAAGCCGACACCATAACTGCGAGGGAGACAAGCACCAAAAGCCCAAACCTTTTTCTTATCGACTTATTCATGAGCGACTCACTCCTATCCATTTTTTCTCTTTTTCTGTGGAAAAGATTTACCGGAATGAACATTCATTCCGTTTTGGCCAAAAGAAGGATCAGAACTAATGAATTCTGATCGCATCCCAGCAAGCTTCCTCTACGCCTGCAAGCAACTCCGGGGTTTCTTCTATTTCGCCAGCCATGATGCACTTGTATAATGCAATGAATGCACCATCGATAATCGCAATCAATGCATCCGCTGGCAACGGGCGAATGACCTTATTTTTTTGTCCCTTTTCAATGAACTCGCATAAAAATTTGCGCATCTTCATGTATGCATCTCGGCTGGCTTCGTCCAGGTAGTGACCATTTGTATGGGAATCCACGAACAACAAGGCGCTCAAATTGCTTTTGGAGTAGCGAATCGTCTGCTTCGCAATATACCGAAATTGCTCACGTATGTCGTCACTTGTACGAGGATAGCCATCTTGGAGTCCCTCAAGAAACTCCCCCACATACTTTTGATACAACGAATTGACGAGCGCTTCCTTGTTTTCGAAATAACGATAGATGGTACCGGCACCGACTCCTGCTTTTTCGGAGATCATCGGAACGGTCGTCCCATCAAAACCGCGCTCTACAAACAGAGCGAGCGCTGCATTCATGATTAATTCTCGTTTGGATTCAGACAAGTTTATGACTCCTTTCTAGCGGAATGAATATTCATTCTGTGGAGAATTATAGTATACGCTTTACCGGGGTGTCAAATGGCACGTGTACGGATGATCCAGAGATATTACAAGACTGATTTTAAAAACGCGAGGGAGCCGGTATACCAACCATGTTCCCTCGCTTTTTATTTATCCAACTGCTGTGTTACCCGATGTGCAAGCCAAACGTTTTGTCTCCGAACGAGACGTTCTCCATGTCTGCTGCTTTTGCAAAAGACACGTCCGAAACGAGTACACTCTCACGTAAAACATGATCAAAACGCTCCAACGCAGCTCGCATCTCATCGTCCACATCCAGTGTGAGCTGGACACGTTTATCGATGGGCAAATCCAGCTTTTTCCTCGCGTCCTGAACGACGCGGATGACTTCACGAACCAAGCCTTCTTGCTCAAGCTCTTCTGTGAGTGTCGTATTCAAGGCCACGTGGAGCTGATATCCAGATGCAGAAGCGAAGCCTTGCTTCCCTTGCTTTTCCACGAGCAGCTCATTTAGTGTCAGCCGCACGCTCTCTCCTGCGACCTCCACATCCAAGTAGCCATTGTCTACTGCCTTCTGTGCATCTGCTGCGTTCAATTCTTTTAGATACCCTTGAATTGGCCCAACGAGCTTGCCGTATTTTTTCCCAGCTACCTTCAGGTTGAGCTTGAAATAATACGTCACGAAGCTGCTGTCGCTTTGCTCCACCCGAATGTTTTTGACATTGATCTCGTCTTGGATAATACTAGAAAATCGTTCTAGGTTAAATGGCTGCTCCATCGATACGATCAGCTCGGACAGAGGCTGTCTAGTCTTGAGTCCAGTTTCGTTGCGGACATTTCGTGCCAGCTCCACGATTTGTCGAGCCGTTTCCATGTCCCGCTCAAGGGTTTCATCGATTGCTTCTGTGTTCACCTGCGGATAGTCTGTCAAATGAACGCTGCCCTCTCCCCCCAGATTGCCGTACATATCTTCTGCGATCAGCGGTGCGTAAGGTGCGATCATCTTCGCCAGCGTCAGCAACACTTCCCGTAGGGTCTGGTAAGCAGATACTTTGTCAGGTGTCATCCCGCTACTCCAGAAACGATCCCGCGAACGACGGATGTACCAGTTGCTCAGCTCGTCGACGAACGCTTCGATATGCCCGGCCGGATTCATAAAATCGTAGGTTTCCAGTCCTTTTACCACGTGCTGCAAGGTGGAGTTCAAGCGGGATAATATCCAACGATCCAAATCGTTTACAGGCGGCTGTGGCAGATGCTCTTCTGGCTTGAATGCATCGATCAAAGCGTACAGCGAGTAAAAAGCATGCGTGTTGTGGATCGTATCGATCACTTTGTACTTCGCCTCGGCGACGATCCGCTTGGAGAAACGCTTGCTACTCCACGGCGCACTGTCAGACAAGAGCGCCCACCGGAACGCATCTGCACCGAACTCCTCGATAACCTCCCACGGATCAATCCCGTTTCCTTTGCTTTTGGACATCTTCTGACCGTGTTCATCCAAAACGTGACCGGTAGAGATGACCGCCTTGTAAGGCGCTTTTCCGTTATACAGAGTAGAAACCGCCAATAAACTGAAGAACCAGCCCCGCGTCTGATCGATTCCTTCCGAAATGATGTCGGCAGGGTACTGCTCCTGGAATACTTTTTCGTCGCCGAATGGATGATGGTACTGAGCAAACGGCATCGAGCCACTGTCGAACCACACATCAATGACCTCAGGAGTCCGCTCCATCGTACCGCCGCAAGAGCAACGCAGCTTCACCTCATCCACAAACGGCTTGTGCAGCTCCAGATTCTCGTCAAGTGGCGCCACAGACTTCTCACGTAGCTCTTTTACACTGCCTGGCGCATATTCACAGCCACAATCCTGACAAAGCCATAGATTGAGTGGCGTCCCCCAGTACCGATTGCGGCTGATATTCCAATCTACGAGCTCTTCGAGGAATTTCCCAAAGCGCCCTTCGCGCAAGTGGCCCGGATACCAGTCGATCTTGCTATTGTTTTCGATTAGCTGATCCTTGATCGCTGTCGTTTTGATGAACCAGCTCTCCATCGCGTAGTAGAGCAGTGGTGATTTGCAGCGCCAGCAAAACGGATAACTGTGCTCGTAGCGTTCTTTGGAAAACAACAAACCGCGATGAGACAGTTCCTTTACGATATCGACGTCGCAATCCTTCACGAAACGACCCGCGAAATCTGTGATTTGCTCGGTATAGCGGCCAGCCAAATTCACGACGTTCACAAAATCAAGACCATGCTGACGGGTCGTGCGATAGTCATCCTCCCCGTGCGCTGGCGCAGTATGCACGATGCCAGTTCCGCTCGTATCACTGACATAGTCCGCATCGACGACGATATGCCCATGGTTTACCTTGATATAGCCAAAAGGCGGCTCATACGGGGTACCGACGAATTCTGCCCCTTTGTGCGTGGACAAAACCTCGTAGTCTTCCTTGAACACTTTCTCCGCGAGATTTTTTGCTACGACGTACACTTCATCCTTGTGCTTCACCCGCACGTAATCGAGTTCTTTGTTGACAACCAAAGCCACGTTCGCCGGAAGTGTCCATGGTGTCGTCGTCCACGCCAGGAAGATGTCATCGCTTGTCTTGCTTTTGAATTTGACCGTCGCACTCAAATCCTTTACGTCTTCATAGCCTTGCGCCACTTCATGGGAGCTAAGCGTCGTCTGGCAATCCGGGCAATACGGACTGACACGATGTCCTTTGTATAGCAGTTCTTTCTTATGAATTTCAGAAAGGATGTGCCAGACGCTTTCGATGTAGTCGTTAGTCAAGGTGACGTATGGATGCTCCATATCTGTCCAGTAAGCGATCCCTTCCGTCAGCTCGCGCCATTGTTTTTCATACTCGAATACGCTGTTTTTGCATTCCTCGATGAACTTGGCCACTCCGTAGTTTTCGATCTCCTGCTTGCCAGAAATGCCAAGTCGCTTTTCCACCCCAAGCTCTACCGGGAGACCATGCGTATCCCAACCTGCTTTACGGACGACACGGTAGCCGGACATCGTTTTGTAACGTCCGATGAAATCCTTGATGACCCTTCCGAGCACGTGGCCGATATGCGGCTGTCCATTTGCAGTCGGAGGTCCTTCATAAAAGACGAAGTTTGGCTTTCCCAGCCGATTGTCCATCGACTTACGGAACGTGTCGTCCTCCCTCCACTGATTCAGAACGCGCAACTCTCGTGTCCTTGCTTTTTCTTTTACGTCTACTTTCCTCATCATGTACACTCCTTCTTCTGTAGTTTGCGTAGAAGTGTAGGTTCATAGAACGCAAAAAAATCCCGCCCCCTAAGGGACGAGATTTGATCTCGCGATACCACCCTTGTTCCGAAATCTTCATGCTATCATGTCATTTCGGCACCTCTACTACGTACCATCATACGCGTCCCTTGTAACGGTGGGATTCCGGGTCAGCTTACTCCAAATGCTTCAGCTTTCCTTCTCGGAGAGGATTTTCGGCTAAGTCTTGAACGTTGGCTTTCAGCACAAGGGCCAACTCTCTGGGGAACAAGGGGATTAGCTTACTCTTTCTCGTCAATGAATTTGTTGGTGTTATTTTCGTTACTATATTTTTTACACTGGTTTCAAAAAAATGTCAAGCGAGCGTACTACGGTCAAGGTCTTTTGTCGTTTGCGTCCCGAACCCCTTGTTGTCCTTCCTCAATGACTTCACGCCACTCCTGATTGCCATTGTCAACGGAATCTCTCCATAGCCCATTGCCTGTATCCACAGCGTATCGCCATATTTCCTGCTTCCGGTCGATAATGGCAGTATCGGTATCCATAATTCCACCTTTTCCGTTAAATCTCTCTTTCAAATATTCCCTGGCGTCCAGCAATCTTTGTTTTTCTTCCTCCACCAACGCTTTTACTTTTTCCTTGGTATCTTCAGCGAGTTTTTTCTTCGCTTCTTTTTGACTGAGTGCGTCTTCTTTGGCATTTTCCTTCCACGCATACCAAGCTTGCTTGAGCTTGTCGTATTCGCCCCGAAGGTGCTTTTTCAAAGCCTCTTCATCCTGCACGGTTATGTATGTCCCCGCTCCCGCATCCGCCACTTGCTTGAGCATACGCTGCCCTTCGTTATCAACGTCAAAACCGATAATGTTCACTACGGTCTTTATACTCGACTGGTTCAGTGCTTTGGCTGCTTCTACGGGATTTCCTCCGCACGTTTCGATCCCGTCGCTCACCACGTACACGAATGTTTCGTTTGTCCCGGCAGGAATATCTTCTTGCACCGCTTGTAGCGCTTTTGCAATCGGTGTCCAGCCCGCTGGCTGTACTTTGCCCAATGCTTGTTGAAATGCTTCCTTCTGATAACCCGTCTCCGAATAAAAGGTCTCTGTACTGGCGCATGATAACGCTTTGTCTTGGTCACTGCCGCTTCCTTTATGCCCATATACACGTAAAGAAATCGTCGCGTTTTTGGGAAGGACTGACGCGAATTGGTCAATCGCCTCTCGAGCTGCCTCCATCTTCGTTTTTTTGCCGACTTTTCCTTTCATGCTGCCACTCGCATCGATCAGCAAGGCAAAATGCGTTTTTTGCGTTTCCGGCAAGGTAATCTCCTCAGTCGGACGCTGCAAGTGAACGTCTACACTGGAATCAAAATTCGCAAACGCGAGTACAAACGGGCGGTAGTCCTCTCCGAGTAATTTCAGCAGTTCATCGAGATATTGCTCCGATGTAAGTGTAGCTGGGAGCTTATCCAATTCTTTTTTGACCTTCTCTTCATCGTAATTCTCGCTAGCATACGTCCCCACCACCTGGTTTGCCAATGCGAGCTCAAATGCCGTTAACTCGCGCTTGACAGGAGGCAGCGGCTCTCTGGTCTGCGTTTGTGTGGATGTATCTGAAGTTGTCTGCTCAGGCGTTTTCGTCTGCTCTTGTAAGTTTGCGGTTTGTTGTGTCGCAGCAGTGTCTTTTTGCGCAGGATCAGAATCTGTACAGCCCGTCATCACTAGCATAAGAAACACAATAAACGATGCCCATTTCTTCAAAAAGCTTCCCCCTCCTCTTACTCCACCCTACATTATGCTAAATCATTCCAGTTCGAACAAATTATAAAAGATGTAGGCCGTTTTTCCTATAACACAAAAAAGAGCAACACAAAGCGTTTCCACACTTTGCGCTACTCTTTTCCTCTTACAAAAATTTTTAAGCCACTGCCCTTTTCACGCTGCGACGGCTTTCCACTTGCGACAAGAACAAGCTGAGAACCAGGATAATCGCGCCGAACAAATAAGGTGCGTTCAAATGAACCCCGTACAGCGTACCTGCCACTGCTGGGCCAAAAATATTTCCCAGACTCATATAGGCATTGTTCATCCCTGCTACAAAGCCTTGTTCATCCCCTGCTCGCTTGGAGATAAGCGTGTTGATCGCCGGACGCATAATCGACGTCAGGGTAAAGAAGATAACCGTCATAATCAGCATATACCAGAAGTTACCGGACAAGAGCATCATCACCATCGATACAGCAGACAAGAAGAACGTCCAGTTAATGAGCTTCTTCTCGCCAAAACGAGTAATGAGCTTGCCGATCAGCGCTGCCTGCACAATCGTACCAGCAAGTGCTCCCACTGTGATAATGATGGAAATATCACGCGGAGTATACGCGAACTTCGCATCGACGAACAGCGGGAAGATAACTTCGAAGTTCGCCAAGCCAAACGTCATCGTAAAGACCAGCACCAGCATGATGAAATAAGACGATTGAAATGACTTGCCGAGTTGTACGAAGATGTTTTCCTGCTTCTCTTTGGCGTTTCGTGCCACAAGCTGCTTTTCCTTCGGAAGTGATTCTGACAAGAAAAAGATGGAACCGAGTGTGGCTACCGCACCAACTGCCGCAGAAATATAGAACGGCATACGCAAGCCAAGCTCTGCTAAAAATCCGCCAATACCAGGCCCGATAACAAATCCGAGCGACATGGCAGCTCCGAGCATCCCCAGTCCTTTTCCACGTTTATCCTCTGTCGTAATGTCTGCTACATACGCCAGCATGGACGGAATCATCGCTGCTGCCCCGATCCCGCCGATCAGACGAGAAAGGTAGAGCACCCAAGTCTGTTCAGCCAAGGCAAAGACCAGATTGGAGATCGTAAACAGGACAAGTCCCATTACAATCATGATTTTACGACCGTACTTATCCGACCATTCCCCCGCAATCGGAGAAAAAAGAAATTGGGTCACACCAAAGGCCGCCACCAAGTATCCAGCCGTCTCCCCACCCGCGCCGAACTCTTTGAGAAACTCGGGCAAAATCGGAATAATCAAGCCAATTCCCAGCATGGCGATAAACATGTTGATCATTAGGAAGAGAATCGGTCGCTGACTATTCTCTTGTGCATTCATATTCATTTATCCAGTCCTATTCTTATAGATTTTTCTCTTTAGCCTTGCAGCTTCGCTTTCACACTTTCAATTACCGTGCGCCAAATGGCTGGGTCTGTTGAAATCGTCTGCTTGAAGTTGCGATACAGCTCCTTTTGCTTCTCCTCAAAATCAGGAGCGTCAGCAGCAGGCAATCCTGCGCGGGCCGTCGTAATCATTTCCTGCACTTCTGGAGAACGCGGTCCCCAAACTCTTGCCTCGTAGCCATCCTGGTCGAGGAAAATAAAGATCGGGATCGCACGTGCTGTGCCATTGGTCAGATATTGATCCATCAGCTCCAGATTTTCGTCACGGATAAGAAAGCGCAATTCGATGTTGCTTTCCTCGGCAATTCGCTGAATGACAGGAACGCACAAAGAAGCATCCCCACACCAGTCTGCGGTCAGCACGACCCCTTTCCAATTGCGCTGGGAGAGATCCTTCCAGACAGCCAGATCCTCGTCAGTAAATGTGAGCTGATCGTATACGCGGGACAGCTCTTCTTTGTTGACGTTCATGCTTTCTTTGTACGCAGCAAAGCTCATTCCTTTTTCAAACCAACTGTTATGATTCACGTTAGACATACTCCGTACTCCTCTCGGTATAGTAAAAAATTATTGCTCCCAAATAGCAGAAGTTCCCAAGCGATTGCGAATGGAAGAGCTTCTTGTTTTGCGGGCTTCTTTCCCTGACGTCTGTTTCATGGTGCTTGCCTTGGCAGTCAGGTCCATAAACCACTCTTTATCTTTGGTTGCGAGGGCGAGGTCGATTAGATCATGCATGTGCTCTTCATCATCAAAAGAACCTACCGGAATGCGTTCCATCCACTGTCTTGGAATCACCACCTGCTTGCCGATCGTCTCTTCGTTGTCGCAATGAACCACATAAACTTTCGCGGTACCTCGCAATGAATCATCTGTTTCGACGAAGCCTTGAACTAATTCGCCGAATTTGGTTTTGCCCAATATCCATTCTCCGACTTCCAATAACTCATCTCGATTCATTCTCGTGCACCTCCTAATTGTAACGGAATTTATTACAGTTTCCACGTTAAAAATTTGTAAGGTTACTGTTGCGAATTCTCCTGACATCCTTGACGAACTTTATCTAATACGGTCTGGATCGTGATTTGTTCCAAATACTTCGTAAAATACATCTCTGCTTCGGTAAAAATCTGATCCATGACTCCGTGCATATTCGCAGAAACCTGACACGCTTCTTGCGGATCTCCCGAACACCAGTGCGGCTTCAGCGTACCGTTCGAGATCGAACGATATATCTCAGCCAAGGTGACCTCATTCGGGTCGCACGCGAGTATATAACCGCCGCCAATTCCCTCTTTGGTCTTCACAAATCCGTTCTTACGCAGAATGCTCATGATTTTTCGAATTCTGGCAGGATTCGTACATACATTTTTTGCGATGAGCTCACTGCTTGCCATATGCTCTGGGATATGAGCCAACAAAGCCAAGCTGTGAACAGCTATGGTAAATTCACTATTCACGTCACAGACGGCCTCCTTGCGAAGAGTACTGTAATAATAATTCGTACAGTTACGAATGTCAACAATTGTGTGGAGGCAAACTTTTTTTAAAACCGGAGGTTTTCAATCTGCGGTGGTCGGGGGGAAGCGCAGGCACATGTTTTCCAGTCGCCTTTTTCCTCACTGCGTTCGGGCAGTCTCCTTCCAAACATGTACCTGCGCTTTCGGACAACAGTTGCTTCTGCGTGGCTTTTTTAAATAAGTTTTTTTATAAAAAGGATTTCATCGCGGATGGGGATGCCGTTGTCTGCGATCAGGGGGATTTCTGGTTTGATTTGGCGGGCCTTGTCCACGGCATTGATGTACAGCTCGTGAAGCTGGTAGCCTCTTTTTTGGTAAAAGCCCATGGCGTGCAGGTTATCGTTGGTGGTGACGAGCTTCATGCGGTGGCAGCCTTTTTCTTTGGCGGTCCGCTCTACTTGACTGAGAAGGGCGGTCCCGATTCCTTTGTTTTCGATCACGCTGTCCAAGGAAATGATTTCACATTCCCGATCTTCGAGTACATAGGAAATAAAGCCGTTGATCGTACCATCTTCCCCTTTCACTGCGTAGCCGTCCAGCGCATCGCATTGGAAGACGCCACTGGAGATGACCATTTGCGGACTTCCCCAGTGTTTGATGAAAAATTCTTTGATGACATTTTTGTCCAGTTCGCTTGTTGAAATCATCTGCATAACATTCACCTCTCCAAAATGCTAAAGAAAAAGCCCCCGCTTTTGAGTCAGCAAGGGCTCCACATCGTTACGAACGCACATCCAGCAGTACTTTCCCCGTACTCGCCCTGCTCTCGACCAACGCATGGGCTCTTGCTGCTTCTTCCAATGCAAAATGCTTGCCGATCTTGATGTCGAGCTGACCATTCGCCAAATACTCCAAGACTTGCTTGGCTGTATCCTGCAACAAGTGCGGACGAAGCTTGCGTGTCGTACCAAAGCTGAAGCCTAATACAGAACGGCAGCTTGCATGCAGATCGATCGTCTTGATCTGACCAATTTCGCCGCTGGCATTGCCAAAATGGACGAGTCGGCCGTACCAAGCGAGGCACTCGAGACTACGCTCGCTCACCGTTCCGGAAATCGAGTCCAAAATGACATCGGCTCCCGCACCATCCGTCAGCGCACGTACCTTTTCCACAAAATCTTCGCGATCATTGCAAATGACATGGTCGGCACCGGCTGACAAGGCAATTTCCGCCTTTGTTTCATTACCAACTGTGCCAATGACACGTCCTGCTCCCAGCAGCTTGGCTAATTGAATGGCCGTGGTTCCGATTCCGCCTGCCGCAGCGTGAATCAGTACGGTCTCCCCTTTGGCAATGCGGGCAACCTTCGCCAGTAGCTGGTACGAAGTAAATGACACGACTGGGCAAGCCGCTGCTGTTTCCGTGCTGATTTGATCTGGCAGTGCAAAGGTCAAGCTCTCTTCCGCCACGATATATTCGGCGTACGATCCGTTGGTCGGAAAAGCGATGACTCGTTGTCCCACCCTCAGGCTATGCACCTCTGTCCCCACCTGTTCAATCACACCAGTCGCATCAAGTCCCGGGATAAACGGCAGCTTGGCTGCTCCCTTTTTTCCATATCGTGATTTGATATCGGCAAAATTGACACTGGTCATCTCGACGCGGATCAGGACCTGAGTAGGTGACATGCTCGGCATCTCGACTTCGGTATATTTCATCGTTTCCGGACCGCCTAATTCCGTTACCAAAATCGCTTTCATGAGAACCCTCCAGACAAGATTGGAATGAAATGTTAGCTTTGCAGAATAGTCATGATCGTAGTTTTTTTGGCTGCGAACTCCTCGTCGGAAAGCACAGGGGTAAACGCAGCTCGCGGAATATCCACCAATAGATCATGCCAAGATTTGCAGCCTTGATAAGCAGCGTCAATCGGGATTTCTACCGGCTGCTCTAATCGATACATCCGCACGAACAAAATGTGCAGCGGCTGTTTTTTCTTCCAATGCAAGCGCACATCTGCGAAATTATCCGTCCAGATGTGGAAGGGCGAAAGCGCACGCAGCTTGGCATCGTCCATCAGTTCAACATCATCGGTTACTTCGGCAAAATATTCAATCGTCACGCTCTTCTTGTCCATTGTCCAGCCTTCAAGGGTCGCGTCCAACAGGTGTTGGTAGTCTGCCTTTACCATGTCGCGCTTCTGGTGCTCATAGGTCGGATACAAATAAAATTGATTGTTTTCCAAGCGGAATTCTCGTGTTTCTTCGTATAATCCACCCTTGCGGATCGTGATGATCTGCTCACCTTCTCCAAGTGCTTTGACGGCGACTGCCCATTCTTTCAAGCTAAGGGGGGATAGTGGCTGTACGATCGACTGCATGCAGCACGTCTCCCTTCTACTGTCAGAATCGTTTGATGACTTTAGTCTAGCCCAATTCCAGCTCGTTGAGAAGCCGTCTTCAACAGTTGATCGACATTCTGCATCGCTCCTTGCAGTCTCTCGGCATAATTTCCTCGCAGTGTCACGTAGGTTATTCCACGCTCATCCAGCATCTGGCGCAGCTTTTCATGATTGTGCAGGCGTACTGGCTCCTCTCCATGCACACGCAGTCCATCATCCACCCACGCGACATCTGGCTCCATGAACAGCCACAAATCATACGCTTGCTCTTCGGCAACCTGGTCCAGGACAGGGAAGGTTTGCCCGGTGTACAGTTCGGAGTAAAACTGGGTGACAATCGCTTCGGTATCGATGAACAAGAGCTTGTTGGCTTTCTGGAGCGCTTCGTACTCTTTCATTTTGTGTCCATACGCGATATGCGGGAAATACTCCGGTGTCAAAATCGTATCGCAGCCCCCGACCTCTTCGCAGATGGTGCGCCCATACTCCTCGACAAACACGGTGTTGTAGATTTTCGCAAGATAACGGGTCAAGGTCGATTTCCCGCAGCTCTCTGTTCCTACCACTACTACCTTTTTGACGAAATAGGGCTGAACAACAGCAGGGATGTGCTGCCAATGGGTGTAGACCCCTTCTTGGCGAATTTGGGTAGCGGAAATCGGCACTTGGCTGCGCGATTCATCGAGTATGATGTGCGCTGCCTCCGGGTACAAGCGGCGAAAAATCGGATCATAGGTGGACTCGGAGCTGAAAACCAGATCGATTTTTTTCCCGATCTTGCGCTTGATGTCCGCTGCTCCCGCCTCCCAATCGTAGCTCTCGTCGCTATCCGCATGATCCTCGACTGCTAGGACTCGGACATTCTCCATGTCCTTGACCAGTGTGGACAGCCATCTCAAGCGCACTTCATAGGGAATGGGCTTGATCCCTGCCTCTTCACACAGTTTTCGGTCACGATTAGGGCTGTGTGAGAGAACGACGTACAGCTCGTCACAGCGGCAGGCCGCCTGTGTAATTGCGTATACATGTCCCTGATGCAGTGGCAAAAATTTGCCGCCAATGAAGCCTACGCCACCCATGTCTGCTCCTCCCTTTGCTTGCGGTACTGCCGAACCCAGTTCATCAGTCCGTAGATGGCATTCACCAAATAAGCGGACCACATGACAAGCATCGAGATATCGCTTCCGTCCTTCAAAAACGCCACCAGCCACATGTAGATCGTGAACAAATCAATGATGATCCAGACCACCCACTGTTCGACCAAACGCTTCACCATGAAAAGCATCGCGATGACGGAGAGCACAGCCGTCAAGGAATCGACAAAAGGCAAGGCCCCGCCCATTTGCTTTAATACAAATCCGTAGGCGACCGTTGCAATGACGCTCAAGATCGTCCACCAGATGCGTGCCCGATTGGACAAAACGGTAATCTTGACATCATTTTGTTTCACTTCGGACACGCGGTTTTTACGCCACAGGTAGAGTCCTATGAATTGCATCGGCAAAAAATAGAGAAGATTCAGCATTACTTCGCCATAGTACTTTTGCCCATAGGCGACGAACGCGTACAAAACCACATTGATGATACCCGGGTAATAGCTCCACGTCTTGCCTTTGGCGACGAGCACGACACTCAGCATCCCTGTCAAGGAGGCGATCAAGCCGATGAATGTATCATCCAATGCGAAATACAAATAGAGGGTAACGAGTGTAAACGAGATGAGCCAAATTTTTTCAAACCAATTCCAGTCTGCTAAAAAGCCGGTGCTTTTCGCATTCATGCGAATCTCTCCTTGAACGCTCGCAGGTTTTCCTGGCGCGCAGAATTGTCATAGACGGCAAAAACGATGTGGTCAAAAAGCTGTGCATACTGTTCGTCAATCAAAACAGTCGCAAAGTAATCTGCTACGTCCTCCGCTTTGTTGCGGAATACTCCGCAGCCGTACGCTCCCAAAATGACTGTCCGGTGGTTATGAATGGCTGCTGCCCGCAAGATTTTTCGAATGCGTTCCTTCATGACAGGGCCAATCTTCGCGATATTTTCAGGCTCTCGCTCACGGATAACCCCTGCATTCACAGCAGGCGCCGTAATAAAAGACAAGAGATATGGATCATGCAAAAGCTGATCGCTTTGGTCGCGGAGCACAGGAACACGCGGTGAGTAAATCATGTAATCGGAGTAAAAGCAGGTTTTCAACTGACGATGATAGGTGTACATTTCCTGCATCTGCACGATGCAAGGATACAGCCCGGAGGAACGCGCCAAGCTCTCTTCCTGCGCCTGGCTTCCCCCAAGGAAACCTCCGCCCGGATTTTTGGCGGAAGCAAAATTCAAGCAAACGGTATCTGCTCGTTTCTCGTGAACGGCGAGGCGCTTGGCTGCATCCAGACTGGATTCCGAGGTTACCTCGACTTTGGCATGTAGCTGTGCAGCCGTTGCTTGATTCGATAGCAATAGCACTGAGTCTGCTGCCAAATCCTGTGGACGATACAGAATGGATTGGCTGATGGCAGCAGCTAGATCCTCCTTAATGCTCTTCTTTTCTCCTGCTTTATTCACGTAGTAGCCCTGCTCTATGATTTGCAGCGTCTCTTGCGCGATTCGTACGCGCACGCTTCGATTGTGTCCCTGATTCATTGTGATTTCCTCCCTGGTACGGGGCTACGTCTGATCCATCCATTCCGGGTTAAATCGGAAGTACTTGGATGGTCGGTGCCCGGCATGTTTTCGATATTGATTCGTTTCCAGCACTTTGTCGGCTACCTTCCTGCGAAATGCCGCAGCCAACAGCTCACGTCCCAAAATCACTTCGTACACCTGTTGCAGATCGCTTAGCGTGAACAGCTCCGGCATTAAGGAAAAGGCGATGTCCGTGTATTCAATCTTGTTACGCAATCGTTCCAGTGCGTATTGAATGATTTTGGCGTGATCGAAAGCGATGTTGTTCGTCTCTACAATTTCGCGTGTCTCACGTACGGTGCGACCCATTACTGTTTTGGTGATCTTAATGGTGGCAGACAGCTCTTCGCTCTCATGTACAAGGCGCAGCTCCAGCCATTTTTCAGTAATGGAGCCGTCAATAGTCGCCGTCTTCGTTTCTTTCACCCACCTGTCCTCAATGCGGTACCACTCCGCTTCATCTGCATCATCCCCTGCTTGTAGCTGTAAAGACGAGCTGTCTACCAAGGCCATGTACGATGTGCTGATGACCCATGTCCGAGGATCTCTGCCCGCATCGCCCCAGGTGTAGAGCTGCTCCAAGTAAATGTCGTCTACGTTTGTTTCTGTACGCAGCTCGCGTCTGGCTGCCTCCTCGAGACTCTCCCCAGGTGCAACAAACCCACCTGGCAACGCCCATTGGCCGATATAAGGATGCTCCCCACGCTTCACGAGCAATATTTTCAACGACTTGGGCGAGAGCTTGCGGTAATTCTCCTCCAGCTCATCCATCACGGTGAATACCAGCATATCGACTGTCACAGACGGTCGCTCGAATTGGCTGACATCATAAACCTCCAAGTACTCCAGTTCGGTTTGACCTCGTTTATTTACATGTGATTTATCTTTCATCCAATCGCCTCTTTTTGCTGTTGAATTGTTGTTGTCTTTTTGATATTAACAAAATGTTATTATCAAGTTGTTGGTATCATATTACTCTTTCCTGTTTTTGGTGTCAACTAAAAAAAGTATGAGCATGGTAAGTAGCCGAAAAGCCGCTTCTTCCCACCACCCCAGCTACTTTTTAACCCCATGCAAAAAAAGCCCCCTGCCAGCTAAATTCACTGACAGGAGGCTTCTTAAAATCATTAATAGCTTCTATTAAGCAGCACTTGGATCGGCTTTTACAGCCTGAACATAATCGTCTGCTTTCTTTTTGTCGAACTGACCTTCCCAACGAGAGATCACGATTGCTGCCAACGCATTACCTACTACGTTAACAACCGTACGAGCCATATCCATCAAACGGTCTACACCGGCGATGAAAGCAAGACCTTCGACTGGGAGACCTACAGAGCCGAGCGTAGCCAACAGTACTACGAACGATACTCCCGGTACACCAGCGATCCCTTTGGACGTAACCATCAGTACGAGCATCAGCGTAATCTGTGTGCTGATTGGCATGTGAATACCATACATTTGCGCAATGAACAGAGCAGCAAGTGCCTGGTACAGCGTGGAACCATCCAGGTTGAAGGAGTAGCCTGTCGGAATAACAAAGGACGTGATCGCCTTCGGACAGCCCATCTTTTCCATTTTTTCCATAATTTTAGGCAATACAGTCTCGGAGCTGGAAGTGGAGTAAGCCAGCAACAGCTCGTCCTTCAGTACGCGCAGGAGGGAAGTGATTTTGACTCCGCTGATACGTGCGATGATGCCCAATACCACAAGGATGAAGAACAGCATGGCAAAGTGAACCAAAATAACAAGTTTCCCCAAAGGAATAAGAGAAGACAAACCAAATTTGGAAACGGTAACACCAATCAGTGCGAAAACACCAAACGGAGCAAAACGCATGATCGTGTTAACAACCCAAAACATCGCGTCCGCAACTCCATTGAAGAAGTTGAGAACAGGCCTTCCTTTTTCCCCTGCCGCTGCTACACCAAGTCCAAACAAAACGGAGAAGAAAATAATTGCTAACATGTCGCCACGAGCGAGTGCATCAAACACATTGGTTGGCACAATATTGACGAATGTTTCCACCATGCCGTGGCTTTGTGTCGTTTCTGCCGTGTCTACATACTTGTGGATATCGGTCTTGGTAAGAACTGTTCGATCCACACCGAGACCCGGTTGAAAGATGTTCGCCGCCAAAAGACCGACGATAATGGCAATCGTGGTAACGATTTCAAAATACAGAATTGTCTTACCACCGATTTTGCCCAACTTCTTCATGTCACCTACGCCTGCTACGCCCACAATAAGCGTGGCAACAACGATCGGAACGACAATCATTTTAATCAATCGGAGAAAAATATCACCGATAGGCTGTAAATAGGTCGCCACTGCCGGGTTGCCGTAAAAAATAGCACCCACCAGGATACCCAGAATGAGACCGACGACAATCTGCATCGCTAATCCAAACCGCTTCATTCTGACACCTCGCTATGAAAGATTAAGATGTGACTCTCAAGCCGATATGCTTATACGCATCAAGCTTAAGTGGTATATAGGTGAGCATCATATCATGACTTTTTGTGTTTTCCCCTTTTTTGTATTCTTTTCATTTCTTTATTTTTTCTGATAATCTCTATCGAATCGCGATATAATTGGGCTCGTTGTATTCGTTTCTGGAAAAATGATAAAATAAGGGAATCAGTTTTCAGCGATTTTTCATTCAGAATGGAGCGCAGTCATGACGATTCGGAAAATGATCATCCTGCTACTAGTTCTGGCAGTCGGGTTGTTTCTTTTACCTTACTCCGTCCCCTTTTTGCTAGCACTGTTAACAGCAATTCTGGTTGAGCCGCTCGTCTTGTTTCTTATCAAAAGGCTACGAATGAATCGGATGAGTGCGGTAATCGCATCCTTTTTTCTTTTCCTCGTTTCTTTTGGGATCGTACTGTACTGGATAGGCACGCAGATCGTGATTCAGGGAATTGATTTGGCTCAGCGATTACCTGCTTTTTCGCAGCATATTTTTGAGTTGGTCGAGTCCTATTTAATGAGCTGGGAAACTTACTATGAATCGTTACCTGCCGAAACCGTCTCGGAAATCCAGAGTGTCTTCGCTGGGCTGAAAAGCTGGGCGCTTACTTCAGCTTCCACGGTTGCCAAAGGCATTCTCGGTGTAGCAGCCATCGTTCCGGGCTTTTTGATCTCGACAATTATTTACTTGGTTGCCTTGTTTTTGATCAGTCTCGATTTGCCGAAATTGCGTGCTGGCTTCATGAGAATGTTCACGGTATCTGCTCGTGAAAAGGTCGAGGTGGTTATCTCTCAATTGAACCGTGCCACCCTTGGTTTTTTACGTGCGCAAATCATCTTGAGCCTAATGACGTTCACGCTGTCCTTTTTGGGATTGCTCATTTTGCAGGTCAAATATGCAGCCGTCATTTCGCTCATGATCGTTTTCGTCGATATTCTCCCCATCTTGGGCGCAGGCTCGTTCCTCGTCCCATGGGCTATTTACAACTTCTTGATGGGCAACTCTTATTTGGCAATCGGCCTGATCGTCATTTTCCTGGTGATTACGGTCGTCCGCCGCATTATTGAGCCCAAGGTACTCGCATCTAATCTGGGAATTAGCGCCCTGGCCGCACTTGTCAGCTTGTTCCTCGGATTTCAGGTGATGGGATTTTTCGGGCTGATTCTCGGTCCAGCGCTCGTCATCATTTACGAGGCGCTGCGGAAAGCTGGTTTCTTGCATTTCAAAATAGATTTTTGATGGGCACAAAGGATCGGTAGTGCTGCGGCTGTTGATATAGATAGAGCTGGGGGAGAGCTTATGAGTGCATACAAAGAACTGACCACTTCACACCGGACAATCATGACGCCAGGGCCCGTCGAGGCTGAGCCTAGTGTTCTTCGCGTGATGGGTTCACCCATTTTGGGACAATTCGATCCGGAATTCACGAACATCATGAACGAAACAATGGAAATGCTTCGGAAATTGTTTCAGACATCCAATCATTGGGCATTCCCTATTGATGGCACTTCCCGGGCGGGCATTGAGGCCGTTTTGTGTAGCATAATCGAACCAGGAGATCGAGTGCTTGTACCCATTTATGGACGATTCGGGCACTTGCTCACGGAAATTGCGGAAAGGTACGGCGCAGATGTGATTACGATGGAAACGCGCTGGGGAAGTGTCTTTGAACCGCAGGACGTCATTGCCGAAATCGAGCGGGTTCAGCCCAAAATCGTAGCAATGGTTCATGGCGAAACATCCACTGGATGTGTTCAGCCTTTGAAAGAAATCGGAGAAGCTTGCCGCCAGATGGATGTCCTGTTTGTCGTCGATGCTGTCGCTTCGATTGGCGGAACAGAAGTGATGGTAGATGATTGGTATATCGACGCATGTATTGGCGGCACGCAAAAATGCTTGTCTGTCCCCTCTGGGATGGCTCCTATCACGTTTAATTCTCGTGTAGAAGCACTCTTGCTCCAACGGAAAAAAATTGAGCGTGGACTCGCTGATCCGTCTGCTCCGAAATCTGCTCAAACCCGAACGATCCGCAGCAACTATTTTGACTTGAGCCAGCTCATGGATTACTGGGGACCTACGCGGCTGAACCACCATACAGAGGCGACAACGATGCTGTACGCCTTGCGCGAGGGTGTGCGCATTGCCCTCACAGAAGGTCTGGAAGCGAGATTCGCCAGACATCGCTTGCATGAACAAGCCTTGGTCGCTGGTGTATTGGCGATGGGATTGCAGCTCTACGGCGATCCGAGTTGCAAGCTTCCCGTCGTGACCTGCATTAAAATTCCTGAGGGGCTAGACGGAGAGTCAGTCCGCGCTATGCTGCTCGAAGATTTTCATATTGAAATTGCCAGTTCCTTCGGGCCGCTAAAAGGGCTAATCTGGCGGATTGGCACAATGGGCTACAGTTGCCGGAAGAAAAATATTTTGCATGTGCTAGGGGCGTTGGAAGCGGTTCTCATCCGGCATGGAGCCCGTGTACATGCAGGACGTGCCGTTCAAGCCGCGCTGGATATCTACGATCAGGAAAAAGTACAAAACAGCTAGCCTCTCTTAAGCGGAAAAAGCCCTTGTCCTCCCCACTCACTCTGGGGTAGACAAGGACTTCTCTTCCTGCTGTACACGCGCCAATAAATCGACGATGTGCACGGCCTCCATCTTTCCTTCCAGTCCAGCTCGATGAATGCCTGCTTTCATTTGCAACAGACAGCCTGGATTCGAGGTCACGAGAATATCTGCTTGTGTAGCCGCGACATGACCCATTTTTTCATCCAAAAGGCTCCCGGCCATCTCAGGCTGCACCAGGTTGTAAATGCCCGCAGAGCCACAGCAGCGATCTCCCTCGCGGAGCTGTACGTATGTGGCTCCCGGAATGGCTTGCAGCAGGTTCACTGGTTCTTTTGTCACCTTCATCCCGTTGCGCAGATGACAGGAGGACTGATAGGTGATCCGTTGTGGCAATGACTGCCATGCTTTTGGCTCGATGAGGAGTGCAAGCACCTCGCTAATATCCTTCACGCGTGCAGCGAACCATTGTGCCTTCTCTTGCCACTCGGCATCTTCCACCAGCAAATGGTCGTATTCTTGCAGCATCGCCCCGCAACCGCCTGCATTGGATACAATGATATCCACGTCAGCCTTGTGAAAAGCAGCCACATTTTTTCGCGCCAGATGGCGAGCCTGTTCACGCTCACCGCTATGTGCATGGAGAGCACCGCAGCACACCTGGTCTGGAGCGATGATGACCTCACAGCCTGCCTCACTCAGAAGCCGCACGGTGTTGCGATTCGTCTCATGGAATAAAACATCCATGATGCAGCCGTGAAACATTCCTACGCGATACTTGCGCTCGCCTACGGCTGGAATTACCGTGCCACCGAAAAAGTCCACGATACCCTTCCCAGATGCTTCAGGCATGATCGCTTCCATTTCCCGCATTTGCTTAGGCAGGATGGACAACACCCCCAGCTTGCGAACGGCTTTTTGTACACCTGAGCGCTGATAGAAGCGCAAGAATCCACCGAGCTGGTACATACGCTTCTGATGAGGAAACAGGTGGAAAAACGCGAGCTTGCGGACGGCTTTGACCCACCATGGATGCTCCTGCACCTCTTCGATCGCTTCCCTCGTCTGCTCGATTAGCTGACCGTACGGCACACCTGCAGGGCATACCGGCTCACATGCTCGGCAGCCTAGACACAGATTCATTTGGTCGACGAAATCTTTGTCCGGCTCCATGACGCCGTCTGCTACGGCTTTCATCAAGGCGATGCGACCTCGTGGCGAAGCTGCCTCATAGCCTGTTTCCCGAAAGGTCGGACAGGCTGGCTGACAGAAGCCACAGCGCATACAGTTGGACAGTTCATCGTAATCGAGTTTATTTACCAAGGCTTCTTTAAGCACGATGGACCACCACTCTGTTCCGGGACTGTTTGGCAAACATCTTGTCAGGGTTCAGGAGATTGTGAGGATCGAAAGCATGCTTGATGCCTTTCATGATCTCCATACCTGCGGCTCCTACTTTCCACTCCAAATACGGTGCCTTGACGATCCCTACGCCATGCTCTCCCGTAATCGTTCCGCCCAATTCGATTGCCGCCGCGAAAATTTCCTCGAAGGCATGCTCGACACGCTCGATCTCTTCCGTGTTGCGAGCGTCTGTCATACAGGTCGGATGCAAATTGCCGTCTCCTGCATGGCCAAAGGTGCATATTTGCAGTCCGTAACGCTCTGTAATCTCTTGGATCGCGGCGACCATCGGCGCAATCGCGGCGCGGGGAACGGTTGCGTCCTCCAAAATGGTCGTCGGGCGCATCCGGGACAATGCGGCGAGCGCACTGCGTCTGGCAGTCATTACCTCATCCGCTTCCTCCGCTGTCGTCGCTACCTTGATTTGGACGGCATCATTCTTCTCGCAAATCGCAGCGATCCGCTCCATGTCCCGATCGACCGTCTGCGGCTCTCCATCCTGCCCGATCAGGAGTATCGCCGCCACATCTGTCGGAAGCCCGATCTGTTTGAAATCCTCAACAACACGGATCGTGCCCTGATCAAGAAATTCAAGCGTGCCGGGAATGATGCGATTGGCAATGATATCAGAAACAGACCTCGCCGCCTGTGCCATATCGGCGAACATCGCCAGCATGACCCGCTGTGTCTGCGGCTTCGGAATCAGCTTGAGAATAGCCTCGGTAATAATCGCCAATGTGCCCTCGCTGCCGACCAAGAGCTTCGTCAGATCATAGCCCGCCACATCCTTCATCAGCTTGCCCCCGGTACGGATGACCTCACCGTTCGGTAGCACAGCTTCGAGACCCAGCACGTAATCCTTGGTTGTTCCATACTTCAGCCCGCGCAGTCCACCCGAATTAAGCGCAATATTCCCGCCAATCGTGGAGATGACCATGCTGCCTGGATCGGGTGGGTAAAACAAACCGAGTGCCTCTACCGCCTGATGGATGTCGACCGTTCGGACTCCTGGCTGCACCGTTATCGTCAAATTTTGCTCGTCAATCTCTACGATCTGATTCATCCGGCTCAACACCAAGACAATTCCGCCACCGACTGGTATCGTTCCGCCGCATAGATTAGAGCCTGCTCCACGCGTCACAATCGGGATGTGATGTCGTGCTGCAACTCGCATGACCTGTTGGACTTCGGCTGTACTCTTCGGCATGACGACCACATCCGGCAATGCTTGCTGCATCGGCGTCGCGTCATACGAATAGGCGACTAATGCTTCCTGTTTATCGAGACAGTTTTTCTCTCCGACGATGGCACGCAGCTCTTCGCGTATAGATTCTGGCAACATGGAATCTCTCCATCCTTTCCCAAAAACTTAGTCCAACTGCTGAATGGCTTCCCTAATTCTTCCATTGGTAACATTCAACAAACGAGTGGCCTCTTCCCTGCTCGATCCGGTCAGCTTCATGATAATGGCTGTCTTCGCATCACCGTCTGCCTGATCTGCCAATTGCTCCGCTTCCTCGTAACTCGCTCCGGTCACTTCCATGATGATCCGCTTTACTCGTTCCTTCAGCTTGAGGTTTGTAGCCTGCACGCTGACCATCAGATTCCCGTACACTTTGCCCAAACGAATCATCGTCGCTGTTGTCAGCATGTTCAGCACCAGCTTTTGGGCCGTTCCTGCCTTGAGCCGCGTCGATCCGGTCAATACTTCCGGTCCTACGACGACATTAATCGCTACATCTACGCCCTCATTGATGTACGATGGCTTGTTGCAAGAGACAGCAATTGTCTTGGCTTCGATCTTCTGTGCCTCTGCCAAAACACCGAGTACATAAGGAGTCCGTCCACTGGCTGCGATTCCTACGACCACATCCTTTTTGGTCACGCCGTATTTATGCACATCTTCTTGGCCTAATGCAAAAGAATCCTCTGCTCCTTCTACCGCGCGTACCATTGCGGATGGTCCGCCTGCAATCACACCCTGAACGAGCTCAGGCTGGGTACCAAAGGTCGGCGGACACTCGGATGCATCCAATATCCCTAAACGTCCACTCGTTCCAGCACCAAAGTAAAACAGTCTTCCGCCCTTTTCCAATGCGTGTGTGATGACCTCTACTGCATCGGATATTTGATCGAGGACGCGCTCAACTGCATAAGGAACTTTCTTGTCTTCATCGTTCATCATTTGTACAATGCCTCGGGCACTTAATTGATCCAAATCACTACTGCCCTCGTTTTTTCCTTCAGTCGTCAATGCTTGCAAGTTCTCCAGATTCATGCTCTATCGAACCTCCTTTTCAATCTTACTGCCCCATGCTCACTTCATGACTGATCCAGATGACAAGTGACAAAGTGCCCTGCTGATACCTCGCTAGCCACAGGAGCGACCGTTTTGCAAATGTCCATACAATGGTGGCAGCGCGGATGGAATGTGCAGCCAGACGGCGGATTCGCTGGACTAGGCAGGTCTCCCTCCAAAATGATCCGCTGGGTCGTCAAATGGGGATTCGGTACAGGCACCGCTGATAACAGTGCTTGTGTATAGGGATGTGTTGGTTTCTCGTACAACGATTGTTTATCTGCTACCTCCACCACTTTTCCGAGATACATAACCGCTACCCGGTCCGAAATATGGCGGACGACACTCAAATCATGCGAGATAAACAAATACGTCAGATTGAACTCCTTTTGCAAATCTTGCATCAGGTTCAAAATTTGTGCCTGAATCGACACGTCAAGAGCAGACACAGGCTCATCGGCCACAATCAGCTTCGGGCGCAAAATCAATGCCCTTGCGATGCCAATCCGCTGGCGCTGACCACCGGAAAACTCATGCGGAAAGCGATCCAACTGCTGCTTGGAGAGGCCGACGATCTGGATCATCTCCTCGACTTGCTTGCGGCGTTCTACTGAATTGCCGATGCCGTGAATGATGAGTGGGTCCTCCAAAAGCTGACCGATTGTTTTTCGCGGGTTCAGCGAGGCAAACGGGTCCTGAAACACGAGCTGCATGTTGCGTCTAGCCCGGCGCAGCTCTGATTCATTGAGCTTGCGGATATCCTGTCCTTCAAAAAAGATTTCTCCATCAGTCGGCTCAATCAGGCGAAGAATGCAACGTCCTGTCGTGGACTTCCCACAACCCGATTCGCCTACGATGCTGACAGTCTCGCCCGGGTAAACAGTCAGGTTGACTCCGTCGACAGCACGGACGACTTTCTCCTTGCCGAAGAATCCTTGCTTGCTCGTGAAATGCTTGGTTAATGATTTGACTTCCAGCAGTGGTTGCCTCATTGCACGTCCTCCTCGCGATACAGCCAGCAGCGGCACTTTTGGTTATCTGCGACAGGCGTAAGCTCTGGGTTTTTCTCGCGGCAAATATCCATGACTTGTGAGCAGCGCGGTGCAAAACGACATCCCGCAGGCATTTCGCTCAAAAGGGGCACTGAGCCCGGAATCGCATCCAAACGCTCTTGGTTGACACTGACAGAAGGCATCGATTTCAAAAGCCCTCTCGTATACGGATGCTTGGGCTCGTCAAACAGTTGCTTGACGTTGGCTTCCTCTACGATTTGACCTGCATACATGACGATGACGCGATGACACATCTCCGCCACGACTCCCAGGTCATGTGTGATAAGCAGGATGGAAGTGCCTTGCTCTTGCCGGACTTTTTTCATGAGCTCCAATATTTGCGCCTGAATCGTCACGTCCAACGCCGTCGTCGGTTCGTCGGCAATCAAGAGCTTGGGCGCACAAGACATCGCCATCGCAATCATCACACGTTGACGCATCCCGCCTGACAATTGGTGCGGATAGTCGGAAATGATTTCATCAGCACGCGGAATCCCGACTTCTTTCAAAAGCTCGATTGTCCGTCGCTTGGCTTCCTGTTTGGACAGTCCGAGATGCCGACGCAAGGGCTCGCTGATCTGTTTGCCGATCGAATGCAATGGGTTGAGCGAAGTCATCGGCTCCTGAAAAATCATTGCGATCTGATTGCCGCGAATCGTCTGCATTTGTTTATCCGTAAGTGAGAGCAGCTCCTTGTCTTGAAAACGGATGCTCCCGGTCATCTCCACATTCCGTCCCAAGAGCTGCATGATGGACATGCTGGTCACGCTTTTTCCACATCCGGATTCACCGACCACACCGACGGTTTCACCAGGCTCTACAGAGAGACTGACACCCTCGATCACGGTCAGCTTTTTGCCTGCTTGGATAAAAGAAGTTCGCAAATCATCAATCGTAAGCATTGCTGCCATGAGTACTCCCCCTTTTCATCAGGATGTGCGGTCAGGTTTGATTACAGAAAATAATCGGTTATGGTGAGCGGTCCGCCACGCCCCAATCAATGGGCTCGCGACAGGATGCACGCGGTTTGTCAATGTAATCAGTGTCACATCTCTCATAGGGTCCGACCAGATCGACGTTCCTGTAAAGCCGGTATGCCCAAAGGCGCGTTCCGAAACAAGGTCTCCCCCACTGCAACCTGCGGCAAGCTGTTCTAAGGAACAACCTGTCGGGGAAATGATCCATCCCAATCCTCTGCGATGAATCGAATAGTCTGTGAGTGAGCGAGTAGCCAAGGCATACAGCGTCGGATCAAGCTGTACGGAAGCCTTCCCACTCGTCCAAATCTGCATGTAGCGCTCTGTATCAGCCAAGGTGGAAAAAAGTCCCGCGTGCCCGCTGACACCTTCCAAGCCATAGTGGGCGTTGCAATCGTGAACAGTGCCACTAATAACGCCTTCTCGCCAACCGTATCCGGTCAAGGCTTGCTGCCATTCCAATGCCAAAGGATGTCTGGCTTCTGCCAGCTCTGATATGAAAGTTACTGCCATCTCTTGTTCAAAGCCATTACCCTTTTCCGTAGCAGCGATGTCCATTCCTTGCAGCCGTGATTGTTCCAGCGGCAAGTAGCTCGTATGAAGCATTCGACTCGGTTGAAAAATCAGTCGCTTCGAAAGTGCGTCCAGCTCCTCGTCCCAGATACGCTCCAGTAAAAAGCCCAACAGCATGAATCCCAAATCGCTGTACACAACGCTACGCCCTGGGTCATCCAGCATCGACTCGTTTGCGATCAACCGCAAATAGTCC
This sequence comes from Brevibacillus sp. Leaf182, assembly GCF_001423865.2. Lineage (NCBI taxonomy): Bacteria > Bacillati > Bacillota > Bacilli > Caryophanales > Paenibacillaceae > Brevibacillus > Brevibacillus sp. Leaf182. Next base: position 440,136 of record NZ_LMPN02000023.1, on the reverse strand, counting down.
TCCCGATTGTTCCCCAGCAAAAAGTACGGACGCCATGCAGGAAGTCCTGATGTATGTGTGAGCAGGTGAATGATTTTGATCTGCCCTTTGCGTTCCTGATCGTGAGCGCTCGTCAATTCTGGCAGGTAGGTCGTCACGGAGTCAGTTAACGAGAGCTTGCCTTCCTGCACACTGATGAGGATGAGCGGCAAAGTCACCATCACCTTGGTCAAAGAGGCCATATCGTAAAGCGTTTGACTATGAACCGGCCTTCCATCGTGTTCATCGCTTGTTTTTCCCATGCAGACTGTCACAGCAGGCGCATCTTTTCGCAGCAGGCTGACAGCGCCTCCCGGAAAAATGCCCTGATGAATCCCTTGCGCCAGACTGGACTCCATTCGTTCTCTGATCTGTTGCTCGTTCATTCGTTCTCACCTCTGCCTATCGTTCCTATTTCCCACGATGACGCGGGTCGAGAATATCACGGACGGCATCCCCAAACATGTTGCATGCAAGAATCGTCACCGTCATGGCAATACAGGGCCAGATGATCATGCCCGGAGCCAGCTCCATATAGCGGCGCGCCTCTGAAATCATTCCGCCCCATGACGGGTCTGGCGGCTGAATCCCCAAGCCTAAAAAGCTGAGGGCCGATTCTGTCAGGATCGCACCTGAAATCGCCAGAGAGGATTGAACCAGCAGCGGTGCGGTTACATTCGGAAAAATTTCCTGAAACAAGATACGCGGTGTACTCGCACCGATGGCACGAGCGCTTTCTACATACTCCAAACTTTTGATAGAGAGAACCGCTCCCCTCACCGTCCGGGTGAAGATCGGAATGTTCACGATCCCGATAGCCATAATCGTGTTAAAAGTTCCTGGTCCTAATGCGGCAACAATCGCCAGCGCCAGCAATATTTCCGGAAAAGCAAACAGAACGTCCATACAGCGCATGATAAAACCGTCAATCCAGCGCCCGAAGTAGCCAGCAATCAAGCCAAACAGCGTACCGAAAACGGCGCTGACAAGAACGGCAGAAAGCCCGACAACCAGCGATACGCGTGCACCGTGGATGATGCGGCTCAAAATATCACGACCAAACTGGTCCGTACCTAGCAAAAACTCACCCGAGCTGCCTTCCATCCGATGATCCTGAAACATCTGTGTCGGGTCATGCGGAGCCAACACCGGAGCCAGCACTGCCGTCAAGCAGAGCAACGCCAGCAAAATGGAGCAGAAGACGGCTGTCTTATTCGCCAAAAAACGCTTTCGAAATGTGCTCATGTCGCATTCCCCTTGTCAATACTTGATACGTGGATCAATCCAGGTATAGATCAGGTCGATGAGCAGATTGACCAGGACAAACACCAGAGCGACGAACAAAACGCCTCCCTGTACAACCGGATAATCCCGCTGATAAATTCCTTCCAGAATGTACTGGCCCAATCCAGGAATCGAGAACAACTGCTCGACGATCACAGACCCGCCCAGCAGGTAACCGATCTGCATACCTGCGATCGTAACGATCGGGATCGAAGAGTTGCGGAACGCATGGCCCATGACGATTGTCCACTTACTGTTACCCTTGGCCCGCGCTGTCCGAATAAAATCTTTGTCCATGGTTTCCAAAAACGCGGAACGAGTCATCCGCATCACGCCAGCAGCCACCACAATCCCCATCGTTATTGCAGGCAGTATGAATACTTTGAACGCCTCGATCGGATCGTCCCAGAAGTTCACCACATCAATGGGCGGGAACCAATTGAAATAAAGCGAAAAACCGAGCAAGAGCAAGGTCCCGATGGCAAAGTTCGGCACCGAAATGCCTAACAATGTAAACACACGAACCACGATGTCTGTTTTGGAATGAGCGCGAATGGCCGAGAGAATCCCGAACGGAATCGCGAGTACCCACCCAATCAGAACGCCAAATACAGTCAGTTGCATGGTGATGGCAAAACGCTTGAGAATTTGGGGCAAAATCTCTTCTCCTGTGTGGACCGATACGCCAAAATTCCCTTGCAGGATTCCTGTGACCCAATGCAGGTACTGGTTAATCAACGGCTGATCCAGCCCCATGCTTTTATTCAACGCCGCAATTGCTTCCGGTGTGGCATTCGTTCCTAGCATGATGGAAGCTGGATCGCCCGGCACCAGATGCAGGATCGTGAAGATCAAAACAGATATGCCAAACAGGATGGGAATCAGGCTGGCGACACGTTTGATTAGATAAGATCCCACGAGTTTCCCTCCATATTTAGAAACTTGGCTCCGCCTAACCTCTGGCGGAGCCTTCATCACACGTATGCTACATTACTTGATCGAAGTCTTGATCAGCGAGTATACTTCGCCCGCTGCGGACGGCATGAAATCGATGTTGTCACGAACCGCGTAGTAATTTTTCGGAGATGCCAGGAACAGGTTTGGTGCATCTGCTACCAGCATGGTTTGTGCTTCGTCATACAGCTTTTTGCGCTCTGCTTGATCAATTGTCGTCAGTGCTTTTTGTACCAGCTCATCATAGGCCGGGTTGGAGTAGTTCCACACGTTGGCAGAACCAGTTGTCGAGAAGAAGAAGCGCATGGAACGGTCAGCATCTACACCAGAAGTGTTGCGGCCTACCATCAAGTTCATGTCCTTGGATTTCCACGTATCGATGTAGTTCCCCCACTCGAGCTGGTTGATCTTCGCATTGATGCCGATTGCTTTGAGCTGTTGTTGAATCACTTGTGCTGTTTCTACCATATCTGGGTAAGTTGCTGCTGTTTCGATTTGGGTCTCGAAACCGTTTGGATAGCCCGCTTCTGCCAGCAATTGCTTCGCTTTTTCTACATCTGTTTTGTAGGTCGGATAAGTAGCAGGGTCCAAAGCCGAGTTGGTCAGCGCAGGAGCGATCGGACCAGTCAGAGTCGCTTCCCCTTTCCAAACAGTCTGGATAATTTGGTTACGGTCAACGGCATAGCTGATCGCTTCGCGCACTTTTGGATTGTCAAAAGGCTTTTTGTTTACATTAATCCCCAGGTAACTGTACTCCAGGGATTGGTAGTTCTTGATCTGTACGCCTGGCTTGCCTTCCAAAAGCTTCGCAGAATCAGCAGACACCATGCTGATGTCAACTTTACCGGAGCGAATTGCAGCGAGTCGCTCCGCCTCGTCTTTCATGATTTGGAACTTGATGGACTCTACCTTTGGCAGTTCTTTATTGAAGTAATCCGCATTTTTCTTCAGCAGGACATATTGTCCCGACTCACTTTTTTCCATTTTGAATGGACCGGTACCGATTGCTTCCTTGGTAAGATCAGTGGAGCCTGCTGGCACGATAGAAGCATAGGCACTTGCCGTATTTGCAACGAATGAGGCATCCGCATTTTTCAGTTTGAAGACAACCGTCGTTGGATCTTTCACTTCAATTGCTTCTACGCTGGAAAAATACGATTTCGCGATCGAACCCGTGTCTGGGTTCATGATTCGCTCAAAGCTGAATTTTACGTCATCTGCCGTCATGTCTTTGCCATTGTGGAATTTGACGCCTTTTTGCAGGAACATCGTGAGCGTTTTTCCGTCTGGCGCAATCTCCCACTTCTCTGCCAGGTTCGGTACGATGTTCATGTTCTCGTCCAACTTGGTCAGGCTATCGTAAATGAGCGCATAGACGCGCACACTGGATGCCGCCGGAACCTTATGCGGGTCATAGCCCACTGGCTCTTGCTCGGCTGCCACAATCAGTTCTGTTTTTGCTTGTCCTTCTGCTGACTTGCCTTGCTCTGCGGGTGCTGTTCCTCCACCAGAACAAGCGGAAAGCACGAGAGACAATGATAGGAAAAAGCCTGCCAATACTCGTTTTTTCACGATGTTACCCCCTCTGTTGATCTCATGTTAGAAGCATATATTTCCTAACGGTACGGCCCTCTTCGCCCCTGTTACGGATGGCACATTGGATGGTCGTCCCATTAGTGTCTCATGACCCAAAATGGCAAAAGCGACGGCTTCCTTCGCATCGTCAGGCATCCCAAACTGCTGCGCTGTCATCACGGTCATTCCAACCGGCAATTGACGCTGCAGCATGGCGAGAAGCGTCTGGTTATGAGCGCCTCCCCCTGAGACGATCACTTCCTCCACTTTGGTTGTTGGTAATACGAATTGCACATAGGCGTTCGCAATTGTCGTGGCAGTCAATGCTGTCACGGTTGCCAACAGATCCGCTTGACTAATCCCGAGTTGATTCGCATCACGGAACAGCTCTTGGGCAAAAGCTTTGCCGTATACTTCGCGGCCTGTGCTTTTCGGTGGCTTGATCTGGTAATACGGGTCTTGCAACCATTTTTCCAGTAGCACTGAAGAGACGGTGCCACCTGCGGCCAGCTTGCCACCCTCGTCATACCTCATCTGTCCGTTGGTCATGAGCTGAACGATTTGATCCATGATCATATTGCCAGGGCCCGTGTCAAAAGCGACGACTTGATCGATAGCTGCACTTGCAGGTAGTAATGTAACATTAGCGATTCCACCGATGTTTTGCAGCAGTCTGCCTTTTTGCGGATGGCGGAACAAAATATAGTCGGCATACGGAACAAGCGGTGCTCCTTCTCCATCAGCAGCCAGGTCTCGAGCGCGGAAATTTCCCACTACCGGAATACCCGTACGTTCTGCCAGTGTGGACAGCTCGCCGATTTGCAAGGACGCCCTGACCTCTGTTATTCCTTGTGGTCCGGGAAATGGTGTGCGCCCAGCAATATGCCAAATGGTTTGTCCGTGCATACAGACTGCGTCTACTTCGGCTGTCGTTACTCCAGCTTTCTGCATCAATTGCTGTACCGCATACGCATACCATTCAGACAAGCCGTAATGAACCGCAGTCAACTGATCCACTCTCGCTGTTTCTACACTGCACAGATTCATGACCCACTCACGCAAGTCATCGGAGTATGGCATATAAAAAAAGTCGCGGAGAGTCACCTTTTCGATCTCGCCCTGTTCATCTGTGCGGATCGCTACAAGTGCGGCATCAATGCCATCCAGCGAAGTACCCGACATGAGGCCGATGAGTACATGCTCATTTTTCGCACGATAATCGAGCAATTTTGCAGGTTGATCCATGTCAAAAGCCCCCATTTGAGAATCGAGAATCGTTGAAAAATTCGTTCCTGTTATCGCTTTCATTATATGTAGCAAAATTACACAAGTCAATCGATTATTAGTAAATTTTATTTCCTGAAACAACAACCAATGATTCCGTCCACAAACGCAAACAAGCCGAACCTTTTTCACATAGGCTCGGCTTGACCTCTTATGTAAGGATCGTATTACGCAAACAAACTGATCAGGTTCCCATCCGGGTCTTTCACGATGGCATACCGCTGGCCCCAGAACGCATCCCACGGCTCACGGTGACTCTCGTAGCCATGTGAAACGATTTTCGTATACAACGCATCAAGTGCCGCAGCATCCTCACACAAAAAAGCCAGCTCAATCCGATGCCCGACAGGTGCTTCCCATCCCCCATACACACCCTTGGCAACTTCGATTGTATCAAAGGCCAGACGAACACCGTCCTGCGCTACCTCCACATGCGGCTCTTCATTTGCTCCCTCGGGGATATCGAAGCCGAGTACCCGATAGAAATCCAACGCTTTTTTCATGTCCTGTACGACTATCCCTACCATATCAAGCTTGATTCCCACATTACTCACTCCTGTTCGTTCTTGATTTCTTGCTGGACGCGCTTAGGCAGTTTTTGGAGCACCGTATCGTACGCATGCTCGATCATCCTTTCCCATAAGCCTTCGGGAATGTCCGCATCCAAGTAGACAGAATTCCAATGGGATTTATTCATGTGATAGCCGGGGACGATCCCTTCGTAGGTCTCGCGCAATTCCTCCGCACGCATCGGATCGCATTTCAAGGTGAGGATGCGAACTCCTTTGGAATCGCCTCCGATCATGGCAAATATTTTGCCTCCGACATGGTAGCGATCGCATTCCCAATCCATCTGATAGTCATGGGTGGCACCGGGCTGCTTTCGGCAATATGTATCTAATGTTTGTTCATTCACATGAATTCACCATCCTTTCTTTAAGGTAACGCATCTCGCAAAAGGAAGATTGTAAAAAACGGACAACCTTTCAAGATTATCGATTCGCACGATCTGGTGAGACCATTTTACTTGGAGCTACACCGTAAAAAGTGTGGAAGCTCTTGATCAAGTGCGACTGATCGTAATAGCCACATTGGAGAGCTGCATCTGTAAACGAAGTGCATGTTCCCTTAGCCAGCATTTGCAGCAGCCCTTGAAATTGAATGATTCGGCCCATTTCCTTCGGGCTCATTCCCAACTGTTGTTGAAATGTCCTGCGCAAGGTTCTCTCGCTATAATTCACTTTCTCGGCAAGCGCGGCCATGGAAAGATTTCCTCTGTATTCATATAAATAGTTCATGCTCGTCAAAAGCAACTGGTCTGCTGGATCATCCATCCACAAGCGTTTGATAAGCTCCTGCTCCAACCAAGCGATTCGCTCCGCTGTGTCGGAAGCTTCGAGCAAGCCTTCTATCACCTCATCTGCCTCTTTGCCCCAGATATCTTCCAGATTGGGATGATGTCCGTTGATCATGGCGACAGGGTAGCGCAAAAAGCGAGCTGCTCCTTCAGCGTAAAACCGAATGCCGATTAAGGATTGTGGTTCGGTCAATGGGATCACCTCGTACGTCCTCATCAATCCCGTTAAAAATGCCCCCTTCTGATAGGAAGTGGCGCCGAGATTGAAAATGATATCGATGCATCCATCGGGTATGACTCGGCTTGCAGGTGCTATCCCTTTGCCGTCGTACTCTGATGTCCAGTAGCAAGCGATATCGTTCACCAGACATTTGCTGGGCATGTACTCTTGGTAGCGATAGGCATTTTGGGCGCTCGCTCGTTGCAGAGTCGGAGGTTGCACCGGACGGAATTGCCGCATATTTTCGCCATCCTTCCCTTATGATTAGAACATATATTCCCCCATAATTCTTTAACTCCTCCTTAAGTCCTTGGCCATTTTTGAAAAACGTCCCCTTTCAAAATAAAAACGGTCGCGAACGCTTCTGCATATGCTGGGACGAATGGATTTTTCGCAAAGTGAGGTGCAAGATGTGATCTCCTCCTCCAAGTGGAGCCTTCATCAGTTCTTTTCAAAAAGTCCTTACATTCGCCCTTACCTGCCGCCTACTTCGCTATATCAGGCCGCCAGTTTGGATTCATATGTAGCGAAGTATTCTACCGTCTATATCAAGCCGACGAGAACCCATATGGGGAAAGGCATTATTCGTGTCTGGAAAACGGATGGCGGGGGCTATCAATTTGTCAAGGAGCGCGGAGAACCTATGCAGGCAGATTCTTTGGCTGACTTGAAGCAGCAGCTCGCCGCGCAGTGTACGGAAAAAAATTATGTGATTCAAAAAGGGCTGGATTTAGCTGAAATCGATGGCCGCCCCTTTGATATTCGCGTCATGATGATGCGCAATGGCTTGGGCAAATGGCAATATGCCGGCATGCTAGCCAAGGTAGCCGGTGCTGACAGTATCATTACCAATGTCGCTCGCGGCGGCGGATATGCCGTCACAGTCCCGCATGCCTTGAAAAAATCTGGCGCAGTCGAGCCAGCCAAATTGAAAAGTGTCGTCTCTCAGTTGATCCAGATCAGTCACCGTGTATGTGCCCACTTTAATAAATATCGGCACAGTGCGCAAATCGGCGTTGATTTTGCCATTGATAAAGCTGGAAACCTCTCCATTATTGAGGTCAATTACGACTTTCCTTCCCACGGGCTGTTTGCCAAGCTCAAAGACAAGACTTATTACCATACGATTAAAAGACTTCACTCTCAGTACAAAAACCGCGTGAAACGAAAAAAGAGGAAGGCATAATCGCCCTCCTCTGTTCGTTTGATTCGTGTATGGGTCTTATTCGTGTGCCAATGCCGTTCCTTTTGTCTCCAGCATGGACGTGCAGTTCGGGCAGCGTGTAGCCTTGATCGGAATCGCAGAGATGCAATGTGGGCATTCTTTCGTTGTCTCAGGTGCTTTCTCCACTTCTTGCTTGCGTTTGAAGCGGTTGAGCTGCTTGATGACGATAAAAATAGAAAAGGCGATAATGACAAAATCAATCACAGAGTTGAGGAACAATCCGTAGTTGAGCGTCGCAGCTTTTGCTGCTTTTGCTTCGGTGATCGTCTTATAAGGAACCCCGCTCAAATTGATGAACAAGCCGGAGAAATCCACCTTGCCCAGAAGCAATCCGATCATAGGAGTAATGATGTCATTAACAAGCGAGGTAACAATCTTCCCGAAAGCCCCACCGATGACCACACCGACTGCGAGATCCATCACATTTCCTTTTAACGCAAACTCTTTAAATTCTTTTAACACAATAACTTCCTCCTTAATTACCTAGTACGTACTTCAGAAAATGACCGACAAAACGCTCATGGTCAACCTCCAGGCACACGTCCACATTCGGTGGATGCGCTGGATATTCCCGTCTGTCCCCAATCGTACGGGCGTCACTGGCTCCCCCGGACGTATCTACCGCAACATGCATTGGGACTGCCTTCACAAACGTCGGATCGATGACGACACCTACGGCCAACGGATCATGCAGACCGCAGCCGCGCAAATTGCCTACTGTGGCGTAGGCATTCATGTACACCTCGCACATATCCGCAAAAACATGACTCAAGCGTGTATCCTTCGCTCTCCACTCCTGCAAGTGTTCGCGGGTGAGCAGCGTTTGCATCGTCACATCCAGACCTACCAGCGTCACTGGAATACCAGACTGGAAGACATACGCTGCGGCTTCCGGATCGGCGCAAATATTCGCCTCCGCTACAGGCGTGCGATTGCCCGGCACTGTTACAGCGCCTCCCATCACGACCACTCGTTTGACAAGGGATACGATTTCTGGAGCAGCCATTATCGCCTGCGCCAGATTGGTCATGCTCCCGACGGTCACGAGTGTCAATTCGTGCGGATGTTCCTTAATTGCAGAGATGAGATATTGTGTGGCACACTGTGGCTGAGCCGTTGTCGATGGCGCAGGAAGGACGACATTGCCCAGCCCGTTCTCACCGTGGAACAGCCTTGCTTTTCCTGTGAGGTCGCGAACAATCGGCTTCGATGCCCCCTGATAGACAGGAATCGCAGAGGCATCCAGCAGCTCTAGCACCTGCAAGGTATTGCGTGTTGCTTCCTCCACCGTAATATTGCCAAAAGTCGTGGTAATCCCACACACTTCAAGAGCAGGCGAGTGAACGGCATAAGCAATCGCCAGCGCATCATCAATCCCGGTATCTACATCCAAAATGATTTTTTCCATGCGCTTATACCCCTCCCTGATCCAAAACGGTTTGCAAAAAGCGCTCTGCCTCTGCCATCTCAACCTCAACGCATACGGCCGTATCGGTTCCTACACTCGGTTTCGCCCGCAGATCGGCTAGAATGGCACCGCGTGACCATTCGCTTTTGCATTCGACTGAGAGCTTCATCTGCTCCATCCGCATCTTTTCAGGCGAGAGAGCCGCGAGCATCGCTACCCATGCATGGAGTGCACGAGCAGAAGCGGCGAACTGTATGTCTGACGTCGTCGTTCTATCGATCAGGCCAACTGCTTGTGCGAGACTTCCCAGTGTATGTACTTGCTCTTCCGTCAAACGAAACAAGCTGGTTGTATCTAATGGAACAAGCACAAGCGGCAAGCCGGCTGCCAAAACGAGCGCAACTGCTTCCGGATCACCATGCATGTTTGTTTCAGCAATGGCCGTAACATCTCCTGGTACACGTATGGCTCCACCCTGCACCACGATTCGCGTAAATTTACGCGCCAACAGTGGATCACGCGCGACAGCCAAAGCTAGCGTCGTCAAACGGTCAAACGTCACGAGCGTCAAGTCACTTTCCTCATCCTGCGTACTTTCTACAAGGAGCCTTACACCTTCCGAGGTGGTCGTCTCTATCGTTCCTGAGAAAAGCGGTTGCTTGGCACCTGTTACGATTGGAATTTCATAGCCTGGCTGTGCAAAATCAATCAGCTTCCTAGCCAAGCTTGACTGCGTGTCTCTGCAAATGATTCCTGCCACTTGAACATCAGGCGACCGCAAAGCATACAGCAAGGCCAGCCCTTGACCAAATCCACCGCAAAACTCGATGATCAACCGGTGTTTTTTTGCCACAATCTCATCTCCCGCTTCTCGCTATTGCCATTTGTCAAAACCGCTTTTCCTATGCTATCCAAATCAGCAGCAACCGTCAAATATCCAAATGCTCATCTCTGCCTTCTCTTCTCTTGCATCGAGCGGATAACTATTTTACACTTATTCATAACTTCGACAAAAATCGCCATCACACAAGACTAATGCGCCAAGCCATGCAAAAGGAGTATAACGGTCATGCTTTCGTTGAACCACTCAACCATGGATGCTATTTCTCTCGTGAAAAACCAACTGATCCAAGCGATTGTACAGCACCAAACGAAGCCTTATCTGCCTATTTGGGGAGAAATGTTTACAGCGTTGCGGGAAATCCAAAAGGCAGGCCAGCATTCACACCAAAATATACACGTCTATTCTATTGAGCCGACAGGCGATCTCTGGTATTTGTACCGAGAGAATGTTTTTTCTGTCGATCTGCCTAGAATGGGCATCACGATTTCTCTCACACAGGAGCAATTGATCGATGCCTTGCTGAAAGGAAGCTTTCAACCTACCCTATTGATAACAAAGCCGTCATGAGAAACGGCTTTTTTTCATCGTTTTTGAACAAAAAAAGCCCCAAGATCAAATCTTGGGAGAGAGTAGTACGTTGTATTTACGTGAATAAGCATAGTTTATATCTAACTACCCACTCATTCCAGTTGTATATTCAGGTAATTGTACCTATTATATCCTCTGAGCAAAAATGCTGTCGAAAACGAACATTTGTACAATAGTAAAAAAAGAGGCGGCCCTTCTGCACAGATTGGGTGCCGCCATCCCGAACTTCCCCAAGTTCGTTCATATTCGAATTGTACTATGAAACAGTCCTATCGAAAAGTGTCAGGTTTTGTTTTCCTGTGAATTATTACAAATCCCTGACGCCTGCTTAAGGCCATCAGGGATCATTCTATTTGCTATCGTTATTGAGCACATCAGCAGCTCTTGGTCCAAAAATGATATACAAATAGACATATTGGCTGACGCTAACTCGAGGAAAGACGAACGCAACACTGGTCTTGCCCTCTTGTTGTCTGACAAAATAACGCAATTTGCTTGTTTTGATCCTTTTCACAATGCGTGTCGCTTCTCGCCATGGTACGGAAAATTGAACGCTTTTTTCCATCAGACCAACACCTCTCACGGCTAGTATGCCCGGATTGGTAAAATTACACACTCACTCATACCGCAGAGCGTCAATTGGTTTGAGCTGTGCTGCTTTTCTCGCCGGATACACACCAAAGATGACACCAACCAATGTAGAGGTCAAAAACGCATACATAATCGGAGACAGACTGATTGAAGTCGCCATCTGACCAAGCTTGCTAACCAAAAACGCCGCCCCTACCCCTAAGGCAATACCAATCACCCCGCCAATCAGGCTAAGCGTAACCGCTTCGATCAAAAACTGTCGGAGAATATCGCCCCGCTTGGCTCCAATCGCCTTGCGAATCCCGATTTCTCGTGTCCGCTCCGTGACCGATACAAGCATAATATTCATTACGCCAATCCCGCCAACAATCAGCGAGATGGCTGCAATGCCAGATAAAAGCGCGGTCATCGAGCTGGAGACTGACTGTGCCGTGCTTAAAATGTCTGACTGGGACGTTATACGGAAATCATCGGCTGCTTGTGGCCGTAGCTTGTGATTGGCACGAAGGGCTTGCTGTACATCTTGTTGCGCCTTCTCCATCAAGTCTGACGATGCTGCCGAGACGTAAATCGAGCTCACATTTTTGCCTCCGGTCAACCTGTTCATCGCAGTAGTAATCGGAATGATGATCCGATCGTCGTTGTTTGTCATGCCTGAGCTTCCCTGGCTCTGCAATACGCCGATGATCGTAAACGGAATCCGGTTAATCTGAACGGTTTGCCCTACTGGATTCGCTCCTTTAAACAGGTTGCTGACCACCTCTGTCCCCACGACTGCCACGTTGTATTGCATCTTCACTTCAAAGTTACTAAAGAAACGCCCCTGTCCAACTTCTACATTCCTCACCTGAGGGAAATCGGCTGACGTCCCCTCGAGCATACTGGAATAGTTATTGCTTCCCCAGACAATCTGCCCCCGCGCATTGACGCTGGGAGCCACACCCGAAATGGACTCTTTTTGCATCAGGGTTTCTGCATCTGCCATCGTCAGCGTATTCAGAGAGCCAGCTCCAAGGCTTACCCTGCCTTGTGTCGCCTGACCAGGTGTGACAATCAGCAGGTTGCTCCCTAAACCATTGATCTGCGAAGCAACAGACGTGGAAGTCCCTTCTCCGATCGCCACCATCGCGATAACAGCTGCTACACCGATGATAATTCCCAGCATCGTGAGAACGGAGCGCAAGCCATTTGCCCTGATGCTGCGAAATGAAATGCGTACACATTCAATAAAGCTCATCTGCTCTACCCTCCATCGACACCCCCCTGCGATCCTCCACCACTTCATCCGCAATGATTTGCCCATCACGAAACCGGACGATCCTCTTCGCATACTCCGCAATATCAGGTTCATGTGTCACCAAAATAACCGTTTTGCCCGCATCGTTCAGCTTTTGAAAGATACCCATGATCTCTTCACTCGTCTTCGTGTCCAGCGCTCCTGTCGGCTCGTCTGCCAACAGGATGACGGGATCATTGACGAGAGCTCTCGCGATTGACACGCGCTGCTGCTGCCCACCTGACAGCTCATTGGGCTTGTTGTTTAATCGCTCTGCCAGTCCGACACTCGTTAATGCCCGGATGGCTCTTTCTCTTCGTTCCCGTGCAGATGTGCCTCCATATAAAAGAGGCAGTTCTACATTTTCCACTGCGGTTGTACGTGGCAACAGATTGAAATTTTGAAAAACAAAGCCGATTTTCTGATTGCGGATGACCGCCAATTCATCGTCATGTGCTTGTGATACAGGATAGCCGTCTAAAAAAAATTCTCCCGAGGTGGGCTTATCCAGACAGCCAATTACATTCATCATGGAAGATTTGCCTGAACCAGACGGCCCCATGATTGCCACGAAATCTCCTTCCTCGATCGATAAGCTGACACCCCTGAGCGCATAAATCTCCTGATCTCCGATGACATACTGTTTTCTCAGCTCTTCTATTTGAATGACCGGTTTCATCTTTTTACCGTCCCCTTATCTGGACGCCCATTCCGCCGAATCCCGGCATACCGCCGCCCATTCGATTTCCATTTTGACTCGTTCCAGATGAGGTCTGTGTATTCACGAGGATGACGACACGCTCTCCTTCGGTAAGCCCCTCCGTCACTTCTACCTGATCGGCAGTGAAGTATCCCATTTTGATCGGAACAAATCGATACGGCATATTCGCTCTGCCCTCTTTGCCTCCACTGATGTTATTCGCTTGCTTCGCCTCAGCCTGATTCCCTTCAGCTCCTTCACCAGCTTGTTGTGCAGCAGCATCCTTTAGCACATACACGCCATCCTTGCCATTTTGCGTTTGCAACGCTTGCGCAGGTACCACGAGCACATTTTTATGAGTTCCCCGTTCGATCGCGACGTTCATCGTCATCCCGATCTTCAATTTATTATCCTGGTTTGCCACAGACAAAAGCACATCGTAAGTGGTGACTCCAGCGTCAGTTTTCGCTTCTGGATAGATCAGCTTTACTTTTCCACGGAACGTCTCATCCGCATAAGAACTCGTCGTAAACGTCACTGGCAAGCCTTCCTGTACTTTTCCGATGTCACTCTGGCTAATCTGGGCCAATACCTCTAAATCTCCGCTATTCGAATTATCCATGATAATGAAATTATTGCCGGGTATTTCGCCTACATTGCCATTCACTTGGACGATCACTCCGTCCATTGGTGCTTTCAAGGTAACTGCTCTCAGTGCCTTTTGTGCTTGTTGCAGCCCCGCTTTTGCCTGTTCCACCGCTGCTTTGGCCGATAATACTGTGGCGGCATCAGGGCCTTCATTCGCTTCCTGTAACGCTTCTTGCGCTGTTTGATACGCAGCCAATGCCTGCTCTACCTTCACACTTGCCTGCCCTGTCGTCTGTCCGGCTGTCAATATGGCATTGTTGTAATCACGCTGAGCCTGATCCAACGAGGATTGAGCACTGTCGAATTCACTCTTGGCAATCGCACCTGCCGCAAATAAGGCCTGCTGGGAAGTGTACGTCTTCTGGGCACTCTCCAGGTTTGCCTTTGCCTTCTCTACGTCGTTCGCCGCTTTTTTCCCGTCAATGTTTTGCTTGGCGAGCTCCCATTCGTTCTTGGTCTGATTGACGGCAGCTTGCAAAGAAGTGATTTCTGCGGGACTCTTGCGCTTTTGTGCCTCCTCTAGCTTGGCTTGCGCCGATAAAAGATTTGCTTCCGCATTCGTCACCTGGATTCTCGCTACGGAATCGTCCATCGTCGCAAGAACTTGCCCTGCCTTCACGGCATCACCAACGCCGACCTGAATGGTAGAAATCGCATCCTTGGCTTCTTCTGCATCAGAAAACGAGAGAGACGAGCGTTTGGAAGCCTGGACAGTGCCTGATGCCTGTACGACTTCTGAGATGTCTCCCCTTTTTACCGTCTCCACTTGAAAAGCGGCCTGCGCCGTTTGTGGGGTAAAAAACGACTGGTAGCCGAATATAGCTCCTGAAACGAGCACGACCCCGACAGCCAAAACTCCAACGATCCACCTTCTCTTGTTGCTTCCTGCCTTCGAAAACAACTCTCTCTTTTTCTCCGTGTGAGTCACGCTCAGTCCCCCTACCATCTACTTGATTGAAGACTTGTCTTTTTGGTTGCGACCACTATACGGAACGAATACGTCAGGGAAAAGTCAGATAAAGACACAAAAAAACGACCGGAGTGAACCAGATCGTTTTTTCAAGCATGCCTGTTTTATTTGCGTAAAATCAACGTGAAGGTGCTGCCTGACGCTGTACTCTCCGTCAGGATCAACATACCTCCTAATGCTTGGGCAATCATTCTGCTAAAAGACAAACCAAGCCCCAACCCACGGACGATGTGCTTCTTGTCCTCGCCCCGGTAGAATCGTTCGAAAATCAAAGATTGTTCCTCTATCGGTATCCCACGTCCATTGTCCTTCACGTCAATGCGAATCTCATCTGCTGATGCAGATAGGGACACAATAATCCGTCCCTCCGATTCCATCGCCTGTGCTGCATTGTTTAGGAGATTGTACATGATTTGCTGCACACGCAACGGGTCGGTCTCTATCATCATTGGCTCAGACGTATTTTCGATGTGCAAGCTGAGCTTTTCTTCTTCCTGCACAATCTTCCATTGGTGCGTAACTTCCCGAATCAGCTCCTGCATGTTTTGGGGTTGCCGACGTATACGAATGTCACCCACAGCAAACGAGTTAAAATCGAGCAAATCCTCTATCATCTTTTGCAGACGTGTTGTTTCCTTCGTACAAATATCCAAAAACTCCTTGGCTTCCTCACCGCTCACAACCTCTTCCCTCACGGCTTGTACCAGCCCACTGATGGACGTAACAGGTGTTTTGAGTTCGTGGGTCACCCCTGCCAAAAGCTCGGTACGCATCATTTCCAACTGCTTCAATCGTTCTGCCATTTCTTCAAAGGTATGAATCAGCTCATACACTTCTTGTTCGCGCTTGTTTTTATCCAATTGAATCTCGTAGTTTCCCAGTACGATTTGCTTGGCAGCGTCTGCCACATCCTTAATCGGCTGAGACAGCTTTTTCGTCAGCAAATATATGACGAGCCAGCCAAGTAAGCCGAGACCCAGAAGCATGATCGCGAGCAATTGGAATTCAGTCATGCCGCGTATCACCTGTTTTTGTGGGGTGAACAGCATGACCCATCCAACCACTCGCTCATCAACTTTAATGCTTTCCTTCACGAAAAGCACTTCGTCACCCCGCGCAAGCTCGAACTGTGACAGGCTGTCATCCGCATCCACCAGATCAGGCGCGATACGCTTCAGTTCCCCTGAAAAAGGACCAGGTACGCCAAATACGGGTTGCTTGTGTTCATCTAAAATCATCATGATTGGCTTGTAATTGACGCCGAGTGACTCCTGGCGACTGTCCACAATACGAAACAAAAACGGAGCCGTTTTCACCTTGCCTTCCACATCAACGACCCGATCCGCTACTTCCGCTGCCATCAGTCTCATAAAATCAAGGCGTTTTTGAGTCTCGCTATAAGAAATCCAGTAGCTGGATGCAATCCCGATCACGAAAAGGCCGATACACAAGATGATCAAGTATCGCGTCGTCCAATACCGAAACAACGAGGTGCGTTTTTTCTCACTCATATACGCACAGCTTGTAGCCCAAGCCACGATAAGTACGGATTTCCCCTTCGGATGTCGGCCAATTCTCCAAAGATCGCCGGATGCGCTTGATCGCGAGGTCTACTGCGCGATCACTTCCTTCGTAGTCCATTCCCCACACCTGCTCGATGAGCTGTTCTCTGGTGAACGTCTGGTTTTTGTACTGCGCTAAAAAAAGAAACAGACACAAGTCCTTTGGCGTAAACGCCAGTTCGATGCCATGCAGCATGACAGAATAAGCCTTGAAGTCGACTTTCAGACTGCCAAACTGCTTCACATGATTGCCTTCTAACAATTGTTTCGAGCGACGTAATACTGCATGTACGCGAGCGACCACTTCGTCGGCAATAAAGGGCTTGGTGATATAGTCATCGGCGCCTTTGTTCAAACCCGCCAACTTGTTATCGATTTGTCCCAACGCTGTCAGCATGATGACAGGACACGAGCTTTTCGCCCGAATATATTCGAGAATACTCCATCCGCTTCGTCCAGGCAGCATCACATCCAGCAAGACCAGCGCAGGATTGAGTGAATCAAACTTCCGCTCTGCTTCCTCGCCGTTAAATGCCTGTTCAACCTGAAAGTTGTTTTTTTCCAAATACGCCTTCAATACCCGAGAGATGGGTAACTCGTCTTCTACAATTAAGATGTTTTGCATGCTCGTACTATCTCCCCTCTGCTCGGACTAACCTCCTCTTTAGCGTAGGACATGAATATGTCAAGTAGATGTCTGGAAGGAAGCATACTTTGTAAGTAAAATAAAGAGACCGGAATGCAAATAGGGAGGTTTTTCTCATGAAACGCTTAACCGCGGAAGAAAAAAACGGGTTGTATAAAGCCATCAGCAATCGTCGCGATATTCGTACCTTTCGTCAAGACCCTGTCGCCCCGGAAAAGCTTGCCATGATCTTGGCTGCTGCCCACCATGCTCCTTCTGTCGGATTCATGCAGCCTTGGAATTTTGTCCTGGTGGAAGACGACGAAACCAAACAAGCTCTTGCAGAATGTGCGGATAAAGAACGCCGGGCACTTGCCATCCACTACGAAGGAACGGGACGAGAATCGACCTTTTTAGAGCTGAAAATTCAAGGAATCAAGGAAGCGCCTGTCACGATCTGTGTCACTTGTGATCCTACACGTGGCGGAGACCATGTACTCGGTCGCAATTCTATCCCGGAAACAGATATTATGTCTGTCAGTTGTGCGATCCAAAACATGTGGCTGGCAGCCTACGCAGAAGATTTGGCGATGGGCTGGGTCAGTTTTTACAAGAAGGCCGACGTGCGTCGTATCCTGAACATACCGCCGCATATCGATCCTGTCGCATTGCTGTCGATCGGCTACACGGATCATTATCCGGAACGTCCACTCTTGGAGCTGCACCAATGGAGACAACGCGAGGACCTGCAACAGTTGATTTATCGGGAGCAGTGGGGAAACAAAGCGTAAGCCTTGACCTCATACGAAAGAAAGGGCGCTGCAACTGCGGCACCTTTTTTTTACAAAAAAAAGACCGCCTGTTGTAACAGGCAGCCCTAAGAAATAGAGGGGGTAGTACGTGATTCACGGTATCTTCCTGACGTGCCCGAACACGAAGAAGGTTTCACAATTGACGTGACTCACGAACATGGAACTAGCAAAATGGGAAATTTCACCTGACGCGATGCCCCCCTCTATGCCCGAATATACCTAGCGAATCGATTTATATGCGTGGTCGCGTCCGGTTTGTTGGAATGGCAGCTAGCGGATCATCCGGCCAATAATGCTTGGGATAACGGCCCTTTAAATCTTTTTTCACTTCAAAATACGCATGTGCCCAAAAGCTCGCCAAGTCCCGTGTCACTTGTACCGGACGATGAGCCGGCGAAAGCAGGTGCAATGTCAGTGGCACTCTGCCTCTGCCTATTCGCGGAGAGTCTTGCCAACCAAACAACTCCTGTAGCCGGACCGAAAGCACCGGTGCTGCTGGATCGCTGTAATCGACAGGAATTTTGGAGCCACTCGGGACGATCACATGAGTCGGAGCGTATTCGTCTAGTTGTCTGCGCTGCTCCCATGACAGCATACTCTCTAGCAACGTCGCCACTGACAGCGACTGCAGGTCTTCCTTTCGTTTGAAACCATATACATGGGGAGCGAGCCTTTCCTCCAGGGAAACAAGTAGTGCCTCATCTTCCACATTCGGCCAGCCTTCCTCCAGACGTTGCATAAAGAGCAAACGCTCCCGATACTGTCTCGCCTGCCGATTCCACGGCAAAATCTCCAAGCCTTCTTCTTTTATTCCGTCCAAAAACGCTGTTAACACCTCATCTGGGGAAGCCTCCGCAGCTATATCCGCCAACAAGATCGCCCCCAACCGCTTTTGCTTGCGGCTGCGAACTGCCCCCGCTGTATGCTCCCACCATACGTTCATTCGTTCGGTAATCTGCATCGCACAATCCTTCAACAGCTCGCTTTCTTCCACGCTAGCCGCCAGTAATATCCGACTATCTGCGCCTTGGTCATCGAGTTCTGCTGCCACAATATACGGCGAAGCAGCCAGTGGTTGCTGCACGGAAAAAGCCGCCCCGCGCCCATTGCGAAGCAAATAACGTCCATCTGCCCTTCGCTGGGCAATCCGGTCCGGGTACGCAAACGCCAGCAGTCTTCCCGTCGCTTCTGTACGCGTGGAGGTGTCACCAGACTGGTTGTTTGCCCATCCCCGTTTGAAGTGCGCTGCCTCCTTCCAAAGTCTTTTGCATGTTCCTACATCAATCGGAAGCTCCACTGCCTCACTCTGTTTGTTTGCTACCTGACGAAGCAGTTCAACACGCGAACGCATATCCGCATCTGCTGACGCTTGGCGCCCCCGCACAATATCTCGTTCTTCCAAGAGGACAGCCAGCTCACAAGCCAGTTCCCCTTCCCCCAGCTCATTCGCTTTTTGAATCATGTGGCCCAATCTCGGATGCACACCCATCCCAGCCAGCACTCGTCCATGTGGTGTGATCTGCTTCCGCTCATCTAATGCGCCCAACTGAAGCAACAGCTCTTGAGCCTGTGCCATCGCTGGCTTCGGCGGGGGATTCAGCCAATCCAGCTCGTCCGACGACCCAACACCCCACAGAGCCAGCTCCAAAGCGAGCACAGCCAGATCCGCTTCCATAATTTCAGGTGTCTGCTGGGGAATGAGCATGCGATCTTCTTGCTCTGTCCACAGTCGATAGCAGACTCCGGGCGTAAGCCGTCCAGCCCTTCCTCGGCGTTGGTCTGCGGATGCCTTTGATACCTTTGCTGTCTCCAGCCTCGTCATCCCAGTTCGTGGAGAAAAGCGCGGGACCCGTTTTAATCCACTATCAATCACGATACGCACACCTTCGACAGTCAAGCTCGTCTCAGCAATAGAGGTGGCGAGGACAATTTTGCGCTCCCCTGTTTTCCCGGGCTGGATCGCCTTATCTTGTTCCTCTTGCGACAAGTTTCCGTAAAGAGGTGCAATCCGGATATTCGTGCCCACACCGCTTTGTTCAAGCAAACCTTGGACCCGGTGAATTTCTTTGGCTCCTGGTAAAAAGACGAGCATATCTCCCTCTTCTTGTCTCAACGCTTGGAAGATCATCTGGACCACCGCTTCCTCCAGACGCCCCTCCATCGGGGAAGTCAAAAAGCGCGTCTCCACCGGAAACATCCTGCCTTTACTACTGATAACAGGAGCATTCCCCAGCAAGGCTGACACAGGCTCGGCATCGAGCGTAGCGGACATCACGAGAATTCGCAGGTCTTCCCGAAACAAGCTTTGTGCTTGAAGACTTAGGGCCAGTCCTAAATCCGCGTGCAAATTCCGTTCGTGGAACTCGTCAAAAATAACAAGACCGACATCAGATAGCTCTGGATCATCCTGTAGCATTCTCGTTAAAATTCCTTCTGTAATCACTTCAATCCGAGTGCCTGGCCCTACTCTTGACTCGCGCTTGACCCGGTATCCGACCGTTTGTCCAACTTCTTCCCCCAGCAAGGCAGCCATGTAGGTAGCAGCTTGACGTGCGGCCAGTCGGCGCGGGACCAGCATTACAATTCGACGATTGTGTAACCAAGCTTCTTCACGCAAGGCCAGTGGTACCCTCGTCGTCTTCCCCGCACCCGGAGCAGCGACCAATACTGCATTCGTCTCTTTGCACAGCGTGCCTACCAGCTCTGGCAATACTTCATTTATTGGCAATGCATTCATGTTTTCACCTCATACGAGCAATCATCCCTATTCATCATACATGATACAGGGATGAAGGATGAGTGTGGATCGCAAAGAAAAATGACTGAATAATCATTCAATAGTATAATGATTCCATCACGATGGGAGGTGTGCGGCATGATTCACATTCATCATCAGGAAGACGTGGCATGTCTGGAAGGGATTGTTCGAGTAGGGGATTGGGAATCAGGGATTTATGTCTATGTGACGGATGGCATGCTGGTTGATACTGGCCCGAAAGTACTCGAGCAAGCTCTCGTTCACAGGTTTCAGGAAGCCTCGTTTGATTCGGTCGTACTGACGCACAGCCATGAAGACCATGTCGGTACCGCCTCGTGGATTGCCCAGCACAAGCAGGTCCCTCTTTTCATTCACGAAAAAGGGGTGGACATTTGCTCGCAAAAAGCACAATATCCTTTCTACCGTAAGCTTACTTGGGGGATTCGCGATCCGTTTCTGGCCCAACCTTTGGGTGACGTCCATCACTCTCGCTCCATCGAATGGAAAGTTCTTGATACCCCCGGCCATGCCCATGACCATATAGCCTTATTGGATGAAAGGACCGGTCGCTTGTTCTGTGGTGATCTTTTTATGGGTGTGAAAACGAAGGTCATATTACGAGAAGAATCGATCCCCACCTTGATGAATTCCCTTCGTAAGGTCCTCGCGTGTGACTTCCAGTCGATCTTTTGCGCCCATTCCGGATATCATCCAGACGGGAAAACACGCTTGCAACAAAAGCTGGAGTATTTGGAGAATCTGTCTGGGGAAATCCTGCATTTCCATAGCAAAGGGCTTTCTCCCCATGCAATTAACAAGCAACTGTTTACCTCTAAACCGCCGATCATTACGGCTTCATCTGGCGAGTTTGACTCGTTGCATATCGTCACATCTGTTCTTGCAGAACACCTTCCTTTTCCAACACCGGATAGTATACTGGAAGGATAATCCTTACCATTTTCATAGAAAAAAGAGAGGAGAACATATGAAAGTCATCACGGTATTACTTGCACTCATTCTGGGGTTATCCGGTATTTATCCTACGATTACACATGCTGCACCGAAATTTCATGATGTCGATCCGAAGAAATACGGCTGGGCCATGAATTCGATCTCCTTCATGGTAGATAAGGGGGTTGTTAGCGGTTATCCTGACGGACGCTTTCAGCCTGAAAGATTGGTAGACAAAGCAGAATTGACCGTCATGATCTATCGCCTGTTTGATCGTTACAGACCGTATAAAGCTAACCAAAAGACAGATTACAGCGACTATCGCATCGAGCGATTTGCCGACGTGCCCAAAAATCACTGGGCGTACACAGAGATCAGCTCGATCGTCACAAGAGACTGGTGGAACGCTGTCCACTATTCTTCCAACGGCTACTTTTTTTACCCAGACACGAAACTAAATCGAATTGGTGCGGCAAACATCCTGCCCGTCTTTATGTTAGAAAACCAAGACATTCCAGCGGCAGAGGTCTTACAAATCCTTTCTGGCATGCGGGATATTCCCATCATCTTGAATCAGTATTCGCTTGACCCAAATTCGCCTGAAGCTTTTTTCAAGCAGGATGGTCGGTACAACGAAGCTGGGAGAGACCAAACGAACATCCTGTATCCGCTTCTCTTTGGCCAAAATGGCGATGAAATATTGTTTACGGATGACTACAGCGGAATCCTCGGAACCAATCTCGCCCTCTTGCAAAAAACAGGGATCATGACTGCATGGAACGGCAAGTTCGAGGGTGGAGACATGCTGACTCGTGCAGAAGCTGTCACTATTTTGCACAGATTTTATACCTATTTGAAGCAATCAGGAACACTCAGCCAATACTCGAGCAAATGAAAAACCTCCATCACGGAGGTTTTTTTGCGAATCCTTATTCTTTGTCGATCGGATTGCTGATATGGTCATCATACGGATCAAAGTAAATTTGTCCATTGGAGCTAATTACCGCGTAATTCACTTCTGCGACACTTAAGCCTTTTTTGCCCACCTGTGAGAGTAGCCACTCAATGGTTAAGCTATGTTGGCGTAAATTGCCCTGGATGATTTGCCCATCCATGATCAATTCAATCGGGAATGTCTGTCTCTTCCCCGTTTTCAGGTGCAAATCCCCACGAGTGACAGGTAAAAACTGCGGTTTTCTTAGAACGGATATCTCCCCATTCAACTCCAGCACTGCATATTGAACTTCTTCGATATTAAAAATGTTTCTTTCCCTCAGCTCTTGATTCAGCGTATCCAAAGACAGCTTTAGCTTGCCCATGTTATCTTCCAGAATTCTTCCATCCTGGATAATCACCGTCGGTTGACCCGAAAACCATTTTCGCATTTTCCGGTTTTTCAGAGAAAGGATCATGAGCAAATAGGCGATGCCACTGAAAGTGAGTAACGTCACGATCATATGCGATATTTTGATCATGTTGTTAAAAGCAAGATTTGCTGTCAGCGCCCCCAAAGTAATCGCCGCGACAAAGTCATGATACGTCATTTGCGCAATCGTCTGCTTGCCCAACATCCTTGTAATGATCATCATGATCGCAAAAGCCAGTACTGCTCTCGCAATCATTTCCACAATAGATTCCATGCTCCACCCCGGGATGACGAAATTTGCACCATAGCCCAATTATAGCCATGTTCATCATTGGAAAACCTATCATGACTACTTGGGCATACAGACTTTTTCTTCAAATTCTTCTACAATAGAAAAAATCAGACCTGTAGAAAGGAATGAAGTGATATGGCGATCAAAAAACTGGAGCATGTGGGATTAATGGTAAAAGATTTGGAGGCCTCGATTGCCTTTTACACCGAAGTGATTGGGATGGAGCTAAAAGGCAAGCTCGCTCATTCCAACGGAGTCATTACCCTTGCTTTGCTTGGATTTCCGGGCAGCACAGAGACAGAGCTGGAGCTCATTCACGGATATAACGATTCTCTGCCGATAGAGGGCAAGGTCCACCACCTGGCGTTTGCTGTGGACAACCTCGAAGCTGAAATCGACCGTTTGAAGCAACTACCTGTATCCTTTATCGATCAGGAAATAACCACATTGCCGAACGGCTCGCGTTATATGTTCTTCAAAGGTCCGGATGGGGAATGGCTGGAGCTGTTTGAAAGCACAAGAACGTAGAGGGAAAAGATTCGCCTTTTCCTTCTACGTCCCTTCTTCTTCTATTCTACTTTGATCTCTTTTCTACGTCCCATATACCACTGATAAAACCCATCCGCCAACTCTAACGGCACATCTGTCACCCCTTTATGACTCACTGGTTTGGCGCGATTGACCGTTTTGATCGAAGCAAGCCCTAGCCGTTTTTGCAAGATGCCTCTTTTGACATTGACCTCAATAATCTTTTCTCGTTTGGAGACAAATAGCGTCGTAGTTAGGCTCCCTGTTTGGAACTGAATAAAGTGATCATTCAAGGTGTATCGGGTGTTGTAGAATTCAATGACTTCAAAGGCCAGGATGATCAGTGTCAACGCAATGGATATGACCCACCACGCTTGCTCCCACCCCCACATATTCGGCTTGAAATAAGAAAGCGCACCTGTGCCAATGATCCAAATCCAGCTCGATCTGACCAAGCGAACCCATAACGATTTTTGGGGGAGACTCGTCATTTCTTCCGTCACTTCATACGCAGGCAATATTTCTGAGATCATTTCATACGCACGTTTTACCGGTAAAAATGGATAGAGCGAGCTGACATCCTGCTTATCTTTATCCGAATCACTATCCCCGCCGACAACCGTCAGCTTGACTTCAGCGAGACCCAGCATGCGCTTTAACAAGGATTGTTTGATTTTAATCGCTTGCACTCTCTCTTTTGCGATCGAAAAAGCTGTTTCTTCGATGACTCCTTTGGCAATGTAAATCCGCTCATGATCCGACGAAATCTCGTATTTTCCATAACGAATATAGGTCGTAACCATGCCGAATACGATGGATAGGACGAGTAGTCCAACGGCTGTCAGCGTGATCCATATCCACGAACTTGTAATCAGCGAATAAATACCTACTACCTGCTCCTCCACGTCGATATATTCGGTGAGCTTGAAATACGCCCATATCAGTAGCGTAATCATCCCGAGAAAGCTGAGAGAAGTGAAGGAAGCCTTGATAATCTCTTTTTTCGTTGGCGTAAAGTGAATGATTCGCTCAGGAGTGGCATACGGCGTACCGATTTCCCCCGAAGAGGTCGCGTCTCCTTCTTTCCCTTCGGCTTCAGCTTCAGGCTCTTTTTCTAAACGCATTTCCTGTTTCGTGTAAGCCTCCAGTCGATCTGCTTCATTCAGAGAAATCACCGCGAATTCCACTCTAGAATCATCGCCAACCACCCCTGTCTCAAATCGGATAGAGGTCACTTTAAAAATCCGGTGCAGCAACGTCGTATGTCGATTGACGTTTTGGATTTTGGCAAAGGGAATGGTCTGCTTTGTCTTCGTAAAAATCCCTGCGTATAGATGGAAAGCCGTTTCATCCAGCCTATACTTGTACGAGACCCATTTCAAAAGCAGATAGACCAGCATCCCTCCTACATAGAAGTAAAAAACAATTCTCCCGTATGTAATGAATGCGTTTGTCGAGTCATAATTGAACACAAACAAAATCAACGTAGGAAAAAACAGATGCTTTACTTGGATGATGAGATCAAAAAGGATAGTTAGTGGATGGTATCGTTTTGCTTCCATCGCTACTCCACTTCCTTTAATTTGGCGTATTGTGCAATCTGTTCTCTTAATTGAGCAGCGACATCCCCCGGCAATCCTGGAATTTCGTGCGAGGAGCCCATTGTTTTTATCGAGATGGTGTACAGTCCATATTTTCGTAAAATCGGTCCTTGTTTCGTTGAGACTGCTTGGATTTTCGTCATGGGGACAAGGAAATGTCTCTCTGTGATCACCCCGAATTTCATTTGCAGGAAATCTTCATCGATATCATACCGCCAGCTTTTGTATAAAAAATACGGCTCGACAAAAGACCAAATCGTCGCGATCACACCGATAACGAGCAATCCGTGCAAACTCCATCCGATCCATTCCTTCCAGGCAAAACGATTATCTAGATAATAAAGAACGGCCAAAATCACAAGCCCGATCACAACCGTAATCCCCTCGGTAATAAGCTGTACCTTGAACGCGTCCTTGGACAAGCATTTTTGCGGTGCGCTAATGGGAGATGGCATATCATCACTCCTGTATGTTTATTCCGCTGTCAATTCGCTCTTTATTTCATACGTAAAACAATCCACTCGGTTTCTACGCACGAATGGTCAATTTTTCGCACAGCAAACGAATACTCTGATGCCGTTCGAATCATACTAAATAATGGTTAAAACGTCTTGTAAAAATTATCACATTATAATCATTATAAAAAACTTGACTTACTGAATCATTTATTAAATAATAATCATTGTAAATTATATTCAAGCATGCCTCGTTACGCATGTCCTGAATATGTAAATACAAAAAACATATAAAGGAGCTAACACTATGTCACTCATCGGAACTGAAGTATTGCCTTTTAAAGCACAAGCATTCCAAAAAGGTAAATTCCTCGAAGTAACTGAAGCAAACTTCAAAGGTCAATGGAGCGTAGTTTGCTTCTACCCAGCAGACTTTACTTTCGTTTGCCCTACTGAACTCGAAGATCTGCAAAACCAATATGCAACTTTGAAAGAACTCGGTGTGGAAGTATACTCCGTTTCTACAGATACTCACTTCACTCATAAAGCATGGCACTCCAGCTCTGAAGCAATCGGTAAAGTAGAATACATCATGATCGGCGATCCTTCCCATGTGATCTCCCGCAACTTCGACGTATTGATCGAAGCTGAAGGTCTGGCAGATCGCGGTACATTCATCATCGACCCAGACGGTGTCATCCAAGCTGTTGAGATTACTGCAGGTGGCATTGGCCGTGATGCAAGTGCTCTGATCAACAAAATCAAAGCAGCACAATACGTTCGCAACAATCCAGGTGAAGTTTGCCCAGCAAAATGGCAAGAAGGCGGCAAAACACTGAAACCAAGCCTTGATCTCGTAGGCAAAATTTAAGGTGTGATAGATAATGGCCCTTGACCAAGAAATCAAAGCGCAACTAGAACAATATCTCGAGCTCTTGGAAGGCGATATTGTACTCAAAGTCAGTGCAGGCACCGATGAGGCATCTTCTGAGATGCTTGCACTGGTTGATGAGTTAGCCAGCATGTCGTTGAAGATCAGTGTGGAGAAGGCAGAACTAACTCGCACACCTAGCTTTAGCGTAAACCGTGTCGGTGAAGATACTGGCGTCGTTTTTGCTGGTACTCCACTGGGTCACGAATTTACTTCCTTAGTATTGGCTCTCTTGCAAGTTAGCGGAAGAGCTCCAAAGGTTGAGCAAAGTGTCATTGATCAAATCAAAGACCTTCGTGGTGAATATAAGTTCGAATCTTACATCAGCTTGAGTTGCCACAATTGTCCAGATGTTGTCCAAGCTCTGAACTTGATGAGTATCTTCAATCCTGGTATTACTCATACAATGATTGATGGTGCCGTATTCAAGGACGAGGTAGAGAGCAAAAACGTGATGGCTGTGCCAAGCGTTTTCCTCAATGGTGAATTTTTCGAAAGCGGCCGTATGACTGTGGAAGAAATTCTTGCCAAGCTGGGTTCTGCTCCGGACGCATCTGAGTTTGACAATAAAGACCCTTATGATGTGCTTGTTGTCGGCGGTGGCCCAGCAGGTGCTAGTGCGGCGATTTATGCAGCACGCAAAGGGATTCGTACTGGTCTCGTTGCTGAACGTCTTGGCGGTCAAGTCAATGACACATTGGGCATTGAGAACTTCATCAGTGTGAAATACATTGAAGGTCCTCAGCTCGCAGCCAACTTGGAAAAGCAAGTGAAAGAGTATGGCATTGATGTCATGAAGCTGCAACGCGCCAAGCGTTTAGAGAAGAAGGATCTCATCGAAGTTGAACTCGAAAACGGAGCTGTTCTGAAGAGTAAGACAGTCATCTTGTCGACAGGTGCTCGTTGGCGGAATCTGGGTGTACCAGGTGAAGCAGAGTTCAAGAACAAGGGTGTAGCTTATTGCCCTCACTGCGATGGTCCTTTGTTCATCGGCAAAGATGTCGCAGTTGTTGGCGGCGGTAATTCAGGTGTGGAAGCAGCGATTGATCTCGCAGGTATTGTGAAGCATGTAACCGTTCTGGAATTCTCGCCAGAGCTGAAAGCTGATGCGGTATTGCAAGATCGTCTTTACAGTCTGCCGAATGTCACTGTACTCAAAAACGTTCAAACCAAAGAAATTACGGGTACCGATAAAGTAAACGGCATTTCTTACATCGAACGTGAGACAGGTGAAACCAAGCACATTGAATTGCAAGGTGTGTTTGTACAGATCGGTCTGGTACCGAATACAGATTGGTTGGGCGACACGATTGAGCGCACTCGCTTTGGTGAGATCGTGGTAGACAGCCATGGTTCTACAAACATCCCTGGTGTTTTTGCAGCCGGTGATTGCACGAACAGTGCTTATAAACAGATCATCATTTCGATGGGATCTGGTGCTACTGCGGCTTTGGGAGCTTTCGATTATCTCATCCGCAACTAAGAACAAAGCCACTCCTCTTCAAGGGAGTGGCTTTGTTTATTTATTCCGTTATGGGGTACCCACATTGATAAACGGAGTAGCTCCACCCGTTACGTTCGGCAGCTTTCCATCCCATTTGCGGATCGCTTCGAGTTGGGCCTCGATCTGTCTGAGCTGAATCAGCTCTGGCGTAACCTCTTGCTTTTGCAGCCGCAGTGCTTGTGCCTGTGCTTCTGCTCTCGTGATTTCTTGCTCTTTCTCGATCTTGATCCGCTCCAGATCCAGCTTCGATTTGAGCGCTTGCTGCTCGGCCACCTGCTTGGATTCAATGGCGCGGTTGAATTCATCACTGAAGGTAAACTCGCGAATATTGATTTCGTCGAGAATAATGTTATAATTTGACAGCTTTTTATGCAGGACTTCTTTTACCTTTTGGCTGACCTCGGAACGCTTGGATACCAGTTCTTCTGCTGTGTATTGAGCGGTCACGGCTTTAAATGATTCGGCAATGGCAGGATCAACAATTCGGCTATTGTACTCCAATCCCACTTGCTGATACAGTTTATTGACATTTTCTGCATCCAAATGATGGTTAACAGCAATCGTCGTAGATACGGTTTGCAGGTCACGTGAAGCGGATGTCTGGCTCATTTCTGATTTTTGTACCCGCACTTCCATCGGTACCACGGTTTGGATGAACGGAATTTTAAAATGCATACCCTCTTGCAGCACTTTTGGCTGTACCGCTCCCAGTTGCAGCACAACTCCACTATGCCCAGCGGAAATAATCGTAAAAGATTGCGTGCCAAGCAAGACCAACGCTACCAGTATCACAATCGTGGCGATCAGCTTTCCTCCTGCTTGAAAGGGACTCATTTTTACAACATTTTTGTCGCTCATACTCGTCCTCCCTCTATCTATACATGCTCTTTCATTTATACGAGGGAGTGGGGTATAAGTTTCAAGAAATTTATGAAAAATACATGTCAGGAGCGCTCTGCTTTCGAAGCTTCCAAAAGGACATGCGCCATGCGCTCTGCCTCTATTTTGCATAGCTCAAATTCGACTTCACCAGATACATGCGAAATCAATTGGATGACTTCCTCACACCCGTGATTGCATATTAAAAACTGTCCCCAGCGCACTTCCGAACGTGGTACCTTGCGAGCGGAAAAGCCGCTTTGAAAACCGCCAAGACTCATTTTTTCTCATCTCCATCCCAAAAACAATCTACGCATCCCTCTCATCTTACCCTTTCTTTCGTAATCAAGGAAAAGATGTTTATTGAAGGAACTCCCCTTTCTCACTACTATAGAGACAAGAAGGGAGATGATTCATATGCTAGACCCTTGTGTACGAAGAGCTGAATGCGGCTCTGAGCAAAGAGTTCCTTTCTCTTGGTTCAGAGCCTTCCCAATATTTAGTTGAGGATCTCTTTGCTCATCTATATACGCCCATCACGCTATATAGACAGGAGCAAAGCACATGAAATACAAAAATGCACAAGACCTACTGCCAGACGAACTGCTGCGCCAAATTCAGCATTATGTACAAGGAAGTTACTTGTACATCCCGATCCACCACGAAAACAAACGACAATGGGGCGCCTCCACAGACACAAAGCAATGGCTGAGTGAGCGCAATCAAGCGATTTGGCAGGCATATCGCGAAGGGGCTTCTGTTAAAATGCTCGCCGAGAAACATTACTTGACCGAACACAGTATTCGGCGCATTATTCGTGGACATAAATGAGACAGAGAAAAGGTCGACCGTGTGTCTGTTCCCTAATTGCGTTACACTCCTTTTTAAGATCAGTCAGTCAGGAGGGACAACGTATGAACCAGATTCACTTTCTCGCCATTTCGTTTATGTACAATGGATCTGCACAGGTCATTACCCCGGTGCTGCTGAAGGATGAACATGAAATGATCCTTGTCGACTGTGGTTATCCAGATTTTTTGCTACTGCTTCAGGAGGCCGCACACCAGCAACAGCTTACGCTCGACGACCTTACGAAGGTCATTGTGACACATCACGATATGGATCACATCGGATCTTTGGCAGCGTTAAAAAGAAGCTATCCACACCTCGAAATCATCGCCTTCGAATCCGAAGCACCATACATCGCCGGACAAAAAACTTCTTTGCGATTGGAGCAGGCGCAAGCAACACTGGACCATCTGTCGTCGGGTGAAAAACAGCATGCTAAGGAATTTATTCGCTTTTTGCAGTCCATCGAGCCCACTGCGGTTGATCGAACCGTAACGAATCACGAACTCCTTCCTTGGTGTGGTGGCATCGAGATCATTCACACACCTGGACATATGCCGGGACATATTTCGTTGTATGTGATCGCAAGCAAAACGCTGATTGCCGGAGATGCTGTTGTAATCGAAGACGGTAGACTCGACATCGCCAATCCGTCCTATACGCTGGATATGCAGGAAGCGATTCGCTCTGTCCGCCTCTTGCTCGATTATGACATCGAGCAAGTAATTTGCTATCACGGTGGATTGTTTCAGGGGGACGTCAAACAAGCGCTGCGGGAACTAATCCAAGCCTACGACCCGACCCAGGAGGTGTTGAACGGATGAAACAGAACAAATACGATGAGCAAGGTTTTTTCATCAAATACAGTCAAATGGCTCGTTCGGTTGAGGGACTGAACGCCGCGGGAGAATGGCACGCGTTTCGGGAGCTACTGCCTTCCCTTCGCGAGAAAAAAGTGCTCGATCTAGGCTGTGGCTTCGGCTGGCACTGCCGATATGCGCGTGAGCAACAGGCCCGCTCCGTTGTGGGTGTGGACCTTTCCGAAAAAATGCTGGCTCGTGCCAGAGAGACGACAACGGATCCCGCCATCGAGTATCTCCGCCTTCCGATAGAAGACATTAATTTTGCTTCAGAGGAATTCGACGTCGTCATCAGCTCCTTGGCCATCCATTATGTGGAGCGCTTTGACTTGCTTTGCCAACGTGTTTATCACTGTCTTGCTCCTGGAGGTTCCTTCGTTTTCTCCGTGGAGCATCCCGTCTTCACTGCTCTGGCTGAACAGGACTGGCATTACGGACCCAGGGGCGAACGCTTGCACTGGCCAGTGGACAACTATCAGCAGGAAGGCATCCGGCAAACCACCTTTCTGGATCATGAAGTCGTCAAGTATCACCGAACGTTTTCGAGCTATATGAACGATCTCCTTGCTGCCGGATTTCACCTAACAAAAGTCGCTGAACCTGGTCCTCCTGAAGAAATGCTGGATATACCCGGGATGCGAGACGAAGTCCGTCGGCCGATCTTTTTGTTGATCGCCGCCAGAAAGCAAGCATCCTAACCGAAAAAAGCACCCCGTCCTCCACGTCATTTCCGTGTTTGAACGGGGTGCTCTGTTATTCCCCAGCAGCCTCCAGATTTTTAAACTGGTTGTAAAACAATTGATAATAGGTACCTTGCTGCTCGATAAGTTCATCGTGGCTGCCTTTCTCCACAATCTCTCCCCGATCCACGACCATAATCGTGTCGGCATCCCGAATGGTATTAAGCCTGTGTGCAATCACAAAGCTCGTACGCCCCTCCATAATAGTGAGGAGCGCATCCTGGATATTCAGCTCTGTCCGTGTGTCGATGCTGCTTGTCGCCTCATCAAGTATGAGCAGCGAGGGCTTGGCGAGAATGACACGGGCAATTGCCAAAAGCTGGCGTTGTCCCTGACTCAGGTTGCCCCCATTTTCCGTCAGCATCGTATCATAACGCATCGGGAGCCGATTGATGAACACGTCCGCATTCGCCATTTTCGCAGCGGTTACTACCTCCGTATCTGTCGCATCTGGCTTGCCGTACATAATATTTTCCTTGATGGTACCGGAAAACAGGTACGTATCCTGCAAAACAAAGCCAAAGCTGCGCCGCAAGCTATCTCGAGAATACTCCCGAATGTCTTTTCCGTCCAAAAAGATCGTTCCTGAGGTCACATCGTAAAACCGCGTGAGCAAATTCACGATGGTGGTCTTGCCTGCACCTGTCGGACCGACTAACGCGATGGTGCTCCCTGCCTGTGCTTCGAAGCTGATATTTTTCAAAATCGGTTGATCTGGACGATAGCCGAAGCTGACCTGATCAAAAACAACATGGCCCTTTGGCTGTGCAAGCACAGTGGCAACCGGAGAATCCAACGGCTCCTCTTGTTCATCCAATACTTCAAATACACGCTCCGCCCCAGCAACACCGGATTGAAGCACATTGAAAATGTTCGCAAGGTCGTTCAGCGGACGGACAAACTGGCGGGAATAACTGAGAAAGCTCGCAATCACACCTACTGTGATCCATCCTTTTACAGCGAGAACGCCTCCGACAATCGCCACCATGGCAAAGCCGAGGTTGTTAATAACGTTCATAATCGGCATGAGAAAGCCAGTCCAGACCTGTGCCTTCATCCCGATCTTGCAGAGCCGGTCATTGATCGTCGTAAAGTCCTCAATGGCCTTCTGCTCATAATTGAAGGCCTGCACCACCTGAATGCCTGAAATCGTCTCTTCAATGTGCCCGTTCAGCTTGCCCAGCTCCATCTGCTGATTTTTGAACAGGACGCTCGTTCTTTTGGCAATCGTGCGTGTAAGCAGGAACACAAGCGGCACTGTGATCAGGCATGCGAGTGTCAGGATCGGAGACAAGACGAGCATCATCACCAGCGAACCGAGGAGCACGATCCCTCCTGACATCAATTGCGTTGTGGATTGAGAAATGGAGTTGCTGACGTTGTCGATATCATTCGTGAGCCTGCTCATTAACTCTCCGTGCGTTCGCGAATCGAAATAAGCAATCGGCAGCTTTTGCAGCTTGTCAAAAAGGGCTTGTCTCAGATTCGTGACGATCCGTTGCGAGATGCCTGCCATTAACCAGCTTTGCAAAAACGTCAGTGCCCCATCCAAGATGTAAGAGCCGAGCAAGGCAAGAATGATGATAGACAAAAAGCTAAGAGCTTCCTCGCCACCTGTCATCGCATCAATCGACTTTCCGATCAAATAAGGCGCAGACAGCATGAGTAGTGCATCGACAAAAACAATGACAAATACAATAGGCAGCAGCTTTTTTTCTTTGCCAAAAGCTTCCCAGAGCCTTTTTAGCGTACCCGAAAAATTCTTGGGCTTACTCACTGGACCTCTGGCAGCACCATGTCCAAACCCTCGGCCAGGTCTTGGTGAAAAGACCGGTTGTTGCTTCTGTTGACTCACCTTACTTCACCTCCCGGCCGATTTGTGACTGAAGGATTTCCTGATAGACCTGGCAAGAGGTCATCAGTTCGTCATGCGTACCGCTGCCAGCGACTTCTCCATTGTCGAGTACGATGATTTTATCCGCATCCATGACGGAGGTGATTCTCTGTGCGATCAAGATGCAGGTAAGCCCAGACGCATAGGCTCGAAGCGCATCCTTAATCTTCCCTTCTGTCGCCACATCTACCGCGCTTGTACTGTCATCGAGAATGAGGATTTCCGGCTTTTTCACCAAGGCTCTGGCTATGGAAATACGCTGCTTCTGTCCTCCAGAGAAGTTGATTCCTCCCTGCCCTACGCGTGTCTCATAGCCTTCAGGAGCGGTGGAGATGAACTCGTGAGCCTGCGCCATACGTGCTGCTTGCTTGACCTCCTCGTG
Source organism: Brevibacillus sp. Leaf182 (assembly GCF_001423865.2). Classification (NCBI taxonomy): domain Bacteria; kingdom Bacillati; phylum Bacillota; class Bacilli; order Caryophanales; family Paenibacillaceae; genus Brevibacillus; species Brevibacillus sp. Leaf182. The sequence continues at coordinate 406,205 of NZ_LMPN02000023.1, read as the reverse complement.
GGTCGCCTCTGCCTTGCCCCAACGAATGTTTTCCATCACCGTACCTGTAAACAGCATTGTTTTTTGCGGTACAATCGCCATTTTTTCACGCAATCTCTTCGGTTCGATGTCTCGTACATCGATGCCATCTACCCGAATCGTGCCTTCCGTTACATCATAAAACCGTGGAATCAAGCCTACCAAACTGCTTTTTCCAGAGCCTGTCGACCCGATAATCCCGACTGTCTCCCCAGGCAGACAAGTAAACGAAATCTGCTTGAGTACTTGCTGACCGCCTTCTCCATCATACGAGAAGCTGACCTCTTCGAAGTCGATGCGCCCCTTTTGGCCTAAAAACTCGTGAGGTTGTTCCTCTTTCCAGCTCATTTGGTTTTCCTCAGCAAATACTTCCCCGATGCGTCCGGCCGATGCTTTGGCCCGCACGAACATGTTAAATACCAGGGAAATCATCATGAGTGAAAACAAAATCTGCGTCATGTAGTTCGTAAACGCGATGATATGACCGACCTCGATGCTTCCCTGTTCTACGCCAAGCCCCCCAAGCCAGAGGACCGCGACAATTCCGAGGTTCATCGTCAGCATAATCGCTGGACTGAAGATAGACATTACCCGCGTAGCCGATACGGATTTGGATTGCAGCTCTTCGTTTGCCCGTGTAAACTTGCCACGTTCAAAACCAAAGCGATTGAATGCCTTAACAACTCGTACGCCAGATAAATACTCGCGCATCGCACCGTTCACCCTGTCGAGTGCTTGCTGTACCTTCAGGAAGAACGGAAAACCGATTTTCATATTCAAGAAAATAAACAGACCCACAACGGGCACGACAATTGCGAGAATCACAGCCAAATCCACGTTCAATTGGGTTGCCATAAACAATCCGCCAATACACATCAACGGCGCTTTGACGAATATTCGCATCATGCCGTTTACAAACATCTGCACTTGATTGACGTCATTGGTCAGACGTGTCACGAGCGAGGCTCTGTCGAACTTGTTCAAGTTTTCAAAGGATAAGGACTGCACTTTTGCAAACAAATCTGCGCGCAACTGTGCACCGAAATTTTGCGAGACGTATGTGGCCAGCACATTGCGGATCGATGCCGCGACTGCCCCCAACGCCGTAACGAGCAGCATCAGCCCGCCTGTCTTGAGCACGTAGTCCATATCCCGTTTTGCTACACCCGTATCGATAATGTGCGACAGGATCGTCGGCTGCAAAAGATCACATACCGCCTCCAAAGCCAGAAAAAACATGGATATCCCGGCGACTACGCCGTATTTTTTTATGTATGTTGTGTAGAAGCGCATCCGTTCACCCCATCTGTGTTCTTACGTAAAAGATAACGCTTAGCTAGCGAAATGTCACGAGAGATTGTCAAAGGGAAAGTGTGGGGCTTACAGGTTTTTCCTACCATCTTCGTCGAAATGATAGGCGATAGATTTTTCGTCGAATGGGAGATGAAATGATGGTTCAATCACTGTTAAAAGGCATGGAAGGGGTTTTTATACCTGTGACGGACCCGCGTGCCTCTGCAAAATGGTATGAAGAAAAGCTTGGGTGCAGACCTTTGTTTGTAGAAGAGGAAGCGGTCACCATGCGGATTTCCGATGAATCAAGCACCGTGATCTGTCTCGTCCGCGTAGAGAACCATCAGCCTATGACATTTCCGGAAAATCATTTTGGTGTCGACAAATACTATAATTTTCTTCCCGCAAACATTGAAGCGGCACACCAACTATTAACAGAACGTGGAGTACGAGTAACCCCGATTGATGGATTTGGGTCTACGAAGGTGCTGACGTTTTTTGACCCAGACGGGAATCCGCTTGGGATGTGCCAGTATTGAATTGAAATTGACAAAAAGGGCAAAAAGCTGGAATCCCTTTTTCGATCCCCTGCTTTTTGCCCTCATTTCGTATTATATTTCTTTTATTCCTGTGGAACAGCGCCTTGATCCATATGCAAGAACTCCCACAGATGGCCATCCAAATCTTGAAAGCTCCAGCCGTACATGAAGCCATGGTCAACCGGGTCTTTCGATGGAGTTGCGCCCGCAGCAAATGCTTTGTTTACGATCTCATCGACTTGCGCTCTGCTGTCAGCCGACAACGCGACAATAACCTCGGTGCTTCTGGTTGCATCCGTCAGCTCTTTTTTTGTAAACGTTTGGAAAAACTCTTCAACGAGCAGCATGGCAAAAATGTTTTCGCCGATCACCATGCATGCTGCATTTTGGTCCGTAAATTGCGGGTTAAATTCATAGCCGATTGCCGTGAAAAAGTCTATGGATTTGTTGAGGTCCTTCACTGGTAAATTGACGAAAATTTGTTTGGATTGCAAAGCCATCTGTACTTCCTCCTCGGGTTTGTTTTTCCTTGATGTCTATATCCTAGCATTACCGATTACCCGAGGCTTCTTATGGATTGCTATTTTACCATGTAGGTATGTGGCTTTCCTATTGAGTTTCTATGCCGATGGACGCTCAGAACGAGACCGAGGGCAGCGAAATGAGCCAAAGCAGTTCCTATTCTGCTATAGCTGAGAAAAGGAATTTCAAGATCCGCGGCTGGCAACATGCCTGTTGACATCAGCAGTGGCCATAAGAAGTACACGGAGAACAAAGGAACGATACTGACAATGAGATGCTTGCCGTACAGCTCGTCCACTTCCTTGGCAATCCGAGCCAGTCTCATCATAAACAGGGTAACGAACAACAAGATCACGAGTCCCGCAATCCAACCGTAGCTATGGATTAAATACGTGAACTTGAAATCTGAGTCTATTCGAGGGAATTGTAAAGGCGTACCGAAGCCCTTTCCCCAAAAACCTGCCGAGCGAATCGTATCCATCGCTAGGAGATAATAATAACCGCCTCCTTCAGGATCTTTCATCGGTTGCATCCAGTCCAACAAGTTATCAAAAGTGTGGAAATCCAATAACAAGGTAGCTACATAAGCACCAACAGACGTGATGTAAAGGGGGAGCTTTTCTTTCTTAACTGTCTTCGTGTACATCAAGAGTACAACAAAACCAAATAAGTAAAGCTTAAGATTCAAATACTGTTGCGTCAGCAGCAAACATATAGTGGGCAGCAAAACAAACACAATCAGCTTAGAAGCAGTGCTCCGGAAGCGCCACGCCCTCGTAAGTAGCATACCTGCGACGCTTACAAGAAACAAATACATGGAAATCGTACCGAAATCAGGAATTCCAAAACGATAGATAGGCACAATCACCCTTCCGTAAACGGAATATTCATACCAAAAAGCAAAAAGAAAAACGCCTACAGTCAGCACGTATACATGCGATGAATATGCCAATAGCTTGCGATAATCTGTAAAAGCCACCACAAGCATCACTCCGATACCCAATAGAGCGGAAAGCCAATACTTGTCCAGCTTTTCCTCAAAGAAATTGACCGGAGTTCCATACATCGTAAACAGACCAACAGCCAGAAAAGCCACCACATACACTAGAAGTCTCCACTCCACTCTGGGCTTATAAATCCGATGCAATTGCTTCCCAACCGCAGCAGCATCCCCCATTTGCAAAATGGCTTGCCTCACCGCTTCTTCCTCTTCCACGCCCTCGTCCATCTGCTCATCCATCAAATCAAGCAGGTGACTTTCCAGCTCATCCCGAATTCTGCGATGCATTTCCGTTGCCCGCACATGGCGACATACTTGATCGAGATAGTCGGCAATCAATGGATGTGTACTCGTCTGCTTCATGCTCTTTCCTCTCCTAGCACCCGATCAATCCCATCGCGGAACGTATGCCACTCGAGCTTTTTCTCCTTCAATTGCCCGCGACCTTCTGCCGTAATCCGATAGTATTTACGCTTCCTTCCATCCTTCTCATCCCAGTACGCTTCCACATAACGCTCCGCTTCGAGCGCATGCAGGATTGGATACAACGTCCCTTCTTTTAGCGTAAATAGACCATTTGACTCTTTCTCGATGGCTTTGGCGATCTCGTACCCGTACATTTCCTTTCGATCCAGCATCGTCAAGATCAGGATCACGGTACTGCCCTTTAAAAGCTCCTTATTGATTTTCATAGTGCCTCCCGATTTAACTCTGTATACCTAGATAAACAATACATCATAAATCTATGTATACAATTCTATCATCCAAATCTTGTAAGATCAACACATACGTGACATTCATCTTTCGAGAAGCGTCTACCTTCTACATACAAAAATGGAAAGAGAAAGTGATTCCACCTATGAAAAAGACCAACTACGTCAACATTCTGTTAGCTCTGAGCCTTACTCTATCAGTTGTTCCTTCTGTCGCACATTCCGAAAATGCCATCCGTTCAGACAGACCGGAAACGACAGTACTCAAGTACGTTCCGACAGAAAAAGAGATTCAGGTACCACCTGGACTAACGGAACCATTTTTCGTACCATTTGCAGGCTCGAGTCCGAATGATCCCTATTACAAAGAGTTCAAGCAGAAATGGTTCCCTCATTTTGCCCTTGTTTCTCCTACCGGGAAAGTAATCGATCAGCAGGAAGCGTTATTATATCCAGGCTACATCAGTCCATTGCAAAACGGGTATGGCTTTTTTCATATTATTACCCACTTTGGTAACAGCTCGTTTATTATTTTCGATCAACAAGGCAACACACAGGAATTAACCACCTATAACGATTACTTCACGCAAATAGACGGAGAGTGGTTTTTGTATTCTCCCACAAGCTATACCTCTTATCTGTACAATGCTCGCACGAAAATATCCAAGCAGATCACAGATGAGGAACTATTTCCAATCTCGAGTGAGCATACGGGAGAAAAAACTTTCGATATTCATCACTACCCTTTTGTCAAACGTAACGTAAAGGATGGCATGGTTTTATCCTACAAATTTGGTTTAAAAGATATGAATAGCAAAATACACGCAAAGCCGTTCTTTGATGAGTACATGGGATACAGCGAAGGATTGCATCGCGTGAAAATAAATGGCATGACCCATTTTATTACGCACGAAGGAAAAGTCGTGTTGAAGCCATCCCGAAATTACAAGGTGGAATCCAACATCCATTCGGGAGTTTTTATCATTTCCGGGAAAAAGGACAACGAAGAATTTTACTTATTGATGAATAAAAAAGGGACATTCGCTTCGAAAAAGTATGCCTTTCTGAAAGAGACGAGTGACGGACAGTTTATTGCGGTGTCGAAAACAAAGGACGGGTATTTCTTCCAGAAAATCAATGCGATGGACAAACCGACCACGACTCTGCCTTACAAGCTGGATAAACCAGAGCAACTCAAGCAATTGAAACAGACTGGCAAGCTTTTTCATACAGACACACAGATCATTGCAGACGTGGCGAACAAACAGCCATTCCCGTTTCCGCACAAGCTGCTCACGCCTCCTAGAAAGGAAACCGTTTCTATGGAATATACGGTAGGTGGCAAGAAATATATCGGTACGTTTACGCATGATGGGACGAAGATATATGCTAGAGAGTTGAAATAGCAGCTGGCTTAGCTCTGTTCCCTATTCTCCTACACGAAAGGATGTTGTTTCATGGAGCCATCCATTCTCACCCGCGAGGAAACACACGTAATTGGTATCACTTTTACGGCGAATGTGACAGAAGACTTGGGCAAAAAACTCTCCGCTACTACGACTGAAGCTTTGCGAGCTAGAAAAAGCGAGATTCAAAATCAGGTTGGTGATGGCGAATACCTGATCCAAATCTATCCTGACAAAGATGACTTCGATGCGGCGGTAGATCCTTTTACCACCCTAATTGGCGTCGAAGTTTCCAGCCTCGCCGATATTCCTGAAGGGATGGTCAGTCACACGATTCCTGCGGGGACATTTGCAAAAGTAACACACAAGGGACCTGAGACAAACTTGGGCGATACGTATAGTTTTCTTTACGGGTCTTGGCTCTGCGAGTCAGGATATGATTATGCCGGATTTGATTTTGAGTATTGGGACGAGCGCTACAAGCCAGAGCAAGAAGACAATGAAATTGATATTTACGTTCCGCTCTTCAAATAAGAGAGATAGCGAAAAACCAGGGACAATTAGTTATCAAGACCTAAATTGAAAAAGACAGTAAAATAAATGGCGGACACATATTGTACATGTATAATATGTGTCCGCCATTCTATTAACAGTTCAACTATCGAACCCTATACTGTAATAAGGTTATGGGTCCTTTGGTTCGATAACCGGACCTGAAAGTGGGCATTGATGAGAATGCAGTAGGATATATCGCAAATGTTTCCGACAAATATTTAGGAGAATCTTACAAATCTCTTACGTATTTGTGTTGCGTCCTGTAATACAAAACGATTTTTCAACAGACAATTACTGGCATCGGTAAGGCTTTTTCCTACAGCAATTAATGAAGTGCATGGTTCGGCACTCCCTGAGATTTCGAATTGGGTGATCGTAAAATGGAGATCATGGTATATATTTACAGAATCTATTCCTGCTCTGCGACGACGTTTCCGACCTTTACATATAAATGCCGGAACAGACAGCATGCCATTTCCAATTCGTGTACTGATCATGCGATTTGGGTCAAATTTGTTGTGCTTCTTTTTGCGGAACTTTCCCCCACGTCCACACGAACATGACAACGTGATACACCTCCTATAATCGAATTTGATTATGGTGTATCGTATGCAATAACTTGTTCAACTGCTTGGGCAAGCATCCTGTGAGAATGTCTTGATAGGAATCTGAACGCCTTTGTTGAACATAACTGCCCGTTAGCGTAATGAATGGGCTATAGCCAGAAGCGATCACGACTGCTGTCATCCCCGCTTTCAATAGATTCATGAACAGCCGTCTCCTCTTGCCGACCCGAATTGTTTCTTATTCCAGCATATCTCGTTCATTTTGCCAATCCACTGTACAACTCCCCCTTCTTCGTATTCGACAGTTTGCCATGCAGCAACTTCAGTGCCCGGTGCATCGTCGTTTTCACATTTGATTCTGAACAACCCAGTATTTCGGCTGTCTCTTTGTCGCTGTACTCTTTAATGCCACGCAGAATGACAACCATGCGGTAATGCGGTGGCAGTACCTTAATCGCGGCAATCAATTCCTGCTCGTCCTCCCGGCTTTCCGCTTCCTGTGCCAGATTCCCTTCCGAGGCTGGCATCACGACAGACAGCCAGTCCCCTGACAACAGCTTTTGCCACTTGCGTTTTCGATAGTAATTCATCGCTGTATGCTTCGCGATCGCAAACAGCCATGTCTTCACGTCAGATCGCTCTTCAAATCATTCAAGCGATCGAATCACTCGCAAAAAAACCTCCTCCATTCTCTTGCTGTCGGCTGATCAACTACTTTTCTATAGCGAAAATTTTCTCGGATACCAATTAGTGTCTTGAGTAGGAAAAAGGTTACAGCAGAATGTTTGAAAATGTTCAGGAATGCAACAGCGACGGATGGATCGGGTAGCCTATAATTTACATGAGTCCTGCTACTTTCCTGATAACACAAGAAGTAAGAACGGAGTGACCTGTATGTATAAACGGCTATTAGCTATCCCGATTGTCGCTTTGCTCCTCGTCCTGTCAGCCTGCGGCAATGGTGGACAAACGGGCGATTCAGCGGCAGCGAAACCGACCAGATCGATCAATTACCTTGGCAACACTTATACAATTCCGGCCAGAACCAAAGATATTGTTTTCGTTGGCTTCCCTGCTTCGTATGAAGACTCTTTCTTGCTGGGAATCCCTCCCGTCGCAGCAACAATGGATAAAAACGGAAAGTTTCCTGCGGAATATCAAGCCATGATCAGAAATGCCAAGCATCTTCCTTATAACATTGCAGATAACCTAGGTGAGCTGGTTGCCCTCGAACCTGACGTCATCATGACAACTGACAAGACATCCAAGGAAGATTTGGCCAAATTACAAACGGCTGCATCCGTCATTCCCGTCTCAACGAACGGAGCTCATTGGCAAGAAAACTTGCGTCTGCTCGCTGATGTTCGTGGAAAAGATGCCAATTTGGATACTTTCGTAGGTAAAGTGAAGCAAAACGCACAGGAACTCCGCGACAAGCTCGCCCCACTTCCAGAAAAGAAAGTGCTGACGCTGTGGTTCCAAGAAGGCTCCTTCTACGCCTATCCAAAGGATGAACGGTACAATTACCTGTTATATACGGACCTGGCCCTGCCTGTCCCAGATGTCGTCGCGAATATAAAGGAGCGTACCGCACTCTCAATGGATGCTTTGGCGAAAGAAGATCCCCACTACTTGTTTGTGATGGTCAACAAAGAAGACCAGCCCGCTTTCAAGCAGTTGCAAGAGCAGCCTGCATGGAAAAACCTCAGCGCAGTCAAAGCGAATCAAATGTACATGAATGCAGTTGAACCGGGATTGGCTGGTGGCACGGCCTACAGCAACCAATCGTTTTTAAATGCGATTCGAAAACAGATGCTGAAGATGGGTGAATAAAAAGATGGGCTTTGCTCATACTATACTCATCGAGCTCGGTGGTGTGTTCTCAATCAGGCTGTAGTCCTTTACGGAGGCGATGTGCCATGGATGATTTACACGATCACCTAGTGAGTAAGGGAAACCGTACACTGCTTTAAGCTTCTAACTTCATACTGGAGGTAGATGCGTCGCACGTGATGATCGGTAACACCTCAAAACTAACGAGCTCGATATATGCCGTCTCCTTTATGGAGGCGGTTTTATTTTTTTACAACCCGTTTGATTAGCTGTCGTGGTGGGGAGGAAACAGGAGAAAACGCTCAGCTTCTTGTCCCACCCGCTGGGGGATTCACTGCCCGACTCCATGCAAAAAGCGAAACCGCGTCCAAAGTGGTCCTTTCAGGATGCCTTTTCAGAGGTGGACGCTTAAGGACGTGTTTCGCTTTTTGCATTCCGTCTCGGTCGGTGTACCAAAGATCTTCGCTTTTTTCTCCTGTTTCCTCTGCGAGCTTTCCATTTTAAACGGGTTTTAAAAGCCTTAAAAGTTGAAAGAATTTAATCAGTTACGCCAGAGAAGAATATTTCCAGACGTAGCGACTTGTGGAGTCCTACCGAGCGGAGAAGGGATTTGCGGGCAACAGAAACGCAACCGTGCCCGTGCTTCGAAGCGGCTACCACTTTTGCGTTTCGCCACGAATCCCTTCGGAGCAGACAGTCTTAGCCCTCAGCAGGACGGAGCCTGGAGCCTAGACTGGAAATATTCTTCTCTTCACCGCAGCCACATTTTAGAAACCTTTTGTAGTTGCTGTAATGGTGTGGAGGAAATAGGAGAAAACGCTCAGCTTCTTGTCCCACCCGCTGGGGGATTCACTGCCCGACTCCATGCAAAAAGCACGTCCAAAGTGGTCCTTTCAAGATGCCTTTTCAGAGGTGGACGCTTAAGAGAGTGTTTCGCTTTCTGCATTGGGCCTCGGTCGGTGTCCCAAAGATCTTCGCTGTTTTCTCCTGTTTCCTCTACGAGCTTCCGTGTTTACCGATCTTTTAACTACCTAAAAGATTGAAGAATGTGAGAAGTTCCGACAGAGAAGAATATTTCTAGACGTAGCGACTTGTGGAGTCCTACCCAGCGGAGAAGGGATTTGCGGGCAACAGAAACGCAACCGTGCCCGTGCTTCGAAGCGGCTACCACTTTTGCGTTTCCCCGCAAATCCCTTCGGAGCGAACAGTCTTATCCCTCAGCAGGACGGAGCCTGGAGCCTAGACTGGAAATATTCTTCTCTTCACCGCAGCCAATACGCAGCACATAAAAAAAGACCTCTGTCCTAAAACAAAGGTCTTCTCCATAGAAAACATTATTCACCTAAATCAACGTTATGATACACCTGCTGCACATCGTCCAAGTCTTCCAAAGCATCGATCAGCTTTTCGAATTGCGCTTGTACATCTTCAGTCAGCGTTACTTCGTTTTGTGGCAGCATAGTCAATTCAGCTACGGTAAACTCTGTGACGCCGCCGTTTTTGAGTGCTTCTTGTACAGCGTGGTACTGTTCGGCATCTGCGTAAACAATGACAGCACCGTCTTCTTCCAAAATGTCGCGCACGTCAACGTCCGCTTCCATCAAGATTTCCAATACTTCATCAGAGCTTTTGCCTTCCAAACCAAATACCGCTGTTGGATCAAACATGTAAGCAACCGAACCGGATACGCCCATGTTACCGCCGTTTTTGTTGAAAGCAGCACGCACTTCAGGAGCTGTGCGGTTTACATTGTTGGTCAGTGCATCCACGATGATCATGGAACCGTTTGGCCCGAAGCCTTCATAGCGCAGATCGCTAAAGGTTTCATCAGAGCCGCCCTTTGCTTTATCAATCGCGCGGTCGATAATCGCTTTCGGTACGCTGTACGTTTTAGCACGCTCCAGGACGACCTTCAGAGCACGGTTGGACTCTGGGTCCGGCTCGCCTTGCTTTGCCGCCACGTAAATTTCCTTCCCGAACTTCGCATAAATACGACTGGTGCTCGCGTCTTTAGAAGCTTTCTTCTCTTTAATATTATTCCACTTACGACCCATAATCCCACTCTCTTTCAATATGACAGATTAAATATGAATACTCCGGATTCCTTTTACACACTAGTCTATTATACCTCAATCTGATGAAAGATGTTAAGCAGTGGAAGAATTTAAAAGCACAGCCCTTGATTAGGAGAGCTGTGCTTTGCTTTTACGAACCTTATTTCTTGGTCAATCCTTCGTAAATCGTTTTGATATTCCATTCCATCATTTTGATGTACGTATCGCCATCTTCTCCCGGCTTTCCGAGAGAGTCCGTAAATACTTTCCCGACAATCGGTACACCCGTTTCATTCGATACCATCTCCATGCTGCGGGGATCGATACTCGTCTCTACGAACAGAGCCGGGATTTTTTTCGCTCGGATCGTATCGACCACCTGCGTGACCTGCTCTGGTGTTCCTTGGTTCTCCGAGTTGATTTCCCAAATGTATGCCGCTTCAAAATCGTACGCTTCGCTGAAATATTTGAACGCTCCCTCGCTCGTCACAAGCAAACGCTGGTCTTTCGGAATCTGGTTGTATTGTTTAACCGCTTCCTCGTGCAGAGCAGCTAGCTGTTCAATGTACTTCTTGGCGTTTTGCTCATACGTTTCCTTGTGCGCTGGGTCCACCTTGATCAGGGCATTTTTTGCATTCTCCGCATACTTGATCCCATTGCGTACATCCAACCAAGCGTGCGGGTCTTCTTCGCTCTCTTTGCCTTTGGTGGTCAAGTGCTTGGCCGCTACACCCTCACTGAGTCGGAATACAGGTGCATCTGGACCTGATTTACCTGCTGTGGTCATCAGTTTATCGAACCAGGAGTTACCTGCTTCCAAATTCAGTCCGTTGTAGAAAACCGCGTCTGCATCCGTCGTTTTTTGCACGTCAGCAGGCAATGGATCATATTCATGGGGATTGGAGCCAATCGGAGCAAGGCTGTGAATTTCCACCCGATCTCCCCCAACGTTTTTTACGATGTCATACAAGATGGAATACGTCGTGACCACTTGCAGCTTCTCGCTGTTGTCTTGTTTTGCTGGTGCGGGCTCGTTCGCACTTTGCGGAGCACCACACGCCGCCATTAATACGGTTGAGACTAGAAAAACAAAAAACAGATTCCACTTCTTCATGACGATATTCTCCTTTACTTTGAGAGCTCGACTCGTTTTTGGCGAGCTCGGATTGATTTCCATACCACCCCGTGTTTTCGGGAGAAGAGAAAGGCCAGGAAGAAGAACACAGTTGCAACCACGACAATCGTGGCACCAGAGGCCAAATTATAAGTAAAGCTAAAATAAAGACCGATAACCGAAGACAGCATCCCAAAACCGCCGGCCAAAAAGATCATGATCGACAAACGGTCCGTCAAAAGATAAGCGGTAGCAGCCGGTGTAATCAGCATGGCGACAACCAATACGATTCCTACGGTTTGCAAGGAAGCAACCGTTACCATCGTCAGCAATGTCATCAGCAAGTAGTGAATGAGGTTGTTACGCAAACCGTAGGCAGCCGCAATGGTCGGATCGAACGAAGTCAGTAACAGTTCTTTGAAAAAAGCGTAGACTGTCACGATGACGATGACCCCGATGCCAACCGTCACCCACATGTCTGACGAACGCACAGCCAATACATTCCCGAACAAAATGTGATATAGATCGGTACTGCTTTTCAGCATCGTAACCATAATGATCCCGATCGCAAAGGCCGACGTGAACAAAATTCCAATCGCCGTGTCGTTCTTGATGCGGCTATTTTGGCTCACGTAGCCAATTCCAACAGCGGTGAGTACACCCGTTAAAACAGCGCCCACGAAGAAATTGATTCCAAAAGCATAGGAGAGGGCCACCCCAGGCAAAACAGCATGTGAGATGGCATCCCCCATCAAGGACATTCCCCGCAAAATGATAAAGCTTCCTATGACGCCACAGATTAACCCAACCACTACTGATGTAAACAATGCTTTTTGCAAAAACTCATACTGTCCAATTGCCATCAAGAAATCCATTATGCAAGCACCTCGGTCTTTTCGAGAAATGGTAGCTGATAGGAATATGCTCTCGACATGACTTCTCGATTCAGCACTTCATCGACCGTACCGAACTTGATCAATTCTTTGTTCATTAGAAGAAGCTGATCAAAATACGCATATGCTTTGGACAAGTCATGATGGACGACGACAATCGTTTTGTCCTGAAATTGCAGCTCTTTCAAAATACGAATGATGGTGTCCTCGCTCGCCACATCAATCCCCACAAACGGCTCGTCCAGAAGTAGCAGCTCCGGTTTTTGCGCAAGTGCCCTTGCCAGGAAGACACGCTGTTGCTGCCCGCCGGAGAGCTCCCCAATCTGCCTGTCGCGAAAATCCTCCAGCCCCACTTTTCTCAGGCATTCCAGCGCCCACGCTTTTTCCTTTTTTTTCGGAAGTTTGAACAGTCCGACACTTGGATACGTACCGATCAGCACTGTATCCATGACCGTGATCGGAAACGTCCAATCAATCATGCTCCGCTGTGGTACATAGGCGATTTTCTTCCGGAATTCATTAGTCTCTTTCCCAAAAATCCGCACATTCCCCTTATCTCTCGGAATGAGGTCCAAGAGCGCTTTGATCAGGGTTGACTTCCCCGCCCCGTTTGGACCGATGATCCCAACCATGCTCCCTAGCTCAACATCAAACGAAACATCCCGAACAACTTCGTTCCCAAAGTAAGAGACATGCAGGTCCCTTACAGCGATAGCAGAATCCATGATTTTTTCCCTCCAAATAATAGCCCGTTATATGATCCCGCCCAAAAACCGATGGTGAAACGGGTAATTCCTCCTTGCACATATGCCCACACACAACAATGTAGTCTTGTACCAATAATATTAACCAGAACAAACTAATATGCATTCGTATAAAAAAGTTGCCCTAACGCAAAATTAAATGATTTCCATTCTCATGTCAATATATTCTTTTTTCTGAAATACAAAAAAAGTGCAGCTCCTTGTTCAAAGGAGCCAACACTTCCAAAATGTCCCTATTTCGTTCATAATTAAAAGCTTTTTTTCTATAAAAATAAATAAACATATGTGAAACAACTATAGTTATGTTAATATGAACATTATCTGTTTGATAAAAATCTAAAAATTAAAAACTAACTAAAAATAGAAAGAGGTGGATCGTATGCAGGATCAAAAATTGGAGAGAGGTCTAAAAAACAGACACGTACAACTCATCGCGATCGGTGGAGCAATCGGAACAGGATTATTTTTGGGCGCAGGAAAATCGATTCATTTGGCCGGCCCATCCATCTTATTTGCTTACTTGATTACGGGCATCATCTGCTTTTTAATCATGCGCTCACTCGGGGAGCTCCTCTTGAGCAATTTGAATTACCATTCTTTTGTGGATTTCGTCAAAGATTATCTGGGGAATATGGCCGCATTTGTCACGGGTTGGACTTACTGGTTTTGCTGGATTTCGATCGCCATGGCTGACCTGACAGCGGTTGGTCTGTATACGCAATACTGGTTTCCGGAAATACCGCAGTGGATGCCAGGCTTAATTGCCCTCGTGATTTTGTTAATCATGAACCTGGCTACGGTGAAGCTTTTTGGAGAAATGGAATTTTGGTTCGCGCTCGTAAAGGTCATCGCGATTCTCGCCCTGATTTTTGTCGGTATCTTCATGATCATCAAGGGCTTTTCTACGAATGCAGGTGCATCTAGCTTCACGAATCTCTGGAGTCATGGTGGTATGTTCCCGAACGGCTTTAATGGGTTCCTTCTTTCCTTCCAGATGGTCGTGTTCGCATTTGTTGGGATCGAGCTCGTCGGGCTGACAGCCGGTGAAACAGAAGACCCAAAACGAGTCATTCCAAAAGCGATTAACCAAATCCCGATTCGGATTTTGATTTTCTACGTTGGCGCACTCATCGTCATCATGAGCATTTATCCTTGGAACGCGATCAACCCGTTGGAGAGTCCATTCGTGCAGGTCTTCGCAGCGATTGGCATTGCAGCCGCTGCCGGTATCGTCAACTTCGTGGTACTGACATCCGCCGCTTCCGCATGTAATAGCGCCATTTTCAGTACAAGCCGGATGGTTTACTCCTTGGCCAAAGAAAAGAATGCACCTGTGCCCCTTACGAAACTGACTGCCAACAAGGTCCCGGCTAATGCACTATTCTTTTCGACGGTTGTCATTCTGATCGCAGTCGTATTGAACTACGTCATGCCTGAGGGCGTATTTACACTGATCACTAGCGTTTCGACTGTTTGCTTTATCTTTATTTGGGGAATCACCGTCATCTGTCATTTGAAATATCGCAAAACGAGACCAGATTTAGCAAAAGCGAATTCGTTTAAAATGCCGCTCTATCCTTTTGCCAACTACCTGATCCTGGCATTCCTTGCCTTCATTCTGGTCGTGCTGGCTCTAGCGGAAGATACACGAGTCGCCTTGTTCATCACACCTGTGTGGTTTATTTTACTCGTTGCGATTTACAAACTTCGGAAAACGAAGACAAATGAAATAGAAGTAGCAGAACACTAAGCAGCGCCTCCTGTTTTCACTTTCAAAATCAGTGAAAATGGGAGGTGCTTTATTTTAAAATGTCCTCGCGTTGCTCCCCTTCAAATACCCCTTCGATCACAAGACCCTTTTTGCATTTGAGATAGTACATAAACGGAATGCCCCATCCAAAGCCCCGATTGAAACACCAGCTCCCACGCACAGCTTTAGGTAGGACGATATTTTTATGTATGTGACTTTTACTCTTGTCATCCACTGCACCTTCTTTTTCAATTTTTTCAAAAGAAAACTAGCTTCCTTCCGCTTCGATGTGTACGATATGTAAAAAACCAAATCCAGCATGAGGTGATAGTAAACATGACACAGCAGCATTCGTCCTTTGCAAGACCTCCACTTGCAGATTGCATTCCTGATCTCGTTGCCTTTTCCAGAGGGGAGAAAAAAGCGACCCTCTTCATCCATAACGGCACTCTCGTCAATGTTCTCTCCGGTGAAATCTTGCCGAATATGTCCGTGGCTGTCGTTGGCACCCGTATCGCCTATGTCGGTCCTTTTGTGGAAGGGATGACGGATGAATCCACCAGGATCATTGATGCAAAAGGAAAGTATATGGCTCCAGGACTGTTGGACGGGCACTGTCATATCGAAAGTAGCATGCTGTCCGTGACGCAGTTCGCCAATGCGGTATTGCCGCTCGGAACGACAGGCGGCTTTTTCGATGCGCATGAGATCTCGAATGTTCTCGGTCTACCTGGTTTGCGCATCATGCTGGACGAGGCGAGACAAACTCCGATGGCTGCTTACATGCAGGTCGCTTCCTGCGTCCCTTCAACGGATGCTTCTTTTGAAACGGCTGGGGCAGAATTCGGGCCAGCGGAGGTCGCGGAAGCATTGAGCTGGGGACCAGATATGATCGCACTCGGAGAAGTCATGAATTTCCCGGGTGTCGTGTACGGAGATCCGAAAATGATTGGAGAGATTCAAGCGACACTGCGGGCAGGAAAAGTAGTGGATGGTCACTATACGTGGCCGTCAAGTGACCCGCGTCTGGCTGCTTATGCCGCTGCGGGTGTAACCGGCTGCCATGAATGTGTGACCAGCGAAGATGTCGCACAGCGCGTACGCCTCGGCATGTATGCCAAAATGCGCCGCGGCTCTGCCTGGCACGATGTTGCAGCAACGATCAAAGCACACACTGAACAGGGCATTGACTCCCGCCGGATGATGCTCGTGTCCGATGACCGCATCTGTGATTCGTTGAAAGAAGAAGGACATATGAACTTCATCGTCAGACACGCGATCTCGCAAGGGGTAAAGCCCGTTACTGCCTTCCAGATGGCGACCATCAATACAGCAGAACGATTCGGTGTCGCAAGAGATGTAGGCTCAATCGCACCGGGTATTATCGCTGATATCATTTTGCTCGACGGAAATCTAGCTGATGTAAATGTCGTAACGACGATCGCGCGTGGTGAAGTAGTGGCGGAAAACGGTGAAATGACGCTGGAACTTCCTCCGTTCCCGTACCCTGCGTTTGCTGTCAACTCTGTGAAAATCAAGGCTGAGCTCACTCCATCTGACTTCATCATCAAGACCCCTGTTCCGTCTGGGACGATCAAGACGCGCGTCGCTGTTGTCCGCGAAAATCACGTAGAGACGGACGAAGTGTTTGTCGATGTGGCTGTCGCAAATGGCGAGCTACAGATTACGCCCGAGAGCACCTTGTGCAAAATGGCTGTTTTCGAACGCCATGGGAAAACAGGTGGCTCTGGCATCGGGATTGTCGGCAATGTCGGATTTAACCAGCCAGCAGCGATTGCCATGACGGTCGCCCATGACTGCCATAACGTGCTTGTCATTGGAAACGACGATGAGCGGATGGCACAAGCAGCCAATGCTGTGATCAGCATGCAAGGCGGTATCGCTGTCGTAACTGGAGACGGCGAAATTGTGGAGCTTCCGCTGCGGTTAGCTGGACTGATGTCGACCGAGCCTTATGAAACAGTTGTGCAGCAATCCATGGAAATTAGCCAAGCCTTGGTGAAGGCGGGCTGCACGATGAACTACGCCTTTATGACGTTGTCCTTGCTTGCTCTGGTCGTCATTCCGACCTTGCACATATCGGATACGGGCTTGATTCGCATTTCAGATGCGGGATTTGAGCGAGTATCACTGTTTGTGGAATAACGATGACATCCCCTCTTTTGCGAATGTGCAGGAGAGGGTTTTCTCTTTTGGCATCTCATTCTTCGACCAACTTAACCACTTTGCATAATTGATAGAAATAGAAAACCCCACGCGTTTGTACGAGATTCATCTGATCCAGATAGCGCAACGTTTCCAAAGCAATGTTTCGCGCCTCTCTCACATCCTCTTCATTCATGTTCGTGATGGCATCCTTTAGCTCCACAACCGATAAGGAATAGACAGCAGGTCGCAGCGTACGCAGCAGCATGATTTTGCGGATTTGCGAGCGATTGAAGAGACGGTAGCCATTTTTCTCATCGCGGGATGTCGTAATGAGTCCAACCTTCTCCCAGTGGCGGATGGTTGAGCTGGGCAATGAAGTCATAGTTGCTACCTCTCCAATCGTCATCCATTCGCTGCTTCCAGCTTCCTCCCCCTTCCCTGCTTGCCTGTCTTCAAGCATTGCCACGTTTCGCTCGGCTAACTGCTTGTCCCGTTGCAAATGAGCCTGTACCTCATTCACACGCCACATAGCAGCCTGCAACTGTCTATCCTGGATCAGCCGCACCACCTGCGCCGTAACTTCCATCCCAAAGCCAGGAGACATGGCTTGAATACATGTAAAATAAGCGACGTGTTCCTCCGTATACTTCCTGTAGCCGCTCTCTGACCGCTCCACAGGCGGAACCAGCCCATGCGCTTCATAATTGCGCAAGGCACTTGTACTCAGCTTTAGCTTACGTGCAATATCAATGGGACGCATGGCAGCTAGCCTCCTTCCTGATTTTCTTCCATAAAGATTAAAGCTTAGTTATAAAGTTACTTCAATCCGAATCTGCTTTATTCCTTTTCTTTTGGGTAAACCTTTTAATTAGCACCAATGTTGTAAGATGAATGTGACAAGTGGAAGGAGGCGCATTACCCCATGCACAAAGCTGAATTCGAACGGCAACTGACAACGCTCATTCAAAAGGGCTATCCTGAAATGGCGGGCATGACAGCAGATGAGTTTAGGAAAAATCTGGCCCCGCTGCAACCACTGGCAGAAGCTCTCCCCATACGAGAAGACGACCAGCAAGAGGGCCTCGTCCCCTTTGTTCTCGTTGTGAAAGGTGATTGGTTCGACGGAGAAAAAGCGATGCAAGCCATCGAGCGGAAAAAGAAAGCTGGCTTCAGTGTCATGGATGCAGAAGAAATCCGGCGGTTTACACCTATCGAGGGCATCGAGATTCCTACAGGAATGGCTTACCTGATGACCGGAATAGATACGGGAAAAGAGACGCTGAACATCACACCTAATGACGCTATGCCCATCCTCTTGGAGCAACAGCGTTCCCCTCTCACACTGGAGGAAGGGATTGCCCTGATCACTCACTTCCCGGATCGGGTAAAGAAAAATAACGGCTTTTCACTGCTCGGCTCCCGTTGTGGCGACCGACGCGTAACGGCCATGTGGATCAGCGAAAATAAACCAAAGCTAGGCTGGTGCTGGGCCGGCAATCCACATACATGGCTCGGTTCGGCTTCTTGCCAAGCTCGTTTGGACGAAAAAAAACCTTGAAGCATTTTCAAGGTTTTTTCTTTCTTATTCTTTTTCATTCAAATGAACGCCATTTATTTTCAAATGAGCGCGAAACATTTCCAGCATCGAAGGCATCGCCTCTTTTTCTGGCCATGAATCCGTCTTCCACAGGCCTGCTTGTTTAAATGCGCGCGGGCAATGGAGGAAGCACTCCTCTACCTTCACGATCACGCCTATGCCGCTTGTTTTGCCCTTCCATTCTTGCGCGGCGAGTAGCTCTGTATCTTTTGTAATCCGGGCTGATCCGTTAATTCTCAACACTTCTTCCAGACCAGGAATCAGGAAAATCATACCCACCTGCGGATTTGCGATGATATTCAGTAAAGAGTCGACCCGTCTGTTCCCCATTCGCTCTGGAAAAATAATATGGTGCTCATCCAGCACTTTAACGAAGCCCGGCTCGTCGCCTCGCGGGGAAACGTCACATCTGCCTGAAGAATCTGCTGTAGACAAGAAAAACAACGGCGACATGGACACGTAATGGATCACATGCGACTCTACCTGCGCGATGCTTTTTTTCACAACCGCCTCGTGCGGTTCTCCTACAAGGCTTTTCAGCTCTTCTGCACTGGTGATGAGATCTTTTACTTCCAACGGATTCCACATAGGTTCTACTCTCCTCTCTTTATGTATATCCTTGCGTTCCATCATAAATCTCTTGTATTGGGAAAATCAATGCGAAAAAAAAGAGGATGCTGGAATCGCATCCCCTGTTTTGCCTTACACCATCACTTTGCAAATGTCGTTCGTAAACTCCACCGGGTCTTGAATCGGCAAGCCTTCGATCAAGAGAGCCTGATTGTACAGGAGGGCGGTATACAGATTGACCTTTTCCTTGTCCGTGTCAAAGGCACCTTTCAATGACTGGAATACCGCATGGTTCACATTGATCTCCAGTACCTTGTCCGCCTTCACATTCGGATTGTTCGGCATCGCATTCAAGATTTTTTCCATTTCAATCGTCACATCACCCTCTGTCGACAAGCAGACAGGGTGTGACTTCAAACGCTTGGAAGCTTTTACGGCTTTAACTTTTCCTTCGAGCAGCGATGCCATATAGTCGAACAGCTCTTTGTTGTTCTCGTTTTCGGCTTCGGCTGCTTTTTCTTCTTCGCCCGGTTCGATTCCCAAATCGCCGCTCGATACCGATTTGAATTCTTTTTCCTTGTAGTTCATCATCATTTTGATCGCGAACTCATCGACGTCATCTGTGAAGTACAGGATTTCGTAGCCTTTCTCGGATACGAGCTCTGTTTGCGGCAGCTTTTCGATTCGTTCGATCGACTCGCCGGATGCATAGTAGATGTACTTTTGATCTTCTGGCATTCTCTCAACGTACTCTTCTAGCGTCACCAGCTTTTTCTCTTTGGAAGAGTAGAACATCAACAGGTCTTGCAGCGTTTCTTTATGCGTTCCGTAGTCGCTGTACATGCCGTATTTTAGCTGTCTGCCAAATGAATTGTAGAACAGCTCGTATTTTTCCCGCTCTGTTTTCAGCAAGCTTTGCAACTGGCTTTTGATTTTGCTCGTGATGTTTTTCGCAATCAGCTTCAATTGACGGTCATGCTGGAGCATCTCACGGGAAATGTTGAGCGACAGGCTCTCGGAGTCAACCATCCCTTTGACAAAGCTGAAGTAGTCTGGAAGCAGGTCCGCGCATTTGTTCATGATCAGTACACCGTTGGCATACAGCTCCAGACCTTTTTCGTACTCCTTCGAGTAATAATCAAATGGCATGCTCTCCGGGATGTACAAAATCGCCTGATAAACAACGGCTCCATCTGCACTGATGTGAATGTGCGCCAGCGGCTTGTCGAAGCCGTAATGCTTGCTCGCATAAAACTGCTCGTAATCCTCAGTCGTCAGCTCGCTTTTATTTTTTCGCCAAATCGGAACCATGCTGTTCACAATTTGTTCTTCCGTCACTTGTTCATACTCGTTTTCGCTGCCCTCTTTTGGCTTATGCTGCGTAACGTCCATTTTGATCGGGTAACGAATAAAGTCAGAGTACTTTTTGATAATCGCTTTTAAACGGTACTCTTCCAAAAACTCATCGTAGTTCTCTTCTTCTGTATTCTCCTTGATTTCGAGAATGATTTCGGTCCCGACAGAATCTTTGTGATAAGGCTCGATCGTGTAGCCATCCGCACCGCTGGACTCCCATTTGTATCCACTGTCGCTGCCCAGTGCCTTACTGATGACCGTAACCTTGTCGGCAACCATGAAAGCCGAGTAGAAGCCTACGCCGAATTGACCAATGATGTTGTAGCCATCCTTTGCGTCGTTTTCTTTTTTGAACGCCAACGAGCCGCTCTTCGCAATGACACCCAGATTATTTTCCAGTTCATCCTGCGTCATGCCGATCCCGGTATCTGTCAGGGTCAAAGTTCTGGTATCTTTGTTAACCGCTATTTTGATGAAATAGTTCTCTTTATCAAACACCAATTGATCATCGACGAGCGATTTGTAGTACATTTTGTCAATCGCATCACTAGAATTGGAAATCAACTCACGCAAAAAGATTTCCTTTTGTGTGTAAATAGAATGGATCATCATTTCCAACAAACGTGTAGATTCTGCTTGGAACTGCTTTTTTTCCATGAAATACCCACCCTTCCGGACTTCTTATGTATTCCTCTTCAATTTTAGCACTCTCGTCTCGCGAGTGCTATTTACTATTTTTATAACAGTCTTAGATTTTTCTGTCAATATGAACTAGCTGTTCAAGTTACACTATCCTTTTCGATAGTACCTATCATTAAAGAGCGTACTACTTATTTATTTTTGGTCAGTCTATACTAGCCTTACTTTGAAGAAAAGGAGAGACAACCATTACGAAAAAAACAATACGCCTGTTAATGGCGCAATGGCAAGGGGGAAATAACCCTAACTACTCTCTTGGAGCCGAGTTGCTTGCGTGGCTAGCTCCGGACAATGATCAACCGCTTATTCATATACCAGTTCGAGCTTATGATGGAACTCCGCTTGAAAACGAGAACGGTATTTATGGGAGAAAACAACTACTTGAACAAGTAGAGGCTGCTCATCATATCATTGATGCTCACAGTGATTTGGTTAGGATTGTTGGGTATGACTACGGACATACATTACCTCTTGGGAATCTTTTGGGAGAAGGAGATGAAGAGTTCGCAAAACATGTGGAAATCCCTCTAAAGCCTGAAAATATCTTTATGGCGGGATTAGAAGCTCCTACAGAGTAAGATTCAGAAATCATTCAAAGGCTAGGTATTAAAACAGCAGGAACAATGCAAATCCCTCAACTACTTCATCTGATGAAAGAACTATCTGAAGAAACAGATGTAGTTGGATTAGGTATTACTGAGCATATGCCCTGGGATTCTATTAACTTGAAGAAACTGCTTGGAGAAATACCTATGTTAAGTAAGTAAAGTTCAAGAGCTTGAGAATGAAGATGGAGAGAAACAGAAACCCTCGGGTCAATTGCCCAAGGGTCTCCTTTACTTGCTACTTATTATTTCACTGGAATATAACCCGTTTTTTCTACTAATTCTTGTCCCTGTGGAGACAAAATCCATTCGATCAGTTTCTCTGCATTCGGATTGTCCGTCCCAGCAGTCACTGCATAAAACTCGGCCGCAAACGGATACGCTCTGTTTTTTATCGTTTCCTTATTAGGCGTTACCCCATCTATTGCGAGTAGACGAATGTTTCCATTTCGCACCATCTCCGTGGCATAAAACAAGAACGAGTAACCGATGGCATTCGAATAATTTTTGTAGTTGGCTGTTTGCTCGATGATTCCACCCATTCCTGTTACCACGTCTTCTTGCGGCGCGGTCATGAGCTCTTTATCTCCCATGATCTTCTGGAGCATCGTCTGACTTCCGCTATTTTCAGGACGCTGAAAGGCGCGAATAAACTCATACCCGCCCCCGACTTCATCCCAGGAAATGATGTCTCCCGCATAGATACCCCGAATCTGCTGGGTAGTGAGACCCTGAACAGAATTCTCTGCATGGACAAAAAAGACAAAGGCTTCTCTTCCGATTGGTGTCAGTTTTAGCTCTACGCCTTTTTCTTTTGCTGCTAAAAGCTGTTCCTCAGAAGGACCTGCTGCAAAGATGATATCGACTTTTCCATCCAGTAAGTTTTCGTACGCATTTGGCGTCTTACTTACCATGACTTCGCTGTCGTAAAGGTCGTAATCTTTCTCGGGATAAACAGCCTGCACAAAGGAAGCGTACAGCGGATATAAAGCCGTCGCCCCATCTATTTTGGGCAAATCAGACTGTAACGACAGTGTCGCAGGTTGATCAAGCTTTTGAATTTTAGAGTCTGCACCAAACGGTTTATACTGTTCCAGATCGACCTCTGCCTCACTGACCACAGGAATGCTGTTATGGTAATAGCTGCTGATCTCATATCCTGCAACGGGCAGCGTACAAAAGAGAAAATAAACAAAGAGGGCTCGGTTCCATAACCGACTCTTTTGTGGGGCGAACATTTGTCCGATGATGTAAATGATAAAAACAACTGTTGTGACAGCGACAAGAAGGGAATAAACTCTTCCCTCTGCGTTCAGGGCAGTCATCACCACCGCCACGACTCCGATCACAGTGATAATCGCACCCAAAACGATACAGCCGAAGATTTTCCCTACCAATTCTTTATTCATTCCTTCTCCTCCCAATTCTCCTATCGTTATTATAAATGATTGGAAGAGATTAGGAAGGAGAAGCATACCAAACGAGCCAATTCACTCGACACCTAACCATTCCTTGTAAGTTGTTGCCCAATTTTGCAAGTCATTGATGAACAGACTGGCGTGATAGCCATCACAAACCGCATGATGGACTTGTAAAGAAACAGGCAATAACGTTTTGCCTTCTTGCTCGAAATACTTTCCACTTGTAATGATTGGAAGCAAATACCGCCCATCTCCCGAGATATTCAGATTAAATCCACTGAAGCTAACCCAGGGAATACACGAGACAGGGAACGTATAAGGCGGTTCCAGTTCTTTCGCCACAAGACCTTTGTTGTCCCCGTACTGTTTCATATCCGCTACGTAATTTTGATAAAAAATAGGGAACTCGTCAGCGAATTCCGTCCACATCGTAGAAAAAGTTTGATCGTCCTGGTGAAAAAAAGTATAGCTGGGTATCATGCTCTCCCAATAGCCCAACTCGCCATTCGCATGAAAGGAAGTTCGAAATTCACGATGCGCATTGACAACATTTGTCACCATATACAGAAAAGCCGGATACAGCTTCATCCCCTTTTGCCGTAGAGCGGGGAGCAATTCCGTTATATCTATATTGGCAGTCATACTGAAGGTGCAATTCACTCGGTTCAGATAATGCTCGAAATAAGGCTTTCTGCTCCAATTATTTAGATCGATTCGCTGAAATTTCATTGGGTATCCCTCCTAAAATCGAAAACATGATGATTTTAGGAGGTGATTTTGCGTGTCCTTTTCATAACACCATCCCCTTCTCCAATCCTGCCTTACCCCTCCAGCATACCATTTGCATCTCTTCCTGACATCAGCCTGTGTAGTGTATAGCTGTACACGATCCACTCACACGAGCGGAGGCAGTGGTGATGCTACACCGTACTTACAACGTCTTATTAGCGGACGGTTCTCTCTCAACTTATACGAGTAAATAATCCGCGCCCACACTCTCATTTTGGAAAAGGAGCCCCCATTTGGAAGGCTCCTTTTCCAGTCATTGTACCTTTACTCCATCTATATTTTGCTCATATCCATATACAGCACAGTCCAGCGATGACCATCCAAATCAGCGAACCCCGCCCCATACATTCCCGGACACTGCTCCCGAGGCTCACTAAAAACAAAGCACCCAGCCTGTACCACCTAACGCACTAATAGATGATAAAAACGACCGTCGTGACAGCCAACCTCTCATTCAAGAGGCAAAGTTATTTTAAAAAGAGTCGTATACCGTTGATTTCTTTCCAAATGAATGGTCCCCTGATGTAACGTTATAATTTTTTTACAAATGGCTAGACCGAGTCCGGTGCTATCTTTCACAGGATTACTCCCTTTTATGAACTCTTCAAAAATGTGTTCCCTAACATTCTCTTGAACACCTGTACCGTTATCACCCAACCACAGAACAACGCCGGTCTCTATTTTCTCGCATGAAACGAATAGCTGCGTTCCCGGCGGATTATGTTTTAGCGAGTTACCGATCAAATTCGTAATAACGCGGTTCATATGCATTTTGTCGAACATGACAAACAGCGGCTCCTCTGGAATTTTCACTTCCAACTGAAATCCCCTATCTTCTATTTCCGGATAAAATTCCGCAACAAGTTGCATAAACCACTTACTAATATTCACCTTTTCTTGATCCAGTCTCACGTGCTGGTCTTCCAGCTTTGCCAGTTCGAACAAATTTTGAATCAAATGGGCCATATAAGACGATTTGTCGTTAATATATTGAACATACTGACGCCTTTGCTCTTCTTCTAGCTCCGGCCTATCCAGCAACAACTGAGAATACCCGAATACAGAGGTAATCGGTGTTTTCAGATCATGAGACAAATGCAACAGCATGTTTCTTTTGTTGTTCGCTACCGCTTCTTTCTCTGCAGAGGTCTGCTGTAGTCGTTCTGCCATTCCGTTAAATGCTTCTCGGATTTCTGCAAATTCCATTTCAGCCGAAAATGTAAGCCTCTTCTGATAATTGAAGCCTTCCATCTCTTTAATGCCCTCTACAATTTGCCGGAGAGGCTTCTTCATCTGCAAGACGGAGTACCGGGTGTAGAAATAAAGGGCGATGAACAACAGAACGACAAACAACGCTATTAAGATTCCAAGCGCCAATGATATAATTTCCGACCGCTCAGGAATTTTCCATAACAGAACATAGTTTTCACCCTCTGGCCCTTGCGCTTGATAGGCATGGTAGAAAATTGAATCATCATTTCGCAGTATGTCCACTTTAGCGTACAGCATTCCATCGTTATATGTCATGATATTGTCTTCCTTGTTGCCTTTTACATAGATGACTGTCCCCGATTCATCCACGATCTCGAACCAGCCGCCGTACTCGTCTAACAACCGACCATCAATCTTTTCAAAAGGGTACTGGTATATTTTACTGCCGTCCACTCGGGTCAAATCAGGAGATTTATCAAAATAGTTGTCCATCAACAGGTCTGTCCCCAAAAGAGCAATCATAATCGTGCATAAGAACAAACCGCTTATCACAACATAGTGCCGAAAAAACAGTTGTTTTAACGGCCGCTTGTCGGGGATGCTCTCATTTTTTTTCAAAACGGTAGCCTAACCCCCTGATCGTAATAAGATAAACTGGCTTTCTTGGGTTATCCTCAATCTTCTCCCTGAGTTTGCTGATATAGACCATGATGAGGTTTTCATCCCCTATGTATTCCTGCCCCCAAACATGCTCGTAAATGGATGCTTTTGTAAAAACTCTCCCCGCATGCTTCATCAGTAAAGACAAAATCTTGAACTCGTACGATGTCACTTCTTTCTGCTGTCCACTTTTGTACAGCTTACAGCTCACCAAATCGAGCATGACATCACCAATTTGTATGATTTCATGGTTCTGCTTTTCACCTTTAGAAAATACATCCATTCTTCTGAATAACGCTTGAACTCTGCTGACGACTTCTATGGGGTTAAAAGGCTTCCCCACATAGTCGTCAGCGCCAAGCTGCAGTCCAATAATTTTATCCATATCGTCCGATTTCGCGGACAGGAACAAAAACGGAACTTCGGAAATATGTCGCATCTTTTTTAATAACTCGTATCCATCCATCATCGGCATCATAATATCAGCAATAACCAGATCGATTTGCACGTTTGAGAATACAGCCAGCGCATCAACCCCATTACCTGCTTCATAAGTAGCAAACCCGTAATTTTTCAAATAAATACTGAGTAGTTCACGAATTTGTGCTTCATCGTCGATGATCAGTATCGTTTTGATTGTACTTCCCTCCATCGCCTCATGTCTCAACGAAGCACAAACAAGAAATCACGGCTTGTTGTACACTAAAATAATTGGTCTGCGAACCGAGATAGTAACGCAGCCGCTTCTTTCCTTACCATCAGCTGCTCTGATTTATAATCGAGACTGCCATCTCTGCCTTTCACCACTTCTGGTCCGTATAATCCTTTTGCCACTACGAAATGGACTCCCTCTAAAGCCCAAGCATCTGTCCTACCACTCAACTTGGCTTTTTTCGGCTCTGCATGAAGATAGCCAAATGCCATGCGCCATACGATGGTTGCTGCTTCTTGACGCGTCAATGGCTCGTTCGGATAAAATTTGCCATCAACAGATGCTTTTAGTAAACCTAACTCGTAAGCTGCTTGAATTTCCCGCGCATACTTGTTACCTGAAAGATCCTTGTAAATCGGTTTATGCTTTGATGGGGCAATGCCACTCCACTTGATGAACCAGCCAACAAACTCTCCTTTTGTTATCTGTCGTTCGGGCGAAAAGCGATTGTCTCCTTCCATATCAGCAAAGACACCGATCTGCCTCAGGTGATAAATATAGGACGCATATGGATGGTCATTCTCCACATCCTGATAACGTTGCGACTCAGGCATTTTTTCTGCCCAACTATCTGATTTTAACTCGTAATAGAAAGCCTGCACATCTCCGTGATCGTTCAGCTTAAAAGCAGCTTTACTACCTTGTTCATCCTGGAATAAGAGTGGCTCCACCTCATATAGGACATGTTCTCCCAGCGAGTCTTTTACAATGAGTTTGCCGCCTTCAGCACGTATACGAGTCGTCCACATCCGGTTTCGCAAATCGCTGTATGTCCCTTCAAACTTCGTGAGTTCTTGTTTCGCTAACGCAAACGCTCCCCTTTTCTGCTCATTTTTCGGGTAGTAATGATCCATAAACGCTTTAATCAAAGGTATACGAATTTCGTAGTCCTTATTGACTGTAACAAATACTCCCACTTTTTCTTCCGGGATCAACCACATCCCGGTATGGTATCCTTGTAAATCCCCTGCTTTTTCAATAACATATTGTCCATTGTAATTTTGCTGGTTGGCATATTCGAAACCAAGCGCCATGTTATTCAGCTTTGGATGCACGGAAAGATGAGGTCTCTGCATTTCTGCCGCCGTTTCTTCTTCCATAATCGTCGCATTCCCAAGCTTTCCTTTATTGAGATGAGCAATCATGAATTTAGCCATATCAGAACCAGTTGAGAGCATTCCACCATCAGGAAGCTCAGTTGGTACCATTGCATAAGTCGGGATCGGCTGTCCGATAAGATTATAAGGCACAGCCAACTCTTTGACTATTGATGGCGTCAGTCGAAAATCACTATTTTCCATGCCAAGTGGCTTAAAGATGCGTTCCTGCACGTATTCTCCAAATGGTTTTCCTGCTACTTGTTCTACAACATAACCTTGAATGGTGAAGCCGAGGTTGTCATATCTGTAAAACTCTCCTGGCTTGCGAATGACATTTGGGAGATTGTCCATAACGAATTTCTTTAAAGAAACCTCCCGTTTCAAGTCGGTTGTTGAACCGTCAGAAGTGTCTCCAAAGTCAAATCCAGTGGAGTTCGTTAACAGATGTTTCATTGTAAGAGGAGTGCCTGTCTTATTCGGAATCTGGGCACCCCCCATATATGCGGATACATCTTTGTTCAAATCTATTTTTCCTTGCTCCGCCAATTGCATAACGGCTGTAGCTGTAATAACCTTGGATACTGACGCTACACGGAATACAGTCCGATCAGGATCGACCGGAATCTTCTTCTCTACATCCGCATATCCATACCCTTTTTTAAAAAGAACCTTGTCTCCTTTTACAACTACAAACGTAGCTCCTGCCATGTTGTTCTTAATTTCTGACTGGTTAAAAAATTCATCTGCAAATTGCTCTACCTCTCTCGGATCATCCGGCCCAGATACAGAAGATGCGAACACTTTGGTTGGAGAAACAACTCCGCTTACAAGGCTGACGCTCATAGTAGTTACAAGTACAGTCGCCATTAATGTCTGTAACTTCGAAAACATTTTCATAAGATTGCTCCTCTCCTTTACCCTTATTTCCTTCTCTAAAAGAGTAAACGACCAATCTTAATCGCATTTCTATACAACCTTAATAGAACATGAATTTTTTACTTGTTCATGCAAAAACCCCTGATTTCTCAGGGGTACGATTCTCTATTCTGTCGATATCAGTCTCATATCCATATACAGCACATTCCACCGATGACCATCCAAATCAGCGAAGCCTGCTCCGTACATCCCCGGACCATGCTCCCGCGGCTCACTGAAAACAGTGCCCCCAGCCTCTACCACCTGACGCATCAACTCATCCACTTCTTCCCTGCTCTCGGCATCGATCGAAAACAACACTTCTGTTCCACGCTTCGTATCTGCCAGCTCATTTTGCGTAAACGTTTGGAAGGTAGCCTCCGGGAACAGCATGATGAGCATGTTTTTTTCGCCAATCACCAAGCCCGCCATATCTTTGCTGTTCTCATGGCGAGGATGAAAAGAGAATCCGAGTGCGGCAAAAAACGATTTGGACTTTTCGAGGTCCTTGACGGGCAAATTGATCCAAAGCTCTTTTGTCATGGGAATTTCTCCTTCGCGTTTTGTTTGGATGATACTCATTCTTCTCCTTTAAGAATAGCAGAATCATGCACAAAGGCTTCTTCCCGATTGCTATTTTGCGTTAAACCATTCATTCATATTATTGCGATATTGACACTCGGAATTAGAACCGATAAAGTATTGGATAAACTTGGTTGTACAAGTGCGAAAATTCTAAAATCATTAACGAGGTGGGTACATGGCAAACGATTTGATTCAAGCAATTACCCTGTTAAAACAAAAGGAATGGGTAGATCTCACGCACACATTCGGTCCGGAATCTCCGCACTTCCATGCCTTTGACGCCGCCGAATTCCAAACGTTGTTCACACATGACGACGGCTTCTTTGCCCAGCGCTTCTCTTTTCCTGGACAGTACGGTACGCACTTGGATGCACCGATTCACTTTGTGCGCAACAAGCGTTACCTGGACGAGATCGAGCTGAAGGAACTCGTATTGCCGCTCGTCGTCATCGACAAATCAAAAGAGGCGGAAGCCAACAACGACTATTCGCTTTCCGTGGAAGACATCTTGCGTTTTGAAACCGAGCATGGACAAATCGAGAGCGGTTCCTTCGTCGCCTTGCGCACAGATTGGAGCAAACGCTGGCCAGATGTGGAAACCTTCAACAATAAGGATGCAGATGGCAACAACCACGCTCCGGGCTGGTCTTTGGAGGCTTTACAATTTTTATTCACGGAAAGACAAATCAAAGCAGTCGGTCACGAAACCTTCGATACGGATGCGACGATCGATTACCGAAAAAACGGGGCGCTTTTGGGTGAATATTTCGTGCTCGATCAAGACACCTATCAAGTTGAGCTGCTCAAAAATCTCGACAAGCTTCCGGCCAAAGGTGCTGTCATTGTAAACATTACACCAAAGCCTGAAAAAGCCTCCGGATTTCCTGTTCGTTCGTTTGCCATATTGCCTTAAACACAAAGCCGAGGAAACGCCAGGTATCATCACCGATCACCTGTCATTCACTCGGCTTTTCTTCTGAAAATGCTCTACGTATCCAACGAGGATTTACGGATAACCGCCACACTGGACTCCCTTACAATCAGCCGTGGCTCGAACTGCACGCGCTCGTACGCGCCTGCCCCCTGCTCTCGAATCCGTTTCAGCAAAAGCTCAGTCGCCAGCCGTGCCACCTCTTCCCCCATGATCGAAACAGAACTGATCTGCGGAGTCGTAATTGTCGTCCACACATTGTTATCGATTCCCACGACCGCGACATCTTCTGGCACGCGGACGCCGAGCTCCTTGAAACGATTCACAATCCCGATGGCCACCATGTCATTGACCGCATAGATAGCGTCTGGCATGTTTTTCAGGCTATAAAAGTAATCCGCAGCGCGAAGCCCCGTCTCAAACGAGAAGTCCTCACCAAAATACACTAGCGAAGGATCGACGTGCTGAAGCGACGCCTCATAGGCAAAATACCGCTCCTCGATCTTGTCCTTCGGCGCACCTGCGTAAGCGATTCGCGTACGGCCAATTTTGATCAGATGCTCCATGACGAGTCGACCCTCTTGACGGGCCATGCTGACCACATCTGCTTTCACATTGTCCTCGAGCCTTTTTCCATAATTAATAATCGAAACCGGAACACTCGCTTTGTTAATCATCTGGACCAATGTCTTCGGATAGGCGAGCGGCATGATAATTAACCCATCTACATGCAGCTTTTTGACCTCACGCACAGTCTCAAGCTCCATTCGGGCATTTCCTGCTGTATTAATTTGTACGACGCGGTAGCCATGCTGCTTGGCCGCTTGCTCGACTGACCAGGCGATATCTGGAATAATTGCATTGCGAATGTCAGGAACAGCCAGTGCGATTTGATAGGTTTGGCGCACCTTTAGACTTTGTGCAGAAGTGTTCGGAATAAAACCCAGCTCATCGATCACCTCAAGAATCAACGCTTTCGTCTTCGGACTGATTCCCCCGCTGTCATTGATGGCCCTCGATACCGTTGCAATTCCTACGCCAGCCTTCTTCGCAACGTCTTCTATTGTCACTTTATTTTTGGTATCCAACGCCTTGCTTTCCTTTCCATATCGGAATCGTTTTCTATGTTTCCGAGCTAAAATATGGTTTCCTACCGCTATTATAGCATACACAAAACCAATGGTAACGAGGCGTGAGCAAAACATGGCAGGCAACTCCGTACCTGTTGCACAACACGTGTACATCTTCTCAACTTAGCCAGAATCAACATCCTCTCCTCAAACGATTGCACACCACCCTCAACTCTTGCCAAGGAAATCAAATTGACAAGATGCAAAACCTATGGCATATTGTTTTCGGAAACGTTTCCTATTTTACTTGCTGAATTTCATATAGAAACCAAATCGAACGAGGAGATGGCAGATATGAAAGCATTACGTTGGCACGGTTTGAAAGACCTCCGTTTGGAAACCATTTCGGAACCGATTGCATCCAAAGGTAAAGTGAAAATCAGAGTCGAGTGGTGCGGTATTTGCGGAAGCGACTTGCACGAATACGTAGCTGGCCCGATCTTCATCCCACAGGGAGCTGAACATCCTCTTACAGGCGAAAAAGCCCCGATCGTAATGGGGCATGAATTTTCCGGACAAGTAGTGGAAATCGGGGAAGGCGTAACCACTATCAAGGTTGGCGATCGCGTCGTTGTCGAGCCGGTTTTCGCTTGCGGAACATGCGCTGCGTGCAGACAAGGCAAATACAATCTTTGCGAAAAAATGGGCTTCCTTGGTTTGGCCGGCGGTGGTGGCGGCTTCTCGGAATACGTGGCTTGCGATGAGCACATGGTCCACAAAATCCCAGACAGTCTCTCTTATGAGCAAGGCGCTCTTGTGGAGCCATCTGCCGTAGCCCTTTATGCAGTTCGCTCGAGTCAGTTGAAAGCTGGTGACAAAGCTGTCGTATTCGGCGCCGGTCCTATCGGCTTGCTTGTCATCGAAGCACTAAAAGCAGCAGGTGCGGCTGAGATTTATGCAGTGGAGCTGTCCCCTGAACGCAAAAACAAGGCAACTGAGCTAGGCGCCATCGTCATCGATCCAAAAGAATACGACGTAGTCCAGGAAATTCACAACCGGACAAATGGCGGCGCAGATATCGCCTTTGAAGTCACAGGCGTGCCTCCTGTCCTCACGCAAGCCATCGAATCTACCAAAATCGCTGGACAAATCATGATCGTCAGCATCTTCGAAAGAGAAGCGTCAATCAAACCGAATCACATCGTCATGAAAGAACGCAATATGACAGGCATTATCGGCTACCGTGACGTATTCCCTGCCGTCATCAGCCTGATGGAAAAAGGCTTTTTCCCAGCAGACAAGCTGGTCACACAGCGCATCAAGCTCGACGACATCGTGGAGCATGGTTTTGAAGCCCTGCTGAAAGAGAAAAACCAGGTGAAAATTCTCGTTAGCCCGAGAGCATAAGCGAAAACGATTCCATAAATATCGTGCTGTTTCCTTCCACAGAAGGAAATACCCCATTCCGCTACAAAAAACGGAGAGAAAGCAGGGTTACTTCCTGTTTTCCGCTCCGTTTTTTTCGTTCCCCTCTTCGATTTTGAACCTTGCGCTCTGCGAAGAGAAGGAGTGTCATTACGCTTCCTTTTCTTGCGTATGCGTATGTTTCAAAATCGCTTCGATAACGACATCCCAATCCCCATGTGGAAGCTCATGCCCTGTCCCTTCCAACGTGAGCAAGACTGCTCCCGGAATGGTGTTCGCAAGATGTAGCGCATGCGCGAAAGGGATGAGCAAGTCTTCTGTACCGTGAATTACGAGAGCTGGTACAGCGATTTCCGCTGTCCGCAACAAGTACGGTTCACTGGCCGTCACAAAGGCGTGATTGTTTCTACTCGCATAATGGTTGCTTCTGGCGATATCGATTTGCGCCAATTCACGAACACGGGCCTCGTCAAAAGGATGCTTGGAGCCGATCAAAACTTTCGAACTCGCCACTGCCGCTGCTAAAACCTCTTGTTCATCCTCCCAGTTGATCTCCCCCATCTTGCTGAAAAACTCCATCAGCTTCTCATCGATTGGTGGTAGGCCAGGAGCAAAATTGGACGTTGCGTGCAATGTGATTGTTTGAACTCTTTCAGGATGCCGCAATGCAATCATTTGTGTCAACATTCCGCCCATTGACATACCAACGAAGTGCGCCTGCTGTACGCCGAATGCATCAAGGACGTGAACCGCATCATCCGCCATATCTTCAAACGTATAACCCGGTTGACCAACCTCGTAGGTCGTGGAGCGTCCGACATCCCGATTATCAAAACGAATAACAAAGCGTCCAGCATCGGCTATTCTCTGACAAAATTCTTCTTCCCACCAAAGCATGGACATCTGGGCTCCCATAATCAGCAAAATCGCCGGATCTGTCGGCTTTCCAAAGCTTTCCGCACATATTTCCACACCGTTTACTTTTAAAATCTGTTCTGCCATTGTAAGTTTTCCTCCTCAACGAACGAAAATAAAAAAACACAGGCTAGGCTGCCTGTGCTTACGTCATCGAAAAAGGAAGAAGAAACGAAAACCACGTACATCAGATGCCAGTATCTGATTGTACAGGCTTGGTTCCATTCTCTTCACAGATCATGCAAAGAAAGGAGGTCATCACGCTTGCCTTCCTCACTCCCATTTGTCCATGATTCAATTGGGTTACCGTAGCGGCAATCCATTTTCCGATTCGTATGCACACAACATAGCCTTTTCTCACTATTTCATCGATTGTGTTGTGCGAATAAAGTATCGAAAAATTAATTTGCCACACGTAACCCTCCGTCCCTGATAAAGTTGTGACCATCCTACCACATGCAATTTTATCTGTCAACGATTGGCAGTTTCAATGGTTGTTCGTATCCCTTGCTGGCGGTTTATCACTTTTCTTCTTTGACCGTGAACAGCAGTTTTCGCACTCGCTCATCCCGCAGCCACAATCCGCCCCACATCAAAATAGCAAGGTAGACAGCAAACAGCGTATGGGAAAAGAGTGGTGCATCTACACGGATCTGGGTAGCAATGACCCCACCGAAAAATCCAGTCAACAGAAGCGCACCCAAAACTGCTGTACGGGGAATAGCATACAACACCGTTGATACAAGGGCGAGAATTCCAATTAAGCCAATGTGATGCTCCGCATAGCCAAGTACGAGGGTTCCCTCTACGACAGGAGCAGGTTGGATGAGTTTGAATACACCGTCAAAAAGCATAAAAAGAATGACAAGTCCGCTCATAATCCGTGCAATCCAAAGACGTGTTTTGGAAATTTGACTCCGCATGGGGGTCCCACCTTTCATTTTTTTCCTAAGCAGATCGTAGCACAATCAAAGCGGCGACATTTCTTCTATATTGCTCTTTTGGGGAACTGTCTTTTTCTAAAAACGAAAAAACCTTCTCAAATGAGAAGGTTCTGAATTCGTATCAAAGATTAAACAGGAAGCGTAACTCTGTAACCTGGCTGGTTCTTTGGATGGTTTTGATTCACGAACACACCACGGTCATTTTTCAACACGATTACTTCAAAGAATGGACGGAAACGATCTTCCGAAATACCAAACGCCGTCAAGAACTTGCCAAACAACTCTTGTTCTTCACGCTCAGGTTGCCCATCTGCCAGGGAGGAATCGATCAGGTTAACCAGGATGCACATTTTTTGAGCATCTGTAAGCAATGGAGTTACTTCGCTCAGGAATTTCTCGATGGAGTTATTGCGTGTATATTTCATTGCGTTATCGAGCAACTGTCTGTTATTAGCACCTACACCAATCACGCCGTTGCTTTCTTCGCCGCCCAATACAGCGAGCAATTGACCGATTTCCTCGTGATCCATTTCTCCATCCGATTTCATCATGTAGAGCAAGGAACATGCGAATCCAAAATGAGGGGTCATTTCTTCCCCTTTGTCTGTCTTAAACATATCAAACAAGCCCACGCAAAATACCTCCTATGTATGCCAAGATAGTATAATTTTACTATTCGCTGGATATTGTTAGCAACACTTGTCAGGGTAAGCAATTTTTCAGCAAACAAAAAAGAAGTGCCAGCCTGCGCGCCGACACTTCCTATTCTAGCTCTTATTGCAATTGTTGTACGTGATAGCCCTTGGCTTTCAAATGATCGATAACCATACCTTTCATTGAGAAGTGAGCAGCACCTACCACGACAAAGGAAGTTGTTTCCCCTTCTTTTTCCAACACTTCTGCCAGTTTCATAGCCATGTTTTTATCTCGCTCACCAAGCAGACGCTGATTCACTTCGCCTTCACCGAAATCGCCATGCGTCGTCATGATCTGGGTAAAGCCATTCAGATCTCCTTCTACCCATTCTGTCTGCATGTCTTTTAATAGTTTTGCGCTTTCCTCCAGCCCTTTTTCAGCCATAGCGCTATCCAACACGATGTTCAATTCTTTCTCTTGCTGTTCTGCTGGTACACCTGACAGCAAGTCCGCTTGCAGCTTAATGCCTTCCAGCTCATTGATCGGCTTCTCATCCAGCATCGCCTTCGTCAGGAAGTACCTGTCGATGCCTGTTAGCAACGCAAACTGAACATCCGTTTCACTGTCTACGTAACCAAGTGTTGGCACAGACAACGAAACAGCAAACGGCTTGTAGGCGTCAAAAGAATTGGCTGGCAGTTGCAGCTTGGCAAGTAATTTTTGCACCTTTTGGTACGTCTCAGCGGATACATGATCCTTCAATGTGGTGCCATCCGTATATACCATCTTTTGTGTTAGATAGTCATTGTCACCGTTGATAATATCGGCTTCCACCCACAGTTCATCCGATTCTTCATACGCTTCCCGGATGTCTTTTTGCATCGGGTACATATCTGCGATCCCCATGTGAATCGAGCCAAGCAAGTACATGGTGTTTTTGCCGTTGGTCACTTTCCACATGAGACCTTCGGCACCGCCACCCACCGTATCGTATGCGAACTCGACCAGTCGGCTCGCCATCACCGTCGCTTGTTCAACCGTGCTTGGCTGATTCAACTCGAGACCTGCGCTTGTCCCTTTGACCACACCTTTTTTCTTCATGTAGTCAATCGGGTTACCCCCGGTCATTTCGAACGCTGCTGGCAGTTCGTAGTTCGCCAAAAGTTTGTACAAAGAAGTAATGACTGCTTCTCTCGTAATGACCTTATCTGTCGGAGTGGACAAGGAAGCGTTCTTCTTCTTCAGTCCCAGAAGATCCAGCTTTTTCGCTGTTCCTTCCATCAAGGTAAGAAACTTGTCAGCAGGAATCGATTGCTGAAAAGAACCGTCTTCATACCACGCCAGTGGGAAAATTCCGTATTTCTCCCCATCGTTCAACGTTGTTACCGACCAAGGACTGATTATGGGAGCTACGGGAGTCTGCCCGTGGACTGGAAGCACATACCCTAGTAAAAGCGCCAAACTGAGTGCACCTGTACCCGCCCAGCGAGTCAGTTTGCTCCAGCATTTGTTTACTTTCATGAAACTTTCTCCTCTCGATTCTAAGCTGAATGATTTTATGCCATTCTATCTTAATGGTAGATTATACCACAATTTTCACTATACATAAAAAGCATCGACATTGATCGTCGACGCTTTTCCTTTGAATCCGCACGTTATCGATTGGGTTTAGTCAAATAAAGACGCATTGTTAACGGAGCAAAGATGACAATCAGAAGTAGACATAATCCGATTCCAACCAAAACATCAGACAGATTAGCTGTTCCCCCCATCAATCCTCGAACCGTCCCTACTGCGATACTGATCGGGTTGAGATTGACGATTGTCCCCATCCATTTTGGCATGGTGGAAGAATCTACGAAGATCGTGCTGGCAAAAAGCAATGGGTACACAAAAAACATACTTGAACCTGATACCGTCTCCGGTCGCTTTGCCAAAATACCGATCATGGAAAAAATCCAGCTCACACTAAAGGCGAAGAAAATGAGATACAACATCGCAAGTGTCGCGCCGATTATGCCGCCTTCTGGACGAAACCCAAGCAGCATTCCTGTCCCAAAGGCGACGAGTATCGCAATCGTATAACGTAGTCCATCTGTCAGTAATGGACCGATGACAGACACTGGCTGCCAAAAGGGCATGGTACGAAAACGGTTATAAACGCCCTTCGCAATATCCTGACAGATGGTCGTCCCGCTATAGACCGTCATCGGAAGGATGGTCAACACAAGTACACCTGGCAGAAAAAACTGGAGATACGCTGCCGTAGAACCAGCGATGGCTCCGCCGAACAAATAAGTAAAAATAAGCAGCATCATCACAGGTGAGAGGATCGCATCCATACAAAATATGAAAAGGTTGTTCTGCGTGTTTTGCCATGTGCGCCACATAAAGATGCGGATCGCCGCAAAGGTACTAAGCGTATGACTTGCGTTCATAGGATGGCCTCCTTCTTTTCGGCATGAGTCAGGGCCAAAAACACCTCTTCCAGACTCGGGTCACTCAGGGAAAAATGCTCGATAGAAACATCATTAGCCAGAAGCATCCCGATTGCTTGGTTTGCCAGACTCGCTTCTTTTACCGGGATTCTTAAAACATGCGGGTCATCTTGATCTGGATAAATCGGCAATCGAAGATGTTCTTCCACAAGACGGCTTGTCCATTCCTTGTTCAGATGTTCGGTCAATCGAACCGTCAACGTCTTTCCTCCCACCGAGGCTTTTAACTGCTCAGGTGTCCCTTCTGCAATCATCGTTCCTTTATCGATCACCGCGATCCGGTCTGCCAATTGATCGGCTTCTTCTAGATATTGGGTCGTTAATAGCACAGTGGTGCCTGATTTCAAAAGCGTACGGACGACTTCCCATACTTGTTGCCGACTTTGCGGGTCGAGACCCGTGGTAGGCTCATCCAGAAAAATAAGCTCCGGCTGCGTGAGGACGCTAGCGGCGATATCTAATCGTCGCCGCATCCCGCCAGAATAGTTTTCTACCGTACGATCCATGGCATCTGCAAGCCCAAAGGTATGAAGCAGCTCGCTTGCTTTTGTACGGGCCTCCCTCGCAGAGTAGCCAAACAATCTGCCAATCAGGATCAAATTTTGCAATCCGGTTAATCCTTCGTCCAGGGCAGCAAACTGTCCCGTCAGGCTTATTTTCTTGCGCACAGCCTGCGCGTTTTTCACGATATCGCATCCGGCTACCAGCGCTGTTCCTCCGTCTGGCGCAAGGAGCGTGGAAAGCATATGGATGGTTGTCGTTTTTCCAGCGCCATTCGGGCCGAGCAAAGCGAACAGCTCCCCTTTTTTTACATGCAAGTCAATTCCTTTGACCACCTCTTGATCCCCAAACGTTTTCCTGAGCTTCGTGACTTCAATGGCATATGACATAGCGGCCTCTCCTTATTCAAAATAGCTTTTATGTTCGGATGCCCATTCGGCAAACGTTCTCGCAGGCTTTCCGGTCACTTGCTCCACCGTGGGCAAGACCGTGTAACCCACTTCAGGTGGATTTTTGCCCATGGCTACGAAAAAGTCGATATCTCCCTCTTCATAGCCCTGATCTCTCCAATTCTGTCGCGCCTGCTCCTCCGTAAGCTCTTCAAATCGAATTTCTCTCTCTAAAATTTTCGAAATTATCTGAACTGATTCAATGCGTGTAATCGCCTCTGGTCCCGTAAGAAAATAACTTTGCGCATGGTGTCCCGATTCAAGCAATGCCACCACAGAAACACTCGCGATATCTGCTTCGTGTACTTTGGCGCTTAAAGCGTTGCCAAAAGGCTCCCGCACGACTCCCTCCAAACGAATCGATTCCTGCCAATCGACAATCGCATTGGACATGAATTCCACAGGCTTCAGGAGAGTCCATTCCATCCCACTGTTTGCCAATGCTTCTTCCAAAGGCCCTTCTGTGGCACTCACCAATACGGATACGCGCTTCACACCAGCTCTTTCCGCCATTTCGACTACCTTCGGATCGGTTTGAAAGGTGTAGCTAGATGCAAGCAAGTGCAGAGCCGTTACACCTTGCAGTGCTGCTTCCAAGCTCTCTGGTATAGCAAGGTCCCCTGCTACAACCTCTACTCCCGCTGACAGGTCGGCTTTTTCCGGATTTCGCGAAATGGCACGCACCTTGACTCCTTTTTTCAAAAGCTGATCCACCACATGTCTCCCTACCGTCCCTGTTGCACCCGTTACTAAAATCGTCATGTTATCCATCCTCCTCAAATTATTGGTAGCGTTGCTGAATCTCTTTGATTTCTTTCAATATGTCTTCCTTTAAGTCGTCAGGGGAAATAATCTCCACCTTTGATCCATAACTTAATACGACTGAAACCGCATAGTCTCGCTTATAAAAAACTTTGTGCAAATCGATATGCGTACCGTGATGTGTGCATTCTCCCGGGAATTGCTCCAACACACGCAGCCCTACGGACGGATCAAAACGGAGATGCGCGAGTGTCCCTTCAAAGTCTTGCGTTTCTTCTTCGTCCTGGCTTGTCTGGTCGTTTCTTGGTTGAAAAATGATTTCTGTCACCTCAAGAGCGGTCATCCTGGAAAGGCGGAAGATTCGATTGGCCTGACGCAACAAGCAATACGCCTGAAGATACCACGCTCCACGCTCCCAAAATAGCCGGAGCGGCTCTACTCGTCTCTCTGAGACCGTACCTGATGCACTCACATAAAAGAAAGTCGTGACTCGATTTTGCTGGATCGCCTCTGAAAGCGGGTGAATAGTGGCCTTTTCATCTTCTACCGTACTCAGATTAAAAATGATCGATTCGTTATTTCCCCCATTCAGTAGAGCAGGCTGCAGGCTGCCCAGCTTCTGAACAAGTGTTGTATATTTTCCTCCGATAGCTCCTTCCGTACTTTTTAAAAGATTGTATATGACCGAAAAGTCTTTCACAGAGAAGTGCTGCTTCGTTAGGAAGAAACCTTCCATCAGCTCGAATCCGCCATCTGCTCCCGTGAATGAAACGACGGGAATGCCAGCTTGATTAATTAACTCGACATCACGATAAATCGTTCGAACAGAGACCTCAAACCTGGCGGCAAGCTCTGTTGCTGTCACCCGTTTTTTCGACATCAACTCTATTGTGATGGCAAGTAATCGATCCAGCTTCATCTGTTTACACTCCTCATGTTCATCACCTATTCGGTAACTGTCATCATCATAATGCACGAATCCTGACATCATGTGTGTCAGGATTATAAAAAAACTCACCCTCTTATTTTACAGGAGGGTGAGTCCTTTTTCGAAATCGTTACTTAATGGATGCTTCTTCAATTTCTTTATACGCCCAATGACCAGGTACGACGTCCGGCCATCTTTGCGGGCCAACTTGATTCTGCGGCACGCGATTCAGCACGCGATTGAGAATCGTTACAGCTTC
This sequence comes from Brevibacillus sp. Leaf182, assembly GCF_001423865.2. Taxonomy (NCBI): domain Bacteria; kingdom Bacillati; phylum Bacillota; class Bacilli; order Caryophanales; family Paenibacillaceae; genus Brevibacillus; species Brevibacillus sp. Leaf182. Next base: position 365,477 of record NZ_LMPN02000023.1, on the reverse strand, counting down.
GGCACGAGTCAGCGCTTTCTCTGGCTGGAAGGTACCGTCGGGATAACCTGTCATGTAGCCTTTTGCAACAACCGCTGCAATGATTGGAGAGGACCAGTGATTTCCCCTCACATCCAAAAAGACAGTACCCCCGCCCGCACCTTGCAAGGCCTTATACTTGTAGATGACCGCGGCTATTTCCGCTCGGGTAATGTTGGCAGATGGACGGAATGTGCCATCCGGGTAGCCGTTCATCATACCCGCTGCACTTACTTGATGGATCGGATTCACTGCCCAGTAGTTGTCGGCTACATCGAAGAACCTTCCCTTACTCACAGAAGACTGGCTCACCATTTCAGCGTTCAGTAAAATGGCAGCTATCTCCGCGCGTGTCACTGTACGATCCGGTTGAAACGTTCCGTCAGGATAGCCATTGATATAGCCACGTTGGCTCTTACTTTTTATATTGGTTGCAGGGAGAACCACTTTCTTATCTGTAGGGCTACCGCCAGTGAAAAAGATGGTTGTCGGCGTGTTATAGGAACCCTTTCTACTGTCTTTATCCCGATCCCGGCCTCTGTCTCGATCATCATCCTCTAGATTTCTCCATGCTTTTCTCAAATCGTACAGAGCGTCATCTACTTCAGACTGCGTAGCATGTGGATCGTCAATGACATCCCACGCTTGTTCAAGCGCATCTTCCAACTTGCGCCAGCTCGATCTGGTGTAGTCGTCTTCATCCAAGTCTTTGTCCTCGATCTCTCTCGCTTTGGCCCTCAGCTCTCTTTTATAGACCGCGTCATCTTGAATCTTCAAATCTTGTCTCGCTTTGATCAGTTTCTCAAGGGTAACATCTACGACAGGCTGGCTCGCATGCGGATCATCCAGCACAAAGTAAGCCTGCCCCAGTCTATTCTGTAGCTCTTTCCAACTGGCCCTCGTGTAATCTTTTTCTTGCAGCTTTTCCACTGCAATTTCCTCTACTTTCGTTTGCAGTTTGCTCTTGTCGACCGTACCTTCCTGCTTCTTCAGCCCTTCTCTTGCCAGGACTAACACGGACAAGGCACCATCGATTTCTGCTTGGGTGACGTTTGGCTTCGTCAGTACGGCTTTTGCAGCATCCAACGCATACGCAAGCTTTCTCCAGCTATCGGGTGTATATTTTTCCTGGATTAAATTCTCGGCGTTAATTTCATTGACTTTTTCTTGTAAGTGACGAAGATCTACAGTGGTTTCTACCGCGGCAGGTGTTTCCTCTGCACTTGCTGCTTGGCTTACAGGCACGAATATGCCTGCTTGGAAGATCAAGCAAAAGAGGCTAAAGAAAACAAGACTCCTTACTGCTCTTGGAAAACGTCCCAATTCCCATCCTCCGTTCTTTACGATGACCCATCCGATCATCTTTTTCCAACTATTTACAGTATATGATGGAGACCGATAAGAGGATTCATATTTTTAGAGGCCAAAAACCAAACAAAAAACCAAGTAGCCATTAGAGCAGCCGCTTGGTTTTTATTTTCTGGTGCTAAGCAGAAATAGGTTTTTCCGGGCGTTGCTTTGTCTTGCCTGAGATTGAAAAATTCGTCCACATACGCAGTAGTCGTTCGACTGGGCCATAACGGAACCGTTTTAGATACAACGGGCTTGCGAAAAGCTGTCCCACATAAATCACGATCGCCAATCCGCAACCAGCCAATACCCCGATCTTTCCGAACCATCCGAGTCCGTAGCCATAGAAAATTGTCGTACAAATGACGGTTTGCAAAAGGTAATTCGTTAAGGAGAGTTTCCCCACGGCCTGAAACCTTGGCAGCCAAGTTGATTCCGTGTTTTTGGAAAAGAACCAAACAAAGGCGAAAATGTAACCGATGGCAAGAATGGTTCCTCCCGATATCTCACCGACGCCACTCAACCAAGTTCCCGGCAGATACGCATGGAGCGCTTTTAACAAAAGTCCCGCTGGCAAGAAGATCAGCATGTTTCGGAGATATGAGGTTCGTTCTTCCTCTGGCTTCTCGAACCACCGGCGCTTCGCAGCATACATCCCAAAAAGGAACATGGGTGCGCTCATAAGCGGCGCAATCAACAATAAAACAATCATCATGTATTCTGGCAAACCAAGCGGATCTTCACTGCTTCTGTGATGGACGATCTCCTCGTATGTACCCGTGCCATAGACGGTCATGGTTTTGACCACATACGCTTCCATACGGGCTGGATCGGTAATACCCGCAGGATCATTCGGATCTTCTGGAGCAAGCCCCATTAAGCTGATGAGGCAGAGTAAGACAATCCCCCAAATGAGCAGTGTTTTCGGTTTGCGGTTCATGAACAACAACAGAAAAAAGCCCATTATGCCATAAAACCCTAAGATATCCCCTTCCCACAGGAAGTACGAATGAAGGAAACCAAGTCCGATCAGCATCAAAAACCTGCGGGTAAGGTAGCGTTTTTGCCTCAAGCCTTTGGTAGCCAAGCTTTGCTGCATCTTGATCATGCCAAAACCAAACATAAAAGTAAAAATCGGCATAAAGCTGCCTTCCACAAATATTTTCACAAGCTTGTAAGCAGTCATTTCATAATCGGGGAGGGCGTATAAATCCATTTCTTGGCTTCCCCAAATCCCATACTGGAAAATCAGCATATTCGCCATCAAAATCCCTACTAAACTAAATCCTCGCAAGCCATCGATGATGCGAACGCGATTCTGCTTTAGCTCCATGACTATCACCTCAAGCCTGATTGTAACGAGCTAAGCTTAATGGCTTCTAAATCGCACCTTATCGTTACCTTAATTTTACATTTATTGCGACTTGTCTATGGTGGACGATTAGGAGAACATCACTCGTCTGCACTTGATATTGATCTCATCTGCACCCGATATTGATTTCTCTATTCTATGATATGGCTATCTTGTAAGAAGGAGTTATTGCGTATGAAAATGGCACAACGATGGGTATGTATTTTTCTGTCAGCGGCGATACTATCGGCCCTCGTCGCCTGTGGTGCAGCCGACGACATGGGGCAGACTCAGCCCGCTACGACGCAGGCGCCTGCAGGCAGCGATCAGGAGTTGTTTGGCAGCAGCTTGTTCGTAGGCGACTCCATTATCGGAGGACTGACGAACGATGACCTGCTGCCTGAAGCGAACGTTATGGGGGGATTGGGTGCAACGGTCCAATCTACACTGGACAACATCGAAGAGATCACGAGCCGCAAGCCGTCGCATTTGTTCCTATCAATGGGACAAAACGATCTCGGGGAACCGTCGGAGGAAGCGAAGAAGACGTTCGTACAGAAATACACTCAACTGGTCGATCGTATAAGGGAACTGCTGCCTGCGACGCGTGTCTACGTGCTGTCGATTACGCCGGTAGATGCCGCATCACCGTTCGGTGCGTCCATGAACCCGCAGATCGAATCATTCAACGCAGCCCTACAAAAGATGGCGAAGGAGAAGGGAATAGACTACATTGACCTTGCCCCCCTTTTCCAACAGCACAAGATTCAATACGATGAAGACGGCTCTCATTTCACGAACGCATTCTACCCAATCCTGCTGAGCTATTTAAAGGAACGAACGGATCTGGCCAATCAGGCGCGCGGTCCGGCGATCACCGATACGAACGAAGCCTACAAAGCAGCATTCAAGCACAGTGTTTTCCTGGGGGATTCCATCCTGGGGGCGTTGTCCTATCTGAACAAAGTGGATACGGCGAATGTCATCGCCCCGAGCGGCGCGACGCTCTCTCTCGCACTCATGAATGTCGAGAAACTCGCCAGCCGGGCACCGGAGCATGTATTCATTCTGCTGGGCAGCAATGACATTACATTGTCGGACAAGCAGGAATTCGTCGAGAGCTATCGCCAACTGATCAGCAGCATCCGGAACAAGCTGCCGAAGGCCAAGCTCCACATCCTGTCGATCCCGCCAGTCGCCGAGGACGCCCGGAAGCAAGTGCCGCAGTATGCGAACATTACGGACTTCAACCAAGCGCTTGAACAGTTGGCCGATGAAGTCAAAGTCGATTACGTGGACTTGTCACCCGTCTTCGCCGCCAACAAAATCCAATACGCGGACAACGGCGTTCACTTCAAACCACATTTCTATCCGCTGCTCCTGGACTACTTGAAGGGGCTTGTACAGTAAGGAAATGGCCGATTATTTGGCAAGCATCAAACAGCCCCCACCTTTTAATTAAGGTAGGGGCTGTGTATTTTAGCATTTTACAAAGTGGTTCCTGTATCCTTCCGTATTGATTTCCAACGCATTTAGTTGTCCACCAGAATAGCCACACCCGCCATCTATTCCTATTTTATCACCTTCTGTTGAATACCAAATTTGATTGGGTTCTGGATTCGATTTTATTCTAGAAGTTGGGGTATGTCCAAATACCTTGAAGAAAACTTTCTATTGCGTTCATCCACCCATTTGATGTAGCAAAAATAAATCAAAGGAAGGGTTCCGTGAGTCTAAAAATTCAATCAAATATCCCGTATAGGCTTATCATTTTTTTTTCAAGTAGCTGCTTAAGTACATGAAAATATCTATGGATATCTCCAATAATATGTTTCCGTTTCACAGCTATCTCGTAACCTCAGTAGCTCTAATTTTATTCTTATACACAATTTCGTAACCTCTATCTACCAATCATTTTTTCTAATTCTATTGTCCATTAATATTGCAAACAAATACGATGGAGCCTGTAGTTTTTGTAAAGGCACAGTATTCTCAATTGGAACATATTTTAGTGCTTCTTGAAAGGTGCTTTTTGAGACTGAACGACTTGTTCTATCGAACTCAATTACATTGCCTTTGACTTGATATGTAAATTCTCCGCCTCTAAGTTGGCGAAATATTTGTCCTTCACAATCTGTTATTCTGCTCCAAACCACCTCAATCATAGTAATACCTCCTTCATTTATATTACTTTAATTAATAATTCTACCTTCTGATTAATCACCATTTGTAATTCGATTTTGCAATCATTCTATTTAGCACAAGCTATCGCGAAAATCTTGACCACCTGTGCACATCCTAGAACCTCTTTGTCACTTATCAATACAATAAATCAGTTTATTTTTTTCTCCAAATGCTTCTGATTCCTTCACCTTGATACTTACTCAATCTCTCAAATATTTCAATTTCAACGGTCTCTCGTGAATGATTTTTTAATACTCTATTCAACTTCCTTTTTATTGAGCTTTTACCACCATTCGCATTATGATAATAAAATGTTTTAAAATACTCTCCGTTAATTCTAACTCTAAATTTATAAGCTTTGTTCATGTCTACTCCCCCTCTATTTTTTCTAGAAATACTTTTATTCATTAATCTACAATTTCATATAACTTTACCTACTTGTTCCGACTAGAGGATTAAATTGACGATGTAAAGCCTTCTCTAAAAGAGGTAATATAACTTTCAAGTCTTTCGCTTTCTCTGCAGTAGAATAAAGGACTGTATAGTATATCTTATAATTGGGGTTATTTTGTAAAAAGAGGTCTAAATGCAATGAATATGTAGTTTTAGATGAGTAACTAATATGTTGTGATAAACGACTTTTTAAGTCACTTTCATGCTTACCGATATAAAGCATTTTACTATAACCAAATTTTTGATGATTTGATGAAGCCACTTTTGATATGTTAAAACGCTCTTCATAATATGCTGGAATTTTCATATCAGCATTTTTTTGTCGATGATTTAACCAACTAGTTGAGAATTCTTTCTCGTTTATTTCAGACCTATCATCCTTAGAAATAATAAAGGCATATATTCCAACTGCATTATCTTCATCAAAATAAATTCTACTTGTAATGTCGATTTCCGAATACTCGTCCTGTAAAGCATTTCTGTTTGGATACTTTCCTTCAAAATATCCCATAGCTTTTGGAGTGTTTTTTCTTTTCTCCATTAGCTTTTTGGAAGTCTCGTGAAATGATATAGAAGATGAGACTACTTCTTGAATCTGCTTCTCTATCTCACGATGGAACTTAACATATCCTTCAAAGGTGAAATTTACATCACTATTTTTGCTCATAAACCTTCCCTTTCCCAATTTGTTATGAAGACAAGGACAGTATCTATTCATTTCCTTTTTCTCTTTTATACACATTGAAATTGTTGATTGTACACCATTTTACAAAGCATTCATAATAGCCTTTTAAAGGATTAGAAGGCTATTCTGATCTTCCATCACCCTTGTAAAATTGACACGAATCATCCCTCATTTTCTGGTTGCTCAATAATTTAATTACTCTTGTGATTCGAGATTTCCCCCTTTATTAACGCAATTTTACATTTGATTGATTTTCTTTTTCCCATACTCAGCATCTTATTTAAACTCATCTATAAACAGCTTTGCATTTTCAAGTGTTTTTATTGCCATATTATTCATTCTCCTTGTCATAATATTATTTTATTTTGTTAACCTATTATACTGATCTAGATTGGTACAGACGTTACATATTGCTGTTTAGGCTTGTCAATTTGGCACTAGAACCGCACTCCTCTACCTTAACCTCCAAAACGAAACATGCTCCGGAAACCCTTCAATGGATTTCTAGAGCATACTTCAGCTAGCTATGCATTAGTGTTGTACCTTGTACCTTCTTGATCTATACTATCCTGCCAATAGTCTATTTATATTCAATGAACAACTATACGGAGACTAGCAAAAGGTTTGCCTCGACGCAATCTGAATCATTCTTTTTCCGAAAACTAGCAACAATTCTGTCAATCAAACGTACAACTCTTATAAGATACATAATTTAACAAGGCAATCGAGGTGTTAACAATCATGGAAGCATCAATTTCAATTGTCACCTACCGCCCTGAGCTGGCCGCAGCGGTTGCAGATATGTGGAATGCCAGCCGAGATAGCTGGGGAGGCGGAAATTCGATTACGACAGCCGAACAAATCAGACAAGAAGAAGCAGCCTCTGACGCTATCACTGTCTATCTCGCAATGGAAGGTGAAACGGTCGTTGGTTATTGCAGCCTGGCCGAATATCGCGAAGATACCGGTGCCCTCTACATCCCGTTGCTCAATGTACGTCCCGACTATCACGGAAAAAAGGTCGGCAGGATGCTGCTTTCATGCGCACTGGAGAAAACGATTGAGCTCGGCTGGCCGCGGCTCGATCTGTATACGTGGGCAGGAAACACGAAGGCTGTTCCCTTGTATAAGAAGTTCGGCTTTTTCTGGGAAGACCGGGACGACGCCACCCATCTGATGAACATGATTCCTTCTGTGCTCCGTACCGAAGCAATCGCCCACTATTTCGAGGAGCTTGACTGGTATCATGACTCCACGCGGGAGATCGTCGTTGAGCCGGATGGCCGCAAGGAAAACGGCTTTGATTACTTCACATACTCCTGGGCAAAAGGAGGCAAGAGCTTGCGCGTGGAGTTTGAACGGCGGGGTCGAGGCATGCGCCTCATCGAGACGGAAGATTATCTCGTGTCTGCCGAAGTGGAAAAACTGGAGCTGGTCTTTGGACGGGAATATCAAATTCACTACCGGATCATCAACAAATCGGGCAAGCCGTTACAGATTTCGTTAAACGGGCAACCGAGCGACACGATCCGCTTTGATTATCAAAACGAGCTGACAGTGACAGGTGAAACCACGCTGTCTGCAACCTTTTTTGTCGATCCAATCACAGAAGAGCAAAGCATCTGGCGCACCCATCCGCGTGTTTGTACCCACCTGCTGATCAACGGCAAGGCAGCTCTGTTTGAGGTCGGAATCCTCCCTAAGTTTCCTGCTACCCTTTCCTTACATGTACCTGGCCTCTCCTATCCGGGACAGACAAAGCTGTTTTATTTGGACGTAGAAAACAACTTTGCGGAAGAAACCGAATTTTCATTCGAGCTGCCTGCTTGCTCATTCTTTGGCTTACAAGAGCAACGCCACACTTTGAAACTGTCTGGCAAAGAGCGCATGTCGCTGCCGCTTAACGCTGATCTGTATGAACACGGCTTTTACGAAGCCAACGTGCAGGTGGAGGCAAAGCTTGCAGATGGCAGATCGGTTTCTTTTGCCAAAAAAATCGGAGCTGCCTTTACGGGACTTGGTGCGATGGTGTCGGGAGAAACGGAACAAGCTTGGCAAGTTTACCATGGCCGCCATACGCTCTACTTGAACAAAGAAGATAATGAGATGACCGTTGTCGGCGGGACAGGCGGGGAACAAACCAACCTCCTCTATCCCAAGCTCGGCAAACCGTTTTCCAGCGAGTTCTCGAAGAAGCGTGCCGAGAAAGTTGAGTTTATCGCAGAAAAGGGAGTCATCGGCATCCGGGCGACGTATCGCTCCGGGACATACCCGCAAATTGTCCTGATCAGTAAAACACTCCTATTCGGAGATGGCACCGTAGAACACGGATTGGAGATCGAAAACCACTCTGCTGACAAGCTGACTGCTGAGCTGTGGCTAAACCAAGGCTTTCAACACAGTTTTCATCGCCCTATTGTGCCGTACCAAGGGCGTTATGTTGAAACACCATCCTCCTATGGCAGTGATATGGATTATTGGGATGCTGAGTTAGTCAGTGAAAACTGGCTGTTTACACAGGATGAAACGGCCCCATGGGGAATGTGCTGGCCTCCTGGATACCGTTTTGACATTCAAGGCTGGTACGTCACACTTGAAACCAATCTCGGCATGCTTGCTCCACATGAAAAAAAATCGTTCGGCCCCTTCCACTTCTCACATGGTGGCTATGCTGACTGGAAAGAGTTCCGTGCCTTTGCCCGTAAAGAACCTATGCCAGCAGATCTGAACTTGACGTCTCACCTGGAATTAAGTGCCAATGGGCAAAATCCGTTTGTTACAAGCGATGAACTGGATGTACAGGTGAAAGAATACAAGCAGCAGTACTTGGACGGAGAACTGACTGCATCTCTTTTGAGCGAGACAACTTCCGAACAAACGCAGAGCTTTACAGAAGATGAGGAAGAAACGGAATCTGGCTTCTCCTTCAAGACGCCGGAAAAACCATATGACCTCGTGCAAGTAGAGGGACGTTTTGCCACGCATGTGTCGCATTTGCAGAGCGCGATTTTCCCAATCGGTCAAGGCAAGGTCATACAGGAGCAAACAGTGGAAGAGGGACAGCAGGTCTATATCGCCGACAATGGACGATTGCGGATCAAAGCCGCTCCAGATTTTGCTCCGACTCTCTACTCGCTTATAAGTAATGGACAGGAGTGGCTGGATAGCGCCTTCCCAGAACGGAAGCCGAAATCTTGGTGGAATCCGTGGACAGGTGGAATCGGCAACTATATGGAAGAGTTAAGCGCGTTTTCACTGGTTAAGGAAGAGCGTACTGCTTCCTTTGTTGAGCTAATCGACAACAAGCAAAATGCGTGGCAAGGAATCAAGGTGAGCTACCATGTGAAAAAGCAGGAGAAGTATCGCGGGTTGACTTGCCACCAGTATTACTTGCTGTTGCCAGGAGTACCTGTCCTCTGTCACACAGTTGCGATCGAGCAAAATACCGGAACGTACTTTGCTGGCAAGGAATTAGCCACTGACATCTTTTTGCAGCCAGGAGCCGAGGACGAGGTGGTATGGCTGAAAACCGTCGGTACGAATGGCGAGGAGCTCAACTACAAGCTGGCACAAGGTGAATTGGATGTCCTTGAAGTCTCCGATTATGTCCTCGGCCGAGCTAACAGCAAGGATCAGATGCATATCGTTACTGACCTCGAAACGGCGGATCTCCAAGTATACGCAAACAAGGAAGTGGCCGTAGCGTCTGTCATACGCGAACTGAATCTGCCAAACAACAGCACTACCTTTACTCCGCCTGTCTTTTTCCTGTTTGCCGACAACACGCTTCCATCCAATGCCCTATCTGACTTACGGGCGATTCGCTTTGCCAAATAAGGGAGGGCTTTACATTGAAAATCATTGATGCGCACATGCATTTATCCCATATCGAGGAATTCAAGCGGACGGCGGTAGAAAAGTCGTTTGTCGATTACTCCGTCGCTGGTCTCTTGCAAGAATATGCCGAGAATGGCGTGGTCCTTGGGATAGGCATGGGTTTGACAGAGACTCAGCCAGACGGCTTTCCCGATGTGGAAGCTGTCACTCCCATGGGACTAGACCTGACAGACGAGTTGCCGCCACAGTTCGTCTATTGCCTGGGAATCAACCCGTTCAAACTGGATGAAGCAGCAGTGGCACGCTTGGAAGCTGACCTGCAAAAGCCCAACGTGGTCGGGCTGAAAATCTATCTGGGCTACTATCCCTTCTACGCCTATGATAGCGTCTACGATCCCGCCTATGCACTCGCAGCCAAATACCAGGTGCCTGTCGTCTTTCACACCGGCGATACGTACTCAGAGCGTGGGCTCTTAAAATACTCCCACCCTCTCACACTGGACGAGGTGGCGGTAAAACATCGAGATGTCAATTTCATGATGGCCCATTTTGGCGATCCATGGGTACTCGATGGGGCAGAAGTCGTTTATAAAAACCGCAATATGTTTGCAGATCTCTCCGGCTTAATGGTCGGTGACGCAGCCAATTGCAAGCGACTGGCGGACTCCCCTCTCTTCTTCTCCCATCTGCGACACGCGATCACCTATTGTGATCATTACGACAAGTTTTTGTTCGGAACGGATTGGCCGTTGGCGCCAGTGAAGCCATATATCCAGTTTGTACAAGACCTCATCCCAGCAGAGTATCACGAGGATGTGTTTTACAAGACAGCATTGAGGGTGTTTCCCAAAATCAAGCCTCTGATTGAGTAGACGATACAAATCCCATGTCTCTTCCTCTCGAAGAAACATGGGATTTTTCATTTGTTCAATAAAACTTCTTCTATTTACGACAAAAAACGACAGTATTCGTATTATGATAGATATGCGAGTTTGCTTATACATCGTTAGTAACGGACAACCATGACCCAAAGCTTTCGCTAGTACAGATAGAGCAAGACTAGGTTTCTACTAAATTGGGGGAGGACATGTTTCCTTGAAGAAAAAAATTGCCTGGGTTACAGACAGTACCGCGCTCATACCTGATCACATCATGGAAGAGCATGACATCTACGTCGTTCCACTGGAGATTATCTTTGAAGATGGCACTTATGAAGACGGCATTGATTTAACGCCTGAACAGCTCTATAAAAAAATTGTACAGGCCAATTATGCTCCCAAAACGTCTCAGCCTTCCTTAGGAAAATTTGTGACACTCTACGAACGATTAAAGGAAGAGTATGAATGCGCGATTGCTGTCCACCTCTCCTCTGATCTGAGTGGGACCTACAATACAAGTGCAACAGCAGCCAAGATGGCAGACTTCCCTGTCGAGCCGGTAGATTCCAAGCTGATGTCGTACCCGATTACCTCGATTATCTTAAATGGCATCGAGCAAGCGAAAGAAGGAAAAAGCTATCAGGAAATTGCGGCTTCCTTGCGCGAGGAATATAAAAAGTTTGAGAACTATATCCTGGTAGGCAGTCTCGACCAGTTTTACAAGGGCGGCCGAATGACCGGACTACAATATTTCATCGGCAATTTGCTTCAGATCAAGCCGATTTTTCAAATTAAAGATGGACTGTTTGAAGTATATGAAAAGGTGCGTACCGAAGGGAAAGCGGTCAAGCGCATGCTGGAACAGCTAGAGAAAGCCAAGCAAAATTACTCCGTGAAGCGCGTGCAGATTTTGCATGGCAACGTCTTGGACAAAGCGCTGGAACTGAAAGAGAAAATTCAAAGCAAGTACTCCGATGTCGAGGTGTTGGTTGGACCGATCAGTTCCACGATCGGTGCGCATGCTGGGATGGGGACGTTGGCGTTGGCTTGGCGGAATGAGTAAGGGGCTACAGTAGTAGTAGGTAATATAAAAATAAAAGTCGCTCGGTAAATACAGCTTTACCTGAGCGACTTTTATGCTGCTTGAAATCTTACTGAGCAATTGCCTTCTTATTTTTCTCTAGGAAATTCTCAAAGCGTAGTTTAATAGCTGCTGCTCGTTCGGGAAGTCCGTAATCTGATATTTCCTGAAGAGCTACTATCAGTCCAACTTCCCACACAGCAGATATTTCTTCCATTTGACGTAGACTGTACTCAGCATAATCATAGCTCCAATTATGAACATACGACAAAATAACTTTGACTGGATCTTCTTCATTGTTTAGGGCTTGCTTTATTTCATTTCTTCCATAAATTTTTCCGTATGATTTGACATCACGTTCAATATATTCAACAGGTACAAAACTGATTAAATTAGCATATTGCCTGAACAACATTAACTCCTCATCGAGCGAAGTGCTTATCAAAATCGATGCCATCTTCCAAACTGGTAAATGCTCAAACCAATTCTTAAATCGCAATCTAGTGTCTTCTAGGTCTTCCACCTCTTTCAATATATCAAATACAGCTTTAGCGTGTAGGTAATCCATATTTATCCAGTCATTAGCAGTTATCTTGGTCATAATAAATTTACCAATTATTCGTTTGATTTCCAGTTCATTTACTCTGGATCTATAAGCTTGCATTGCTAATATGAGGTTGTCTTTATGGGTAAAAATCAGATTTAGCGCATCGTTAGCTACTTCGCTATTTAGTAAAGAACGAATCAACTCTTCCCTTAGTTCTTTTACAGAAGAATGAATGTTTTCTACTTCAAACTGTTCTAATAAAAAGGTCAATAGCCTAAAATTAAGATCTTCACGCTTATCATCTAAATCCCACATGAGTTTTACATTCGTTTCTTCAAGATTACTACTTACAACCATTTCTTTATAGACATCTGCTGCAATATCTAGATTACCTGTGAGCAGTACCTCATAAAATGCATTTATGATCTTCTGTGATAGTTTACGATCTGAAACAGAATACATGAAGTATGTATTAAAATGCACCTCAGAACTTATTCTTTTATGCCTGTGTTCTGTTATGCTAGCTGATTTACCTGTTAGACCGGGAAACATACGCTCCAACCACGGTAATAAGCGAGAGTATTGTGTTCTAAGTTGCTCGAGTGTTGCTTCGTCTTCTTTGGATTTTTCTTTTACCTTACCTATAAACAGCTTTGGGTGTTTATATATGAAAGTGAATAGCTCGGGATTATCAACTTTAATAGCTAATAAACTAATAAGATCTTCGTGATAGGTTTCATCCTTCAACAATGGCAAGTGGACTTGAATGATATTGATTAATCGTTCAATGTTTCGAGGTGAAAATTGAAATTGAATAAGCATTTCCCATATAAATCCTTCACTCAAAACAACATTGTTAGCTGTAAGAATGGGCTGTATTCTCCTCAGTAGAAATTTATGTAATTTGGCAGGATCTACTTGTGGAAGGTACACGGGCACATGAATAAACTTTTCGATATATTTGAGACCAGTGTTGATATCATAATCTTTGGAATAATGCTGTGCTAATGATTTCGCAACAACTTCTTCATCCATTGCTATTAGATATGTCGTATTTGGAAAGTCCGCAATTAATCTCACTAATTTGAAAACCATTTGGATTTCTTTATTATCCAAACGATCCAAATCATCTATAAAGACTAAGATAGGGATGTGAAGTGATTTTAGTGAATCCACAATCCTTTCTCTCATCGTTTGGGCTTCCGCATACTCTTTTGCCAACTCAGGATTATTATTAAACTCCTTAAAATTGATAATCATCCCTGGTGGTCTTAAACTTAACGGCGTAAGATACTTTACATATTCCGTTAAGTGTTTCATTAGATCAGATTCATCCTTTAAAGCATCGTTGTTTCTTAAGTTGTGGATCATTAGTTTTAGAAACTCAGGTATGATATTGTAATGATCTTTTCCCATATACCAAGGATGAAATCGGATTACAGTCACTTTGTTTCGATCAATGTATTTATCCTCAATCATATCGAAAATGGAAGATTTACCAGATCCCCACGGACCATATAAGCCAATTGTTAAAGCATGATCTGTCGAAGTGTTGATTCGTTCATGTAACATAGCTGCCAAGTGTCTGGAAAAACCATCTCGATTTAATTCATCTGCTCCGGTCCTTAGTGAAGGTCTTGAGATAAAATGATCGTCTTTTGACACTTTAGTAACAACAATATGTGTTCTCTCTGTAACTTTATCTTGTCGATGATTTCGAAATAACAAAACAAAAAAATTAAAAACAGTTAGATAAATTGTTATATCATAAAGGTTTGACCAGAATGAACCCGTTAACCATTTATTTTGATCATTAATAATGTATTCCAAGACCGACCCTAAGATAGCGGCAGGCAGTATAAAATGTAAAATCCACTTCGTATACAGAACTTTGGTAGGGAGAACCCACAGGGCCCACCCGATTGTAAAAACAATCAAGCTATATAAGATAAGAAAAAATTGCATTTGAAGGCTTGTTATATTGTTGAGTAGAATTGTCGGGGCAGTCATTCTTAAAAAGGTACATATTCCATAGAAAAAGAGCCCTAAAATGACAAAAATAATGTAATATTGTTTTTTACCGAACATGAACTTTTACCCCACCCTAAATACTATTGTTTTTTATGGATACTTAACTACTCTTCCAGCCATATCTAATTTTTTCAATACTGATTTTTAAATTAACCTTGATCTAAGTAAACTCTAGCCTTTAAAAATCAATACCCAATTAAAAGAATTATTAAACGAGGAAGAACACTTAGCAATATTATGCCTATTGACCCTGATCAGTCTATATTCTTTAATTCGACTTTTTCAAAGAGGCAAAAAAAACACGCCCACCAGGCGTATTTTTAATTTCTGGAAACGTTGCTACACAGGATCATTTTATTTTTGCAGAATTTTTACATCTTCAATTTATTCCAAATATGTGTATTTTGATAGTTAATTTAGACTTTGTTATCGTTACCTACTATTATCACGACATTCCCCTTCTTCCGCCCTGTCTCCACATACCTATGTGCCTCCTGTATTTGTTCCAGCGAATAACGTCTATCAATAACCGCTTTCATCTTCCCTGCCTCCGTCAACTCTTTAAGAAAATCCAAATCCTCCGTCCGCACCTTTGCAATCCCTTGCCCATCCACTGTCAGGAATATCCCGTTTGGTGTCAGTACTCTTACGCACTCCGATTTCGTTGCTTTCCCAACCGCATCAAATACAATGTCATACCGTTCTTCTTTTTTCGTAAAATCCTCTTTCGTGTAATCAATGACGGTATCGGCCCCCAACGATTTCACCAAATCGAAATTGGCAGAACTACATACCGCTGTCACCTCAGCTCCAAAATACTTGGCAAGCTGTACCGCGGAGGTCCCTACTGATCCAGAAGCCCCGTAGATCAGCACTTTTTGCCCCTTTTGAAGCTTTCCTTTTCGAAAAAAATGCAAGGCGGTCGTTCCCCCAAAAGGAATCGCGGCGGCTTCTTCATGTGTTACATTGGTCGGCTTTACCCCCACGATTGCGTTTTCATGCAGACAGATGTACTCCGCATGCGCACCGCATCGCATCCCGCTTAATGCATAGACTTGGTCGCCTTCTTTAAATCGTTTGACATGTTTGCCGATCGCTTCGACTTCCCCAGATAGCTCTACACCGAGAATAGGGTTTCTCGGTTTTGTGAGACCGAGCACGAGGCGCATGGGAATCCAGAGCAAGAACGGACTTTTGAAGGCCCGTATTCTGCAGTCTCCTGATGTAACAGTGGTTGCATGAACGTTTATCAGGATTTCATTATCTTTAGGCATAGGCTTCTCTACTTCTCTTAGCTCCAAAACGTCTGGCGATCCGTATTTCGTGCATACTACGGCTCTCATTGACATCCTCCTATCTACTTTGCCATGAGTATAGCGGGAGCGCGGTATTGAAATACAGATACTTAAGTATGGTTTTGGAATTTACAACAAGCCCAACTGGCGAGCCCGTGCGACTGCTTCCGTACGCCGCTGTACCTGCAGCTTGTCAAAGATATTCCGGTTATGCCCTTTCACCGTGCTAAGTGCAAGAAACAGCCGCTGGGCAATGTCACGATTCGATAATCCTTTTTCAATGAGCTGCAAAATTTCAAGCTCTCGCTCACTAAGTGGCTCGATCAGGGAATCAGCATGGTGGGACGGATTCGAGTTGCCCCCTTCCCTTTTCGGCTCTTCCTCTTTCCATTCCGAAAGCAGCTTTTCTATATAACGTGGCATCGTTCCATAGACTGCCGGATCACACAATAATCTTTTCATCGAGATACCCTCGTCGACGAAACTGCGAATAAAGTCACCCGGCCCCGCTATTCCCAAAGCGTTTTTCACCATTTGCACAGCTTTAGCCTGATCACCCTGCGCATGCAGAACAACTGCTAGCAAAAGCATGATCTTGAATCGTTCATCCTCTACTTGTTTTGCCTCTGCCTGCTCGAGTAATGGTTCGAGCACCGCAAGTGCTGCGGACGTATCTCCCTGAGCTAGAAGTACACGAGCTTGGAGTATGGGAAGGCCGTGCTTCTGTGCCAATCGGGCTGCCGCTGTCAGGTTGTCCTGCTGAAGTAATATAAGGACTTGTGCTTCGGCAATAGGGGGCATCTGCATGACAAAGCAATGCTTTCGAGCAACATGCTCAGCATTTGCAATCATGGCAGCCGCTCCACTAACGTCTCCCTGTGCTAGCTTCAGTCTTGCCAGAAACACCTGCGCTGCCACTACTCTGTCCGTTTGTTCCAGTTGACCTGCTAATTGAATGGACTGTTGACCATGATGCTCCGCTGTATGCAAGTCGTTCCATTCATAAAAAATCCGGGCCAAGCCTAGATGCGCTTCACAAGCAGCGGGTAAGGGAGGGGAACCAGCCAATTTTCGTACATGCTGATAAGTCTCAGCCGCCATATGGAGCTGATTATCTGCCTCCTGTAGCTTCGCTAGTCCAAGCGTAGCCATCATGGTGATCACGACATGGCCAATCCTTTCACTGTTCGATAATGCCTCATGGTAAGCCTTGCTGGCTGCGGTACGATTCCCCTGAAGGTGATAGGCATACCCCAGTGACCAAGTAGTGGCTGTGCGGACAGGCAAGTTGTCAGGGTGCAAGTAATCCAAGGCTAGCTTGGCCTCGGCCATGATGATCTCTGATTGGTGCTTGCTCACAGCTAAGGTGGCGCGTATAGCAGCGATATGCCCAAGAGTATCTCTGGAGCTGGCTTCTGGCTCCAAACCTTGCAGTGCTTTTTCTGCGGCTAGCAATTTCGGTTCAACGCCAGTCATTTGACCGGTCATCAGCAAGGCTGAGGCGTACATCACCCACAGCGCTGGCCTTGCATCCATCTCCTCATGTGGTAAAAACTCCAGCCAGTTCAGTACAGGAACTACCCCTCCACGAAAGAGCAGCGGCATCCTCTCTCCCTCCACCAGTCGGGCTGCTCGCGATGTATCATTGGCTGCCACTGCATGGTGAAAAGCTTCCATCTCAAGACCATTGTCTTCATACCAAATGCTTGCACGGGTATGTAATTCTGCCACGATTCCCTTGCCTTCGCTTGTTGTCGATGAAAAACGCTGACGGAGCCTATGCCGCAGCAAATCAGCAAAAAGATGGTGATAACGGTACCAACGCCGCTCGCTGTCCAGTGGGACGATAAACAAATTGGCGCGTTCAAGGAATTCTAACGTTTCCTGGCCTGAACCTGAACACATATCGCTTCGGCCCAAAACAGCGTCACAAAGAGGACCGGACAATCGGTCCAGGATGGCTGTATGCAGCAAGAATGTTTGAATCCTTGCAGGTTGCTGGGTAAGTACTTCTTCCACCAGATAGTCGAGGATAAAATGGTGACTGCCCGAAAAAGTTGGAAGGAAGGTTGCGACATCTATTTGTTCTTTCATGGAAAGAGCAGCTAACTGTAGACCGGCAATCCAGCCTTCTGTGCGGGCTTCGAGCAGGGCGATGTTTTCTGACGACAGGTGCAGATTCATGACATTAACTAAAAATTCTGCTGTCTCCGAATAGGTAAATCGCAAGTCTGAGGCGCGTACTTCAGTCAATTGATTCCTAGCACGTAGCCTGGCGACCGGAAGTCGTGGTTCCTCGCGGGTGGAGATGACCAGATGCATCTGTAGAGGCATACGTTCAAGCAGCAAAGTGATGGCCTCGTCGATCGGGCCAGCCTTAATCAGGTGATAATCATCAAGAACGAGAACAAATTGGGTGGGAATAGCAGTCATTTCATGAAGCAGTGTCGTCACTATCGATTCGATTGGGGGTATTTGAGGGGATTGGAGCAAAAGAAACAAGCCTGCTCCAATATTCCGCTCAATCGTTTGTAATGCAGCGATGAGGTATGAGAGAAATCGTGCAGGGCCATGATCCCCTTCGTCCAGCGAAATCCATGCGACAGGGCGATTGCAACCCATAAGCCACTCGCTCGTCAGCGTCGTTTTTCCGAATCCAGCGGGTGCGGAAATCAATGTCAGTTTCCGATGTAGGCCCTCATTTAGCAGTCCAATCAGTCGTTGACGGGTAACGACGTTTAATCGTAACGGTGGCATGTATAGTTTTGTCGTTATCAATGGCATCGTCATACTGGAATTATAATAATCCCAATCTTGCAGCGTCAACAAAGAGTCAACAGACTCCCCACGCCTCAGCATACGAGATTTTGTTGTCTTTCATGGCCAGACTGTCCCTTTCAAGCGTTGATCATTTTTTGATTTTACCGAACGGTTTGAGATAAGAGATGGCGGTCATAAAGACAAGTGCCACGATATTTGCGACTGCACCCCCGAGCAAGGAATAGCTCGTCATGAGAAACCCTGCATCTTTCAGAGCCACCATTCTCATTTGATCCGCCCCTTGAATGAGATTGGATAACCAGTTGCCCATGAACTTGATTCCAAACAAAATCAAGAAAACCGTCAAAATGAGCTTGATGACAATCCAGTAATGTTTGAAGAGCCCCCATTGTGTCCATATGGAAAGGACAATACCTGATAGTAAAGTGACCAACGCCGTATATCGAATCAAGACCACATCGATCAAATGCATATTGTCCAGTGTGTAATATAGCTGCTCTCCATTACCGGACAATAGCATGTAAGAGCCGAGTACAAACATGCAAATGGCCCCTCCCAGCCAACATACAACTGACAGAACATGAATCGTAATGATCCATTGCTTTTGTTTAATCGAGAATTTGAATTTCATTTTCCCATCCTCCCCTTTTGCTGTTGATGCTACCACCAAAATGTTGCGAACTTATGGTGATGATCTGGAGAGGTTATGATGGCTCTATGTACGCTCCTATCCTGTTGTATAATAGGAAAAAATTGAAAAAGATAGGGGTTTGAAAATGGGGATCAAGGTTTTGATCGTGGAAGATGAGGAGAAGATCTTGTCGCTGATGGAAGCCTTCCTTCAGTCGGAAGGGTACGATATCTTTCCTGCACAAGACGGGAAAACCGCAATACAGCTTTTTACCCAAATCAAGCCGGATATTGTCATCCTGGATTGGATGCTCCCCCATATGAACGGTCTGGATCTATGTCGTCACTTTAGACAGCTCGGCGAGCCGGGAATTATCATGGTCACGGCCAAAACAGAGGAATCAGATAAAATCGTCGGCTTGGAAATGGGAGCGGACGATTACTTGACGAAACCTTTCAGCTTGCGAGAACTATCCGCCCGAATCCGCTCTTTGTTACGAAGAATGAACAAAGGTGGAAACGGCCACGGACGACCTTCTGTCCTTCGAAGAGGCGAACTAACGATTCACGAGGAAAGCTTGCAAGTATTTAAAGGCAAACAAGAACTGCGGTTAACTCCAACCGAATTCAAACTCCTTCACCTGCTGGCATCAAAGCCTGGTCGGGTATACAGTCGAATGCAATTGCTTCAACACGCCTTTGAGGAAGAATTCGTCATCGACGAACGAACGGTTGATTCTCATATTAGCAAGCTGCGCAAGAAAATAGAGGATGATACCGACCATAATGTGTTCATCCAAACGGTTTACGGGTTTGGATACCGGTTCGGAGCAAACCATGAAAATTAGAACGAAGCTGATGCTGTCGATGAGCATTTTGATCGTCTTCATCATGCTCTGTCTACTCGCTGTCACTCACATCCAGTTTTACATTGATCGCGATCTAGTTTATTTGGAAGAAAGAGCGCTTTTTGATTCGTTGCGAGAGGAGTTCGAGCAATACTATGTGAATCACGGTGAATCCTGGGATGGAATTGAGGTTCAGGCCGGAGCATTCGGGCATAGCCGTGAATTTGTCGAGATTGCTTTAGTTGCAGATGATAAGATGCTTTATCAGCAAGGGAGCTTGAGCCTTCGTGACCTCCGGGACCAAGGCTATAAATTACCCCTATACGGCCACAACGAGCAGAAAATCGGTCGGCTATATCTCATGAATGCCGCCCAATATAAAACGTACGAATTCAAAACGATGTGGTACAGCATTGTACCTGCCATCGCTCGCGTATCGATCCTCTTCACTTGCCTTGCCGCTTTAGTCACCATTTTCATTTTATCCTGGAGGCTGACCAGACCAATACGCGAGATTATCAAAGGAATCGATTTGATCAAAGTCGGGAATCAAGAGGTTTCCTTTCCCATTCACAGAAAGGATGAATTCGGGGCAATTTCGAGAGCTTTACAGGAGATGAGCGATAGCCTCACAAGCCTGGAACGATCCCGAAAGCAGTTACTATCCGATGTCACTCATGAATTAAAAACACCGCTCATGATTATTCAGGGGGAGTTGGAGCTCGCCCAAGATACGGGGACCGCGCTTTCCTTTGAAAAGCAATCGTCGCTGCTCGATGAAGTGTTGCGGTTATCGCGCATGGTGAATGAAATCTTGGATCTGTCCAAGCTGGAAGCTGGGGGCACGCAACTGTATCCGAAAACCGAGAACATCGTCATGATTCTGAATCAGTTGGTGGAAAAGACCCAATTCTTGGCGGAAGATAAGCAAATCCGTCTCACCACGCATATCTCAGAGGAAGTCATAGAGGTGTCCGTAGAGAAGCAACGTATTCTTCAAGCTCTTTACAATCTCTTGATCAATGCCCTCCATTACACAAACCAAGGGGGATACGTAAAGCTGCATGTTGACCGGGTGTACAGGCAAGACCGCCAGAATGAGTATGTCCGAATCCTAATAGAAGATAACGGAACGGGCATACCCGAGGAGGACCTGGCTCTTATCTTTAACCGCTTTTACAGATCAGACCATTCCAGAGCTCGTCCAAGCGGCGGTACAGGTCTTGGGCTCGCGATCGCACAACAAAATATCTTCGTGCATCATGGGTGGATTGAAGTTTACAGCGAGGTGGGGAAAGGTACTACGTTTTCGGTGTTTTTGCCAGCACTTCCTGTTAAGAATTAAATTTGTAAGTTCCAAAATAAAAACACGCCTAAGTGGCGTGCTTCAGAGTGTAGAGAAAGTCCCCTTCCGAAAAAAGGGGACTTTTCCCTTGATTTTAGGGGGTACAAGTATGTCTCCCCATCCTCGTAAAACTCGTTAGGAGCGATTCTGGAAGGTCAAATTTTTTCTGCCCAATCCGCGAAATTCAGGATGGGGGGTTCACCTCGCTATCATGAAAAAAAGCTTCAACTTGGAATGCTTCTAGTACGACATTCGCATAACCAAGAAAAATAAGATAACGATATCGAAAATAGTGCCTAGTAAATATCGAACCAAATAAAATTCCCAGAACCGGTTTCCTCCCACTTTCTACCTCCAAGTTTACTTGTATTACTTTGCATATCCATGTAACACTATAATTCGTTGCTGTAAATTAGTAGAACTTAGATGGATTTGAAAAACAAACGAAAGATCTAGCCATTACGAAATATTAACGGCTAGACCTGCTTACAGATGTATTCACATTTTCATTACTTAAACGTAATTTTGTTTATGCGCTTTGCGATCGCTTCCACCAATTCCCTCGTTGTCTTGGGAAGATTCGATTTCAGAATAGAATTGATCATGGGACCTTTCACACCATGTGCAGTGATGTCGAGACACCCCGTCATTTTCGTCCGCGCCTCCCCCAATGCTTTTGCTTGGAAGTAGCCATGCCCGGTGAAATTCCCACTGATCCCCGTCAAGGTAAACCTCACCTCGGTCGGAGGCGTCCATTCGGTGATATCCACTTGCAGGCTGATCGTTTTCTTCATAATGCCGATATCGCCTGTAAACGTCCAAGCGACACGACGTTCATTGATTACCTCGTGGCTGATGTAGCCAGGTACCAGTGGAACCCAGTTCTCCACAATACTCACAAACTGCCATACCGCCCCGATAGGCAGGTTCAGCTCCACATCATGTATTCCTTGAGGCATGATTTGCTCATTCCTTCCCCCAGTGTTCTTTAGTATCTTGTTATGTGTATTGTCGAAACACGGGAGATATTTCAGGAATATGGCGAGTTAATCCCACCAAAAATACCACACATCCTGTTTCATTAAATAATCGGCGTAATGCCCTAATGAAGGAAACTCATCCAAGACGTACTGACAAAAGATGAAATGCTCTTGTGCCAGCTTTAGGGCATCCTGGTAGGTCTGAGGTCTTGAACCGGCTTGAAAAGTCCACGTATCCTCTGTCACAGCGAGAATCTTGATCCCATACGCCTCCTGCCAGTGCTTTACGATAACGGACTGGTAAACGGGTAGTGGGCATTCATTATAGCCGCCCATTGGGACCCACAACGGCGCTTCATAACCAGATGCTAACGGTAATTCCAGGACAATCAAGGCCTCATCCTCTAATCGATCCTGCACCCATTTTTCACTGATTTGAAAAGATTCCGTCTCTGTTTCACTGCGTTGTTCATCGATGAGCTCATGGCCTTCCCATATAAGGGAATACGCCTTATAGATTTCTTCAAAGTTCTTCCCATCCAAATTTTTTAACTCGGATGAAATGTCTGTATACAAAAGTCGAGAGTTTACAATTCGCCGAAAAGCATCCTCCACGGATAAGCTATGAACTTCCGCTAGCTGGTTATGTACATAAGCAGAGAGTGATCCCTCTTCGTCCACCGCTTCTTCTATCATCTCAAGTATATTATAGCTAGGCAGGACCAAGATGCTGTGCGTATCTGCCTTTGTAGCAGGTACCGAGAAATCTTCCGTAGCAACTACTTCTATGTCACATACCTTTAGGTAATTCGACAACTCTTCTACCATCGTCACACCTCTTTTTTCTGTTGTTTTGTTCAAAATCATAGGATTACTCATCTATTTTACTTCCATTTCCAGATAGAGGGGAAATGAACAAAAAGACATAGGAACAGGAGGTGCAGTTTATATGCTTATTCCCTCTCCATCATGGAGACATTTTTCCTGATCTCGTTCAGAACTTCTTCCCAATGAAGCTTCATTTGTTCCCTTGTGTTCATATTATCCAAATTCTCTTGATGAAAACTAATCGTCGTTCGGTCAGGCTTGTCGGATAGCAGCCGGATTTGCAATGTGGACGGCTTTTCCCATTCCTTCATCGACCACTTTAAACGAAACTGCCGGAGCGGCTTTACAACACGAAATTGACCCGATATTCCATCGCTGGAAGTAAAGGACTCCCCCTCACTAAAGGTAAGGTCCGATACATGTCCAAGCCATAATTTCACCCCTTCGGACGAGGTTAAAAACGCCCATGCCTGTTCCGGGGTAACGGACATCGTCCTGCGTACACCTACCTGGAAACCCGTCGCTGCCGTTTGTCCAACCATTTTGCCTGATTCGGTATTTGGATTCTTCATCTTGAACACCTCGCCCATCCTGTTTGTTAGCACAAGCTTTTCACGAATACCATGTCGCCTATCAACAGTATAGGGTAACTTCTTTGCTTTTCACATAATGAAAAGTGACCACCCTCATGATATCGACACAGGAATGACCCGAATTTGTTCACTTTCTTCATCAAAAAAAATGTTAGGATAGAGGCATCACTTCATAAAAAATGAGGAGAGTCACAAGTGCGGGTACATCCAATTTACTTTTTACGTCTTACAGGCCTGTTAGATGGCCTTTCCTTATTAGTATTGATGGGCATCGCGATGCCGTTAAAATACGTGTGGGGCTTAGACAAAGCCGTAACCATCACTGGAAGTATTCACGGCGGGATATTTTGCTTGTATGCTCTGGCGATACTCTACGCGGCCATTCGCGTGAGATGGAGCCTGCTCTGGTCTCTAGCTGCGTTACTCGCCGCTTTTGTACCGTTTGGAAACTTTTTTCTGGATCGCAGACTGAAAACGGCACAGGATGTGTATCCTCTGAAGCCGTTTAATAATGCCCTTCTCGTATACGGCATCGTTTTTTTCTCGTTCTTTGATTTGTTCTCGCAACTGCCGGTCATGAGTACATTTGCTGCTTCCGTAGGTGCCAGCTCATTTGTTATAGGCTTTGTCATTGGTCTGTATTCGTTAGCTAATACCTTTGGCAATATTATCTCTGGCATGCTGACAGACAAGGTTGGTCCATCCAAACCTCTGTTAATTGGATTGGTTTTATCAAGTTGCGCCTTGCTGCTGTATCACATCGTCGATCAGCCGTTTCTGTTGATTATCGTGCGAATCATCCACGGATTTGTTGCCGGTTTGATCGTTCCTGCTGCTTTTACTTTCTCTGCGAATAACACCGCACATGAGCAGCAAGGACGAAAGGTTGCTTTCACCGGTACCTTCGTGGGGCTCGCAGCGATTATCGGGCCTGCATTCAGCGGCATCATGGCAAGCAAAACCTCCGTGCCGTTTGTCTTTACATGTGTAGCTGTTATGGGCTTTTTCCTAGCCATCCTGTCCGTCATTTTTTTGCAATCCACTAAGGCCTGCAAGAAAGAGAAGCTTACGAAGGATGTTCCAACCTCAGCCCTGATCTTTAATGCTGGGATCATTAAGGCTTACGGCGGTGCCTTTTTGCTCATGTTTTCACAAGGTGTGATCGCTTACCTTTTGCCCTTGCATGTGCAATCGCTTGGATACGATTCGAAATTAAGCGGTACATTAATGAGCACGTTTGGGATGATTGCCGTCCTGCTTTTTGTACTTCCGACCAACCAGATTTTTGATCGTGTGGCCCCCTCCAAAACGATGTCCATCGGAATTGGTTTCATGGGCGTGAGTCAGTTGCTCATTGGTCAATCCAACACGACATTGGCATTGTACTGCATGTTAGGACTATATGGGATAGGCTTTGCTCTCTTGTTTCCCTCTGTCAATACGATGCTCATTCAATCGACGCCGCAAGAATTGCGGGGGAAAGCACACGGTTACTTATACGCCTTCTTCTCTCTCGGTGTGGTCGTCGGCTCAGGCCTTTTAGGCTGGCTGCCCTTCTCCATCGAGGAAGGGTTTCTGTTCACAGGAAGCCTGCTGCTCGTGTTTGCCCTTTTCATTGCCATGCACAAGCAGCGAGAACGCTTGCTGAATCAACAAAATAATCGATAGTAGCCGTCATTTGTAACAACAAAACCTCCTCAACCACTATGCTAGTGGTGAAGGAGGTTTTGTGCTTATGCTCTCAACTGCGGAATCACTGCGAATCAGGCATGCAGCCAACAGACCAATCCCTAGTACGATTGCAAGCAGTACAAAAGTAAGTTCATAGCTGCCAATATTCATAAAACGGATGGACAAGATCGGCCCAAGACTTGTCCCCGAAAACAGGATAAACGTATAAACCGAAACAGCAATTCCCCGCGATTTGCCCCCTAGCTGTCCAATAAGTGTGATCAGGGAAGGAACGGATAACGCAATTCCGGCAACGAAAAGCACACTCGTACCGATCAAAAGAGACAAGTTCGAAATCATACCGAGGGAAGCCATACTGACCACTGCCAGACCTAACCCGCAGCGTAGCACGGTACGTAAGCCAAACCGTTTTGCCAGCCCGCCCGCCATCGGAGAAATGAGCATGCCCACTACACCAATCGATCGAACAAGCAGAATATCCTTGTTGCTCAGCCCAAAATCAGGTCCCGCCAAATAACCGCCCAAGACCGTATACATATTAACGAATGACATAAGCAATACAAGAGCGATTATGTAGCTCCAGACGATATTTTTTTGTTTGAACATGGAGGGAATTTGCTTAATCGGCTCCCAAATATGAACGGTAGCAAGGGGACTCGCTTCTTTTGGCAGCCACTTCATCACCACGAGTAGCGTCACGAAATAGATAGCAGCAAGCACATAGAATACAGCGTGCCAACTGTATTGTTCACTCATTACGGTACTAATCACTTGACCAATGATTCCTGCCGCTAGAAATCCTGTGCTGATAAATCCGATTGCCGTTACCCGTTTTGCCGCAGGGAACATTTCCACAGCATAGGCGAGCGCAACAGGCGAGAACGTAGCAGCGGCAGCACCTTGCAAGCTCCTGAGGACAATGATCCATGCGAAATCATTTGCACTACCAAGCAACAGAGAAAAGAGAGCCAGGGCAATCAGCCCGATCACAATAACATTTTTGCGGCCATACTTTTCAGACAACGGTCCATAAATCAGGCACCCAATGGCAAACCCAACCGAAAATGCGCTGCCTACTGCTGCTGCCTGTGTCAACGTAATATGGAAAAGATCGGAAAATATGCTCATAAGGGGAATCGTAACATATAAGCTCGACATGACGACGATTCCAGACCAGCATAGGATTGCCGTCATGAGTGAGTAGTTTCGCTGTGACATCGCACACCTCTTTTTTAAATAGTTACACACATTATAGTTAGATTATCTAATTATATTCACAAAAAAATATGATCTTATCTTCCCACCCCCAGTTTCTTTTCCATGCTGCTATTCAACTTCATCAAGATTTTTTCCAGCAGCATCCGTTCTTCCTCTTCTAATTCACTCATAATGGAGGCGCAGGCAGACCAGAAAACTGGCAGTGCTCTGGCTACTAATTCTCTGCCTTCCTGTGTTATCTTGACATGAATCCTGCGACCATCCAGCGTGCTTTGCTCCCTGATTATCCAGTGCCTTTTTTCCAGCCAGTCCAGCAAAGCTGTAACAGAAGCACGCCGAATGCCCAGCCTGTCTGCAAGCGAAGAGGGGGTGATAAGTTCTCTGCCTTCATGTAACGTAAGCAACAGCAATACGTCCAATTTACACTCCGTTATGCCGAGTTTCTCCAAATTCAAATCAATGACGTCTATGACGTTATCCCCCAGCCATAGCATCAATAACCCCAAATGAGCCAATTTGCGATCCGTATTTTGCAGAGCTGTTTTTTCCATCAGATTCAAATACGGCTGAATACCAAGCTTCGGCAATTGATCGGCTGTATGCTCCCTCTTGTTTTTTCTGCTCATGATCCACCCTAAATATAATTAGATTATCTAACTAAAATCAATGTAAAGGATTTTTTTGGATTTTGCAACCCCCTATCTCACAAGGACCTGGCAAGACGAAAGCCGAGATCATCAATTCGAAATGTGGGGTGACTGCGTCGGCGGCAAGTCGCCCCACAGGCCTCTGGCCTCTTCTGCCCAACTGCCACCGCGAAAAATTCGGTAGGAGCCATAGACGCTTACATCGTAAAGGTCCCAGCACCACTCCCAAACATTTCCCAGCATGTCATAGAGCCCCCACGCATTCGGCAGCTTTTGTCCTACCGGATGTGCTGTACCCTTAGCATTCTCTTGGTACCATGCGATCTCATCGAGCTCGCCGTACCGATAACCACCCGTCCCTGCTTTGCACGCGTACTGCCATTCCGCCTCTGTCGGCAGACGATAGCCGTCCGCTTCCCCGTTCCATACGACACGCTCACCATCTTTACTTATCGAGTAGCATTCCGTGAGACCCGCTTGCTGAGATAACAGATTGCAAAACGAAATCGCATCGTTCCACGAGACATTGACAACAGGAGCCTCCGGGTGCTCATTCGGTCCAACTGCTTTTTGTACAACCGAGAAGTATAGCGCATTCGTAACAGGAACCGGTGCGAGTAAAAAAGCGTTCACCTCAGTTGTCCATGTGGCCTTTATCCGATCGTCCCGTAATTCAATTTGCCCTGCGGGGATGTCCACCATGGTGTACGCCCGTTCCATCCCTATTTCACCTGGCTTAACTTCTCGATCGCCTGTTCTTCGGTCGGCAAGAAAAAGATGTCGTTTCCGTTGTTGGATTCATAGATGAAGTCTTTTAGACTTTTACTTGTGTACACCGAAAAATCACCTACAATCGCTACTTTCACGCGATAATTGATGAACTTTTGCAGGATCTCGCCAGCAAGGCGTGTTTTTAAATCGAAAAAGCTTTCGTTAATCAATGATTTATTTATAATGATACGATTACTGTCTGCCTCATAGTGTACGGTTGCAATCAGATCCAGGGCTGACTGCACATCAATAATCAATACCTCGCTTCCACTCACGATCGCAACGTTTCCCACGGCTGCTTCTACCTTTGTAATATTCATGTGTACCCTCCTCACTTTCTATTGATAATCTGCCTCACATAATCCTCACAAATATATCGGTTATCTTCGCCGTTTGCTGGCTGAACGCTCGCCACTCGAAAGAAGCTCAAGCCCACAACCATCGCCATAAGTCCGTAGGCAGCGCTTTGCGAATCCTCTACAGACATAAGCCCGGTTTGCTTGCCGTAATCAAAAATCTTGGTGATGCCCTGCAAATCTCTTGTATAACTTTTCGCAACCACTTCTTGGAGATTGGGGTCCAATGCGGCTCTGGAGAAGAATTGCACAAAGAGTCTTGCTTGATCTTCATGCGGGATGTACATGTCAGCGATGCCATCCAACTGCGAAACATTGATCCGTTTTTCCTTGTCGTCCACGTACGGCGGCAAGATGTGCGCAAGCGTAACGTCCATCATTTCCTGGGCTGTCATGGTGTTCTCAATGTCAGATTCGATTTTTAAGCCATAGTAGGCCAAGAATGCCTGAAAGGCTTCACTCGTCAAATTATCCTTATTCTTAAAATAATACGTGACGACACCCTTTGAGCAGTCCGCATACTCCGCCACCTTATCCAGCGTCATGCCATCAATCCCGTGATTGCTAATACAAGTGAGTGTCGCATTGATGACATCTGCTCGGCGCTTTGGTTCCATTCCTAATTTGGGCATGATATTACCTCGTTTATTTATACTGTACGGTCGGAATAAAAAAAGTGTACACCATGATTTTCCAGTTTGTCAAACAAATAGGCTCGACAACACAAAAAAACACGCTTACGCAGCGTGTTCCATCATGACGTTACATGGCAAGTGCCTGACGACTGATCCGATATTGCCCCGGTGTCAGCCCCGTCCATTTCTTGAAAGCATTTTGAAAGGCGCTTGGATCTGAAAAATGCAGCAAATACGCAATCTCTCCAATAGAATGCTCCGCTTGCTGTAAATACCCCATCGCCATTTCTTTGCGGACATTCGTGGACAATTCATGGTAGGAAGTGTCCTCCGCCTTTAGTTTTGCTTGCAGGGATCTCGTACTCATATGAAAAGCAGCGGCAGTCTGCTGCAAGGTCGGAAAAGCCGCAGGCATACATCCCATCATCCATTGAAACACACGGTCCGAAAATTCCCGCCCTCTGATCAGCTTCTCTCTAATTTCTTCCGCGATTGGTTCAAAAGCTTTACGCAGCCTGACATCTGAATACAGGATCGGGTATTGCAAAACTTCTTTGCCGACCAATAGCCCATTTTCTTCTCCACCAAAGTAAGGCTCCATTCCGAACAAATTCAAATATGGAACGATATCATCCGGAGCGTCGTGCGTGAATTGTATCGCCTGTAACGGAATGGCGCGATGACTCATATGGACAATCAAGTGGTACAAGGAGCTGACCATATCCTCCATGCAATGTCGAGAAACGCTCCCCGGGCTTTGTCTATGAAACCGCAGGAAAACATCCTTCCCCCGCTCTTCCCAATCCAGCTCGTATCCGCTGCAAAGAATCACGTGATACCGCTGATAAGCCTTCAATGCATCGACGATTCTCTCCGAATGCATCATGACATAGCCAAGAATGCCCAGATCGGCAATATCGGTTAACTGTCCTTGATACAGTCCGAAATGATCATCCTGCGTGTATATGGCAGCTTCCTTCATCAAACGCTCAAGCTCCGCTTCATCAATGCGCGCCTCTACATCTTTTAGCAGGCTACCGTCGAAAGAAATATGATCACAAAAACGCTCAAAATCAAGCTTCCTGTGAGTAATTGTTTTCATAATCGGATACACCATCGAAATCGCAAACCCATGCGCATTTTCCAAGTACGGAACCTCCTTTGCGTGAATCCACAACATTTATGCGCTTTCGATCATTCATCTGCTCCATTCCACACGATATGCTGAATACAGTTCAGTTTACCACGATCTGTCGGTTATGGAATCAACTCTACAGGGGGATATGAAAATGAACATTCTCGTTATCATCGGACATCCAGATCCCGAGAGCTATTGCTCTGCGTTGGCGCACGCCTATATGAAAGGAGCTAAAAGCAAAGCAGCACAGATTCGCACCATTGATTTGAGCCAAATCTCTTTTGACCCGAATTTGAAGTACGGATATCGGAAAAGAACGGAGCTAGAGGATGACTTAAAAGAAGCGCAGGACCTCATCCGTTGGGCGGATCATCTGGTCATTGTCTATCCGACCTGGTGGGGCACGATGCCCGCTATCTTGAAGGGGTTTTTCGATCGTGTCTTGTTACCAGGATTCGCCTATAAATATCGGGAGGGTTCGCCACTCTGGGATAAGCTGTTAACGGGTAAAACCGCGCATGTGATTGTGACGATGGATACCCCATCTTGGTACAACCGCTTGATCTACTGGCAAGCCGGGCACCTCGTGATGAAACGCAACATTTTGAAGTTTTGCGGGATTAAGCCTGTGAAGGTTACCGAGATCAGTGGGGTGAATGCCTCGGCGGAGGAAAAGCGCAAGAAGTGGCTGGAGAAAGTGAAACAGCTTGGGGAGAGGCTAGCCTAAGCATACGTGAAAAAGCCGCACCAGAGCGACAAAACAAAAACTCAAGCCTATTTCTGCTTGAGTTTTTCCTGTTGCCTTACTTTTCGAGGTGCTTTTGCACACTTTCCAGAAACTTGATGCGGCTATATGCAGGGCCGCCTTCCAGCAGCGGATTCGCTAGTTTATCCCGTTGGAATGATTTACCTAGACAAATAAATCGTGCAAAGTGTATTTATTATGTGGCTGATTCTGAGTATGATAATAGTAAAATTATAAGAAAGAGGCTATCATATGGATTCTACTTTTTCACCAAGAAAAGCAACAAAGACGAAGACCTTAGTTATTAACGCACTCTTTATCGCTTTTACACTCGCAGCCACCATGTTTATCAACCTGAGACTCCCGATCATGGGTAACGGTGGCCTCATCCATCTCGGTAACGTGCCTCTTTTAATCGCCGCTTTTGTGTATGGCAGAAAAACAGGAGCTATCGCAGGCGCTTTTGGTATGGGCCTCTTTGACCTTATCTCTGGTTGGACAGCGTGGGCGCCGTTTACCTTCGTAATCGTAGGTGCAATGGGCTATGTAGCTGGCCTCATCGCTGAAAAGATGCCTGGCAATCGGGTATTTGTGTACGCACTCGCAGTTGTCGCTGCATTGGTGATTAAGATCGTGGGCTACTACTTTGTTGAGGTTATTCTTTACGGGAACTGGATTCAGCCGTTTGGCTCCATTCCGGGGAACGTTTTGCAGGTGGTTGTAGCAGCGGTTATTGTCATCCCGCTGGTGGGACGCTTGAAGAAGATTGTAGGGCAAGGGTAGTGTGAATTATTGTACCACCTGACATGTATTGCTTTGTTTTACCTTAGGTCTAAATTGAATCCGTTAAATATTTTAAAGATGTGTTAGCAACATTAAAAACGCTCAGGGCATCCTAGATGCTTATGAGCGTTTTTTGAAAGTTTAGAAGAACTACTTCTATTCGGATTAATTCTTGAATTAACCAAGAGTTTAGACAGATTTTCATTTAATTTCGGGAGAAGTGGCACAAGAAGAGTAGTGGCCACTACAGCAGAAATGATATTGTCTGAAGACTTCCCCTTACTTGTTAATAGAATGAATCGTATTAAAACTATTTTTCCCCTTCCCAAATAATACCTATGGAGAAAATATTTTATTATTTATAAATAACTATAAACATTGAATCATATCGGTTTTTTTATATGAAGCAGTTGTATTTAGTATTGTTCGAAATAAAAGATTTCAATATTACTCCTTTGTTGAAGAATTGATAATGATTTCTTTGTTGTACAATCGACTCTACTCAAAAAGATAATATGAAATCGATTTTTAAATCCAGCAAATACTTTACCATCAAAACTTACGGTTTCTAGTCCTCCAGTTAAGATCTCATTTATCTCATCCATATTTAATTGGTCACTAAAGAAAATCAACGACATCATCTTTATCTTTAGACTCTCAATGATCCACTTTTCTTTAGTATCAACGAAAACATATAACCCGAAGGATTCGTTAAGATTATTTAGTAGTTCAATTAATTTATCTTCCTTGTCGTTAATATTCTCGAAATTAATGACTTTGTTCACAGTCTTGTATTGGTTTTCTATTTCCGGAAGATCTACAAGAAAATACTTTTTCAAAATCAACAAATTTTCATTATATTTATCAATTAATACATTAAGTAATGAATGTAAAATAAATTGAAACGATTTACCAGTAGAGGTAAGTATTTCATACTGCCCTTTAAAGAATATCTCCGCGAGCATATCAAATTGAAATTTTTCCAATTCTAAATATTCTTCGAAAACAACTTTTAATGCTGAACCTTCCTGAACGCTTGCTATTAATTGAATCATTTTTGTACTACAATCTTCTTCCATGTTATATAAATCCCGGAATTTTACAATGTATTCCCCAGCAAACCCTCCACGTGTATAACCATGCTGCCAGCTTTCTTCTTCTAGTGCAATAAACTTTTTAATACGTTTCTGTGTCCTCTCAGCAAGCAAATGTCCAATTGCTCGAAGATTCGGCTCTGCTATTGTTGACATTTTAGTCATAATATCTTGCAATGCAGTTTGCATATAACTTGTATGCCCTAACTGTTGCTCTAATAACGATAAAATTTTTGATCTTTTTGTCTCATCTTTAATTCTGCTAATATCCCTCATTAAGGTATTAATAGTCATGAGCCCGTTTTGGTAGGAAAAAAATTGATTGAAAGGGGCTTCAATCTTTCGCTTGCGGTTAATCTTCTCGGTACTTAGTACAAATATTATTAAACCATTTGGATATGATGATAATAAATTGTATTTATTAAACATTGCCAATGTATGCTTAATTTTTTTATTATCCATTTGAGAAGTTACTTGAATAGCAATCCCAGCTATTGTTTGATCTCCTAAATCAATACCAGGATAATTTATAGAATTGTGATTCAAATCAACAAGCTCATATTCATATATCAAATTTAATAGTTTTAATACCAGCCCTTCCGAAACTTTATTAATATCAAAATATGATGAGTAACTACTTATTTTAATCTTGGCTGCCCATACTGCGAGAAGTTCGGCAATACGCATATCTTCCTTTTGTCTGTTCAACACTTTTCATGCTCCTGACATTAAATTTAGTTTTACTTAAATCTAATCCACTTCCTGATTAAGCATAATATGAATATTTAAGTAAGTGTAATTGCGCTTTTTAACATCTGGTGAAAAGGCTACGTTTGTAAAAACAACATAAGACCAATGTGTTAATTGCTTTGTATCACAGATGTGTTCTATTTCAATTACATTATTTATATAATTCCCCTGTACTCAAGTCAAAAGTCAGTTTTCTTTTCAGTGATAACGAAGAAAAAAGATATAGTTATGGTATCGAGTTACCTCTTAAATCATTTATTGTAAGCCAATACTGTATAAAATTGTAACAACCCAAAATTCTCCTGAGTCCCCTTAAATCAGCAACCATTCTCGCTTACAGCAGCTAGTAAATATCATAGTAAAACCCGATTTGGCAAGGCTTAAAACATAAAAATCGCTCAATAGAATCTCGTGAGCGATCTTCCAAAACATAATCGAGCTTTTTGCGTGATATCATATGCTATATGTTTACTAAAATCTCCATATATATTAAACCCTAGAATATTACTCTTTAGATGAACCCTTTACGTATTTCAAAGACAGAAAATGATTGATTCCAATTTTTTTAGCTCTTTTTAAAGGGACAGGTTTTCGCTTATATTCTTGGAACCCTAGCTTTTGGTATAGCTTCATAGCGGGAATATTCGTATCTGCTACCTCTTCAATGAGAAAATGTTCATACGGGGTATTTTCCATAATATTACAGAGAATCGCCATTGCCGCTCCCTGCCCTCTGAATTCGGGAGCCGTTCCGACGAAATCGATCGAGCATTTGACGGGCGAGGGATCTGCCAATGTAGCTTCAAATTCTCTTTTTAAAATGAGTCCGGCGAGGGTGCCTTTATAGAGTCCCAGATGCTTTCGCAGCTCTTTTGAATTTAGTTTTACCGAAGTTGCAGTGCCATCCGTACATGCGGCCATACCAGCAACTTTGCGATCATCCGTTACCGCTACATAAAATTGCTTCAAAACGAACATGTGAGCAAAAGCTCTTGCAACGGTTTGCTTGTCATTGGAAAAAAAGCCAAGCCACTGCGTGAATCCCTCCGCAAAAATCTGAGACATTTGCTCTCTTGCATCGAATTCTACTTGATCCGCCCTGATCACTGTAAACATGTCCGGTTATTCTCCTTCCTTGTATAGAAAAGAAGTGAGGATGAAGCGAGAAGGCATCGTGAAGTTGCTTTTTCGCATCAATTTCATCATAGCTAGGCCGTGAAGCCTCGAATAGAAAAATATGACCATTTCGTCTGGGTCCCCTGAACGGAATTCGCCAAGCTCCTGACCTTTTTTGATAAGTTGGGCAGTAGCGCGGAACATGTTGTCACTCAGCCGGGCTACCTCGGTTTGTTTGACGCTTGTTCCTCCGCCCGATAGAAACGATTGGGCCATTCCGAAAATTTACAAACTTCGCGGAAGAATTGGTTCGACTAACTTATATCTACTCTCTCAATTAGTATTTTTTTAGCGTACATTCTTAATTTTTTCGATGATGGAAACTATTCTTTTCGCAGCACTTAAGGCATTTTCCTCAGTATCACATTCGCTTGCCTTTATCCTTTCAAAGTGAACCCCTTCATGTAAAAGCATTGTTGTTCTAGTGTGTGCTTCAGCTGGAGTCTCTTGATGCACTGTGTCTCCATCAACCTCAACAACTGCAACTATGCCATCTTTAATAATTACAAAATCGGGTTCAATTCTTTGGTATGTAGTTCCACCCTTTATGAACACTGGAAGCGGAGCGAAGGATACCCCTAATTTTTTCAAAGCTTTGTAAAATTTTATTTCTGCTTGAGACCTGAACAGTAATCCATCGCAATTTCTTGAAGCGATATTACTAGACCTTACTCTTCCTTGATTGGATATGTTACTTCCGTTTAACCAAGTATTCGCTTTTGAACGCCAATCTTTATCATCAGATAGTATCGGTGAAATAGTTACTCTTTCAAAAAAAGAGTCCCCAGAATTAATGACTGATGACAGCTCATCTTTTATTTTTTTTTCGATTTCCTCAGTATTTTCTTTGATTTGAACATATAAATTAATTGGCAGCTCCAAAAAAAGGGTGTAGTAATAAATACCACCATTCCAATTATCATAGTCAGTTTGTTCTACTCTTGCGGACGAATTTGCTAATACAGCTACCTCTCTGGCTAAGCCTTCCATAGCAAACATTCTCACGATAGTTGCAAGCTTTGATTCTATTTGTCCAATAAAGAGATCTGACATATCGACCCTCTCCAACCAATTATTTTAAATAATAGTTTTGCAACACATTATTTCACTACCTATATTTTACATCAAGAAAACAAAAGAGCCACCTAAAAGGTGACTTCAGATGCATTTATACTGTCTTTGTATTCCCAGAATTCTCCTTTATCATCTTTTCGTGATATCATTTGGTTTCCACAGCGTTTACATTGCATTTGTTATTGTGACAGAGTGTAATTACTTGCTTTGGAATAGATTTTACCACAGATATTTGCAAAATTATTTCAACTAGTGCCTCACAGTTGATCACTCTAACACCATTCGATTTGATTCATCAAACTTGTACAACTTCTGTAAAATCACTATTGGTGACTATCCAAGCTTACCGCTCCTACTACGATAAAATCATTAGAATAAATATTAAAATGCTGACAAATCCTACTCTAAACTCCAAAAATACTCATCTTGCTTATCCACAAAAGCAAATGCAAATTCATCGAACAAAAACCGCTGAACCTTGAACTATAGCATACAACCCTCAATGAGTTTTTGAATTGAGTAACATTCATATATTAAATCCTCTATAGTACTAGTGTATCTGTTTAATTGTGATTAGTCCTTCTCTGGCCATCCAATAGGAATCAGCCCATCGATCCCTTTCTTCCATCTCTTTTTAACTGCTTTTTTGTACTCAGGATGGTTTTTAAAATAAGCATGCTCTATTACTATTACTTGGAGCGATTCGCCGCGGCTAACTTCTTCGAACAGCAAATTAAAATACTGTAACAAAGCCCTTGTATCATTGTCACGCTCTTCTCCAATTTCGATGATCTCAGGCTCATCTTCAGATGGAAAATAAGGACGACTTAATTGATCAAATAATAATACTCCCGGAACAGGTCGATTCAATTCAGCAAAATGTCGATGTAATGCAAGCAGTATTGAAACATGGAGACTTAAATAGTTTTCATCTGAGCCTACATCTCTCATGTATTCGATACGAGTTGGTAACGAGACACCAACTTTGAGATCACGAAAGTTTAAATAAATTGGATTATCCTTATACCTATTCTCAAACGGAAGTTTAGAAATGATCTCCTTTGCAGTATTTGCTATTCTTCGTTCAGCATTTTCAAGCGCTTCTTTTTTCGATTCAATATCTAGTTCTAAAGTTAGTTCCTCTATACGCCTTCGTAATGTAGAAATCTTCGAAATAGATGTCGATGAAGTTTCCACTGCTACTTTATTAACTGAATTAAGATAAAAATTCACAACTCCTACCAATCTATTTCTTCTATCTTTTAAATCTAATCCTGCCTCAATATTTTCGTTTTCCTTTATAAGAGAAGCTATCTCATTCTGAATTATTGATATTTTCTCTTCTGTAGAGCCTAAAAGTTCTTTCAAATAGCTGATGTATTCATCAAGCTTAGGTCTTTCTTTCTCAATATTATTTAAATCCGTTTGGACTTTACTTACAGTTTCATTTATCAGTTTTATTGGTTTAATCTCATCATTGAGATTTTGTTGGCACAGAGGACATGAACCTGGTTCAATTGGATTTTTAAATATACTTATGACATCTAGTCGCCTTTTCTGGTTACTAATAGTGTCTTCGAACTCATCAGCAAAATGTATTGATTTTTTTGCATAATTAATTCGTCTTTTAATTGAAATGGCCTCATTCTGTTGAACACTTAATTGATCATATAACTCAGACAACTTATCTTCTTCAGTAGAAGACTGTAATGTAGGATTCCATTGTGCAATATTATTTAGCTTACTAAGTACGGTTTCTTCAGTAGCCCCGAAAGATGGAATTTCACAAAGGCCTAGCTGTGCTGCTTGATACAATAAAGTATGGGCTTTAATACTTCCTAAAATTTGCTCATCCTCAGTACTGTTTTTTTCAATACGCTTTAGCTGCCTTCTTAATAGTTTTAATTCAACTTCCTTTTTCATAGTATCTTCATCAATAATTCCAAGATAATATGGTAATGCATCTATAATCGTTTGTCGTTTTTTATAATCATCAAGTCCTCTTAAGAGAGAAATTTTATTAATAATAATATTATCGTCTTGTAATAATAAAGGCATTGCACTCCTTATAGTAACAGCCTTGCGCTCCCTTAATGATCCAAAAACTTCACTTTTAACATTTCCAATTCCTATTAGTCGTTCAAATTTACTAAGTGCTCCATCTAAATTTGTTGAAGAAGGAATTTCGTTTGCTTTGTTAGGGATATTCACTACTTTCCCTGTAAGATAATGCATTTCACTACTCGATACATAAGGAGCTCTTGGTACCTTTCTAAACATAGCATGTTCAGTTTCATCTTTCTTCCATAAGACACCTACCCAAGCTACACTTCTTCTAACATATGTAGGAATATGACACTCACTTGATCCTAGAACATAGTCAATAATTTCAGGAATTGCTGATTTACCTGTTTGTGAATCTCCAGTTATTATATTTACTTTTTCAAGATCAAATGTTATTTCATTTCTTCTGCCATCATGACTATATAAAAGTATCTGTCGAATATTCCATCTCTTCATAACGTTAACCCCAAAC
Organism: Brevibacillus sp. Leaf182; assembly: GCF_001423865.2. Classification (NCBI taxonomy): domain Bacteria; kingdom Bacillati; phylum Bacillota; class Bacilli; order Caryophanales; family Paenibacillaceae; genus Brevibacillus; species Brevibacillus sp. Leaf182. The sequence goes on along the minus strand of NZ_LMPN02000023.1, from coordinate 327,147 downwards.
TGTTTAAAATACTAGAAGTTGAATTAATTTGTGATAACCAAACCCCTAACTTCTTGGAGACATTCATCATTTCTTTAACCTCATCAGAAGAACTATTAATCCGACTTTTATAAACTCCTCTGTTGTTAGAAAGGAGTTTACCATTTTCTTGAATGGCTAGTATATCATTTGTGCAACCAAAAATAATGGAATTTCTTGTTAAATTACTGCATTTATTTATTCTAAAATCAAGATTGATTAAAACGTTCTGCTTTCTAGCAATCCAAGTATACAATCCAGTCCCCACATTTGTTCCTTTGAATTCATCACGTATTGATTTAGATAATATTAATGGGAGTGGTAAGAAAATCAAAGGGAAAGGGCAGCCACTTTTCTCGTTTTCTTCATATCCTTGTAAGAATGACCATATTACCAATGACCCGAGAGCAGGATTAGTAATTGAAAATACGTCAGTAGAAATCATCAATCATCCCCCAATAATTCTTCATATCTAGGGTGCCAACCAACTTTCAAATCTTCTGATAGTTGCTGGAATGAACCGTGAATTAAAAAGTGCTGTTTCCATTCACTTCTAATTGGATGAATGTGCAAGTGAGAATCCTCATGAATCCATTCAAGCAATTTTAGACCTTTTTTTTTGCATAGATCTTCTGATTCCCCTTTTAAATCTTCTTTCATTGGTTCATGTCGATATGCCCAAGTTTCTATTAATTGGAAATCGTATTCTTCAAGCTCCATCGCAGTAAGCACATCGTCCTTAATCCATTTTTCCCTTTGATTTCTGGCCCTCCATCTTGCTACCGCTGCTCTTTTTTTTCTACTATCGCCTCCATTGACTAGATCAATTTGCTTTTCCATAAAACCACCTAACTCCGATTGAATTGAAGTTGGAGTTAATTTTGAATAATCATCTGGAACATTGTTATCCTGAAATTGAGCTATTAAACTTTGAAGCTGAAACAGAAGTTCTGTTTTGCTAATTCCTGAAGAAGCATTAAGCATCCTATTATCCCACCACTCCAGCAATCGCTGTGCAATGAGCGGTCGCACTTTTTTTATTACCATTTGACTTAGTTGATCAATAACTTGGTCATGAATATCAAAAATATTAAAATTATCGGGGCGAACCGTAATTTTGTCTAACAACTTTTTGCGTTGGTGGGGAGATAATTTTAAAAAGGCTTCACAGCCTTGGAATCTTGTTTCGTATGGTAGTTTTTTCTTCTGATCAATAACTGCTTGTTTCCTTGCTGAAATAACAGCTTTCGCTTCAGATTCCATTAAAGTAATAATATCTACTCTATCGGGGTCGCCATTTACCAGTTTTACCAAAGGATCATTTTGGGCAACAGTATCTCCAGTAACAAAGAACAACTCATAATTTGCAGTGTCAGCATACTGTGACCATATTCTAATAGTTTTCCAAAAACCATCGTTCTTTATCGTAAGACGCTCGGTTTTACCAGTACTATGCTTTAATTGATACAGCTTAATTTCTTTACCTTTGAGTACAACATCATCATCAGATTCAACACTGACTTGATCAAAATCATCACCTGCTTCTCGCCACAATACCAATAGAGCGTAAAGTGGCTGAAATCTATACCCCAGCATTGGTGCTTGCGCGGAGTGAATATTTGTTGACAAGACTAATCGCCACCTTTTAATTAAGTTGCAAGACTATAGAACTACTTTAGTTTTCACGTTTCGTCAAAATAACACCAAATCCTTCCAAACAAACGTTCTTTTTGTCGTAATACCCCTGATTTTAGTTACATATTATATACCTGAAGCCTATTAATGATAGATTGTTTACTTGATCAGTGCACATGCAAAGTACCAAACACAAGCAAATGTGTTCGGCACTTTCTTAATCAATCATCTATTTAATTTAAGGAGAAATAATCGATGAACGCACACCACAATGAAGATCTGAAGAAATTGATTACCAAGACATTAAAAGAACGTCAGGATAACTATATCATCCATGAACTGTTTTCCAATTTCCGATACCAATAGAACTAACGGAGGCTTCCGTGCAACATTAAAAACCATCAAAGGTATTGAAGTCGGCAAAGTAAGACAAATTACTACACTACTTAAACTTGCAAAGCTTCTTACTATTCACTGTGCGACCATTACTCATTTGAACTTCAAGGGGATGGAAATGATATATCTAATCTACTGGAACCTTAAGTAAGACATCAAACTCAGGAATATTTTATCTGATTATTCCTAAATACAAAGAACCATACGCAAGGAGAATATGTCTATATGCCCCCTCTATGCCACACTCGTTCATCCAGGAGAAGTTTTCCTCACTGTATGTAATCTAACGTTGCAGCACTTCTATCATATATTTCATACAATCCTCCCAGTGGAGATTCGACTCCATCTGCTGAAGACGAGATGGTCAATAGTCGTTTACTTTGAATATAGGTGTAGATACGCTTTACATCGGTCAAAATCGAACGCGGAGATAAACTACGATAAATATAAAAAAAGCTCTTCAAGTCTTAGGATTTCACACCGCGATTCGTTACTATGGTTTCTAGTCCCATAGTCTTGATCTTTCCGATTTTTTAGGATTAACAGTGACTATAGTCCAATTTGCAGTTAAAAAAACGCTTGGAAACCCAAGCGTTTGGCGACTTCTATATGGTGAAGCATAGTTGGATCGAACCGCTGACCCCCGGCACATCTACTTCTGTACCGAGTTGACGGATCGTTGTTGATTTGCATCTTTCAGTAAGCAATCGCTACTAGCACCGAAGTTTGGAAATGTCAGTTCCCCTAGCTATTGATTAGAAGCATGCTTGTCCTTTGCAGTATTCAGCTCAGCTTCGATCTGGGAGTTTTTCGACGACTCACCCATACGCCAGTAAACGAGGAGGCTTATGGCAATACAAGCTGCTACATAGTAATAGAAGAGAGACTCGTTTCCGATGCTTTTGAACCATAGCGCGATGAACTCCGCTGTTCCTCCAAAGATCGCAACGGTCACCCCGTATGGAAAGCCTACGCCCAGCGCGCGAATGGCGGTAGGAAACATCTCGGCTTTTACGATCGCGTTGATGGACGTATAGCCGGTAACAATGATAAGACCAGACAGCATCAGCAAGAAAGCGACATATGGGCTAGTTGTTTGTTCCAGGAGCAAAAACATCGGTACGGTCCACAATGTTCCAAGAATACCGAACCCAATCAACAGCGGGCGCCGTCCAATTCGGTCGGACAGCATACCAGCAAGCGGCTGCAATACGACGAATACGAGCAATGCGGTAAAGTTAATCCAGCTGACTACTTCTTTCGGCATTCCTACCGTAATCACCATGAATTTTTGCAAATAGGTCGTATAGGTGTTAAAGGCGATAGTTCCTCCGAGCGTAAGGCCGACGACTGCCAGCACTGCCTTCGGATGCTTCATCAGCTCTCGAAGCGTACCCGCCTTCTCTTTGTTTTTCGACTCCATTTTGGTATACTGCTCCGATTCGTCCATACTGCGACGCAGCCACAACACGGCTACTGCGCCAAATGCTCCGATGATGAAAGGAATTCGCCAACCCCAGGCCATCATGGCTTCTTCCGGGAGTATTTGCTGCAGGATAATTTGCACACCCAATGCCAACAATTGTCCACTGATCAGCGTGACGTACTGGAAGCTAGAATAGAACCCTCGGCGACCACTAGCAGCCATCTCAGACAGGTACGTGGCAGATGTTCCGTATTCCCCGCCAAGCGAAAGACCTTGGAGCAAGCGGGCAAGAACGAGAATAATAGGAGCAAACACGCCGATGGTTTCATAGTTTGGTGTTACTGCAATCACCAGAGAACCACCTGCCATGATGGTAACAGACAGCGTCAACGCGGCTCGGCGCCCATGACGGTCAGCGTATCGGCCCAGGAGCAAGCTCCCGATCGGTCTCATTAAAAATCCAATAGCAAAAACAGCGGCAGTATTCAGCAACTGGCTGGTAGCGTCTCCTTTTGGAAAAAACTGAGACGAGAAATACACCGCAAAAGCTGCATATACGTACCAGTCGTACCATTCAATCAGGTTCCCCAGTGAACCTTTAAAAATGTTGCTTGTGATTCGCCGCGTATTTTCACGATCACTCGATGGCTTCATTGCTGCCCCCTCCTTATGTTTGACCCGAATCCATCCGCAATTGGGATCGTTTAACCGCTTACAAATGAAACAATGCTTTGAAAGGGTTTACATATTTACCCGGATGGATTCTCGAAGAACTGTCTTTATTCTAAGTTGTTTGTTTTGCTAGAATCTATTGAATACTTCTGAATATGCAAAAACAGTATCCGAACTGCCGAAAAACCCAATTGAGTTACATTGATTTTTCGACCGGATCGGGCTACCCTTTTCCATAGGGAGGCGGCTGTTATGACAATCACTATGCTTCTGGGACTGCTTGAAAACATCTCTGTAATTGCAGTCATCGCCCTTATCATCGGCCAACTAGATTACTTTCGGAACATCGTGTACGGGAAAAACAACTGGATGCGGATCGTGATCCTCTCTACGCTGTTCGGGTTCCTGTCGGTTATCGGAACGGAGAATGGGCTACGGGTCAATGACGCACTCGCCAATACGCGCATTGTCGGTGCCGTCGCTGGCGGATTGATCGGGGGGCCTGTCGTCGGTTTTTTTGCCGGCCTTATAGGAGGTATTCATCGCTATTCGCTAGGTGGATTTACCGCATTCGCCTGTGCCATCTCGACCGTAATGAACGGCTACTTGGCCGGGATCGTAAGTACGAAAATGAATATGCTGCGATTGAAATGGCAGCATATCGTACTGATTGGCGTTACAGCCGAGCTCATTCAAAAAGTTATGGTGCTTCTCATGGCCAAGCCTTTTTCTGCGGCACTCGAACTGGAAGTAAAAATCGCGATCCCGACTACGATTATGACCATTGCAGGACTGTTGCTTTTCACGCGCGTTTTCCAAAATCTCAAAATGATGCAAGACCAATCCGGCGCATTGGGGGCAGACCTGGCCTTGTCGATTGCAAGCCAGACGTTGCCTCATCTGCGGACAGGGCTAAATGAACACTCTGCGAAAAAAACCGCCGAACTGATCCGTGAAATGGCCAGGGTGGATGCAGTCGCCATTACCGATCGCGAAAAGCTGCTCAGTGCAAAAGGCCATGAACTGGAGAAACATTTGCAGAAAGAGACGCTGTGCGCACAAGTAGCGGAGGCTGTTTTGACCCACCCTACAGGGGTATGGTGCGATAAAGATTTTGCTCTTCCGCGTCCGCCTCGCCTAAAATCGATCAGCGCCGCATCGTTGTATCATCAAAACCAGAAAATCGGGACGTTGCAATTCTACTATAAAACCTCTTCCTCCAAGACGTCCCAGACCAACGAGAAGCTAGTGGACGGCCTCGCTAAGCTGCTGTCGGTCCAAATTGAACTGGCGGAGATCGAGCATCAAGCGAAAATGCGGAAGCAAGCTGAGGTGAGCGCCCTGCAAGCACAAATCAATCCGCATTTTCTGTTCAACACCTTGGGGACGATTATGTCCTATTGTCGTACAGACCCTGATCAGGCGAGAAACTTGATCGGTCATTTAAGCGACATCTTCAGGCGCAATTTGAAAAGCAAGGGAAATCATCACAGCTTGCAGGAAGAACTGGACGGAATCAAGTCGTATTTGGAAATCGAGAAGGTCAGATTTAGCAACCGATTAAAGGTGAACATGGAGATCGACGAATCTCTGCTGGAACGCAAATTGCCTGTCCTGACTTTGCAGCCGATCGTGGAAAATGCCATTCACCATGGGCTTTCTCCAAAAGTTAGTGACTGTCTGCTCACGATTAGAGTGGAACCGTACGACCATGAAGTGAAAATCAGCATTGAAGACAATGGAGTTGGAATCAGTGAAGAGCGTTTGGCCGATATCTGGAACAGCCAATCGAAAGGGATCGGCCTTGTCAATGTCCATTCACGGCTGCAATCCATTTATGGCAAAAAATATGGCCTCACGATTCAAAGCCAGCCTGGTTTGGGAACAGTAGTATCCTTTGTCGCTCCGTTATCCGTATTTGAAAAGGAAGTGCATCCAGATGCTCCTGAAAACGATCATCATTGATGACGAGCCAGCCATTTGTTCCGAATTGGAATATTTGCTGAAAAAATATATTGATATCCAGGTGGACGCAATCTATACCAATCCCTTGGAAGCATTGCCTCATATGATCAATTCCGAGCCTGATTTGCTTATGCTAGATATTCAAATGCCCGGGATGAATGGGCTTGAATTTGCCAAAACATTGAATCAGATGTCCAATCCTCCATTGATCGTTTTTTCGACCGCCTATCATGAACACGCTCTGGAGGCTTTTTCCACGCTGGCTGTGGGCTATTTGACCAAACCGATCATGGAATCGAAATTGGACGATGTGATCCAAAAAGTGAGGACACTGAGGAACCGATCGGTCATGAATGACCGCACCGCGACAGTTCCCCTGATGGAAGAGCATATCTGCATCAGGAAGACCAACAAAATCATCCCGATCCCTGTAGGGCAGATTTACTTTGCATTTGTACGGGAGAAAGATTTATATGTTGCGACAAAAGAGAGTATCGACAAGTGCGATTTGTCCTTAAATGAGCTGGAGGAGATTTTGAATCGGTCCCGCTCTTTCTTTCGAAGTCATCGGAACTATATTTTGAATGTGAAGCATATTAAAGAAATCATTCCTTGGTTTAATAATACGTATTTGATTAAGATGAATGATGATAGTCAGACGGATATTCCTGTTAGTAGGGGGAGGATGAAAGCGTTTCGGGGGTTGATGAATTTGTAATTTTGTGGAAAGAAGGATAGACGGAGCGGGGAGAGGCTAGCTTTTCGCTCCGTTTTTCACAGAAGTGCGGTATATTACAAAAAAGAAAAAACGGCATCTCTGCCACTTAGGCTAAAATTCCCCCCTCTTTGTTAGGTATAACCACTTTGAGATTATATCTATCATGCCTTCCCCTAAACGAGTTAAGTTGTTCGAGGAAGAGAGTAGAAATTCAACATCCCCACTTTTATGTAAATAGGAGATGAATTGCTTAAACGGAACCAATTATATTCTCATTCATCATTCATTTGTAATTCACAAAAGTTGACATCTCACTTTTTATTCTCTCGTGCAAACTAATAATTTCGGAACTCTTAAAAATGTAGTGATGAGTTGAGTTCCATTTTGATATATTCTCCAAAAGATATTCATGCCCATCAGATTCTGACATTTTCAACGTCTCCCATAAAACGATAGAAAATAATTCCATCCCAATTTCACTTCGATATCCACGAATAAAGTTAATTATTGAAGCAGTATTTTCGTCAATTTGCTTTTGAATATTTGCTATTTTTTCTAAAGACAAGTACTCATTATTGATCCGAATCACTGATTTTTTGTTCGAAATAGAATATACTTCCAAATAGTGATCTTGTAATTTTTTTAGTACCAAATTTAACTTTTCGGAAAAGGGGCCGTTCTTCGAAGGAATAAACTCTAATCCTAGTTTTTGTCCTTGTACTTGCATTAGATAGGCTAATTTTTGAATTTCATTTACGGTTATTACATAATTATCAGATGTATATGAACCAAGTAAACTCAAAAGTAAATATCTTTCTTTATTTAATGTAGGTTTTATTTCGCTATTATTCTTAATCTTATTGGAGCTACTACTGGTTTTATCTTTTGGCTCAAAAATTGTAATGTCGATATTATCAAGTCCAGAAAGAGCATTTATTATTTTTGGCTTAACGACATCCCAATCTAACCCTCCATTACCACATCCTAACGGAGGAATAGCTATAGATTGGAGTTTCAATTTTTTAATTTCGTCTACAAGTGTGATAAGTCCTATTTCTATATCTTCTATAATTGAGTTTGTTTTCCAATGGCGTTTAGTGGGGAAATTTATAATGTATTTCGGACCAAAAAGATTTTCTGTAGCAATAGATTGTATAACTCCTGGTTTTATAACTCCAGCATCACATGCTTTTCTATACTCAGAATAAACGTGAGGATATCTTTTTTTAACCTCGAGTGCTACTCCCTTCCCCATTACGCCTACACAGTTAACTGTATTGACTATAGCATCAGCATTTGATTCGAAAAGATCGCCTTGTTTTAATGTTATCATTACTTGCACTTCCCTAAATTAGTATTACCAATTTGCTTTAATAGCGGTAAGTAAATTAATCTAATAGTTTGGTAAAATACTTCAACCGGTGTTGTCATCATCTGGTTAATTACCCAAACTTAATTTATCCAGAGCAATTTCTTTATTTCTGTAAGCGAGTGCATAATCCTTGAAAGTTCTGGATATTTATTGTCAATGCACCACCATCACCCATTACACCTACACTGTTAACATTATTCACACCTATATTAGCTTAATAATTAAACAAAAACCAGTTTCAGCTCTAGTATTGTCCAATCTCCCTACTAATATCCTTTATGAATCTAGGAAGTTTCATTTTCACATTAAAGAACCAATTTGTATCAATTGACTTAATATCGGCCAATGATATCGCGATTAACATAAACAACTCATTTTTATCTACACCAAGATCAACTAGCTCTTTTTTACTTCTTCCCTGTTCTGGTCCAAGTATATCACCAATCAAGTCATGGTAAGCGACTATTAAACATATTTTCCGAATTTCATAGTCGGATAATTTCCGAAATTCATCGATTAGTATTCTTTCCATCATCTTTAATGAATCAGCTGGATGATCAGCATAGGCTTTTTGTATACCATTCTTCCATTTTGAATGAGGACCTTTACCAATATCGTGAAAATATGCCGCGAGTTTCACAATTAACTGATCTACTGAATTAAGATCTTTATAAAAACTAACTGTGTCTAAATTTTCTACTACCTCGCTAGTGTGCTCACAAACTTTATTGCTATGCACTTTATTATCAGTTTCTAATTGATGTATACCATCCAATTCAGGAATAATACTAAAGTTACTTTTTATTTTTTCAATTGCATCCTTCACATTTAAGAACGATGGGTTGCTTGCTTCTTCTGCAGACCGTTTTTTAATAATATTCTTGGTAATATGTTCGAAATGGGCTTTTAAGAACTGTGGACCTGTGATAAGCGTTTCATCTTTTCTATGTTTAAATAACTTTCTATCTTTAAAAAAGAATTTCGTATAATAGAAAAAAGGTGAATAACTAATCTTAGGTGGTTTTAAGTCATTATCCTTAAAAAGTTTTAATATTTTCTCCTTACAAAGTTCATTGAAGACAATAAAGCTATCTATCCACTCTAATGGAACATTATTTAAAACTAATACCTCTGCCATTCTTGCTTGCGTTTCTCCCTTAGTACCGCTTCCCCAACTCTTACTATCAATCAATTTCCAATTCAGTTTATCCAGATTTTTCGGATCGCTATAGAAGTTAGGGAGTAGTTCGGTGTTCGCTGCTGCATCAGTAAAAACCACATTATGCTCCATTAGTTTGTTGACTGATACAGCAATAAATATTACAAGAGGCTGATCGATATTCTTTCTATTCAAAACTGAGAGAAGCATCGGATTTCTAACCGCAAAATAGAATGGAACATAATCATGTATAGATCCATACGGGTGACAAGGAACATTAGAGTTACTTCTTCGTTCCTGTATTTCTTCATTAGCTACGTTTACATGTGTAATCTTTCTTCTCTTCTTTTCATTTGTTGAAATTAGACCATTTTCTATTATTGACCCTAGATTTTCAATGTGTGTAAAATGATAAAAATATCTATTGTTATGTTGTACTGGAATCATATTTTTCTCCTCATGTGGAATTGTAATATTCTTTCCAGAGTGCAATATTCAATTGCTAGGGAGCAAATTTCGCTTAATTTAAACTCACAAGAACTGAAAACTTGGCACAAGAAAGTTCAAGCTAAAGAAATGCAGATTCGTGGTTTGCAGACATAGAATCGATCAGATCAAGAAAAGCAATGGTTTTATATGTAAACAGAAGCACTTCATTTGCATACGGGTTGATTAGTTAACCAAGAGATCATATCGTGCAGATGTGAAAAAGGACGCTTTTATGGTACAATGGTTCCATATCACCGTGACAGGGAGTTTAAAAATTTAGCTTCTGATTGCAGGGGATGACAATATGACAACGCCACGACCATAGCACCTATAAAGTCATGTAAAGAATAGGAATCAATGCACTTAAAGAGCCTTAGCCATCTGGAACTATACGATCACATTATCTAGATTAAATAAGATATCTATAGTAATAATAGCCTATTCCTATTTCAAATTCCAGAAATTATTTCCAAATTTAACAAACAAAAAGACCACCTTCTATAAGCAGGAGCCTCATCTCAATCTAGTTCTATATACCTTACTCAAGCACCTTATCCGAATCCACCAGACCGCCAACCTCTCCCCCCATCCTACCAATGAACTGACTGATCCGCAATTTGAAGTTAAATCTTGATTCCGTTCCTACGGATTTCGATACCCCCAATGATCTTGCGAAGCATCAATTTCTTTTGTTGGGCTGAAGCCTGATTAAACACCTTGCTCCAGTTCAATAATTTGGTTTAAGCTAAAAATATAGCCCGAACTCAAAAGAATTCGGGCAGTCTGTTCTCTATATTAGGTAAACGTGCCTTTAAGCACTACTCCTTAAGCAACAACACACAGCACTCCACAACTGTCGTGTACGGGAACATATATTCAAAAAGAAAAACGACATCTCTGCCGTTTCCTTAATTGTTCTTATGGTGGACCCTATCGGGATCGAACCGACGACCTCTACACTGCCAGTGTAGCGCTCTCCCAGCTGAGCTAAGGGCCCATATGTATAGTACTTCCAGCGTATACCGCCTCAGTGAAATCAGTATAGCATACGCCCGCCGTACACTGCAAGCGAAAAAATCTGATAAATCCCCGTCCCAACTGAAAAAACCACGAAAAAAAGCCAACCGATCTCCACCGGTTGGCTTCCCTCTTTTCCCTATCAATCCACTATCTCACCGTCACCACAATCGGTGTCTTCTTCCCACCATATTGCACATAAATCGTCGCTTTACCCGACCCTGTCGCCTTGATCACGCCGTCTTTCACATCGGCTACCAACAGACGAGAAGTGGTCCAGAGAGCTGGCTTAGTGACATTTTGCTCAGAGCCATCTGCATACGTAGCGATGGCGTTCACTTGTTTCACTTCGCCCTTGCTCATCACGAGTTGGACGACATCTGTCTTCAAGTATTTCAATGTATCAACATCGACTGGGATCGATACGCTTTTGTCGTTGTATCTCGCTGTAACCGTTGCTTTTCCGTAGGTACGTCCTGTGATGAGGCCTTTGGTTACGTCTGCTACTTTGTAGTTGCTTGTCTTCCAGTCAGCCATGGAGGTAACATCCATGGTGCGGCCATCGGAGAAGGTAGCTGTCAAGGTTACTTGTACGTTGCTGTTCGACTTCGTAGATACATAACGCTTGTTGGCTTCCAGCTTGCTCACGATTCCGACTTCTACCGGGATGCTGATCGATTTGCCGCCGTATTTCGCGGTGATCGTCGCACGTCCGTTTGAGAGACCAGTTACGCGTCCGTTTACCACATCTGCTACTTTAACCGAGGACGAGGACCATTCTGCATCGCTGGTCACATTGTCCGAATTGCCAGCGGAGTCTGTTGCGCTCAGCTTGATCTCTTTTGATTCGTTGACGTTCAGGATCAGCAGGCGAGGATCAACGGAAAGATTCGTCGCTTGGTCTACTTCTACCGCAATCGTAACCGATTTGCCATCGAAGGTACCTGTTATGGTCGTTTTCCCTGCTCCTGTCGCTGTGATCTTCCCGTTCATTACCTCTGCTACAGCAGCAGAAGCCGAGCTCCATGTCGCTGTATCTGTTACATCCTTGGTCGTTCCATCTGCGTAAGCTGCTGTCAGCTTAACAGTTTCGGACTTGCCATTGCCAAGCACGATTTTTTTCTTGTCTACCGTCAATGTCTGCATGACGCCAACCGATACGGAAATGTTTACTGTGCGTGTTCCGTATGTAGCTGTTACTGTCGCTGCACCTGTCGACACACCTGTGATCAAGCCTTGACGCACGCTTGCTACGTTCGGTGCACTGGATGACCAAACAACTTTTTGTGTGACATCTTCAGCAGGCGTGCTTCCATCTGGATACGAAGCCGTTACCTTCACTTGCTTCGCGCCGCCCACCGGGATCGCTACTGTCGTGATATCTGCGGACAAGTTTTGCGGTACATCTACATCGACAACCAGTGTCGCTGTTTTCCCGCCGTATTTAGCGGTTACATTCGCCGTTCCAGCCTTGTAGGCGGATACCGTCTTACCGCTTGCAAATACGACATCTGCATTATCCGAAGACCACTCTACTTTTGAAGTGATATCTTCACTTGTTCCGTTTGCGAAGGACGCATTTACAACTACGTCTTTCGTTGATCCGCTTTTCATCGTCAGGAAAGCTGGAACGATATACAAGGAACGAGGTACTTCTACATCTACGCGTACCTGAACGGATTTGTTTCCGTATTTCGCAGTAATAACCGCTTCACCGGACTTCACCGCGTGGATTTTCCCGTTGCTGTAGTACGCAACGTCCTCGCGATCGGAGGACCATTCAGCCTTGTCATTCACAACTGTGGAAGCACCGCCATTAGCATAAGTTGCTTTCAGCTCGATGTCTTCTGCCTTGCCCACATTCATGAAAATGTTTTGCTTGCTGAGTTCCAGCTTTTGCGTTGTATCCACATCGACTTTGATCGTCGCTGTTTTTGTTCCATACTTCGCCGTAATGGTTGCGGTACCCGCGCCATAAGCCTTGATTGTGCCTTTGAGCGCATCGGCTACAGCAGTATTGTCTGAAGACCATTCAGCCTTGTCGGAAACGTCTTCCGTTACACTTCCATCCGGGAAAATGGCCTTGAGCTTGATTGTTTCTTCCCCGTTCAGCAAGAGTGAAACCTGGTTTTTGTTTGGCTCCAGTCTGTGGGCGATCTCGACGTTCACAGAGATCGTTGTCGTCTGGCTGCCAAACTTCGCTGTCACGGTACCAGTTCCTGAATTCAAACCTTTGATTGCACCGTTGACTACAGTCGCAATCGCCGGATTATCGATGGACCAGTCTGCTTGGGTCGTTACGTCTTCTGTTGTCCCATCGCTGTATACAGCTGTCAGCTTTACGTTTTCCGTGTTGCCGATCCGTACGTTCAATGATTGATCTTCTGTTGTCAGTGCCTTTACCTTTTTCGTTACGGTTACACCTACTACAACAGGCTTACCCATGTACGTAGCCGTTACGGTCGATTTCCCTACCGATTTGGCTGTAATCTGCCCCGCATATACAGAGGCGACATCCGCATTTTGCGTGGTCCATTCTGTCTTGACGGTGACGTCTTCCGTTTTTCCGCTCACATAAATAGCGGTAGCCGTCAGCTTGGTAGAATCTCCATTTTCCAATGTTACCTCATTCTTTGACAGAACGAGTCGGCTGATTTCATCGGCAGCCAATCCTACCCCTGCGTTCCCAGTCCCCACTAATAGCAGGACGGCCAGAAACAAGAGCATCGTTTTTTTCCAGAACATTAACTAGCCTCCCTCGCAAGTATGAAATTTGCTGTTCTTCGAAACCATTCCACCATTACTATATCGGCAAAGAGCAAGTAACAATTTACTAGTTTTTCGTGTCAGGCATATGTCGAGCTTTGTAACTAGACCTTATTTCAAACGTCTAAATAAAGAGAGCAACTACGAGGGAGAATTCAAAGAATGAAAAATCGAACGATAAACGCACAGCGTCCTTGCTGGCGCGGGATATGGATAGTGTTGGGGAGTATCATGCTGCTCGGTCTGATATGGTCGGGCTACAACTGGTATCGTATCGAACAGACGATTGAGAAAGCCAACGCACGACACGCAACCGTTGGCATTGTCCTCGGTGCAGCAGTCTGGGGTGAGGGACCTAGTCCTGGTCTGCGCGAACGTCTCGAACAGGCGGTGACCCTGTATGAAGAAGGCTATGTATCAAAGCTATTGGTCACAGGCGGCCTCGGTGAAGGCAAAACGATCACGGAAGCTGCTGTAAGCAGAAATTACTTGGTGGCCAAAGGAATTCCCGAAGAGGATATTTTGCTAGAAAGCAAGTCTACCAGCACATACGAAAACCTGCTGTACGGCCAGCAGATCTTGGAGGAACATCATATTCAAGACGCCCTGATCATCAGCCACGACTATCATTTGGCCCGTGCAATGGTCATGGCTGATTCACTGGGAATTGTCGCCTCACCTGTAGGGACTACGTCACACGTCCTGTTTGGACCGTATCATAAGGCGAGAGAAGTACTCGCCCTCACGTATTGGGAGCTCTCTCGCCTCTTTACACAAGTACTAGGAACGGTGGTTCTCGCGTAAAATTTCATAAACGTCGACAAAATGGCGGATTCGCTCCATGATGCGAGCCGCTTTTGTTTGTTCGATCCGATTTCCGTTGGAGATAGACAAATGCTCTTGCAGTTCACTCAGTGAGTAATTCGAAGTAAACAGCGTAGGCAAATGGTTGTTTGCCCGCTGATTCAATATAACCCCCAAAATCTCGTCACGAACCCATGGCGTCAAGTTCTCCGCGCCGATATCATCGAGGATCAGTACCGGTACTTCTTTCAGCAGCTCCAGCTTGCCCGCGTACGATTGATCCGAGATGGAATCCTTCATCTCCCGGATAAAGTCAGGCACATAAACCAGCAAGGAAGCGACGTTGCGCTCCGAGAGCTCACGACCGATCGCTCCCATGATGTAGCTTTTTCCAACCCCAAACGGACCGTGCAGATAAAGTCCTTTTACCCGCTCGCCTGTTCCGACTTTTTCACAGAACTGAATCGCGGCATCTACAGTAGCAAAATTCCCGGAGTCAATGACCAAGCCCTCAAAGCTCGCGTTCAAGGTCTCTTCGGATACGTAATAGCTGCGCATCAGTCGGCGGCGGCGAATCTCTTCCTCGTGCGACAGTTGCTTGGAACAGGGCGTCATCGAGCTGATAATATGTTGGTGTGCCAGCTCCAATTGCGTGCTATGTCCCTTGACCAAATTCGGGCATTCGCCAAGACCCGGACAACGCTCACACCAATACTGCTCCTTGACTGCCGTATAGATGTTGGAGAGCGAGCGAAGGTAATCGTCCCTGGTCAATTCGGGATGCTCTTGTTGAAATGCTTTTAAATAGGCTGACGAACGGAACATTTTATCTAACTGCTGATCCGGTGTCAGCAACTGACGCGGCGTTCGTTTGGCGAGCTCTTGCATGAACTCACTGATAGATTCCACGTTCCCTCACACTCCTTATTTCCGTTTTCGCAAGGTTTCCAGTCTTTTCTGCAAGTCTGGAAAATCCTGAATGGACTGTTTCTTTTCAGCGTCGGATGCGGTTTTTTCCTGCGACAACTGCCACTCGACAGAAGCTGGCAGCTTGTCCTGCAAGATAGCTCTACCGTTTCGTCTGACAGGGGCAGATTCCTTCTTGCCCGTTTTAGCCTTCTCGGCTGTTTGTGCCCGTTGATCCGCACGTTCGAGGATCTGCTTGACTGCCTCGTCAACTGTCGCGATCCGCTTCGCTTTCCAGCTATCACGAATCGTCTCCATGTACGCTTTTGGCAGCTCCATTTGCATGCTGGCTAGCGTATGGAGCAGCAGCGCATTGACGACTTCCGGCTGCATCCCATCCGCAAAAACAAGCGTTTCAGCCCGTTCCAAAAACACCTTGCTGATTCTGCCACCGACGACTTTTTCCAGCAGGGTCACCGGAGATAACTGGCGACAAGCACGGATAAAGGCTTCACTGCCTGGCTCTGGCAAGCGACCAGGTCCAAAGCCATCCCCTGTCGTGTCCGTTGCAGGCGTCGTTCGGTACAGCTTGTCTTCTGTGTAGCGTTGTACCAAACGCTTGCGCAAAACTTCTCCGTCCAAACTCCGATCCGATTTGTATAGCGTCCAATCACGCAGCTCCTGCCCCATCCCCCAACTGTCCAACTGATAGAAATGGCAAAGCGAGAACAACAGCTCCATGCTCTTGCCTTCCAAAACTTTGACCGAGTCGGCATTATCCGGCAAGTACAGGCGCAGTGAAGATACACTCAACGAATGGTTGACTTGTGCCTCGTAGCCAGATTTCATCGGAGCTTGCGGGAAGCTGGTGTCCATCTCGGTTAAAAACTGGTCGCGCTCCGATCCTTTTTTCACTTCCAGCTCAGATGGTTTCAACGACTGGAACACATCATGGAAGTCTTTCGTGACGTTTTCCACAATGGAGTATTCTTGATCCAACTGACTGCCAAGCGTATCTGCATAATGCTGGCGCAATTGCGAATAACGAACGTTTTCGATTTTGTTTAACAACATCAACGACAGCACATAGTCTGCAAAAAACTCAGCCGGACTAAGCGGCGGTTTGATCAAATACTCGTAATAATAGTCACGCTGCTGATTTTCCCTGCGGCGCACCTCGACTAGCCCGATAGCCTCCAGACGTTCACGCGCATCCAATAGCCGATCCAGAGAAAGCGAAGTCGTCAGCATCAAACTGCGATGGGTCCCCTCCGAGGAGGCTCCGCTCACTTCCTGCACGCCATGGACGAGCAGTTGGTAGAGAGCGTACGATTCGACACCGATGATCGGCAAATATAGCTGCGTAACAAAGCCCATTTCGGCAAAGCCAATCGGTCTTGCCATCCGCACCAGATAACGATCCTTCGGCAACAACTCGTTCCAAACTAAACGACGCATCAGATCTTTCCTTCCTGACAAAATTCGATTCTTTTATTATAGCACGACTCCCCATTCATTCGCGGAAAAATCAGTTGGAAAGCCAAAGAAGCCCTGGCGGATTGGCCGCAAGAGCGAGAGAGAAGGTGCGAGTCTGGTAGAAAAAGCTTATCTATTCTTTTGGAAACGAGCTGCTTCGCGCTTGTGCCAATAGCTCTTCCAGCTCTTTCATAAATACATTGATATCTTTGAATTGACGGTATACAGAGGCGAATCGCACATAGGCGACCTCATCGACATGGTATAAACGCTCCATGACCTTCTCCCCAACGTCATTGCTCGGGATCTCTGCTTGCCCGCAGCTACGCAGTTCTTTTTCAATGTCGTTCACTACATTTTCAAGCACTTCCAACGGTACAGGTCGCTTTTCGCAAGCACGCACCAACCCACGCAATATCTTGTCTCGACTGAATTCCTCGCGTGTTCCGTCCTTTTTTACAATTAACAAAGGTGTTTCTTCTACCATTTCAAAGGTAGTAAAACGGCGCTCGCAGGCTTCGCACTCACGGCGACGACGAATGGATTTATTATGATTGAAAGGACGTGAATCCAGGACTCTGGTCCCATTATATTCGCAAAATGGACAACGCATATCAGAATCAACTCCAATACTGACAATACTTGTCTACAGTGTCCCTCATATTCCTGTCAGAAGTCAAGTCAATCCTTGTACCTATTTAAAGCATAAGTCGAATGGAGTACAATTATGGTACTGTTGGAGGGATAGTCATGCGTTTAGTATCTTTAAAGCACCTACAGCCAGGAATGAAATTGGGACGTACGGTCTTCACAGATGATGGAAAGGTGCTACTTGGAACCGGTATGCAATTAACGGAGCGACTCATCTCCGGATTAGAGCGAGCTGGTGTTGATTCGGTGTATATCGATGATCCCCGCACCAATGACATCGTTGTGGAAGAAGTAATTCGCCCGCAAACCAGACAAGTAGCTGTGGAAGCCATCGAGAAGACGATCAAACAAATTACAAACTCAAACAAGCTGGCCCGGAAAATTTCCTTAAAAGAAATGGGCCTTCATTTTCAGCGTGCCTTTAGTTCTATTTTGGACGACCTGATGCAAAACAAGCAAATGGTTGGACATTTGACGACGATCTCTTCTCATTCGCCATCCCTATACCATCACTCCGTGAATGTGGCTGTGCTGGCGACTGCTGTGGGCATGTCTCTGGGCTACAATCGCACACAGCTCATAAACTTAGGGGTAGGCGCCATGCTGCACGATATCGGCAAAGTGAGCCTGCCTGAAGAGCTGTTGCTAAAAACAGAGCGTTGGACAGACGAAGAGAAGGAAATCGCCAAACAGCACACGATGCTTGGCTTTAATTTGTTGCGAAAGCAGCATGACATCTCGCTTTTGTCAGCACACGTCTGCTTGCAGCACCATGAACGGCTAAATGGAAGCGGCTATCCACAGGGATTATCCGGCAAACAAATTCACGAATTTGCACAAATCGTCGGTCTCTGTGATATTTATGACTCATTGACTTCCCCACGTCCATGGCGCAAGCGGTACATGCCACAAGATGCTGTCGAGTACCTACTAGGCTCTGGCGGTACGCTGTTCGAGCATCATCTCGTAAATGCCTTTATCAAGCATATTGCTATCTTCCCGATTGGAAGCAGCGTCGTTTTGAATACCGGAGAAGTCGGGGTAGTGAGTCGGGTTGACCCAGACTATTCGCATCGTCCCACTGTACGAGTGTTAAAGGACGGCCGAGGAAACGATGTCCCTAGCCCTTATGACCTCGATCTCAAGGCGAACATCCGACTTTTTATTGTTGGCTTTGAAGATGATGATCTGTTTAACGTGAACTCATTAGAAGAATCTCCTACCTCATCGTAAATACGAAGCAACCAAAAACCCCTTTGCTCGAAATTCGGCAAAGGGGTTTTGTTTATGCTACTTATTTTACACCAACAGCGGCTGCTTCTTTTGTTGCAGCTTGATTGTGCTGCTCGGACACGTGGCGAACCAAGTCTACGACTCGGCAGGAGTAGCCCCACTCGTTATCGTACCAAGCAATCACTTTCACCTGATTGTCTCCCATTACCATCGTAGACAGACCGTCGATGATCGAGGAGTGGTCGTTGCCATTGAAATCGCTGGATACGAGCGGCTCGTCGCAGAACTCGAGGTAGCCTTTCATGCTGCCTTCGCTCGCTTCACGCAGGACACGGTTTACTTCGTCCAATGTAACAGGCTTCTTCGTATTGATCACCAAGTCTACTACAGATACGTTTGGAGTTGGTACGCGAAGTGAAAATCCATTCAGCTTGCCATTCAATTCTGGCAGAACGATTCCTACTGCACGAGCAGCTCCTGTCGTCGTTGGAATGATGGACTCGCTAGCTGCACGTGCACGACGAAGGTCTTTATGCGGATTGTCGAGATTCACCTGATCGTTTGTAAACGAGTGAATGGTAGTCATGAGACCTTGTTCGATACCGAATGCATCGTTGAGTACTTTTGCCACAGGTGCGAGACAGTTGGTCGTGCAGGAAGCATTGGAGATAATGTGGTGATTCGCATGGTCGTAGGTGCCTTCGTTTACACCCATTACGATTGTCACGTCTTCTTCTTTGGCTGGTGCTGTAATGACAACTTTTTTCGCACCGCTTTGCAGGTGCTTGCCAGCGCCTTCGCGATTGTTGAACTTGCCTGTAGCTTCTACAACGATTTCTACTCCGAGGTCACCCCAAGGCAGCTTCAGCGGATCACGGTCAGACAGGACAACTGTTGCTTTTCCATCTACGATAATCTTGTTGTCTTGGACTTCTATTTTATTTTGCAGGCGTCCGTGGATCGTGTCATATTTCAACAAATGTGCAAGCGTCTCCGCTGGATAGCTGGCGTTGATTGCAACGATTTCAATGTTGGGGTCCTGGATAGCGCGGCGGAATACCATGCGGCCAATTCGTCCGAAACCATTAATACCGATTTTAATTGTCATATATAGAAACCCCTTTCGAATTGAGTTACGCTTATCTGATACTTTTATTATAATAAGTATGACACAATTATCAATGTGTTTTACTGAAAAATAAATATTTGGACGATTTACCCTACCCAAAAAAAGAGGAAAAAGCCGCTCTCTTATCAGTAAGAAAGCGGCTTTTCATGATTTTTAACGTAATTGAAAGTCGTATATATTTTTGTAACGATCATGATAATAGAGCACTCGCTGGACATATTGACGGGTCTCCCCATATGGAATGTCCTCAATTGTGTCTCGAGATCCGTTCCATTGCTCACTCGCAAGCCATCCGTTCACTTTGCCCGGACCGGCATTGTAGGCGGCAATGACTTTGACGATATCGCCATCATAGCGGGACAGCAAAAAATCGAGATACCATGTCCCAATCTCGATGTTCATGACAGGGTCGTACAAGTATTCGCTGTCCTTTGGACGGAAGCCAGCCTCCTTGACGATCCACTGCGCTGTATCCGGCATAATTTGCATGAGCCCGACCGCACCTTTTTTCGATACGCGATCTGTCGCAAACCCACTCTCGGAACGAATGACGGCCAATACCAAATGAGGGTCCACCTCATATTTTAGTGCAGTAGTCACAATCTGTTGCTCATATTTGATCGGGTACATCCATTTCCACACCACTGGCGTGTTTAGCAGCAGAAATACACTCGCCAAAACGAGCAGGATCAATGCTGCACGTTTGCCAAAACTCATGATTGACGCTCCGATCGAATCGCGGCCAATACGGCCTCCACTTGACGCTCGGTTTCTTCACGCGAACCAGAATTATCGATCAAAAAGTCTGCGCCTTGCTTCTTTTGATCAATGGGAAACTGCGCCCGCAGTCTTTTTCGTGCCTGTTCTTCTTCCAATTCGTCGCGCTCCAGCATTCTCGCCAATTGCATCTCGTAGGGCGCATAGACGACCACGATTTTTTCTACCATATGTGTAAGCTTGCTTTCATACAGCAGAGGGATGTCCATAAAGACGATCTCGGCTCCATTCGCTTCCGCTGCTTCGGCCTCTTCCCGCATGACGCGGCGTACCTCGGGATGGACGATGGCGTTCAGCTTTTGACGCTCGGACTCGTCCGAAAACACGATTTCACCTAGTTTTTTCCGATCAATTTGACCATCTTCCAATAGGATTTCTCTTCCAAAATGGCGCACGATCGCTTCATAGGCCAGTTTACCTGGTTCTACGACCTCTCTGGCGATTTGGTCAGCGTCAATGACAGGAATTCCGCGCTCTCGAAGCATACCTGTCACTGTGCTTTTCCCAGTGGCAATTCCGCCTGTTAACCCTAGTATCATGCCCATCCTCCTCCCTTGGTCGAACTACGATAACTTTTGGCAGTCCGGGCAAATATGCGTCCCTCTGCCGCCGACTACAAACCGAATGATTTCGGCCCCGCACTTGGTACACGACTCGTCTTTTCGTCCATAAACCAATAGAGATTGCTGGAACATGCCCATCTCGCCTTGTCCGTTCACATACGACTTGATGGAGCTACCACCTTGTTCTACCGCTTCTTGCAAAGTAGAGACGATGCTTTCGTGCAGTCGGACAACTTCTTTATCTGTCAGCTTTCCTGCTGGTTTCTCCGGATGAATGCCTGCTTTAAAGAGTGACTCGTCCACATAAATATTCCCCAGTCCTACAATACATTCCTGGTTTAGGAGAAGCGGCTTAATTTTTGTTGGCCGTCCTTTTAACAATTTCCCCAAAACTTCAGGAGTGAAACTTTTATCTAGCGGTTCTACCCCCAGTTTTGCCAAAGGTCCGACGGTTGTTTCCTTCCCCTTGGGGAACAAATCCATCGTCCCGAACTGGCGAACATCCCGATAACGCAGCTCCGATCCATCCGTAAAATGGAAGACGACATGGGTATGCTTCTCAACGGGATCATCCGCTTGATACACGCCATAGCGCCCTTCCATACGCAGATGGGACACGAGCACATCCTCGTTTAGGAAAAACTGAATGAATTTTGCCCGCCGTTGGATATCCTGAATGGTTTGTCCCACCAAGAGAGATTTGAAAGCTTCCACGTCATCTGGCTGACGCACAATACGCGCCAAATGAACACTTACTTTCTCTATCGTTTTTCCCATAACCAAGCCACGCAGAGTCCGTACGACGGTTTCTACCTCCGGCAATTCTGGCATATGCCCTCCTCCTCTCGTTGTCTATCCATCTTTATGTTCTAGGCATGCCTACTTCGCATCGTACCAGGTACGTCCGTCACTGACGTCCACCTTGAGTGGCACATTGAGGGACAGCGCACTCTCCATCACTTCTGGTACCAGCTTGCGCATGACTTCCAGCTCATTTTCTGGCACTTCAAATACAAGCTCATCGTGCACCTGCAAAAGCATGCGGCTAGCGAGACCTTTCTCCTCGATTGCCTCCTGCATGCGAATCATCGCCAGCTTGATCACATCGGCAGCAGTACCCTGGATCGGCGTGTTCATTGCAGTACGCTCGGCAAACGAACGCAGGTTGAAGTTGCTGCTGCGAATATCAGGCAGGTAGCGACGGCGGTTCAACAAGGTCGTCACATAGCCATCCGCCTTCGCCTGTTGGACAATCTCGTCCATCCAACGCTTCACACCGGAGAAGACATCAAAGTAACGTTCAATGAAGTCCCCGGCTTCTTTACGGGTAATATTGAGGTTTTGCGACAGACCGTAATCGCTGATGCCATATACGATCCCGAAGTTGACCGCTTTGGCCTGACGGCGCATCAGCGAGGTCACTGCTTCCTCACTCACACCAAATACGTCCATAGCGGTGCGGGTATGAATATCCATTCCTTTTTGGAAGGCGTCAATCAAATTTTCGTCTTGCGAAATGTGGGCCAAAATCCGCAGCTCAATCTGGGAATAGTCGGCCGCCAGCATGTACCAGCCGTCCTCTGACGGGATAAACGCCTCGCGAATCTTGCGTCCTTCTTCCATGCGGATCGGGATATTTTGCAGATTCGGGTCCGTACTGGACAGGCGCCCTGTCGCCGTAGTCGCTTGGTTGTAAAGCGTATGCACCTTGCTCGTCTTCGTATGGATTTCCTTGGTCAAGCCCTCAATATACGTAGAGCGGAGCTTGCCGAGCTGACGGAAGGTCAGAATCGCATCGATGATCGGATGGTACGGGGCGAGTTTCTCCAATACATCTGCACTGGTCGAAGGTCCTGTTTTGGTCTTTTTCAGTACAGGCAGAGACAAGCGGTCAAACAAGATTTCACCCAATTGCTTCGGCGAGTTGATGTTGAATGCCCCACCCGCCAGCTCGTAAATCTGATCTGTCAGACCCGCGAGCTTTTGGTCCAAGTCTTCCCCCATTTGCACGAGGCGCTCACTGTTTACCTTCACGCCTTGCTTTTCCATGAGAGCCAGTACCATACTCAGCGGGGCTTCCAATTCGCCGAGCAGCTTTTCCATTTCGTTTTCCGCCAACTGCTCGCGCAGTACAGGCACGCTCTGCCAGATGGCTGCCGCTTTATGTGCCACATGCTCGCTCAGCACGTCCATTTCAGGAACAAGACGTTTGGCACCCTTTCCGTATACCTCTTCATCTGACAGTACCCGTGTCTGTGCGTATTGGGCCGCAATGCTGTCCAGGGTCGGGTTGCTCTCAGCCGCATTCAGCAGGTAAGAAGCGAGGTACACATCAAAACTGATGCCTTTTATCGTCAAATCATGCCAAGCTGTTCCAACCGTATCTCGCTTGCCGTCAAATACCCACTTCTCCTTCGCCGGATCAGCCAGCCACTCACAGAGCACCTTCCACTCCTTGGCTACATCCCACGGAACGAACATCACCGTATCTTCCGCAGCCAGTCCAATTCCGAGGAATGGCGCATGGTGATAGTTTTCCCCATCCATTTCGATGTAAAGAGCCATTGGAGAAGTCAGCTTGGACTCGTACGCCGCTTTGTTTTCCTCTGAAATCATCTCAAACGAAAACGGCTTGGCGTCTGCTTGTCCGCTTCCATCTGCTGGCTGTACCACTTTGATCTTGGACAAGAGCGATTTGAACTCCATCTTTTTAAAGAATTCGCTAAGAGGTACACCATCATAGCCTTCATAGCCAGTTTCTTGCACATCCAGCTCCACTGGCGCTTCACGCAAAATGGTTGCCAAGGCTTTACTCATGTTTGCCTTGTCTACATTCTCACGCAGGTTCTCTTGCAGCTTTTTGCCCGAGATTTTATCGATGTTTTCCAGTACTTGCTCGACAGAGCCGTATTCGTGCAGCAGCTTCAGCGCTGTTTTTTCCCCGACACCTGGGACACCTGGAATGTTGTCGGACGAATCGCCCATCAAGCCTTTCAGATCAATTATTTGCAGCGGCTTAAGGCCGTACTTTTCGTTAATTTCTTGCGGAGTGTACAGCTCGATTTCGCTGACACCCTTGCGCGTCAAAGCGACGGATACATGCTCAGACACGAGCTGGAGCATATCTTTGTCTCCGGTAATGACAGTCGTTTTCCAAGCCTGCTCATCAGCCTGCTTCGTCAACGTACCGATAATGTCATCCGCCTCGTAGCCTTCCAGCTCGAAGCGTTTGATTGAGAAGGCATCCAACAGCTCCCGAATCAGTGGAAACTGTTCAGACAGCTCCGGCGGAGTTTTGCTGCGTCCCCCTTTGTACTCTGCATACTCGCTATGGCGAAACACGACTTTTCCCGCGTCAAAAGCAACCATGATATGCGTCGGCTTCATTTCCTCCAACACTTTTAACAGCATAGTCGTAAAGCCCAGCACTGCGTTCGTATGCAGTCCTGCCGATGTGGACAATAAAGGGAGCGCATAAAACGCCCGGTTCGCAACACTGTTTCCATCAATCAACACAAAATGACTCAAGGAATTCGACCCCTCTCGTTACAAAACTACTATCTTTAATCGTAACATAGGGCAAACATCAAAGCCAAGCTGTAGATATGGCGGGTAAAGCACAAGGTGATTGTACAGACTATGAAAAAAATGGACAAGGAAGGTGATCTTATGTATGGGAGGAAATTGATTCCGCTCCTGCTCACGCTTTTTCTTTCCCTTGGGGCGATTCCAGTGGCTGCTACCCCCAATCCAGCCCCTGAGCCCTCTGTCAAAAAGCTGATGGCATTTGTCATTGATGACTTCGGGAACAACATGCAAGGGACGGAGGAAATATTATCGATGCCAGTCCCTCTGACCGTTGCCGTCATGCCGTTTCTTCCGAGCACGAAGCAGGATGCCGAGCTCGCCCATCAAAAAGGACATGATGTACTCGTTCACATGCCGATGGAGCCGATGAAAGGAAAACGCTCCTGGCTCGGACCGGGAGCCATTACGGCTGATCTGTCTGACGATGAGATTCGCAGTCGTGTGGAAAAAGCGATTGACGATGTGCCACATGCGATTGGCATGAACAACCATATGGGCTCAAAAATAACGGCTGACGAGCGAATCATGCGCATCATCATGAAGGTCGTCAAGGAGCGTGGGCTCATTTACCTGGATAGCAAAACCACTGATAAAAGCGTGGCTGCGAAAATAGCGGCTGAAATGGGCGTGCCCCATGCAGTGAATCAAATTTTTCTCGATGACGTATACTCTGTCCCACATATTACAAAGCAAATGGAGCTCGTCTGCAAACGAATCCACAATCATCCCATATGTATCGCGATAGGCCATGTTGGGCCTCCTGGCAAGAAAACAGCCTCCGTTCTGCGCCAGTACATCCCGCGAATTCAGAAGGAGGCCGAATTTGTAACCATTTCAAAGCTTATCCAGCAAACTGCCCATTAATTTTCGCCACCAGCTCTCCTTCACACGAGCCTCCGTTTCCAGATTTCCCGACAGCTTTACGTACTCGCTCACGGCTTCTGTAATGGCCTGAGCGATTTTTTCTTGTGCTTTGGGATTCGTTAACATTTCGCGGTCATGTGCATTGCTGATAAAACCCATCTCCACGATGACAGACGGACAGTAGTTGTGACGCAGCATGTAGTACGTCTTCCCCCTGACTGGCTGGTTGTTCGTCCCTGTCAGCTTGTTCAGCGAGTTTTGCAGCAGTTCTGCCAGCATATAGCTTTGTTCGGTATCTTGGTACAAAAGAATGGCACCCCGTCGCCGCGGATTAGACGCCCAGTTTACATGAAGGCTAAGCAACATTTGGGGACCGATCTCCTTTGCCAAATTCTTCCTCTGTGCCAAATCCCGAATATGCCTCGATCGGTTGTCCAACCACCGATTCTCATCGCTCAGTGCGATATCTTTGTTCCGATTCAAGGCCACCGTATAGCCAGCTTCTGTCAACTTTTGGTACAGTTGTTTGGCAATTTGCAGATTGATGTTCTTTTCGTACAAATCCCCATAAGAAGTTCCCGAATCTACGCCCCCATGACCAACATCAATCAAAATGTGAAATGGCGTGAGCGGCAATGCCTCGCTTCGCGTCGGGATACAGATGAGGATAAGTATGAAGGCAGCGATTCGGAAGATAGCCTGTAAGTTTCTCATGCCTGTAGGATAACCGGATTGAAAAGAAACCTTTCAGGTGGCAAGGTACACATAACATTGTGAATTTTTTAATCCAACTGTACAATTACAATAATGAACCATGATCTTACCCGCATAAGAAGGTGTACTAATGAATCAATCTTTGGAAAAACCGTTATTTCCCCCGTATTTGGCTCTCTTAATCGGGGTGATCGCCATTTCCTCTTCTGCAATCTTTGTAAAGCTATCGGATGCACCTGCTCCGATTATCGCTACGTATCGCCTGATTTTTTCTGTTCTCTTAACGCTTCCTTTTTTATTCTGGAATCGTGGTGCCATCGCAGAGATTGGAAAAATGTCCAAAAAGGTGTGGCTACTCTGTATTTTATCCGGGGCCTTTTTGGCAAGCCACTTTCTGCTGTGGTTTGAATCGCTGAACTACACGTCTGTAGCCAGTTCTACGGTGCTCGTTACGTTGCAGCCATTATTTGCATTCATCGGCGGTTATTTCTTTTTTGGAGAAAAAGTTCGATTTCTGGCTCTATCCGGCGGCTTGCTGGCGATTGTGGGAAGCTTCGTGATTGGCTGGGGAGATTTTCAAGTAGGCGGCATGGCTTTATGGGGAGATTTCCTCGCATTGATGGGAGCTGTCACCGTGACGGGCTACTGGTTGGTCGGGCAGTACGTTCGCCAGCATCTGTCCTCCTTTGCCTACACACTCGTCGTTTATACAGCTACCAGCGTGATACTGGTTGCCTATGATCTGGCTCTCGGGTATTCGCTCGTCGGTTACCCTGCGGCGGATTGGGGATGGTTCTTCTGTCTCGCCCTGTTCCCGACCTTGCTTGGACATTCTATTTTTAACTGGATCATTAAATGGCTCAATACGACGACGATATCTATGGGAATTTTGGGTGAACCGATCGGGACTGCGATTCTCGCTTACTTTATCTTGGGCGAAGTGGTAACGCCTCCGCAATGGATCGGTGGCTTGATCATTATCGCCGGCATTTATGTGTTCATTCGTTTTAACCAACCTGCTAAAGGAGTGTCCTCCATTGAACAAGCAACCGGAGAACCGAAAAAGCTTGCGTGAATTCGTCAAGGGACTGAGTATTTGGGCGAAAATTGGCTGGACAATTCTTCTTGGCTATATCGCAGGACGGATTCTGTACTGGTTATTTAAAATGATGTCCTAACAGGCAAAGGGGCAATTCCTAAGAAGTCTTCGATAAGACTTGCGGAATTGCCCCTTGCTATTAAGCTGTTGCCTTTTCGGTTGCTGGCACCTGTTGCGTTTTTTTCGGCTTTTTATGCAGGAAGTACAGAAGTGGAATCGAGAGGACAATAGGGATCACTGAGACGAGGAAAGTATCCCCGATGCCTTGGACCAACGATTCTTTTGCCATCATTCCGTACAAAATCGCGCTGGCTCCCCCCGTCGCACTCGCCGCATCTACCCCTACTTGTGCATACATTCCTGAAATACCACTGATAAACTGCGTCGCCATATCCGTATTCAAGTTGTCAGAGATGGAAGCCATGTGGAAATTTTGACGCGCCTGCATGATCACTGTCAAAATCGCAATGGCAAACGAGCTCATGACCTGACGCAATACGTTGGAAAGCGGAGAGGCATCCCCCACACTTGTACGCGGAACGGCGTTCATCCCTACGGTAGACAGCGTCATCATGCACAATCCGATTCCAATCCCGCGAATGGTTAAGATCATATCGATCCACGAGTGCATGCTGTCAGCAGATAGATTGTGCAGTTCAAACGTCGTGACGCTCATAATGGTCAAGCCGATCAATCCAATTGGTCCAATCCCGTATTTATCCATCAGCTTCCCGCTGATTGGCATCATGATCGCCATGGCAATCGATTGCGGCATCAACAGGATTCCAGACTCCATAGCCGTCAATCCCTGAATGTTTTGGAGGAAGATCGGCATCAGGAAGATACCGCCCATCATCCCCATCATGACGAAGCCAGAAGTCAAAATGCTAATGGTGAAGGTAGGAATCTTCAAAAGCCGTAGATCGAGCAGCGGAGTTTCTTTCCCCAGTTCCACCCAAACAAACAGGATCAAGCTCATCACGGCAACGAAAAACAGACTGACGATGAAAAAGGAGGTCCAGCCCTCTGCTTGCCCTTTACTTAAAGCGAGCAACAGCGTCCCGAAACCGACGATGGCAAGAAATGCTCCCAGAAAGTCGAACTTTAACTCTGGTTTTTTCGGCGTTTCCTTGAGCAGAACGATACTCATGATTACCGCAAAAATACCAAAGGGTACACCGACTAGAAAAAGAAATTGCCAGCTTAAAAATTCGATGAGATATCCACCCAATGTCGGGCCCAACGCCGGGGCAGTCATGGAAGCAATCCCGAATATCCCCAAGGCCATTCCGATCTTTTCACGCGGAACGATCATGTAAATCATCGACATCCCGATTGGCATGATCATCCCCCCGCTGACACCTTGCACGACGCGAAAGGCAATCAGCGAAGAGTCACTCCACGCCAAGGCACACAGAATGGACGAAAAAGTAAACGCGGATAAGGAGAGTACAAATATTTTTTTCGCCCCGAATTTGGCAGACAACGAGCCGCTCATGGGAATCATGACGGCGTTTGCCAGCATATATCCGGTCAATACCCACTGCATGGTCTCAGTAGTCGAACCAAAAATATTGACCATGGCAGGCAGGGCAACGTTAATCAAGCTATTGTTCAGAATCGCAACGAAGGTTCCTGAGAGGATGGCGAGAAGAGACAGCCACATGCCGCTGTTCCCGCTTTTCTCCTCTCGGTGTGCCACCGCTTCCGCCATGTGTCAACACCCCCGTTAGTTTGCGATCACCTTACTGCCCTCGGACAGTTTGTCTGTCGGGTTCAGTACAATTTGATCATTGTCTTTGACGCCATTCGTGACAGTTGTCCAGTCGCCGCTTGCGTTTTCCACCGCTACTTCCACCTGGTGTACAACATTGTCGTTTACGGTATAGACGTAATGCTTGCTGTCCTTTTCCAGCACGGCTGACGTCGGTAATTTTGTTCCTGGTGTTGCCTGGCCTTGGAGCATGACCTCTGCTACCATCCCTGCGCGCAGCAAGCCGTCCTGATTATTTACCTTCACTTTGACTGGGAAAGAACTGCTGTTGGTATCCGAAATCGGAGAGACAAACTCAACGGTGCCTTTCAGCACCTTCCCACCGAGACTGCCTACCTTCACATCAACAGTAGAACCGACCTTCACTTGGTTGATTTGGGTTTCCGGTACGCTTGCTTCTACTTTGACATCTGCCATATTCACTAGCACCATGAGAGGTGTCCCGGCTGCTGCCATTTCTCCCGGATCAACCGAACGCTTGGCTACGATACCTGTGATTGGCGCACGAATAATGGTATTGTCATAATTGCTTTTCGCCAGCTCCAGATTGGAGCCCAAACGGCTTACTTCTGCTTGCAGAGCCGCTACCGTGTCGGCAGTTGGGCCTGCTTTTGCCAGATCGTATTGGGCTTGCGCTTGTTCAAGACCTGTGCGTGCCTTTTCCAATTCAAGCGAAGATTTCTCCAGCTCAGCTTGGGACAATGCGCCTGCATCAAACAGTGCTTTCATCCGATTGTAATTGCTCTCGACCACCTTCAGGCTGGCTTCTGCCTGCGTGACAATACTTCCAAGCTGCGTCAACTGCTCATTGCGTGCACCTGCTTTCGTATCTCTCAGCTTTGCCTGAGCGCCTGAAATGGCGGCCTGTGCCTGATTGATCTGCTGCTGATAATCGGCTGCCTCCAGCGTGACCAGAACATCGCCTTGCTTGACGACTGCACCTTCTTTTACCTTCACGCTCGCTGCTTTTCCAGATACTTTAGTAACGACTTGGATCTCCTCAGATGCTGCCACCTTACCATTGGCGATGACGCCCGTAGAGGCAGAGGTCACCTTCCACGTCTTCACGACAGGAACGTTCTCGCTCGTTTGCGATGCAGAAGATGTCTCGCTACAGCCCGACGCAATAAGCGAAACGGCCGCCATGACTGCAGCGATTGTTTTCCATTGTGCTGTCTTTTTCATGCTTGATTACATCTCCTTCACGTGCACTTTGATCTCGGCGTTCAGTCCGGCCACAAGGTCCAGACCTGCTGTGTCATCTATGGCGATTTTGATCGGGATACGCTGGGTTACCTTGGTGAAGTTCCCGCTCGTATTAGCCGCTGGCATCAATGAAAATGTAGAATTCGTCGCCTTTCCGATCTCCATCAAATGACCGCCCAATTTCTTACCTGGGTAAGCGTCAATCGTAAAATCGACTTTTTGGCCGAGTTTCAACCGTTCGATCTCAGTCTCTTCCAAATTGGCGGAGATGTACAATTTGCTTTCGTCAATCACGAGAGCTACCGATTGCCCTGTCGAAACAATCTCTCCCTCTTTTGCTTGCGTTTTAATCACGGTACCTGTAATAGGAGAACGCAATACGCTGTTTTCCAGCATCGTCGTTGCTACGTTAGTTGTATCTTGCTGCCCTACGATTTGGTCCGCTATAACGGTGTCGCCTTCTTTGACAGCGAGCCCGGTCAGTTTGCCTGTCATTTTTGGCATGACGCGATAAATGTCTCCCGCTATCCGAGCATCTTGTGTGGTCACATAATGCGTACCTTGATACCAATAGTAGTAACCGATTCCTCCACCACCTGCCACGAACAGGAGCAAAATGACATACAAAACCAGTTTTCGCTTCATGGTTTCTCCTCAACTTTCTCGTTCTTCTAGTTTCGCAATCAATGTTTCCATCGACTGAATAATGATGTCTAAATCCTCATCGGAAAATCCATGGAAAATACGCTTGTAAAAGTTCTCTGAGAAAAAATCAACCTTTGCGAACAGCTCGGAAATCTTCGGTGTTTTACGAATCCAGACAACACGCCGGTCATTCTCATCACGTACGCGCTCTACGAGTTGTTCTCGTTCCAAACGATCTATGATGCCAGAAACGGTGCTGTACGATAAATCCACGGCTTTGCTTATCTGACCGATCGTTTTGGGATCAGGATGTATTTCTCGAATGACCATTAGCTGAGGGACAGTCACACCATATTGGGACAGTTCTTTTGTGGCCATTGTTCCAAATGTCTTGTTCAACCGTTTTAACAAGTCCCGAATATGCAGTGATTTATTCATAGCGCACTCCTTTCTTAAGTAATATTTCGTGTACGAAATTTATCACATGAAAACTATACGATGTTTTTTTATCCGTGGCAACTATTTCTTTAGGTTAAACTTTAACTAGGCAAGCTTTTAAAAGCAGTCGTTGGTCGGGCTGTAGTGGTGGGGAGGAAACAGGAGAAAACGCTCAGCTTCTAGGTCCACCCGCTGGGGGGTGACTGCCCGGCTCCATGAAAAAAAAGCGAAACCCGCGTCCAAAGTCGTCCATTCAGGGGGTGTCTCAGAGGTGGACGCTAAGAGCTTGTTTCTCTTTTTTTCATTACCTCGGTCGGTGTCCCTAAGATCTTCGCTTATTTCTCCTGTTTCCTTGACGGACTGAGTAATGTTCGATGCTAAAAAGATTTGTTACTTATTTGATTTCTGTTTTATTAAGCCAATAATGAATAATTGCAATGTAATAATTACACTTGATATTATCCAGATAAAAACTGCAGTACTTGCAAGCCAAGTGAAAATTAGATACGTCGCAACAGTAATTAGAAGAAAATAAACAATATATTTCATGTTATCACCCCAACAAAAAAGTGCTGACAAGACGATTTTATGATGTTATGTAAATTTTTTTCAAAATCTTCTATAGAAAGTTACGACAGAGAAGAATATTTACAGACGTAGCGACTTGTGGAGTCCTACCGAGCGGAGAAGGGACTTGCGGACAGTATTGACCCCCAGCAGGATGGAGCCTGGAGCCTAGACTGGAAATATTCTTCACCCCACAGCAGCCTCGTACCCAAGACGTAAAAAAACCGACACTCCCTACCATCAAGGGATTGTCGGTCCATTCTCATTCAAAATAGATGGAGCATCCGGTGTTTCCTCAGGGGTCGCGCGGCGTACGCTTGGTACATTTCGTGGCTCATGCTCCATTTCTGGAAAAGAGTGAACCGTCACGTACATGCTTCCATTGGTCGCAATCGCCCGGATCAAGACGGGATAAGCGTATTTGTTTTGAAATACAAAATCGGGGCCGTACCAGCTCACGGTCGCATCACGGCCTGGAGGTACGTACGCTACGTTTCGGCTGTGAGAATAGCGCTGCATAATATGCAAACCTGCCTGATCTACCGCATTGAACAAAGTAGACGATACTTGGCAGATTCCTCCCCCAATGCCTTCCGACAACTCTCCCCTGACAATAATGGGTGCCTGCAAATACCCTTTTTCTTTCGTACGCTGGCCCACTACCTTATTAAAAGAAAAAATTTCTCCTGGCAATACGACGTAATTGTTAATCGCCTGTGAGGCGAGCTTGATGTTGTGTACTCGATTCCAGTTACCTGCATTGAAGTAGGTCGCATATTGTCCGATCTTTTTTTTACGAACCTGACTCATGAGCGCTGTATCTACCTTTGGGAATACCTCTTTGTAGCTTACATTTATGCTTGCGGCTCCCGCACCGTAAAAATAATCGTAAAAACGTGCGCGAAATGTCAGGTCATCTAACCTTCTTCCCCTGGTTTCCGGAACGATGGCTCCGGCGTTATTAATCGTCGCATTGATGGGCTCAATGTGCGCTTTTTTCGCCAACTCTTCCACCATTCGCGCAAGCTTGCTTTCATCAACCAAAGGAACTCCATCAAAGGGAAGAGAATAATCAGCCCGATTGAGAATAGCTACCGTCTTGTTCTCCATCTCTATCTGCAAAAAATTCGTTGGGTCGAGGGGATTGATTAACAGTAACAGAGCTAACTTCATAGCAAAACCCATCCGGCTGCTCACCTCCATTCTCCAACAACGATCATCTTCTGTTATTGTAGTATAAGCAGTCGAACGGGTTTCATTCTACCATCTGAATGCCATTAGCCCATCTTTGTCAGTCTGCTTACGAGAGCTTGCGAGACAGCCTTTAAACGTTGCTGGTCAACGGCTTCCTGATACGTGATGTTTAATTGGTCACGCAGCTCCTTGGCTGCCACAAGATTGGCTGTGGCCTCTTTAATTTTTTGGGTGTATCTTACCTTAATATCCAATAATTCTTCTTCATATTTCTCATCAGTTCCTGGGGTAATCGCGCGTTCGTACATATCAATAACCTCATCCGTATCTTTGCTAGGAAAATACTCATGCGGTGCCGTGCTGTCAAAAATGGCAAGACTCTTCTCAGGTACAATCACCATATCGAGACTGTGCGGGTCCAACCCACAGTGGTACACTTCCACATCAAAGCCACGTGTTTGGGCTTCCTTCACCAGCTTTTTCAGCATGGTTGACTTGCCAGAGCCTGGTCTTCCCTTGATGAAGTAGCGCTTCTCCAATTGGTCTGTCAGCTTCATGATATGATCGACCGGTCCCTGTGGAGTGGCTGCCCCCAAGTACATACGACGTACTTTTGCTTTCTTCTCTAGCTGCTCATCCCCGAAGAATAGCGCAACGACTTCTTCCGTGACGCGATTGGCTTCTTCTCTGTCCAGGTTTTCAATGTAAGGGGCTTCCCACTCATCATGGATCCGCAGTGCTTCGCCAAAAGCTTGATAAGCCTCTTCACTCTTGTTAAAAATCTCTTCGTACCAGGCAGCAATCCGGTCTTTGTCATCCACGAGCTGATCAACGTCTACCATCGCCTGCAAATTGACCTGAATTTCAGTTACGCCTGGGGAAGCCGGTCTCCACATGCGAGGATAACTTCCGTCCATGATCGCTACTTTATAGCGAGGAAAAATGACACCATCAAACTGTCCGTTCACAAAAGGGGAATGAATCCACTCCACTTCGTCTGTTTTTCGTGCCATTTGCTTTCCAATCGACTCGATCAGTGGCGATGTAATTCCTTCCACTGTCCCTGTCAAAATATAAACGCGCTCCAAGCCTTCCAATACAGAGTCATAAAAAGTCTTGTATCCTCGCGCAGTATTCCCTGCGGCATATATGTGGCGCACTTTTGTGGTCATTGCCTTTCCCTCCTGTACTTCTTCTACTGCCATTGAATCGATGTATTGTATGCACAAAAGGGAGAATAGGCGTCTGTCTACAACCATAAGAAAACCTCTATCGTGGTTTACTCAAGGATGAGCGACCGCGTTTTAGCGGAATGTTTTCCGTAATATTGAGAAGAAACCCGAAGAAGTTTATAAAAGCCGCTGCAAGCTATTCTTCATAGCTCACAGCGGCTTTTTGGCATTCGGGTCTTATTTATTCAAATCCGTCATTTTACCAGTAGACATATAGATAATCCATTCGCAGATGTTCGTAACATGATCGGCAATCCGTTCTAAATATTGCGCAACCAAAAGTAAATGCGTTCCTTGCGAAATGGCCTGACTGTTTTTCGTCATCAATTCAATCAGATCATGGAAAATCGTAGAGTAAAGTTTATCGACAATGTCGTCGCGTGCCGCAATCTCTTCTGCCGCTTCTTTATTGCGTGCAATATACGCATTTAAGCAATCGCGCACCATAGCCTTGACGTGATCAGCCATCATCGGAATATCGATGAGGGGTTTCACGTACGGGTCCGCCATTAAGCGTCGTGTCGTCTTGGCAATGGAAACGGCATGATCACCCATTCGCTCCAAATCCGTCACCAGCTTCAACATTGTTCCCAAGCGTCGCAAGTCACCTCCGACTGGCTGCTGCAATGCAATGAGACGGAAGCAATCGCTCTGTATTTCTTGCTCCAACTCATTGATCACAGGATCGCTTGCGATAACCTGTTCAGCTAGTTGGGCATCCCGCTCAACCAGACTCTTAATGGATTTATGAATAGCTTCTTCCACCAATGTGCCCATCGTCATGAGCTTGCGGTGCAGTACATCCTGCTGTTCTTCAAAAGCGTGCCGTGACATTTCCCTCTTCCCCCTTCTAGTGTCTGACATGTCAAATGGTACAAGGCGATTGTATTGTAGAAGTAAAGCTACTATTTTGTTTGTGTAAATGTTTTTTCAGTAGCTTTTTTAGGTCAGGGGAAGCGTGACTGTGAAGGTTGTCCCTCTTCCTTCCTTGCTCTCCACACTGATATGACCGTGCAAATTTTCCACGAGATGCTTCACAATTGCGAGGCCCAAACCTGTTCCACCTGAATCGCGGCTACGCGCCTTGTCTACGCGATAAAACCGCTCAAAGATACGCGTGAGTTCCTTTTCCGGAATACCAATCCCAGTATCCATCACTTGAATGGTGATGTTTTCGCTGTCTGCTTCTGTCTTGACGTTGATTTTCCCACCTTCTGGCGTATAGGCAATCGCATTCGTCAACAGATTT
This sequence comes from Brevibacillus sp. Leaf182, assembly GCF_001423865.2. Lineage (NCBI taxonomy): Bacteria > Bacillati > Bacillota > Bacilli > Caryophanales > Paenibacillaceae > Brevibacillus > Brevibacillus sp. Leaf182. Next base: position 291,405 of record NZ_LMPN02000023.1, on the reverse strand, counting down.
AAGATGATCTGCTGCAAGCAATCCTTATCCGTCATCAGCCAAATATCTGGCTTCGGTGAAGGCAGTGTGATCGTCAATTCCTTTCGCTGTGCCTGGTCATGCATGATGGCAACTGCCGAACTGATCAAATCCTGCAAGTGAACCTGACTCAGATGCAACGGGATTCGCTTCTGTTCGATTTTGGACAGGTCCAAAATATCGCGGATCATCCGGTAGAGTCGCTCGCTCTCATCTGAGATGATTTGCAAGAAATTGCGGCATGTTTCCTCATCTTGCATCGCCCCTTCAAGCAAGGTTTCTGTGAAGCCCTTGATCGAGGTAATCGGCGTGCGTAGCTCATGCGATACGTTTGCCACGAACTCACTACGCATCTTCTCCAGGCGGCGAATGTCTGTGATGTCATGCAGCACCACAACTACACCCCTGGACTCCCCCTTGAAGTTAATATAGGGAGCAAAATTCACGTCGAGGATGCGTTCCTGCGGGTAATAGATGTGTACCTCTTGACGGAACTTCTCGCTTCTGTCCAGGCATCTGTCGATGTATTGGCTGAGCCCAAAGCTCTTGCCTGCCTCGATATGCAGCTTCCCTACGATCTCATGTCCAGCGGTACCCAACAGCTTTTCAACGGCTGGATTGACCAGCATGATCCGACGTTGCTCTGAAATGAAGATCACGCCACTCGTCATATTGGTCAGCACACCTGCTAAGCGCTGCTGATTCTCCGAGATTTCGTACATCTGCTGCTCCAGGCTCGATGCCATGAAGTTGATCGCTCCTGCAAGCTGACCGATCTCATCCTTTGCTTTGATTCTCACACGGCTCTCGTATTGGCGCTGTGTAATGTTGCGGGCTACCCGGGTGATCTCCTCGATCGGACGAATAATGGAAAAGGAAATGCGGGAAACGACAATCGATCCGACTACCAAAGTAACCAATAAACCGGTGAGCAAGCTGTACCACATTTTGTGAATCGTATCGGTAATATCTTTCATCGACATCGCTGAACGAACAACACCGAATATTTCGTTGTTCAGTTCAACAGGTACTGCAACGTACATCATGTCATAGCCGAGCGTCTCACTGAAACGGCGGGAAATCCCTGTTTCTCCTTTTAACGCTGCCTTCATCTCCGGTCGGTCATGGTGGTTTTCCATCTCTTCCGGGTGGGAGGAGTTGTCGTACATCACCTGACCATCCTTGTCGATAATGGTAATCCGTACTTCATCCGTTGGCGCTACTTGTGTGACCCGATCCGCTAACGTCGCCTTATCGGTAAAGACGTTTGGGAAACGGACTGCCTGAGAGATGAGCTTCGACTCGCGGGACAATAGCTCATTCAGTGATTGGAGGTAGGAATTCTCCAGCACTTTGGCAAAATACATCCCCATCACCAATAGTACGAGGGAGATTAAACCCAAAATAGTCAAAGTGAGTTTGATTCGAAAGCGAGTCAAGGTAAATCCTCCGTTATCCTTCCAGTTTGTATCCTAATCCGCGAACTGTTTTGATGTATTTCGGGTTCTTCGTGTCATCCTCAAGCTTTTCACGCAAATGGCTGACATGCACGTCCACAATTCGAGAATCCCCGATGAAATCGTAGTTCCAAACAGCATTCAACAATTGATCGCGCGTCAGTACACGTCCTTGGTGGCTCGCTAAATAGTTAAGCAGCTCGAATTCCTTTGGCGTCAGCTCAACCTTCACGTCTTTACAAAACACCTCGTACTTCTCCGGGTAGATGCGAATATCCCCAAATTGGAGCAACACCTCTTGAGGCGCTGTAGTCGCTTCTGGCGTGTTCTGAAACCGCCGCAGAATGGCTTTCACGCGGGCAATAACTTCTCTTGGGCTAAATGGCTTTGTCAAATAATCATCGGCACCAAGCTCAAGCCCCAAAATCTTGTCGAGCTCATCATCTTTCGCTGTAAGCATCAAGATCGGCGTATTATTGCGTTCCTGGCGCAAGGTTTTGCATACGTCCATTCCATCCATCTTGGGAAGCATCAAATCAAGAATGATAAAATCAGGCTGCTCGCTTTTAACCATTTCCAAGGCCTGTTTACCGTCAAAAGCAGTTACGACCTGAAAACCTGATTTTTCAAGATTAAATTGCAATAGCTTTACAATAGAAGCTTCGTCATCCACTACCAACACTTTGATCATCTGTCTGTTTCCCCCTAGCGTTGCAATGCTTGCGCTCGATTTTCTTACCTACGTCCCCTGAAAAATGCTTCTCTCTACAATACTCAGTCTGCCAATGCTCATTGCGGAAAACAAGTAATTTTTTTGTAAAGACATGCTGATGAGCACATAGAACTTACTTGCTTGGCAATAGTATTCCTCTTTTAGGTAAAGGTATCTACATGAAAAAGGTCTTCTAACCATTGTGGTCGGGAGAAGCCCTGCCTCATGTTTTCCAGTCGCCTGTATCCTCTCTGCGTTCGGGCGGTCTCCTTCCAAACATGTGACAGTACTTCCGTACAGCTAAGGATGCATTCGTGATGTAAGGCGTTATGCAAGTTAACCTAAAGAAGCTTTTGAGAGATGAAACGTACTGCTAGCACACTTTTTTCCTTTAGCACTTTCAAAAAATGAAGAAAAGCTACGTGGAAGAAGCGAATTTCCAGTCCAAGCGCCTCTGGAGCCCATCTCAGCGTAGGAAAAAATGGCGGGGAATTTCAGCTTCACTCATGGACTACCTCCTCGAAACTTCTACGTTTGAAGCGCTCCCGCCATTTTTTCCGAAGCGAACAGTCAATCTTCCTAGCAGGGCGGAGGCCGAAGCGTAGACTGGAAATTCGCTTCTTCCCTCACCACAGCAACTTTCATTTATCCCTAAAAAAAGACGCCTTCCCAAAGAAAGGCGCCTTACATCTATTAATCTTATTTCAAAACAGCCATTACGCTGCGTACGGAGTCAGCAGATTTGTCGAGAGCTGCTTTCTCTTCGGCAGTCAGATCCAATTCGATCACTTTCTCAATCCCGTTTGTGCCGAGCAGAGTCGGTACTCCCAGGTAGAGATCGTTGTAGCCATACTCTCCTTGCAGAAGAGCGATGGATGGCAGAATGCGTTTTTTGTCCTTGATGATGGCTTCAGCCATTTGTACCAAGGATGCCGCAGGTGCGTAGTAAGCGGAACCGTTCCCCAAAAGGTTTACGATCTCGCCGCCACCCTTGCGAGTACGCTCTACGATCGCATCCAAACGGTCTTTCGGGATTAATTTTTCCAATGGGATACCACCCGCATAAGAGTAGCGAACCAATGGAACCATGTCATCACCGTGACCACCCAGAACAAAGCCCGTTACGTCTTCTACCGATACGTTCAGCTCCATAGCGACGAAGGTACGGAAACGAGCCGTATCCAGAACACCGGATTGACCGATTACGCGCTCTTTCGGGAAGCCGGACGTTTTGAAGAAGGTGTACGTCATCGCGTCAACTGGGTTAGATAGTACGAGCACGATAGAGTTAGGTGCATATGTTTTTACTTGCTCTGCAACAGATTTCATAATACCAGCATTGGTGTTAACCAAGTCATCGCGGGACATGCCAGGCTTGCGGGCAATACCTGCTGTGATGATGACGAGATCAGCATCTTTGATGTCTTCATAGTTGGCAGTACCTGTGATGCTTGCATCAAAGCCTAATACTGGCGAGGATTCCATCATGTCGAGCGCTTTACCTTTTGTTGGGTTTTCCAGTTGCGGAATGTCAACCAATACGATGTCGCCCAGTTCTTTTTGCCCCAAAATGAATGCAGTTGTTGCACCAGTGAAGCCACTACCGATAACAGCGATTTTTTTACGGTTGAATGCCATGAACTATTCCCCTCCAAAAATGTAAGTGTAAAAATTTGTACCCAAATCTATCTTACATGTTTTGAATCAGAGCGTCAGCAAACTCGGAGCATTTCAGTTCTTGTGCGCCTTCCATCAGACGAGCGAAATCGTATGTTACTGTTTTCGCGGAGATGGTTTTTTCCATGGAGTTGATGATCAGGTCAGCTGCTTCGTTCCAACCCAGGTGACGCAGCATCATTTCTCCGGACAGGATCACGGAGGATGGGTTTACTTTGTCCAGACCAGCGTATTTCGGAGCTGTACCATGAGTTGCTTCGAAGATCGCATGACCAGTCAGGTAGTTGATGTTTGCACCTGGAGCGATACCGATACCGCCTACTTGTGCAGCCAGTGCGTCAGATACATAGTCACCGTTCAGGTTGAGTGTTGCTACTACATCGTACTCAGCTGGACGAGTCAGGATTTGTTGCAGGAACGCGTCAGCGATAACATCTTTCACGATGATTTTGCCAGCTGCTTCTGCTTCTTTTTGTGCTTTGTCAGCGTCTCCGCCTTCAGCTTTGATACGATCGTATTGTGCCCAAGTGAACACTTTGTCGCCGTATTCTGCTTCAGCCAGTGCATAACCCCAGCTTTTGAACGCACCTTCCGTGAACTTCATGATGTTACCTTTGTGTACGAGGGTAACGGATTTGCGCTTGTTGTCAATTGCATAATCGATTGCTGCACGTACCAGACGCTCTGTACCATCTTTGGAAACAGGCTTGATACCGATACCAGAAGTTTCTGGGAAGCGGATTTTCTTCACGCCCATTTCGTTTTGCAGGAAGTCGATTACTTTTTTCACTTCTGGAGTACCTTCAGCCCACTCTACGCCAGCGTAGATGTCTTCAGTGTTCTCGCGGAAGATTACCATGTCAGTCAATTCAGGATGTTTCACTGGGGATGGAACGCCATCGAAGTATTGAACAGGACGTACGCAAGCATACAGATCCAGCTCTTGACGCAGTGCTACGTTGATAGAACGGATACCGCCGCCTACTGGTGTAGTCAAAGGACCTTTGATTGCGATCAGGTATTCACGAACAGCAGTCAGCGTATCTTCTGGCAGCCACTCGCTGTATTGGTTGAAGGATTTTTCACCTGCGAATACTTCGAACCAAGCGATTTTCTTTTCGCCTTTGTAAGCTTTTTCTACAGCTGCATCCAGAACGCGAACAGAAGCTTTCCAGATATCAGGGCCCGTACCGTCACCCTCGATGAAAGGAATGACCGGATTGTTTGGAACTACCAGTTTACCGTTATCCACAGTAATTTTTTCGCCTACAGTTGGTTGCGTCAGGTTTTTAAACACAAAAAATCCCTCCAGTGTTATATATATTTGGTGATTATGAATATTTCCAGACGTAGGAGAACTACCACTCACTTGTGGTAGTTCTCAAGCTTGCGCTCAGGAGCGATCAGCCTGGCTGACCACCTGCCCTCCACGCTCGAAAATAGCGAGTTCTTAGCGGCGGTCAATTGGAACGTAGTGTTGGTTGACCGGACCGGTGTAATCCGCGCGAGGACGGATCAGGCGATTATTTTCATACTGTTCCATGATGTGAGCCGTCCAACCGGACATACGGCTGATGGCAAAGATCGGTGTGAACAGGTCTGTTTCGAGACCGAGTGAAATGTAAACAGATGCGGAGTAGAAGTCAACGTTTGGTTTCAAGCCTTTTTCGCCGGAAATCATTTCATCGATCTTCACAGACATCTCAAACAGCTCAGGGCGGCCGATTTGCGCGGTCAGCGCTTTGGACATTTCTTTCAGCCATTTCGCACGTGGGTCACCATCTTTGTATACACGGTGTCCGAAGCCCATGATTTTATCCTTGTTATCCAGCTTGGTGCGGATATAGGATTCTACATTAGCCATGCCGCCGATTTCGTTCAGCATTTTTGCTACTGCTTCATTAGCGCCGCCATGCAGAGGGCCTTTGAGTGTACCGATTGCAGACACGATACCGGAATAAATGTCAGTCAGAGTCGCAACAGTTACGCGAGCAGAGAATGTAGATGCATTAAACTCATGGTCAGCATGCAGGATCAGAGCAACATCAAACGCTTTTACTGCTGTTTCTGTTGGCTCTTGGCCTGTAAGCATGTAGAGGAAGTTTTGTGCAATCGTGAAATCTGCACGTGGAGCTACTGGCTCCAGACCTTTACGCATACGCTCGTAAGCAGCGATCAAGGTAGGAGTTTGTGCCATCAGACGGATAGATTTCCGATAGTTGGCTTCAGGAGACATATCTTGCGCTTCTGTGTCGTAGAGCGCTAGCGAAGAGACAGCTGTGCGCAACGCCGCCATTGGATGTACGCCTTTTGGATAGTGGCGAATGCTTTCCAGCACTTCTTGGGCCACTGCTGCATTTTCACCCAATTGTTTTTTCAAAGCGTCTAGCTGATCACGCTTCGGTAACGCTCCATGCCAGAGCAAATATACAACCTCTTCAAAAGTTGCATGTTCTGCCAGCTCATCGATGTTGATCCCGCCATAGCAAAGAACCCCATCGACGATCGAACAGATGGATGATTGAGCGGCAACAACGCCTTCAAGTCCACGAGTAGTTGTCATAGAACTCCCTCTCCTTTTCCACTCAAGTAGTAGTGCTTATCCAGTCTTCGCTTGTCCGCCATGACTGATAAACGACCTAATCAGGTTCAAAAAAGACGATTTTTTGAACATCCTATCTATGAAATTGTAAGCAGCGGTTTCTTTCATCCACCACTCTTGACAGGGAATGTATCCACGCAAATCCTCACAAGGTCGTACATGAAAATGACGCTCGTGTAAGGGGAGAGGCGAGAGAAAAGAATCCACTAAGACGACCCAATTATAAAAGATTATTGCGATTTTGTGAATAAGGTTGGCGAAAAAATGTTTCGAAGGGTGAAACGGAGTTTTGTTTTTTCGCGATTCTTGCTCCACCTATCGGGCATGCTGCATAATAGAAACATCAGTATTTTGTTCGCACCTTCGCGGCGGAAAGGAGAAATCGTTTGAATCAGGAAAACTGGGTAGAGCGCCTCTTTCAAATCATTCGCTTGTTATGGGTTTGCCTGCTTGTCTATGTAGGGATTTGGGTATTCCAACACGCAACACCCTTACTGTACCCATTTATAATCGCTTTAATCATTGCGCTCATCATCAATAAACCAGTTACGTTCATGACGAGAAAGTTCAGGATTCCACGCTGGCTTTCGGTCATTATCGCGCTCTTGGTTTTGATGCTGCTTGCTGGTGGAGTGGTCACACTGATTATCACGGAAACGGTCGTGGAAATCGGAGAGCTGGCCAAACGCTTGCCAGTCGTTGCACAGGAGCTAGCCCATTATTTGCAAAATACGATTTCTCAAGACTTCTTGATGGGCATTTACAATCAGGTTCAGTGGTTTTACGATCAGCTCGATCCAAGTTATAAGGATAAGCTTACCAGTACGGTAGGCAGTGCGATCTCGACCATCACGAATGTCGGGCAGGACTTGATCGTCAAATTCCTGGACGGATTGAAAAATCTGCTTGTCTCACTCCCGAATATGGCAACAGTTTCCGTCATTTCCATCATGGGTGCGTTCTTTATCTCCAAAGATTTTGCTCTTTGGGAAGCGCGGGCTCGTCGTCTTTTGCCAAAAGGAGTAAACAGCCGTCTCGATCAGATTTTTATCGATTTGCGCAATGCCTTGTTCGGGTTTGTCAAGGCGCAGTTGACTCTCATCTCCTTAACCGCTGCCATCGTGATTATTGGTCTGTTGTTCATGCGTGTCGAATACGCAATAACGATTGGCTTGATCACGGGCTTAGTCGATCTCTTGCCTTATCTTGGGACAGGGACCGTCTTTGTTCCTTGGATCATCTACATGTTTTTCAAAGGCAATTACACGATGGTCATCGGCTTGTCCATTTTGTACGGGGTCGTCTTGATTTTCCGTCAAATTATCGAGCCAAAAGTCGTTGCGGAAAACGTCGGTCTCGACCCTCTCCTCACGCTAGTCGCGCTGTTTGTTGGCCTCCAATTGTTCGGATTCTTGGGCTTGATCATCGGACCTGTTTCACTTGTCATGATTAATGCTTTGGTAAAAGCCAACGTCTTCGTCGATGTATGGGGCTACATCCGTGGAAAGAAAACCTGACCCAACGTAAAAAGAACCGCTTGCGAGCAGCTTGTCACACAGCTCGAAGCGGTTCTTTTTTATAGGGAATATCTGTATTAGCGGCGGAAAAACAATTGAACACGACCAGACGAGATGAGCTTCCACAACCAGCGCTTCAACAGATGACGAATAATCATCCGTGTGTACGGAATGAGGAAGACCAGTCCAATCACATCCGTGACGAATCCAGGCAACAAGAGCAAAATGCCACCGATCAAAATCAAAACACCATCGATAAGTGAATCAGTCGGCATTTGCCCACGCGACAACTGGTGTTGGACCATCCGGAATACTTGCATCCCCTGCTGTCTCGCGAGCCAAGCTCCCAAGATCCCCGTGAGAATGACTAGCACGACTGTATTCCAACCACCGATCCACGATCCAATGGTAATAAGCCCCCAAAGCTCTAAACCAAACGCAACGACAAATAGAATGGCAAAAAAGCGGAACATGCTTATTCCCCTCCTTTATGCTGGGAGTCCAACCAATCATAGATGTCAGGCTCCGCTCGTGACAAGCGAATGGGCCTCAAAGCTGTGTTGGTAAATACATGCATCGTCTCTCCTGAGACCAACGGCTGTTGGTCAGGCAATCTAACAATCTCGTATGCAAAAGTGAGACGGACAGGACTGAGCTCTTTTACTCTCGTCCGTATTTCTACCTCATCGTCATAGCGGGCGGGCTGTTTGTAAGAGATGTTCGCATCTGTGACAGGCAGAAGTACGCCTTTTTCCTCCAGCTCACGATAGGTGATCCCCGCATGGCGAATCAATTCTGTTCGTCCTACTTCAAACCAGTTCAAGTAATTCGTATGGTAGACCACACCCATCTGATCGGTTTCGCCATAGCGGACACGCAATCGATGGGAATGAATAATGGGAGTCATATTGGATCGCTCCTTTCTCTATAGGATGATTGTACCATACAAGGACAAGAAAATACGTTGCTGTTGTGGTGGGGAGGAAACAGGAGAAAACGCTCCAGCTTCTAGGGCCACCTCCTGAGGGATTGACTGCCCGACTCCATGCAAAACGCAAAACCGCGTCCAAAGTGGTCCATTCAGGAGGCTTTTCAGAGGTGGACGCTTAAGAACGTGTTTCGCTTTTTGCATTCCGTCTCGGTCGGTGTCCCTAAGATCTTCGCTGTTTTCTCCTGTTTCCTCTACGAGCTTTCCGTGTTAGACGGGTATTAAATGCCTTAAAAGATTGAAGAATCTCATCTGTAACGCTAGAGAAGAATATTTCCAGACGTAGCGACTTGTGGAGTCCTACCGAGCGGAGAAGGGATTCGCGGGCAAAAGAAACGCAACCGTGCCCATACGACGAAGCGGCTACCACTTTTGCGTTTCCCCGCGAATCCCTTCGGAGCGGGCAGTCTCAGCCCCCAGCAGGACGGAGCCTGGAGCCTAGACTGGAAATATTCTTCTCTTCACCACAGCCACATTTTAGAAACCTTTTGTAGTTGCTGTAGTGCTGGGGAGGAAACAGGAGAAAACGCTCAGCTTCTTGTCCCACCCGCTGGGGGATTCACTGCCCGCCTCCATGCAAAAAGCGAAACCGCGTCCAAAGTAGTCCTTTCAGGATGTATTTCAGAGGTGGACGCTTAAGGGCGTGTTTCGCTTTTTGCATTGCGTCTCGGTCGGTGTACCAAAGATCTTCGCTTTTTTCTCCTGTTTCCTCTAGTGCTTTCCATATGATCCGATTTTTTAAATCCTTAAAAGAATGAAGAACCTCATTTGTTACGCTAGAGAAGAATATTTCCAGACGTAGCGACTTGTGGAGTCCTACCGAGCGGAGAAGGGATTCGCGGGCAAAAGAAACGCAACGTGCCCATGCAACGTAGCGGCTACCACTTTTGCGTTTCCCCGCGAATCCCTTCGGAGCGGGCAGTCCCGCCCACAGCAGGACGGAGCCTGGAGCCTAGACTGGAAATGTTCTTCTCTCCCCTACAGCCACATAAAAAAACAGAGGCAAACTGATTTTCTCAGTCTGCCTCTTATTATTCAGATCTCTTAACGAATCGGACAAGCTCCGCCTTCGCAAGATTCAGCCGTGGACAGATCAGCCTCGCCGCCGGTTTCATACTGCTGCAAAATCGCAGGATCAAATGGCTTCATGGACTGCTTCAATGCCTCGTACTGTTCTTTGGTGCACTCTTCATATGGAGCCAATTGGTAGTTTCCGCCATCCAATTGCAAGAAAGATACACCTACGAAATTATCCCAGTTATCGTATACGATGTCTTCTACTTCTACCCACTCTTCCTTGCGTACCGTAATGGTGTTAGAAGAGTTATGCTCGGTATATTCTTTTTGGAAACGGAAGTACGTATCGAATTGGCGTTTTGCACTTACTTCGTTCTTCGTTTCTTCTGCGCCCGATGCTACAGGGAAATCGATCACGAGTGTACGTGCATTTGCCATGCGCTCTTCATATGTTTCGCCTGGTGTTCCTACCTCTGGGTTGACTGTCCAACCGAGAGTTTGTACCGCTTTTGCCAATGGATCCTCAGCATTGATGCGAATGCGGCGGATGTAGTACGGCGAATGGGACCAGTGCAGACCGCTGGAGACACCACCAGCAACCTGAGACAGCGTACCTTCCGGCTTCACTGTCGTTACCAGGAGTGGAGAGTTCACACGCAGCTCATACGCATAACGGTTCGCCTCGTCACGAGCAGCATCGCCCAGCTTGCGCAGCAGTTCGAGCTCTTGCTCTTCTGTATAGCCAAGGGATGCCAGCGCATCCTTCACACCAGTAAGGGAAGTTCCGAGCAAACGGTCACGCTGTTGAACGGTATCCCAATGCGGCAGTTCCAGCGTAACCAGCGTCATGCGCAGACCGGCACGAGCAGATTTGCGTTGTGCTTCCAGCAAGCCATCGAGATCCAGATACTTGGAGCCATCCTCGCGATCCTTCACGAATTCAACCAGATTGACTGTCGTCAGGTTGCAGACGCCATAAGAATCGAGCAGGATTTCTGCACAAGGGTTCAAGCCCTCTGCATTTGGACGACGACGGTTCGCTTCTTCCAGGTTGATGAAGCCTGGCTCGCCTTCCAATTGCATCAAAGTGAACACGAGGTTCAAAAATGGCTTGGTCGGTTGTTTAGTAAAAGCGATGGAGTTGTTGGACATCCGGCGGTGATCCAGACCGAAGCGTCCGTCTCCTACTTTTTGGATGCTGTCAAACCAAACAGGCTTGTGCTCACCCAACAGCTCGCCCACACGACGGTGGTGGTTCAACTGATCCTCTGTCCAGAAACCGTTGATGCCGTATTTCGCCAGCATGCACTCGTAATCATCGTGATCGAACAGGAAAATTTCAGCTGTCCGGCGCACGCCACCTACTACGACGTTTGCTCCGATGAGGTTTCCAATGTCGAGAATATGTATCGGACGGATTTTGCCGTATCCTTTTTCATCACTCTCGATCGCTGCCAAGTGCTGGTCGATTTGGTTTTTCAACACTTTATCGATTCCTTCAAACATTTCGCGAAGCGGCTCATGACCACTAGCAGTACCGCCAAAACGCTTCAGTCGCTCGCCTTTTGGACGCACGCTGTTATAAGAGATTTTCACGGTGTGAATGTGTTCGTAAGTGGAATCTGTCAAAATTTGCAGGTAAAGACGGAGGGATTCTACCCAGCCTTCTTTACTGTCTCCTACATAAATCTTGGCAAAGCCGTTATCCAGTACATTCAGCTCAGAACGCTCCAGGCGTTGATGCTTTGGCAGCGGTCTGTATTCAGAAGAAAGCAGCGAAACATTCGTACGAATCGGGCCCAGTCCAGCAGCCATTTCCTTCGTGCATTTGAAACCTACGCCAGTTCCTACCAACAGAAGGTAGAACAAATCGCCCAAGTCATCCCAAGACTTGATGTTCAGGAAAGAGCAGTTGAAGTTCGCCAACGGATACAAATCCGCTACGCCGTTGTCTGCACCGCCAACCCACAAGGTACGGCCAGACAAAAACTGGCGAAGGTTGAACATGTTGTCAAACAAGCCTTCTGCCTCTTTTTCCATTGCGCGAGAATCGGCGTACATTCCGATTTTGTTCAAATGCTGATAAGCCAGCTTAATATTGTAATCCACCGAGCGGCGGCAAGTTTCTTTCCACGTTTCCCGTCTTCCTTTTTCCGGTACAAAACGAGAATAAGTACGGTAGTAAACAAATTGTCCCAGAGGACTCATATGGATCGGAAAATCAGGATATTGATCTAAGAATTCATCCCGCAAAAATTGAGTTCGGGATACGGTTTCGGTCGCCAGCATATCGTTCCTCCTTCGAATCTTTCCTCTCTAGTTAACTATCTTTATCTGTAAAACTCAATAGTTTTACCTATATATTGTGCGAAATAATTTTCGACAATACTAGATGTTGTGTTCGCTCTAAAAAAACACTTGACACAAAATCCCGAACATTGGACGTACAAAAGGGCAGTTCTATGTTCAGCCTTTTCCTGGCAACGAGCGCTATAACATCCATTCTGTCATGATTTGGAAACTCCGAACGTATGGATTTCATCCGTCCTGACACAAAGCCACCGACCGATTTTAACAGATTCCCACTTGCTTTGCACCACCTAATAATCACCGTTATCTGGTAAAACTTATCAGGCAGTTCGTCGGCTAATCCTTTTTATACCAAGCCAAAAAAGGGTGACGCTTGGTCACCCTTCAGAGGCATTCTTCATTAAATATGAGTATTATTACCTACAGAATCCGGGCGTGTCCTGAGTAAATATGCCCACGTTCAGAATCCACTGTTACGATTTGCCCGTCCTTCAATACATCCGTAGCAAATTGCACCCCTACGATGACTGGAACGCCGAGATTCAGGCCTACGATGGCTGCATGAGAGGTAAGCCCGCCCTCTTCGCAAATCACCGCTCCAGCCTTGCCAAACGCTTCAATCATATCGGAGTCGGTACCGATGGTTACCAGGATCGCCCCTTCTTCTACCTTTGCCAGCGCCTCTTCAGCGGATCTGGCAATCACTACCTTGTTTGTGACAACTTTACGGCCGATTCCTTGTCCTTTTGCTACCACATCGCCAATGACGTGAATTTTCATCAGGTTCGTTGTCCCAACTTCACGCACAGGCACGCCTGCTGTGATCACAACGAGATCGCCATGACGAACGAAGCCTGCATCGAGCGCCTCCTGAACAGACATCTCCAGCATTTCATCAGTTGTATTCGCCATTTCGCCCTTCACCGGATACACGCCATTTACGAGTGCAAGACGGCGAATAATTGCTTCATGTGGCGTTACAGCCACGATAGGTGCTTTTGGACGGAACTTTGATACCATGCGAGCAGTGTGTCCGCTTTCGGTCGCCGTAATGATTGCCGCTGCGTCCAGATCCAGAGCTGCATTGGATACGGCTTGGCTGATGGCATCGGTAATCGTCACTTGTTTGAGCTGTGCTTGCGCGTACAAGATCTCGCGATAATTCAGCTCCTGCTCTGCACGTACAGCAATGCGCACCATGGTTTCAACAGACTCAACCGGGTATTTACCGGCAGCCGTCTCTCCGGAGAGCATGATCGCGTCTGTACCATCGAAAATGGCATTCGCAACGTCACTCGCTTCCGCACGTGTCGGGCGCGGGTTGCGCTGCATAGAATCGAGCATTTGTGTCGCCGTAATGACAGGCTTCGCCAGTTCGTTACACTTCTTGATCAGCTTCTTCTGGACAAGTGGTACTTCTTCTGCCGGAATCTCTACGCCCAAATCACCACGCGCAACCATGATTCCATCTGTTACTACCAGAATTTCGTCTACGTTATCGACACCTTCCTGGTTTTCGATTTTCGCGATAATATCGATACGCACGTTATGGCGCTCCAGGATTTGGCGAATCTCCAAGATATCCGATGCTTTTCGGACGAAGGAAGCCGCAATGAAATCGACTCCTTGTTCAATACCGAATTCGATATCCTGTGCATCTTTTTCTGTGATACCAGGCAAGTTGATTTTGACGCCTGGAACATTGACACCTTTTTTGCTCTTCAGTGTTCCACCGTTTTTGATCAAGCAGACGATTTCGGTGTCACTCACTTCCTGTACAGTCAACCCGATCAAACCGTCGTCGATCAAGATCGTATCACCGATATTGACATCACGAGGCAATTCCGGATACGTAATGGAGACGCGCTCCGCAGTTCCTGCTACTTCCTCAGTGGTGAGGATCAGTGTATTTCCTTCTACGAGCTCGACTGCATCTACTGCGAGCGTACCCGTGCGGATTTCAGGACCTTTTGTATCCAGCAGGATTGCAACAGGTTTCCCGGTTTCTTTTGACGCCTGACGAATGTTTACAATTCGCGCCGCATGCTCCTCATGGGAACCGTGCGAGAAATTCAAACGGGCTACGTTCATTCCGGATTCAATCAATTTTTTCAGTGTTTCAACCGATTCACTCGCCGGTCCAATGGTACACACGATTTTTGCTTTCCTTAACATAGGATGTAAGCCTCCTCTACACTCGTAAAAGCTGTCAGTTTTATATAGATAGCGTGCGCGCCAATTGATAAATGGATAAATCCAATTGATGCTTTTTCGCCAATGCTTCTTGAAAATCAACATCAACGATCTGGTTGTTCTGAATCCCAACCATTCGGTCCTGCTTGCCCTCCAGCAACAAATCGACAGCTGCTGCACCCATTCGGCTCGCCAGCATTCGATCCATCGCAGTAGGGGAACCACCGCGCTGAATATGCCCAAGTACCGTTACCCGAGTCTCCCAGCCTGTTTCTTTCGTGATCGCTTCGGCATAAGAAGCTGCACTTCCTACCCCTTCCGCCACAATAATAATGGAATGCTTTTTGCCACGGCGTTGTCCAGCATGCAAACGCTCAATAATGTCGTCCATCTCCTGCGACGCTTCCGGGATAATAATGGACTCGGCACCAGCTGCAAGCCCTGCCCACAATGCCAGATCGCCAGCATCTCGTCCCATCACTTCAATAATGTACGTGCGTTCATGCGAGGTGGCCGTATCGCGTATTTTATCGATCGCTTCCACAACGGTATTCAATGCGGTATCAAACCCGATCGTGAAATCGGTGCACGGAATATCATTATCAATCGTACCCGGTACGCCAATGGTCGGGAAGCCTCTTTCGGTCAGCTTCTGTGCACCGCGAAACGACCCGTCCCCCCCAATCACAATCAAACCTTCAATTCCATGAGCATGTAATTGGTCCACTGCTTTTTGCTGTCCGGCTTCCGTCTTGAACGCTTCACTGCGAGCGGAGTAGAGAATGGTTCCTCCCCGTTGGATAATATCCCCAACAGAGCCAAGAGACATCTCCTTGATATCTCCCCTCATCAGCCCTTCGTATCCGTGGTAAACCCCAAACATTTGTACCTCGTGAAAATGAGCACGACGTACAGCCGCCCGGACTGCGGCATTCATTCCAGGAGAATCTCCACCGCTAGTGAGAACTGCAAGTTTTCGCATGGAATCCACCTCTCCAATCATATCGTCTTTAGCATGTCATTTAACGGAAACAGTATGTACCATACCTTGTATGAAACATGCTGTATCACTCAATTCCTCATATCTGTTATACACTCGAAAGATATGTGCCATACTTTTTGAAAGCTCTGATAACTCTTTCATTCGACTTCGATTGTAGCAGATTTCCCTCGGAGAAAAAAGAAAAAAACGCCCCCTGTTTCTTACAGGGTGGCGAATTCTCCGATCTGTTTAAACTTCTCGTAACGGTCCTGTATCAATTCATCTGGAGTTAAACGGCCCAACTGTTCTAGTTGTTCCGCGATGACCGCCTTGACCATCCCTGCCTGCGCAATCAAATCACGATGGGCTCCTCCGAATGGTTCATCAATAATTCCGTCAATGACTCCTAATTCCAACAAATCAGGAGCCGTGATTTTCATCGTCTCCGCTGCACGCATACCCAAGCTGGAATCTCTCCAGAGAATCGCAGCTGCACTCTCCGGTGCAATCACGGAGTAATAGGAATTCTCCAACATATAGATGCGGTTGCCTACGCTGATCGCCAAGGCTCCACCGCTTCCGCCTTCCCCGATGACGATACAAATAATCGGCACGCCAAATGTCGCCATTTCACGCAGATTGCGGGCAATCGCTTCGCTCTGACCGCGCTCTTCTGCCGCTTTTCCAGGATAAGCACCTGATGTATTGATAAAGCAAATAATCGGGCGACCGAACTTGTCCGCCTGCTGCATAATGCGCAATGCCTTCCGGTAGCCTTCTGGGTGCGCCATCCCAAAATTGCGCTTGATGTTGTCTTTTGTGTCTTTCCCTTTTTGGTGACCGATGATCGTAACCGGACGTCCATCCAGCTTGGCAATTCCACCCACGATGGAATGGTCGTCTCCAAACAAACGGTCTCCATGAACCTCGATAAAATCAGTAAAAAGAAGTTGTATATAGTCCAAAGTCGTTGGCCGTTCCGGATGACGAGCCAGCTGTACACGTTGCCACGGAGTCAAATTGCCGTAAATTTGCTCAGCAAGCTCTTTTGATTTTTGTTCGAGACGCTGTACTTCGTCAGAGAAATCAATTCCCTTTTCCTCAGTAAAACGGCGCAATTCCTTAATCTTATCTTGTAATTCTACTAATGGCTTTTCAAAGGAGAGCTCGCCTGCCATGTTTCTACTCCTTCCCGAGACGTGTGCATCTCTACCAGTTTGGACAGTGTATTTCGCATGTCCTTACGGTGTACCACCATGTCGAGTTGCCCATTTTTTAACAAGAATTCCGCTGTTTGGAAGTCTTTTGGCAACTCCTGACGGATCGTTTGCTCAATGACTCGACGCCCAGCAAAACCGATCATAGCTCCTGGTTCTGCGATATTGTAATCTCCCAACGAAGAAAAGCTGGCTGATACCCCACCATATGTAGGATTCGTCATGACCGAGACAAAGAGTAAGCGTTCGCGATCCAAGCGAGACAACGCTGCGCTGGTCTTCGCCATTTGCATCAGGCTCAATACACCTTCTTGCATGCGTGCTCCACCAGATGCACTGAACAGAATGAAAGGCAAACGCCGTTCGATCGCTTGCTCAATTGCACGCGTGATTTTTTCCCCGACGACCGAGCCCATACTCGCCATACGGAAACGAGAATCCATGACCCCAATCACGATGCGATTTCCACCCAGAACACCTTCACCTGTAATGATCGCCTCGTTCAAATTGGTTTTGGCCATATCTTGCTCCAGTTTTTCCAAATAGCCAGGAAAACCGAGTGGATTGGCTGTAATCAAATTGGCATCAAATTCTTCTGTCAGAACCCCATCATCCAGAAGCGCTTGCAGACGCTCCGGAGCGGACATGGAGTAGTGGAACTGGCAGCCTTTGCAGACACGCAAGTTCTTCTCCAAATCCTTTGAGTAGTGAATCGTCCCACAATGTGGGCATTTATTCATCAATCCCTCAGGGACTTCCTTTTCTTTCGTACCCGCTTCCTTGCTAGTGTCGGTGGAAGCAGGGACACGTGCTAGTGTCTCTGAAGGAACTGTAGCGAATTTGCGCTTTTTCCCAAAAAGATCTTTAAGCACAGGTAAACCCACCTTTCTCTTCAGTGAAGGATCGTGCCGAGTACATCCCGGACTTCGTTTAGTTCGCTCTCCGGCACAAGAATCTCGTATTGTTTCGAGACCTTACCTTCGCGAACCTTTACCAAAAACCCTTCATCTGTCAAACGTTGCTGTATCCGTTCTGCAATTCTAGCGCTAGGAGCGATGTAGATGACCGTCCACATGCTGGCTTCCTCCTCAATCGTCCAATACAGATCTGCATCATCATATCACAGCGCCAGCGCCCCTCGCAAATTGGGCGAAAACTATAGCTTGCTGTTTTCCAAATGCTTCTTCATTCTCTCTAGTGCGACGTTCACATCGCCTTCGCGAATGGCTTCCATAATCTGTCGATGCTCTACGAGTGCTGCACTCGCTCTGCCTTCACGCGACAGTGATTCAATACGGATACTGTTGCTGTACTCAACCAAAGGCGTCCAGATGCGATGCAGAATCGAATTGCGGCTGGAGCGACATATGACGCGATGAAACTGATAGTCTTCCTCCGCAGGTACCTCGCCTCTTGCTACTCTTTCCTCTGCAATGGCCAGGATGCGTTCCATTTCATCAAAATGCTTGTCAGTCGCCCGTCTACAGGCTAAGCGGACAGCATCCAGCTCTAGCATTCGGCGCATTTCGATCAAGTCCTTCTTGGTTTTGGTATCCCGTAGGATAAAAAAGCCAAGAATATCGATCAGCCGATTGTGTCGGTAATGCTTGAGGAAGGTGCCTTCCCCGCGACGCGTCTCAATGAGTCCGAGCAGCTCCAGAGCCCGAAGAGCCTCGCGTACAGAGGAACGACCTGCTCCCAGTTGCTCGGACAGCTCTCGCTCAGACGGCAGCTTGTCCCCGGGCCGCAAGTTTTGCTCCTGAATGATTTCATGAAGTTGCAGGAGAATTCCTTCGTAAACCTTTCGATCTTGAGAAGAGTCGAGCACGATTATCCTCCTTACTCGTACCTTCAACGAGGAGCACCCTCCACGTTTTGTAAAAAGTCTACGTTTTTGCGCGGAGGGTGTCGTCGGTGCCTCGATAAAGAGTATTTTACGCTTCTTGGTAAGAGATAGCTGTCAATTTCGTCGTTTTTTGTTTTACTTCTTCCGGATCAACTGTGATGCGAGCAACACCCGTTTCCATCGCTGCTTTTGCTACTGCCGCAGCTACGTTTGGCGCTACACGTGGATCGAATGCGGAAGGGATCACTTTATCCGCAGTAAGCTCTTCTGGCGTGATCAGGTCTGCGATTGCATATACAGCAGCCAGCTTCATTTCTTCGTTGATCTCTGTTGCACGTACATCCAAAGCGCCACGGAAGATTCCTGGGAATGCCAGTACGTTGTTTACTTGGTTCGGGAAGTCGGAGCGGCCTGTCCCGATTACTGCCGCACCTGCTTCTTTTGCTTCTTGTGGCATGATTTCTGGTACTGGGTTTGCCATAGCGAAAATGATCGGATCGCGGTTCATCGAACGAACCATGTCTTGTGTAACAGCGCCCGCTACGGATACACCGATGAATACGTCAGCGCCCTTCATTGCGTCAGCCAGGTCACCTTGCAGCATGCTGCGGTTCGTGATTTTCGCCATTTGTTCCTTCACTGGGTTCATACCGAATGGACGGCCTTCGTACACGATTCCTTTTGTATCAACCATGATTACTTCTTTCACGCCCATGGAAATCAAAAGCTTCATGATCGCGATACCAGCGGCACCTGCACCGTTCGCTACTACGCGGATATCTTCCAGCTTTTTGTCAACCACACGCAGAGCATTGATCAGTCCTGCTGCTGTAACGATTGCTGTACCGTGTTGGTCATCGTGGAAAATCGGGATATTTGTTTCGCGCTTCAGACGCTCTTCGATTTCGAAGCATGCAGGAGCTGCGATATCTTCCAAGTTCACGCCGCCAAAAGTAGGCTCGAGCAATTTAACTGTCTCTACGATTTTATCTACATCTGTTGTATTCAAGCAGATCGGGAATGCATCTACGCCTGCGAAGGATTTGAACAAAACTGCTTTCCCTTCCATAACCGGCATTGCTGCTTCTGGTCCGATGTTTCCGAGACCCAGTACAGCCGTACCGTCGCTGACTACTGCAACCAGATTGCCTTTCATCGTGTAATCGTACACTTTGGACTTGTCATCAAAAATATCTTTGCAAGGTTCAGCAACCCCAGGAGAATAGGCAAGACTCAGATCGTAAGCATTGCGAACGGGTACCTTGGTCACTGCCTCCAATTTTCCTTGATGTTTTTTGTGAAGCTCCAGTGCTTCTTCTCTCAGGTTGGACATGAGATCCCACTCCATTTCACGATAATAGTTTCTATGATGGCTTGTAGGCAGTAAAAAATGCCTGGGTTATTCCAAGTGGTCTGACCACTTATTGAGTTATGATCTCAATATAATAAAAAACTGTTCTCCTGTAAACCTGCCGAAAACGGCGAAAAAGGGAGGACATTCCTCATCCTCCCCAATTTATAGGCATTTCTTTCCGAATTACGCTGTCAGGCCCCACAATTTCTCGCGCTTGCTCCAAAAATGACTCATCTACGTCTACCCAATTTGCTTCTGGCAGGCGAATTGTCTGTCTTTTTCCTTCGTAGAAGAGGATAACGGGAATCGTTCCTTTTTTTTCGACAAATAAGCGTGAAAGTCTTTGCAGCGTCGAATCATGCTCTTGCTCTGCTGATATTTTGACAAATAATACGGTCTCGGACTTCGGCTGCGCCAGCGTTTGTGCATCCCAGAAACGGGAAGCCATGAGCTTGACCATGTCGTCTTGGTGGTCGACGCGGGCTTCTGCCACGACGATTTGTTCGCGCTCGAGCAGTGAAGCATACTTCGCATACACCTGTGGGAAAACGACCAGCTCTACGGGTGCCGTTTTGTCCTCTAGCGTAATAAACGCCATCGGGTCCCCTTTTTTCGTTTGGATGCGTCTTGCTTCCGTTATCATTCCGAATACTTTCACCGTCTTGTCGCGCGGCAAATCCCCCAATGAGGAGATAACCGCTATTTCCGGGCGACTGGCGACATGAGCAAACTGATCCAGTGGATGACCCGAGATGTATACCCCGATCAAGTCCCGCTCCTCTTTTAATTGCTGCGTATGTGAGAGCGGCGGTACCTCGGGATATTCTGCCGGCTCTCGCAAAGGTGCCGCATCTTCTTCTCCCGCAAAAAGATTGAGCTGGTTGGCATCTCGCTCGATTCTCTTGCTGTTTGCCTTCCCTACCGCTTCATCCAGCAATAGCAAAAGCTGACTGCGATGTCCTGGCAACGAGTCCAGTGCGCCGCATAAAGTGAGCGACTCTACTACTCTGCGATTGACTAACCGCGCATCCACGCGCGCACAAAAATCAAAGACATCGCGATACGGTCTGCCTTTTCGCTCTTTCACGATTGATTCAATGGCACCGTAGCCGACATTTTTCACTGCGGCCAGACCGAAGCGAATTGCATCCTGCTCCACTGTAAAGTAGGCCAGACTCTGATTCACATCAGGCCCAAGCACGGTAAGCTGCAATCGCCGCGCTTCTTCCGTGTACTCGGCAATTCTCGTTTGACTGCCAATGGACAACGAGAGTAGCGCTGCCATAAAAGCAAGCGGATACGTTGCTTTCAAATAAGCCATCTGGTAGGCAATGATCGCATAAGCAACCGAGTGGGCTTTGTTGAAGCCGTAATCGGCAAAGCGCACGATCAAATCGTAGACTTGATTGCCCAGCGTTTCTCCGTACCCTTGCCGGACACAACCAGCCACGAACTTCTCCCGCTGCTCCGCCAAAAGCTCCCGTTTCTTTTTCCCGACTGCTCGACGCAAAATATCTGCCTCACCAAGACTGAAGCCTGCGAGTGTCGAGGAAATCTGCATGATTTGCTCCTGATAAATCATAAAACCATGTGTCTCCCGCAAAATCGGCTCGAGAACAGGATGGGCGTACTGTACTTTGCTCTGCCCGTGTTTGGCGGCAATGTACTGCGGGATGATCTCCATCGGCCCCGGGCGATACAATGCCAGTACCGCAATGATGTCATCGAGGTTACTTGGCTTCAAATCTCGCAGCACATTGCGCATCCCGGAAGATTCCAGTTGAAAAATGCCGGTCGTCTCCCCACGCGAGAGTATACGAAACGTTTTCTCGTCGTCTGTCGGCAGCTTATCCAGATCAAGCGATATTCCCTGCTCCTGCAAATGACGCAACGTCTCCTGAATGATTGTCAAATTGCGCAAGCCGAGGAAGTCCATCTTCAACAGACCGACTTCTTCGAGAATTTCCATCGGATACTGCGTGAGCGCCAAGCCTTCATTGCCCGTCTGTAATGGAACGTAATTCGTCAGAGGTTCCCGCGAAATGACGACACCCGCCGCATGTGTGGAGGCGTGGCGCGGCAAGCCTTCTACACCCCTTGCCGTTTCGATCAGTTGCGCTGCTTGTTTGTTTTCCGCGCACAGCTTGCCGATATCCGGGTTGATCTGCATCGCTCGTTCAATCGTCATTCCTGGCGATTGCGGGATCATTTTCGCCACGCGATCCACGATTCCCAAAGACAAGCCTAACGCCCGTCCAACGTCACGCACTGCTGCACGAGCCGCCATCGTTCCAAAGGTAATGATTTGGGCAACACGATCATGACCGTACTTGCTCGCTACATAGTGAATGACTTCGTCACGGCGCTCTACGGAAAAATCGATATCAATATCGGGCATCGTCACCCGCTCCGGGTTGAGAAAGCGTTCAAAGAGCAACTGAAAGCGAAGTGGATCGACATTCGTGATTTTCAAAACGTACGCAACCAGACTACCCGCCGCTGACCCACGTCCAGGTCCTGTTGGTATCCCGTTTTCGTGAGCGTACCGCATGAAATCCCATACAATCAGGAAGTAATCGGTGAAACCCGTCCCTGTAATAATCGCCAGCTCGTGATCCAGACGCGCTTGCACTTCTGGTGTAATCTCACCGTATCGCTCCAGGCAGCCCTTTTCACACAGTTCACGCAAATACTTTGTTGAAGCTTGTCCCTCTGCCAAAGGAAATTCCGGTAAAATATGTTCGCCAAAGGTAAGATCCAGCTTGCATCTATCTGCAATGGCGACCGTATTCGCTAACGCCTGGGGAGCAAAGGCAAAGAGCGCCGCCATTTCCTCGGCACTTTTCAGATAGTATTGATCTGTCTCGTAGCGCAAACGGTTTTCTTCGCCAATCGTCTTGCCTTCTTTGATCGCCAGCAAGATATCATGCTGCTGGTGATCCTCCCTGTGGATGTAGTGAACATTGTTCGTCGCAACTAGCGGAATCCCGGTCTCCTGGCTCAGTTTCACGAGACGAGTATTCAGCCTGCGCTCCACTTCCAGGCCATGATCAGCCAGTTCCAAATAAAAATGCTGTTCACCAAACATTCGCTGATACTGGAGAGCGGCTTCTTTCGCAGCGTCCACTTCTCCAGCCAGTAACAGCTTGGCTACTTCCCCTTGCTGGCAGCCGCTCAGTGCAATGAGGCCATCTGTATGCTTTGCCAACACCTCTTTGTTGAGACGCGGAAGGATGTAGTTGCCGTCTGTATTCGCGATTGTCGCCAGCTTCAGGAGATTCCGGTAGCCCGTTTCGTTTTCAGCGAGAACGATCAGATGACTAGGCGGCGGTGCATTTCGCACGCGATCTTGCAGATTTCCTTCTATTACGTATATTTCCATTCCGATAATCGGTTGGATGCCTGCCTCCAGACAAGCTTTATAAAACGGGATCGCCCCGTACAGATTGGCATGGTCTGTCATAGCCAGTGCATGCATGCCCAATTCGCTGGCTCGCTTCACTAGCTCATCGATACGTGCTGCTCCATCCAGCAGACTGTACTCTGTATGAACATGCAAATGGACAAAGGAGGTCATGATATTACCCCTCTCACTTTTCACGATTGAAACTTTCTCTCTTACATTATACCGGAAGTATAGCGCATACGGACGTTAAGAACAAACGTTCTCGCTTGTATTTGACCGTTATCCCCTGATTTTGGTAGGATGATTAATACCAGAATGGCTAGAAAGGATGAATCCATATATGTGGCCTGCCTTTTACATGACCGGTGTTCTCGCTTCCCTGGTAGCCAGCGTCTACTATAGTATCCATGCGCGCAGACGAGGCATCCATCCGCTTGAATCGCGTATGTTGCTGGGGAAAATGAATGTGTCATTAGGGATACTCGTTTCTTTGTTCGGCATCAATCAGTTTACTTTTGATTCTCTTGATACGATTCGCATTGTCGTTGCGTTGATCATGCTGATTGTAGGGGCTATGAATTTATTTTTGGGAACTCGCAATTATTTCCGTTATCGAACAGCTTGGCAGGCAGAATTGAAAAAAGGGGTATAAAAAAAGGGCATGAGAACAAATTACGTTCTACATGCCTTTTTCATTTTTAGGAAAACGATGACTGGAAATACTTTTCCTCTATTCCCAACTGTTTATCATACAAACCTGATAGAGCTCTCGCTATAATGAGTTTGTGTGACATTCTATTGCTTCGACAACCTGAGCGGCAGTGCCGAAGGTTGTCCTTTTTTCTGTTCAATTCAGAAGGAAACGATTTCCTGCTATTGCAGGTCTTCGGCTTTTGCCCACATTTCCTCTGGGTTCAGCTCATAGATGCCCTCTTCTCGATACATATAATGATTCATGATAAATTCTCTGCGAATCGTAGCATAATCCTCATGGAATTGGCGAATGTATTCGTTAATCTCTGGTTCCTTGTATTTGCGGCCTTTTTCTAATCCACGGACCATGTATTCAAAGACGATCAGCTTTTTCTTACGCTGGGACGGGATTTGTTTCAGCCTGCCATCTGGCGTAATAAAGCTGCGAATGACCTGCATTTTTTCCGCTGCCATCTGGTGCCTCCTCTGAACATGTGAGTTATCTTGCGCAAAAATGTCTTCTGCTGTGGAATCCTTTGCTTTTTCCATGACGTTCACGATTTCTTGCGATTGGCGTTTTACATTGGCTTCGTGCAGGTAAAAGTAAATGGTGTTTTTATCTCGACGTTCGTAAACGACACCCGCTTCTCGAAGCTTTGCCATATGGTGGGTGATGGTGGGAGGTGTTACACCGAGCTTGCCTGCCAACGCCTGTCCGTGCAGGGGACCATTCGCCAAAATCGCGAGAATGCGTACGCGCGTCGGGTCTCCGAGTGCTTTGTAAAAGGTGACGAGTTGGTCTAATTGCAAAATGGGGCACTCCTTTCCTAGTTTATTCGTTTCGATTAGATGATGTTCTAATTAGATGATAAGTTGCATTGCTTTGCCTGTCAATTCTAGGGCGTTGAAAATACCCTTAGCCGTTGCTGTTGGTGGCAGCGGAAAAAGGAGAAAACGCTCGAGCTTCTTGGGCCCCCTGCATGGGGTCATTCCTGCACGTCTCCGTGGAAAAAGGGAAACCGCGTCCAAAGTAGTCCTCCCAGGAAGCATGTTCAGAGGTGGACGCTTAAAGGCGTGTTTCCCTTTTTCCACTGCGCCTCGGCTGGTGTCCCAAAGAGCCTCGCTTATTTCTCCTTTTTCCTTGATGCTGCTATTATCTTTGTTGGAATTTATACTGTCAGTGAATCAAGGAAGTATTTAACTTCATGAATGAACTAAAAAGATGCTTTTTACAAAAGCTGCGTAGAAGAAGCGCATTTCCAGTCCAAGCGCCTCTGGAGCCCGACAAAGCGGAGGGCTGAATGGAGGGAGTGGTTTTAGCTTCAACTCTGCGAATCCTTCATCGAAACTTCTACTTTTGAAGCGACTCCCGCCATTCAGGCCGAAGCGTAGACTGGAAATGCGCTTCTTCTCTCCACTACAGCCACTTTTCAACATAAAAAAGAACAGTCTACAAGAGACTGTTCCTTTAACGTTCAATAATTTGCGCAGTAATCATGGCCTGCCCCACGAGCTGTTCGCCGTGGAATACGGATACTTCGACTTTTCCGAAGCGGCGGCTAATGTCCAATAGGCGCGGTTTAACTTCGATATGACTTTCCATCTGGACTGGCTTTAGGAAATAGACCGTGATATTTTCTGGTACCATGTCGCCTCGACGATGGTGGCGCAGCAAGTTACAGGCAGCCTCTACCATGACAGTCGTCATGATTCCGCTGGCAATCGTTCCGAGATGATTCGTCATCTGAGGGCTCACATCACCTAGATAGACCATCTCATCTGATTGTCGCTCCTCACGGAAATGGGACATGATCAGATTCGGGAACGTTTCACTCATCTGTGGTTGCTTGGCTGTAAATTGCAGTGCTTTTAACACGTCGTTACGGCTCAAGACCCCTACGAGCTTGCGATGGTTGTCTACGACAGGCAATAGCTCGATTCCTTCCCACACCATGGTGTGCGCAGATGACGCTACGGATACTCGCGGCGAGGTCGTAATCGGGTTCTTCGTCATAACCTTGTCGATCGTCGCCGTTTCCTCATGACCGATGATGTCTTTGGAGGTAACAATCCCGATCAGGCGCATCTGCTCGTCAACGACGGGGAATCTCGTGTCCTGATACAGCTCCGTATACTGGTGCCACTTGGCAACAGAATCTGATGTCAATAATACAGGCGTTTCTGCAAGCGGCTTCAAAATATCCTCTACCATTACGATTTCTTTTTTGATCAGGCGATCGTAAATGGCTCGGTTAATCATCGAGGCTACCGTAAAGGAGTCGTAGCTAGACGAGATGATTGGCAGCGCTAAGCGGTCAGCCAACTGCTTGATTTCCTCGCTTGTATCGAATCCCCCGGTAATTAATACGGCAGCCCCTTGCTGCAAAGCGATTTTGTGCGCCTGATAGCGGTTACCGACAATCAAGAGACTTCCGGCATCAATATAGCGCATCATGGCTTCGAGCTGCATGGCCCCTATTACAAATTTATTCAAGGTCTTGTGTAAGCCTTCACGTCCGGCTTGCACATGACCATCAACGATGTTCACAACCTCCGCAAAGGTCAATCGTTCAATATTTTCCTTTTGCTTCTTCTCGATTCTCACCGTACCGACACGCTCAATCGTGCTGACGTATCCTTGCGTTTCCGCTTCCTTGATCGCGCGGTATGCAGTCCCTTCACTCACATCCAGGTCTTTCGCGATCTGCCGCACGGAAATCTTCGAACCGATCGGAAGGCGATCAATATGTTGCAAGATTTGTTCATGTTTCGTTGCCATATTGCTATTCCCCCTTCCTTTTCTCCCACCCGTTCCATGTACGTGCGCTCCTTCGACCAATATACCCGAAGGCGGGGCAAAAAAAAAGGGTAGCTTTTTCGAAAGCTACCGACCAGAAAGTATATCATTAAGGGGGTTTTCATCGTGCTTTTATCATACCCAAGGAATATTACAGGATTATTACAACACAGTTACAGTTTCTTTTCAGTTTTGTTTAACTGAGCAAATTTGCCAATATCCCTTGGACAAGCCCAATAATCCCGCCAAGGATGAATCCGAGCACCGTAATCATGCGGAATTCCTTCCCTGAGATCCCGACTACCATCTCTTCAATTCTTTCAATTGGGAAACCCTCTACTTGCCGGGTAACAATATCCCGGATGGCCAGACGAGAAAATATTCTCTCTATGTTTTGTTGCAGCGTGTCCACCATCCACTTTGCCAAACGAGGAACGAGTTCCGTTGTCACCGCTTCGGAAATAGGCGCTGTCAAACGAGACAGAGGCTCGTCTACGATGCGCAGGCTTTGCTCCTCCAGCTTGGCAAAAAGCTTCCGCGCCCAATCGTCCACTTGATCTCGCCCAATCCAGGCAACCACTTCGCCCACATTTTTGTCCAAGAGCTTGTCCGCTTCCTTATGCAAAAAGTAGTGCACGCGCTCCGAAAGCTCTCTGCTTTGCAAAAGCTCATCAAGATACGGGAGAATCTTGCCCAAAATCTTGTCATCCCCAAGAAACATCCCGACCAAGCCGCCAAACATGCCTCCGCCTCCACCGAGCAAGCCACGCACCATGTTTTGCAAGGTTTGCTGGCCTTCCGGAGAATGTAAATATTCGCGGAAACGTTTCAAGAGCAGTTCGCTCACACTGCCAAGTGCAGCATCCAGACGCTCGCGTCCGTTGTCCGTAACCAACTCTCGCAGTTTTTTCTCTTCATATTGTGCCAGAACCTGTTCGACAAAAGTACCCCATTTCGCCTCGATAGGCGCGCGGACACCCTCACTCCACGTTCCGTCTTCCTGAAATAACTGTGGCATCACTGTGAGCAATGCTTGACGTAGACTACGCTCATCTGTCATCCAGTCGCGAGCGATGGTGTTCATCCATCCTGTCAGTGTGCTCTCCAAACCACTCTGATTCAGCGCACGCTTGATTCCCTCTGTCGTCAGCAAATGTTCTTCGACGAGTCTGCCCATTTGTATCGCGATATCGTCCCGTCTCCTCGGGATCAATCCCGGGGTAAAAGGCACTTTCCACCTGCCTATATACCACGGTTTTACTGGTTTAAACAGCATTCGGATGGCTAACTCATTCGTCACCCCACCGATGACAGAGCCTACTGCAATGTTCACTAATAGTATCCAAGCGTTCATAAATACTAACAACCTCTCTTCTCTACATGGCACCAAACGTTTTGGATGCTCATACCATAGACTAACTTTGCCTGATGGGAAGGGGATACTCATGTCTTACGTTCCAACAATCGTTGTCGAAAACGAGATAATATCGGAAGTAGACCTTTACCTGCCCCAGGCGCACTTGCGCAAATGGAATCTTTCAACACCGTCCACCATTGCGGTTCAATTTGGGAGCAAAACCGTTTCTGCACGCGTAAGCGGTTCGGAACGGGGAGGCAAAACCTCGGGTAAAACCTTCATACGACCATCTTTAGCTCAATCCCTATATCTACCCAGGGGCGTTCCACTCTTAGTCCGTTATGATGCGAGTCAGAAAACAATCATTTTCGGACCGTATGTAGGTGTTCTTGTTTCGACCTACAATGCAGCGTTCCCGAAAGCACCGTTTGGTCACCTAAACTCTTTCTTCCAGGAGATGTCCGATATCACCCGTAAACGCGGAGGTATCCTTTGCACATTTCGGCTTCAGGATGTCAACTGGGATACGGGAATCGTCCGTGGCCTCGTTAGAAGAGGAGGCGTCTGGAGACAAACCTTACTTCCGCTTCCACAATGCATTTACAACCGGCTCATATCCCGCCAACGCGAACGAAGTGAACAAATGGCCAACTGGGTCCAACGCTGCAAGGACGCTTCCATTCCCTTTTTTAACGAGCGATTTTTGAATAAGTGGCATGTACACACCGCTCTCGAGAATCAACCGACAGCCTCCGAACATCTTCCCAGTATGGTTCGGTATTTGAAACAGGAAGACTTGCAGAAAATGCTATCTACGTATCGCACCGTTTATGCAAAACCAGCTAACGGCAGCATGGGGCGCGGGATCATTCGAATTCGCAGTTCGCCCGAGGGATACCAGCTCGCGTTCCCTGGAGGATTGCGCAAATCATTTGCTAGCATTCAGGGCTTACATCAGTATTTGCAAAAAAGGATAAAAGGCACATCCTATTTGCTGCAACAAGGGTTAGCGTTAATCGGCATCCAAGGACGACCGACAGATTTTCGTGTATTGGTACAAAAAGACCGAAAAGGCGAATGGTCCATCACTTCCATGGTAGCTCGCCTGGGATTAAACCACATTGTTTCCAATATATCCAGAGGCGGGCAGATGATGACTCCCCTTCAGGCGCTGCGAGTTTGTGGACCACGGGCGAGCGCGATTCGACCATCTCCTCAAACGTTACACGCAGTAGCACTTAAGCTCGCGATCCTTTTAGAAGAATCCCTGCCTGGGCAGTACGCAGAATTCGGAATTGATCTGGGAGTCGATGTTCATGGACGGGTGTGGCTATTGGAGGTCAACAGCAAGCCATCCAAGTCAGCCAAAACTGTTCCGCTGCCTGAGGGTGCCGAAGAGCTGCCTCGGCGTGCTCGCCCTTCTGTCATTCGCATGCTGGATTATTCCGCCTTTCTAAGTGGTTTTCCCCGGACCATACAACCACAAAAGACGATAAAAAGAAAACCGAAGCGCAACAAAAACAGGCGAAGGTGACCTACATGACAGCATCCAAGAGAAGTCTTGGCATCATGGCCCGGTGCCAAGGCTCCCACTTTGTAGACAAAGGGTACTACAAAAAGCTTACGCTCTATGGACGCAAGCACGGCATTCGCGTCTTCGTTTTTTCACCACGTCAGGTTAACTTTTCCACCCGTATGGTAAAAGGCTTCGAATATCGCAATGGGTCCTGGCACGCGAAAGACTTCCCAATTCCCGCCTTTATCTATGATCGTTGCTTTGTGGGCCCATCTTATCGCCACTATAAACCATTTGTGGAAAAGTTGCAAAACGATCGCAACATTACGTTTTTGGGGCATGGTCTGTCTGGAAAATGGCAGGTGCACCAGATGCTCGTTAAGTCCCCTCTCCTCGCCCCGCTGCTCCCGCCTACTGAAATATTCTCATATCCTGTGCTCCATGCAACCTTGCAAAAATACGGGGCAGCCATCATCAAGCCGATGGCGGGAACACACGGTATTGGCGTTGTGAGAATCAAAGAAATGCGCAGTGGCTATGAAGCTTCCGGACGAAACCGAGACAATACGCCTTTCACCAGGCGAATTCGTGACACTGCCGGGTTAAAAAGTTTTGTGTCTGTCTTTACTGCCGGCCGAAAGTTCCTGGTACAGCCCTATTTGGAGCTGCATACCCCGGATGGTACCCCATTCGATGTCCGTGTTCTGGTTCAAAAAAACGGGCTGGGGAAATGGGGGACAACTGGAAAAGCTGTGCGCCTGGGAGACAAACGCAGTATCACCTCCAATTTGCACGGAGGAGGGAAAGCAACACCTCTGGCCTCTTTCCTGCCCCTTCACTTCACATCCACAAAAGCGGCACGCATCGAGCAAACAATCAACCGAGTGGCAGAAGAACTTCCCCGTTTTTTGGAAGAGTCACACGGCAGACTCGTTGAGCTGGGAATCGATATTGGCATCGACACCGCAGGTAATGTTTGGATCATCGAGGTAAACAGCAGACCAGGGCGAAACGTTTTTCGCATGATTGACGACCCGACTGCACAACTGCATTCGATTACTCAGCCTGTTCGCTACGCCCACTATCTCATGAAAGAGCGTGTAGGAGGTTAAAGCATGGAAACGTTCAGAATGCGGCTTCGCTTCCTTTCCAACCCCCGTATCAGTGGGATTATCCTGCCAGCTACTCTCTTCCAACAGCTACAGCTACGACAACGCCAAAAAATTAAAGTCTTACTGGGCAAAAAGGAAGTAGTCGCAACTGTCTTACAAGATAAACGCAATCCGGATACGAATGTCCTGAAAGTGACGACGCTCTTGCAAGCGGAGCTGGGCATTCCACACCCTGGCTTGATCCAACTCAAGCTAGAGGGCTCCGCACTCCGGATCGGTCCTTCAATCGGGATCGTTACGACTGGCATAAGACGAGATCCCAAGCAGCCAATTGGCTCTCGCACCTCGTTTTTTTACAATCTGTTACAGGCTCAAGAAGGGAAGGGTGTTTTCTACTATATCTTTTCCCCAACCGATGTAGACTGGGAATCCAATACGGTCAAAGCGTGGTTTTTGCGCAGAAACAAGTCAGGCGGCTACTTTTGGAAAAAGCATGTTACCGCCATGCCCGATGTCGTCTATGATCGTATCCCCTCTCGTTCGGCAGAAAAACATGAAGCCGTTCAGGAATTCAAGTATCGACTCGCCAGTTACCCCAATTTACCGATGTTCAATCAGGGCTTTTTTAACAAATGGGGCGTACATCAACTGCTGTATCCGAATCCAGAAGTGAATGAGCATATCCCGGAGACTTACACCTCTCCTTCCCTTACGACTGTTCGAAACTTGCTGCGTAAATACCCTATCGTTTATTTAAAGCCCAAAAATGGAAGTCTCGGGTACGGTATTGTCAAAGTTGTTCGCCAGACAGGCGGTGGCTTTACTGCCTCCTATCATACAAGCAGCGGCAATGTAAAAAGGCAATTTTCCAAGCTGTCCAGCCTTTATCAGCATGTCTTCCGCAGTAGGCGAGTCAGTGCGTATCTGGCACAACAGGGCATTCCGCTCATGACATTCCATGGACGTCCGTTTGATTTTCGTGTTCACTTGCATAAAAATCAGCAAAACGAGTGGGTTGTCTCCTGCACCGCAGCCAAGGTTGCCGGTTCTGGCAGCGTAACTACCCACGTACGTACAGGTGGAACCGTCATCCCCGGCGATGACCTGTTGCAGCACCTGTTTGGCAGACAAAAAGCCCTCATGACCCAGCGCATTTCAGAAGCGTCGATCCGTCTGGCTACCGCAATTGAACTGGCCAAAGGGATTGATTTAGGCGAATTAGGGCTGGACATGGGAATTGATACGCAAGGCCATGTCTGGATGTTCGAAGCGAATTCCAAGCCTGGCCGTTCTATATTCAAGCACGCTCGTCTCAGGCAGGCTGATCACGAATCACGCAAGCTGCTCGTCGATTATAGCTGTTATTTGGCCAATTTCTAGTCGCACGCGATCTGTACCGTTTTTCAGGAAGGAGGAACACCATGCTTCAGCAGCGCTCCGGGTGGCTGACGATCCTCCCTAGCGGTAGATGGTTCGTACAGTTACCTCGGCTAGTCCTTAAACGCTCGCCAAAGCCACTGGTCGCCAGTCTCGGTCCCTTTTCTCATACGAAACGGATATACGCTGGTTTACCCCGCGTGCAAGCAAGCCGTATTCGTACACGCATTAACTGGAAAATGGCGGGCGACTCCCTGAAGCTTGGCCCATTATTTGGCATATTGACCGTTGGTGAAGGGGCAACATTTTTAGGAAATCGTGAGAACTTCAAGGATATTACTCAATCGGGGAAGCAATGGGGTGCACTCGTATTTGTGTTCACTCCACAAGGAATCAATTGGGAGAAGAAAAAGGTGCGCGGCTATTTGTACAACAGTCGTCTAAACTCGTGGCAAGAGGTGATTCTACCTTTCCCCCATGTGGTTTACAACCGAATTCCGACGAGAAAAGCAGAACGGCGACCTGAAGTCCGCAGAGCATTGAACCGCATACATGAGATGCCAAATGTCACATTGTTTAATCGCGGCTTTTTTGACAAGCAACAGCTCTTTACGATGCTTGAGTCCCACTTGGAAGTGCAAGCTTTTCTACCGGAGACAAAACAATTGGACACCTTGGCTCGCTTTCGAAGCTTTTGCACAGAACATCGCTTTGTCTACTTGAAACCCGTGCGCGGTAGAGCTGGTCAGGGAATTATGCGCATTGACTTCAGAAACGATAAGTGGTTCCTGCAACGGTTAAAGGAGCAAAAGGCCATTACTCGCCGCTTTTCCAATTTGAATGACGTATGGAAGCATATTAGACTTCATGTCAAACAGCAGAAGTACATCATGCAGCAAGGTATTCGTCGTGCCCGTTACAACGGCAAACCTTTTGATGTGCGCGTCCTCGTACAGAAAGATGGCGAGGGCGAGTGGAGCGTAACCGGAGTTGGCATCAGAAGGTCTGGCTCGCAAAGCATCACCACTCATGTGCCACGCGGCGGCTCGATCCACTCGTTATCAACCGTTATGCAAGCCTTGTTTCAAAATAATCACGAGCAAATGGAAAGACTCATTCACGATACGGCGCTCGCCATCGCACGGTCATTAAATGCAGAATGGACAGATTTGGCTGAGATGTCGATGGACCTTGGCTTGACAGAAGAAGGAAAGCTTTGGCTCTTTGAAGCGAATGCAAAGCCGGAGAAATTCGATGAACCATCGATTCGACGATTATCGTTAGCGAATTTGATCCACTACGCACAGCATGTCTCTCACTTGCAAAGCAAGCGAGGGAGTGCCGCAGGATAAGGGAGTCGAGCAGCACTCGCTGATTCACAGACGTCCTTGGTGCGATTTGCCCGTCAGGAAGGGGAACGGCGCATCACCCAACGAACGACTGGCTGACGCGATTGACCCCAAGGCTGTTGGCTCATGATGGGTCAATCCTTCCTGGTTGTAGATAAACGCTACCGCAATAGGTGAATCGGCATGCTGGCTGTACGCGCGGGTAGCACTGAACAATGAGGCAAGTCTCACGTTTTGAAATAAAGGAACATGCCGTTTAGACTCCGGCATGTTTTTTTCGTTATCGGATGCATGACCTGATCAACCTTGGAAAAAATACTCCATGGAGGTGGTCTTAACCATGACCCATATACTTAACAACATGATGCACGCCCAGCAACAACCGCAATTTTTTGGAGCAATGAGCCCTGCAGGTGCTATGTTCCAACAAGGATTCGCCGGAACAAACGTACAAGAAGTACAGCATTGGAATCACGGCGGTCATGCCCAATCCATCGGAACTCCTTCATTGGGTATGTCCTCCGGTGGGGCACAATCGATTTTCTCCCCAGGTTTTGCAAATACGAATGTCCAAGAAGTGAGACAACTTAACCACACTGGCTATCCACAACAACAGCAGCATTACGGCTATGCTCAAAATCAAGCACTTCAATCCATGCAAAACCAATCCACTGGCTATGCACAAGGCCAGCAAGCTGGCTACATACAAGCTCAGCCTTCTTATCAGCAATCGGTTGGACAAGGCTCCATTTTCTCTCCAGGCTTTGCCGGCACGAATGTTCAAGAGGTTCAAGCTCGTAATCAAGCTGGCTATAGCGGCTACGGAGGACAAGCTGGCTATACGAACCAAGCAGCGTATCCACCAGCGATGACAGGCAGTATTTTTTCGCCTGGCTTTGCCAATACCAATGTCCAGGAAGTTCGCCAGTTGAATAACACTGGCTATGGCATGCAAGCGCAACAAAGTCAGCAGCTCCAACCACAGGCATATGCCAATCAAGCGTACAGCAATCAGGCTGGCGTAGGAGCACAATCGATCTACTCTCCTGGCTTTGCAGGCACGAACACACAAGAGGTTCGCCAATTGAACACCCCAGGCCAACTGGCTCCTCACACAGGCTCCATTTTCCCTGGCACTTTCTAAATGAGAAAAGCGTGACCATCCATCGCGACGGTCACGCTTTTTGTTATGAGTGATCGTTTAGCAGTCTACCTTTCCCCAAATCGCCTGATACACGGCATGCAAATCTTGCAGACTCTCTTCATCCACTGTAAAAATGATGCTGCCAAACACGTAGGCATCCTTTTGCACGCAGGACCATCCATCCCCGTTTGGTTGAAACTGCGCCTCCACACACGCCTCCGTCTGTTCCAGCAGTTGCCGTACCGCTACATGCTTTTCCAACGATGATCGATATCTTTCTATCACTTGCGCAAGACGTTCATCCTGACGCGCCAGCCGATACAGGGCAAGCTCAATCTGGAGCCAGCAGGTCACATAAAAATGGAACTCCAAAAATAACGTGTGCACGGCTGCACGGATTTTGTTGTGGTCACCAGCTTCCAAGGCTGCACGTGCTTCCTGTTTTTTCTCCTGAATCAGGTCAAAATGACTAACTGCTCCACGGTAAAACTTGCGCACCACGTTGTACAACATCTCTGGCGTACGCTGCGGAAGATTTCGATGTCGGTTTTGCACATCTCGCATGGCTTGTTCTCCTCTTTCCGACGCTCGTTTTCTTCTATTTTACAACAAAGGTGCACGATGCAGGCAGCCTACTCTTTCCCGTTTTTCCAGTAGTCATACGCATGAATGGCGAGCCCCCAATAAGAGGAGTACCGATCCAGCACTTTTGTCACCAGATCTAGCTGTCGATCCATTTCGCCCATGCCTTCCTCGTAAAAGGTGATTCCGTTCCCTTCGTGGCTCTCTTTCGTCTCCACAGCGACGACCAGCTTTTTCTGGAGGCTCTCTGCGTACTTCATCTGATTTTCAACCAAGCCGATGATGCCGGGAGCTCGATCACGAAAAGCCATCAAGGTCGTATGATCAAGCTGTTTGATCATCCAATGCGAAAACGGCAGCTCGGGCTGACCTGGAGTCGGTGTCTTGTCCAGCCACGCCGCGAGGTCGACGCTTGCTTCCAAGGAAGTTCCGTTCTTGGTCTCTTCGACAAAAGCTTCGATGTTACCCATCCACTGGCGTAAAACTGCCTCTTTATCCTCACGCCAGGCAGGAAGGACGTACGGCTCAATATCTAAGTGAATGCCGTGAAATTGCTCTTCTGTCGAGACAGACTCATTGTAGGCTTTCACCCAATTCACGAGCTTTATGATCTTGCTCCGACTTTCAGACATCGCCCAAATCGGATGACCGCCCATCGCATGAACCTCGATCCCCGCTTCACGAGCCTCTCTCACGAAATCGCGATAATAGGAAGTCGGTTGCTCCAAATCTAGACGAACATAGAGGAGATTCACCCCATTTTGTTCCGCAAAGGAGAGAATTTCCTCCTTTTCCGTGCCAATCAATTCTGCACGCCATATGTAGGTGCCTTTGTAGCGTTGCTTCGTTTCCGGGGGCAGTGGAATCGCCTCCTTCCAGTTGCGATAATCATGAATCGCGACACCAGAGAAGGACGGATGCTGTGCCAAATGTGCAGGCAATTGCTCTAATTGCTGTTTCATGAGAGCCGGACCTTCCTCTGCAAAAGAAGTGTGGTCTTCATCCAGCGGCTTCATATTCACAGCAACCAGGACACGCGACTCTAATTCATCCGCTTCCTTCATTTCCTGATCAATCAAGTTCAGGATGCCGTTCTGACCGGAAAGTGTGTCGCGATACGCCATGATACATACCGTATCAAACTGGCTGATCATCCATTTGGACAAGGACATCTCTTCTTGTCCCGGAACGGGAATATCGTCCAGCCAAAATGGAATGGCTGCACTGGCAACCAAATCCTCGTCTTTTGACACCTCGGCTGTGAACGCCTGCACATTGGCTTGCCATTCACGGATAATCCTCTTCTGATCGGCCTCCCAAAAAGGTAGGAGATACGGCTCGATGTCTAACTGAATCCCGCGAATTCGCTCATTCTTCTGCGCTTCACGGTTGTAGCTTTTTACCCAGTGGACGATATTCATCATCCGCTTTTCATTGCTTTTGAGTGCCCATGCCGGATGGCCAGCAACCGCATGAACTTCGATCCCCATCTCTGTCGCTTCGCGGATAAAATCGCGGTAGTAATCATAGGGCTTGTTCATTTCGATTCGCAAGTAGACGAGATTAATATCGTTACTTTTGCAGAAATCGAGAATCTCTTGTTTCTCTCTCCCGATCATTTCGGACTGCCAGATCCACGTTGCTTTACTCTTCTTCTCCGCGGGGGAAAAGCCGAACAGAAAGCCGACCGTCAGGCAGAGAACACTCAAATAGATGCGCGCAGCTTTCATTCGTCAAAGTTGCTCCTCTCGTTGACTTGCGTGCTTCCAGCTCTCGTAATCATGGATCGCACTTCCTGCAAACGCCGGATTGCTAGACAGCTCCTCCTGTAAAATGGCCAACTGGTTGTTCATCTCTTTTGTGCCTTCTTCATAAAAGCTCACATGAGCGCCTTCCATCGTTTCCATGATGTTGACGCCTACGATGACCGACCCTTTTTTGCGTACATTGGCATCATCGACGATCTTTTCTACGATTTGGACGATCCCATTTTGCCCAAGGGCTTGATTCCGGTAGGCCATTAACGTAATACTGTCGAGTCGCTGCACCATCCAGTTGCTCACTTTTTCATCACTGTCAGGAACGTTTACGGAGTCGATCCAAAAAGGCAAGTCGGCACCGACAGCGAGATCCGTATCCTTCTTCGTCTCTGCCGTCAGATAGCTGACGTTTTCCAGCCATTGCCGGACGATTTCTCCCTGGTCTTCCTTCCATGCAGGCAACAAATACGGCTCGATATCGACGTGAATCCCCGAGAATCGTTCATCTGACTTGGCACTGCGATTGAACGCCTTCACCCAGGAGATCAGATCGTCGATGCTCTGGCGATTCGCAGTTAACGCCCAATTGGGGTCACCGCCAAGTGCCTCAACCTTAATACCTGCCTGGTTGGCTTTTTCAATGAAGGTACGATACGTCTGGGGCGCAACAGATGCTGGTTCAACGTGAAGATAGATCAGGTTGATGTCGTTTTTCTCGGCAAACGCGATCATTTCATCGGTTTGGGTCTCTATTTGCTTGGCGTCCCATATCCAGGTTGCTTTTGTCAGGGCGGAGCGGGTGTTTGCCAACGACAGCATGATGATCGAAGCCACTGTTACAAGGAGCAGTGCTATCCAAAGCCAGCTATATCGACGAATTACCTGCATCAGCGCTGGTCGATACCGTACTGTTGTGTCGTCGCTCCCACTCCAGCAAAAGCCCGCTCAGCAAACGTACTGCCGTCAACCGCTGAAAACGGCTGAATTCTCGTGTAATCCTCGATGCTCTTGTTTTTGACCAGCGCGTGCGGCCCGATCTGGCAGCCTTCACCGATCTGTGTGTCGCCAAAAAGGCAGGTTCCCGGATAGAGCACCGTATCACGCCCGATCATTACGTCCGAATCGATGTACGTCGAGCTCGGGTCTATCATCGTAACTCCGTTTCGCATATGGAAATCGTTGATTCGCTTGCGCATCAGTTGTTCCAAATCAGCGAGCTGCACACGATCATTGACGCCATTGCCTTCTTCGGGATCATCCGTTGCAAACGCCGTGACCAAATGACCTTGCTCTTGCAAAAGCCCTAGAACGTCCGGCAAGTAAAACTCCCCTTGCGCGTTTTCGTTGGAGACCATCGGCAGCATTGAAAACAGCTTTTGATTGTCGAAGCAAAAGATTCCGGTGCTGATCTCGTTCACCTTTTTTTGGCCCAAGGTCGCGTCTTTTTCCTCGATAATTTTACGGACATCGCCGTTCTCATCGCGAATGATCCTGCCATAGCCTGTAGGCTCGTCCACAATGGCGGTCAAAACCGTGGCTGCTGCCTGTTTCAACTGGTGATATTCGAGCAAACTGCGCAGCGTCTGTTCTTGTACGAGCGGGGTATCGCCATTCATGACAATCGTCACGCCATCCTGCGCTCCAAGAATTTCCTGGCTCATCCAAACAGCATGAGCAGTACCCAGTTGTTCCGGTTGATACGCATACTGAACGCGGTTTTTCAACTGCTCTTTGACCACTTCGGCTCCGTGGCCGACAACGACGACCAAGTGGCGAAGTGACAATGCTTCCAATGTCTCTACGACATGTTCAATCATCGGCTTCCCGCAGATTGGATGCATGACCTTGTAGAGCGAAGATTTCATTCTGGTTCCTTTTCCTGCTGCAAGTACTACTGCATGTATGTTCATCCTATCGCCTCCGTCTTGGTCAGCTCCCCTTTTGCAAGCTGACCTTGTTGGATTTGCTGATCGAAGTATGGTTTCAATTCGTAAGTCAGTGTGTCAATCATCATGGTCAAATTAATGTCTTTCCTCTGCACGCCCAGCTGATAGGCCTGAAGCATAATCTCCAGTAATTTCTCCTGATTCAACGTCCGATTCGAGGTGTTCATTCATCTTTCCCCCTTCTTGAATGCTCTACCTTCCTTACGACTGACGTTTGTGTTTACTCAACTGTTACACTTTTGGCCAAATTTCGTGGACGATCTACGTCATTGCCAAGCGCAACAGAAGTGTAATAGGAAATGAGCTGAAGGGGGATAACGCCTAGAACAGGTGTAAGTAAGGCATCTGTCTGCGGAATCAGGCAAACATCATCAACTGAGCGATGCAGCTCTACATGTCCTTCCAAGGTAATACCGAGAACTTTTGCTCCACGGGCTTTCACTTCTGTAATATTACTGATCATTTTCTCATGCAGCTCATCTTGTGTAGCCAGGGCGATGACTCTCGTTCCCTCTTCGATCAGCGCCAGCGTACCGTGCTTTAGCTCTCCTGCCGCATACGCCTCCGAGTGAATATACGAGATTTCCTTTAGCTTGAGCGAGCCTTCCATAGATACCGCATGATCGAGTCCTCGTCCGATGAAAAACAGATGCTGCTCGTCCTTGATCGATTCAGCAAAATGACGTATCTCATCTGCATGCTCGAGTATATGCTCGACTTGATCAGGAAGACCGGTCAGTTGGTGAAGCAGTGAAGCACGGGTATCAGCGTCCAGTGTCCCCTTCGCTTGTGCCAAATAGATGCCGAGCAAGTAAAACGCGATCAACTGCGAGGTATATGCCTTCGTCGAAGCAACCGCGATTTCCGGACCTGCATTTGTCGTAATCACGTCATCGGCATCACGAGCAATCGAGCTGCCGACTACATTCGTAATAGCGAGTACTGCTGAGCCGTTTCGTTTGGCTTCCCGCATGGCTGCCAATGTATCTGCTGTCTCCCCTGATTGACTGACGGCAATCGTAAGCGTATTGGGCTGAAAGAGCGGGCGACGGTAACGAAACTCCGACGCTACATCTACTTCTACCGGAATCTGTGCCAGTCGTTCAATCACATGCTTGCCGATCAAGCCCGCATGATAAGCGGTACCGCATGCGACAATGTAGATTTTCTCCACACGCTTGGCACTCGCTTCCGATAGCTGAAGATTGGGGAAAACAACCTTTTGCTGGGTAGCATCGATTCGACCTGTCATGGTATTGCGCAGGGCACGCGGCTGCTCGTAAATTTCCTTTTGCATATAGTGAGCGAAGCCGTCTTTTTCCGCTTGCTCCTTGTCCCACTCAATACGCACCAGCTCTCGCTCGATTGGCTCCGTTGTATCCAGACGCATGAGGTGAACTGAATCTTTGGTCAGAATCGCCAGGTCTCCGTCTTCGAGAACGTACACATCGCGCGTATGCTCCAGGATCGCCGGGATATCAGAACCGATAAAATTCTCATTCTCCCCTACCCCGATAATCAACGGGCTTGCCATACGAACTGCAATCAGCTTGTCAGGCTCATGCTCCGTCATCACACCGAGAGCAAATGCTCCGCGAATTTTGCCAGCGACCTTCTGCAC
The DNA here is from genome assembly GCF_001423865.2 of Brevibacillus sp. Leaf182. Lineage (NCBI taxonomy): Bacteria > Bacillati > Bacillota > Bacilli > Caryophanales > Paenibacillaceae > Brevibacillus > Brevibacillus sp. Leaf182. The sequence goes on along the minus strand of NZ_LMPN02000023.1, from coordinate 250,855 downwards.
TGCCGCAACCAGGTTGTCATTGTATTCCTGCGCCAAAAGGTGCACGATGACCTCCGTATCCGTCTCCGAAGTAAACGTCACGCCTTTTTCGATCAACTCCTGCTTGAGATCCAGATAGTTCTCGATAATGCCGTTATGCACGATCGAGAACTTGCCGGATTGATCAAAATGAGGATGAGAGTTTTCATCAGACGGTCGTCCGTGGGTCGCCCAGCGCGTATGTCCAATGCCGATGGAGCCCTGCAAGCCGGACTTTTGGGTTTGGCTCTCCAGTACGTCAATTCTGCCTTTTGCTTTGCGAATGCCGATGGTTGCTCCGTCACAAATCGCAATGCCAGCCGAATCGTAGCCTCTGTATTCCAGCTTTCGCAGCCCATTGATTAGAATCGGCTGCGCTTCCTTGTTCCCGATATATCCCATAATTCCGCACATGTCATCGGTTCCTCCCTTGTTGCGTATACTGTTCGGACTTTGTATTATGCGAGCAAGCTGACAACTTCCTTCTCCTGCCTGATAGCGACGGAGGTTCCGATGCGATATACATTCGGATTCGTGATGCCCTCAAACGCATTTCGTGTATCGATAATGGCCACTCCCAAATCCGCCAGCTCCTGATAGGCAAAGCATTGGTGATTCGTAATGAGCACCATGCAATCGTAAGTCTTGAACGCCTCGTAGTCATTGGCGATGGAATGGACGATCTCGCCTTTTTTATTCACAAAGCTCTGCGCATACGGGTCGTAATAGTCGACAGTTGCTCCGCTATTGGTGAACAGCTCGTAAATTTCCAGACCTGGTGATTCCCGCAGGTCATCAACTTCCGGCTTGTAGGCCATGCCGAGAATCAAGATACGCGAGCTGTTGATCGCTTTCGCGTAAATGTTGAGCACCTGTGCTGTCTTATTGCGCACATAGTCCGGCATGTTGTCATTAATCGATTGGGCGATCTCAATAAATTGGCTGTGAAAACGAAAGCCCTTGGCCTTCCACGACAAATACATCGGATCGAGCGGTATGCAATGCCCACCGATTCCGGGTCCCGGGTAAAACGGCATGAACCCGAAAGGCTTGGTCGATGCGGCCTTGATTACTTCCCAAACATTGATGCCCATTCTGTCGCACATCATCGCCATCTCATTCATGAAGGCAATATTGACGCTACGGAAGGTGTTCTCCAAAAGCTTGGACATCTCCGCCACCTTTGGCGAAGAAACCGGCACGACGGTCTTGACCAGGCTGCCGTACAAGAGTGTGCCTAACTCTATGCAACGTTCTGTCGTTCCGCCGATCACCTTTGGCGTATTGTACGTACTGTATTTGCGATTGCCCGGATCGACCCTCTCCGGCGAGTAGCAGAGGAAAAAGTCGATGCCAGCCCGATACCCCAGCTTTTCAAATTCCCGCTGGATCAGCTCTTCCGTCGTTCCCGGATAGGTTGTACTCTCCAGCGTAATGAGCATTCCTCTTTTCATGAATCGCTTGATTTGCTCGACAACGTTTGTAATGTAAGAGGTGTCCGGGTCCTGATTGGGACTGAGTGGCGTTGGAACGCAAATGCTGATCGCATCCAGCTCCTCGATTACGCTATAATCGGTCGTCGGAAAAAAGCGGTTGGTCGCGAGGCATTCCTGCAAGGTTTCATTGGAAATATCCTGAACATAAGACTCTCCCCTTTTCAGGCTCTCGATTTTTCCGCCATGCAGATCGATTCCGATTACGGTATAACCGCTCTTGATCGTCTCTACCGCCAGCGGCAGCCCTACATACCCAAGCCCAATGACACCCACTTTTGCTGTCTTTCGTTGAATCTTCTGTTGCAGTTCCTCGTATCTCGCCATCCTCGTTTCTCTCCCTTTCTCTTTCTAGAATTATGAAATCAGCCTTTTCACCCTGGCTTCCAGTTCTACCGGGGAGAATGGTTTTGTAATGTAATCAGATGCTCCCATCGCAAACGATTTTTGCACATCTTCTTCCAGTCGTTTGTCAGTGAGCACCATAATCTTGCTCATAGAAGCGCTGATATGCTTGATTTTTTCCATGAGCTGGTATCCATTGAGGATAGGGAGATTCAGGTCGGTAATGACAAGATCAGGGGCGACCTCCTGATATTTTTCCATGCCGTCCATCCCGTCATTGGCTACCGTAACGAGATACCCTTTGCGTTGAAAATAGATGCTCAAAAACTCGTTGACAGTCTCATCATGGTTAACCAGCAAAATACTTGCCGGCTCCTCTTTTTGAGCGGGATTCTGCTCGTAAATCTTGATCTCCCCATGAGTGCCTGGCTCTCTCATCTCTTGGACCATCCGCATCAGCATTTGACCGGACGAGCGAGAGCTTTCGGGAAAACTCGCAATGAACAGGCTACCTGCTAGCAGTTTGTGCTCTTGCAAATAGTCTTTTACGCGCAAAGCATAGAAATGGGTACTCGAAAGCTTCTGTCCTTCAAGCAGGATTCCGAAGAGCTGCTTGTTTTTGTCATACGCGTAATGTAAAGCAATCTCGGAGCCGTCTCCTGAACGAGTGCCCAGGTCTTGCTTGATCAGCTCCATTGACTCTTTCGTGAGGGTTTTGCAAGCCGCTAGAATAACCCCACACGCCAATTGTTTCTCTTCCATCTTGCTCAGATGCTCGTAAAAAACAGGTACGAGATTACTCATGATCTAGCCTCCAAACTTGAAATGTTTTCGCTGCCCTTCGTCTGCCAGCTCGTCCGCGTCATCGTTCCCCAAGAGTTGTTGTTGCGTAAATATTCAATATGACCGAGGAATCTCCAGATGACACCGATTTGCCGATAGCCGAAGAACATCAGAATCGTATAGAAAAGCATTTTGACGATGTCCCGAAAACGCGGATACCGTCGAAACGCGATTTCCTCCAGCAATAAGGAGCCAATGCCAAGCAGCATGCCATACAGCACATTGAGCAAGCCGTAGATTAAGAGGACGTAGCCGTTGGTCATATCCAGCATGGTGTATCCGATGAGGGCCAATAGACCCGTGATGCGGAAGTACGGATTCAAGGTTTCAAACAAGATATTGAACGGTAGCGTGAGCATCCCGAACAGCTTGTACTTGGGGCGAAACGCCATGTATCTGCCGTACTCAATCATGTTTTTCAGATTCCCGCGTCCCCATCTGCGCCGTTGACTGCCCAAAATTTTGAGTGTATCCGGCGCTTGCGTCCAGCAGACCGCATCGGGGCAAAATGCCACTCGGTACGGCAGCTTGTTTTCCAGCATGTACTTGTGCAGCTTGATGATGATGTTCATGTCTTCACCCGGATACCCCTCGCGATAGCCGCCTACCTTGATAATGTAATCCTTGCGAAAAACTCCGAACGCGCCTGAGACGATAATCAATCCGTTGATCGCGCTCCAGCCGATCCGTCCCCCGAGAAACGCCTTGAGGTATTCGACGGATTGCATCATCGGCAAAAACTTGTCTGGCAAACGAATGTCTTTCACGACACCGTCTTCGATCTTGCAGCCGTTGGCAATGCGGATATCTCCACCGATGGCTACTGTTTCATCCGGGTTTTCCATATACACCTTCGCAATGCGAATCAGCGCGTCTTTTTCCAGCAAGGAATCTGCATCGATAGAAGCGATCAACGGATAGTGGGAGAGATTGATCCCCGCATTGAGCGAGTCAGCTTTTCCTCCGTTCTCTTTGTCGATCAAATACAGATTCGGAAAAGCCGGATTGTGGTAGACTCCCCTGATCTTCGATGTATGAAGAAGCGGCTGTACTGGCATGTGCTCGGAGTAAACCAGTGAAAACTCGTTAATCAATACCTGCAAGGTAGCATCCTTCGATCCATCGTTGACCACGAGCACCTCGTAGCGTGGATAGTTCAAGGATAAGAGCGACCTTACATTTTCAATAATCGTCAGCTCTTCGTTGTATGCTGGCACGAGAATCGAAATCGGCGGAACGTGCTCAGAGCCTGAAAGTGTCTGGAATCTCGAATAGATGGAGCTTTTTAAGATTCCCATGATGCTCTTGAACGAGAACAGCATGATGATGAAGTACAAAGAGTTAATCGCAATGACGTAATAGACCGCAAATACTCCGTAGTAAAGTAGAAACTCTCTCATGGCAGCCTCCTTTCGCTCTATCTTTCCAGTGCCTGAACCGTGGAGATCGTTTTTCGATATGACTTGCGGTACAGATGCAGCTTTTCGTTGTATTGCACGAGCTTCTCTGTCGCTGTCGCACCCTGTAGAACCAGCTTCTCTTTTTCCAGCTCCTCCTGAATCACTTGATGAGCCATCTCGCTCTTATGACCATTTCTCTCTTCCTGCAAAATTTCACACAGGGCAGCAAAGCCTTCGACCTCTAGCTGCGCCAGGCTGCGTGCACTGTGATGACGAACCCACCAGTTCGCATCGCCCACGGCCTTTTTCAGCGAGGGAATGTACGAATGCAATTTCAGTGAGCCAATTGCCTTCGCTGCCATTGCCCGAATTTCCCAATCCTTGTGATTCATAAAATCAGTGACTGTCTGCTCATTCATATAGCGGATATCCCGGCACATGAGCTTGACTGCCTTAATTCGGACTTCCTTGTCAGGCGATTGAATGAGCTGGTATAGCGCAGGCTCAATGCCGGGCTGAACATGCACGGCGTAGCCAATCAGTCCGATTTGGACCAGTTCAGCATCGGATTCTTGTAAAAATTGTGCAAAAAGAGGTGCCGTATCTACCTGCGAATCACTGATGATGTCCACAATGAGCTGGTGGACATTTTTCTTCGCTCTGACAACGTGAGTCACCATTTCCCGCAAATCTTCTGTGTTGCGTGCACATTTGGCGACGGAGCGCGCAATGATAAAAACACTGGTGTCATCTGTGTTTTTTTGCAGGAGGGTGAATAGAGCAGGTACGGCAAGCTTGGAGCGCATGATCCCCAAATTGTATGCGGCATCCACTCTCGTCCATTTCCACCAGCCATTTAGTCTTTGCATGTCCAGCTCTACGAGTCCCATATCCTCGCAGAGCCAGATCAGCTTGTCCCGATGAATGCCTGTGAAGCACTCCATCAGCTCAAACAGCTTTTTCTGAATGATTTGCTTTTCTTTTTGCGTCACATCGCCATAAGGCACTTGCAAGCGCTCCTCTTCTTCCCCGTGTGCTTGCAGGTAAACGAAGTAGTCGCGATATTTTTCCAGACAACGCATGGTCTGTTTCTCCACCGAAATGTTGCGCAGCTTCAGTGCGAACAAGACAAGCAAGCCTAATACTGTCAATCCACATAGCGCGTACAGAAAAACAATTGCCGTCGCCAATGGTGTTTGCACATTTGCCACTCTCCTATCCAATCAAGGCTGAGTCTCGATCTTCACCGGAGCCTCAATCTCATGGAATGCTTTTTTTAGTATGGAATAGCTTTGTTTTTTGCGTTCGTGATAGCCGACCTGCTCCCAGCCTTGCCATGTATACATCGGGAGCTTCGTCACTGCATACGCGTTTTGCCCGACGACTTGTTTCGTCGCTGTATCCACCAAGAGCGGCAGAATGCGTATGCCTTTCGTCTTCTTCGTCGTGAAGCTTTTGCCATCATCCTCATAGCTCATGACGGACAAGGAGCTCGGGTCTGTAAATCCAAGCAGCATCCACGGTACTCTCAGCTCTACCACTTTGCCCTTCGCTTGCCATGCGGTTCGTGAGTCGTACTGCGGGTCTTGGGCATCTGTCGTTCCCCGGATCAGCTTGCCGACCTCGACTTCCTCCAACGGATAGTACTTCTTGCTGTCTGGCGGCTCCATCTCCAGGCTAACGGCCAGCTTCCACGGTTTGAATATCCCGGAATTGTCTTTTTTCTCCGCTTCCTTGACCGTAAGCATGCCATAGCGTTTTCCGTATAAGCGTGCATGAAAATCGTAATTGGCAGCGATTTGAATCTGGCTCTCGTCTGCTTTTCCCAACGCGATCAGCGTCTCTAGCCCCTCATCCAGCGTCAGGCCAGGAAGCTGTTCCGCATGCTTGTTCCCGCCAGGAAGCGTATCAACACCTACATAAAGCTGTTGTTTAGCCGGGTCAAACTCTTCCTTCAACTGAGCAAGGAAATAGACGTACCCTTCATCATGTGTCATCCAGATTTCGTCAACACCCGGAACTTGAACATCGAGGCGTTGCTTCTCTTCTGGCACGAGCTGATCCCAATCTGTGCGATTCCCATCGATGGTCAGCACGCCTTCTTTGTTCGGGTACATGCCAAGGACTCCAAACAAAGACTCATTGGTCAACACGTTGATCCACAGGGAGCGCCGATCTTCCGGCAATTCAAAGCGCATCGTGTTCCACGTTTTTTTGAACCACTCGTCCTGCCAGACGAATACAATTGCTCCCGCATACCCTTCCTGATGAATTTCTTGCAAAAGCTCGACATCGATCTCTCCCTGCTGCTTTTCTGAATGACCACCCTGATTGCGCCCTAAATTGCCCAGATGGGCGACTCCCACCGATGCCGGGACCCCAAATTCCGTCACCATGATCGGCATGTTTTTGTGATACTGCTTCAGTTTTCGCAAATACGCTTTGTACGTATCGATTTGCCCTGCATCGTTCTTCAACTGTTGCAGGGTAGTGTCGTAGCGGAAGAAATCCGGATAATACGGGTACACGTGATAGGAAGCGAAGTAGCCTGCCTCCCACTGTGTTGGCTCTATATGGGTAGGATCGACACTGACCAAATCCTCATGTTGAATCGGCTCTCCCGGATGTGATAAGGGGTCTGTTGTCACCCAATTGGTGAAAGTCATTGGATGCTGCCAACCGTATTTGCTCTCCTCCATTGCGACGGTATCCACCATTTCAGCAATCCAGGTTTCAAAAGCAGTTGCATTCGATGTCGCGTGGAAGTACTTCCCTTGATAGGGTGCAACTTTTTGATGCAGGCGGTTGGTGTTTCGCACCATTACAGGGTCCCACTCAGTCCCTGTGTGCCAGCCGATCAAGTATTTGCCCGCATTGGCACGGTATGTACCACTTGCCTTTCCCGATTTTTCCGGCAGGGTGATATCCCCGTAGACAGCGCCGACTGCATCTTTGATTTCCTGTCGAAACTCCTCGCGAATCTCTGGCAAATAGGCGTCTTTCTTTTCAATCAACAGCTCTTCTGGACTCCAAATGCCTTGCATCAAGTAGAGAGGGTCCCCTTCTTTTCGCTGATTGTAGTCGACCAGCGCTTCATAGAAGACAGGAGAATGGATGGTATACACACGAATGACGTTCGCTCCCATCTCGTCGATCATCGCAAACCAGCGCATGTAATCCTCTCTTGTGATGGGAAGCTCCCCTGGATAATGACCCGGTAACGACGCCCCCAGATTGACGCCTTTCGCGAAAAAGGGCTGCCATTTTTGATTCTGATAGACTTCGAACAGCTCGCCATTCGCGCGAAATTTTAATTGAGCACCTGTAGTCGTCTCCATGCTTTCGACACGGTCTGCTGCCCAAAACCACCAGAAGGCACTTGCCCCCACCACGATCAGCATGGTCAGGCTCATCCAGCGCCATCTTCTCTTTTTTGTTGGCTCCATTCCTCGTCAACCTCCGATATGTTGCCACGTCACAGTCATTGTAAACATAGGGAGCAAGTCGTTCCCATAGACAAAATTCACTATTGTGTCTTTTTCAGATTTGTCATGAAATTGTAATGTTGGGACGGATTCGCCTCCATCGTCCTACGTTTTTTGGAGGGAAGTCCTGCAACCGGGACGGTCTTCTGGCCCACACATTTTCTCAATTAGGTATATTTACTCTTCCTTTTTTTTCCTTTTCGCTTGCGAAAATGGTAGGTTGCTACTATTTGGAAGGCGTTGTATTTTGCCGATATAAGGGAATATTTACAAAAAGAATACAAAGTGTTTCTCGGCTTGATTATCAGGAAGGTTTGTTTATAATAGACATTAAGGGTCTACAATAGGTGCTTTGATACGATATTACGGATATAAAGAATCTATAAAGGTGGTATATAAACATGAATCAACTTATCGATGTAGGGATTATTGGTGGAGGACCAGCAGGTATGAGTGCCGCTCTCGCACTTGGCAGGGCAAGAAAAAGTGTGGTTGTTATCGATGAAGGCCGTCCACGGAATCGCGTTACTCGTGAGTCGCACGGCTTTCTTACGAGAGACGGCATCACTCCGGGCGAATTTCGTCTCATTGCCAGGGAGCAAATCAGCGCCTACCCCTCCGTCCATTTCGTGGAGGATACAGCTTTAACAATCACGGGACACGATGGAAATTTTCTCATTACGACTGCACAGGGAACAACCTATCAAAGCAAAAAGCTGCTATTCGCAGTGGGAATGAAGGACCTCCCGTTGCCTGTTAACGGATTAGAGGAAGTCTATGGAAAAAGTGCTTTTGTCTGCCCTTATTGCGATGGATGGGAATTACGCGACCAGCCACTCGTCTTAATCGCCAATGGAGAGAAGGCATTGCACTTGGCAAAAATGTTGTCTGGTTGGACCAATCAATACACGATCTGCACCAATGAACCAGATGAATTCACGGAAGAACAAAGGTTGGAGCTGTTACAGCATCGCGTTCCTGTCTTTGACTCCCCGATCGAGCGAATTGTATCTGCCGATGGGATGGTTCAGCACGTTGAGCTTACAGATGGCAACAGCATTTCGTGCACAGGGATCTTTTTTGCTCCCAAGCTCGTGGCTGGATCTGACTTGCCGCAAGCATTAGGCTGCCAGGTAACGGAAGCAGGTACGGTCATCGTCGACAGCTTTGGGAAAACGAGCGTATCGGGCGTCTACAGTGCAGGCGATGCAGCATCTACACACTACCAAGTGATTACTGCCGCGGCTCTTGGCTCTGCGGCTGGCATGAGTATCAACAACGAACTGCTTGTAGAGGAATGGAATCGTCAACGTTAGCTCCATCTCCACGTGTTCCTTCCATTGAAAAAGGACAATCCCTCCGTCTGCAAAAGACTGGGGGATTGTCCTTCTTCTTTTATATATAGAAGCAATTGATTACAGTGTCTTCTGTCCTGGCTTCCAGTTCGCCGGGCACAGACCGCCAGCTTGCAGGGCTTGCAAAATACGAGTCGTCTCTGCCACGCTACGACCTACGTTCATGTCTGTTACCACTTGGTAGCGGAGAATGCCGTCTGGATCGATGATGAACAAACCACGGTGAGCAGCACCGGTCTCTTCGTCCAGGACACCATAAGCACGTGCCGTCTCTTTTTTGAAGTCGCTCGCAAGCGGGAAGTTTACTTCACCGATGCCGTTTTCATCGCGTGGTGTTTTGATCCATGCCCGGTGCGTATGTACGCTATCCGTGGATACGCCCAGCACTTCGCAATCCAAATCCTCGAACTCTTCCATGTTGTCACTAAACGAAGTTACTTCTGTCGGGCAAACGAATGTAAAGTCGAACGGCCAGAAGAACAAAATCAGCCATTTTCCTTTGTAATCAGCCAGCGACACACGTTCTTCCAGTGTCTCGATGTTTTTTGTTGTAAGCATGTTAAAGTCAGGCGCTGGTTTTCCTACTTGAAGTTGAATCGTTTGCTGTGTTGTCATGATTAATCTCTCCTTTTATATGGTGTCTGATAGAAATTACTTCGCAGCCTCTTCCAATGCTGCCAGTACTTTTTTGATGCGTGTCGGGTTGAAGCCCAAAATTTGCTTTTCACCAATGACTGTCAAAGGAACAGACATCACGCCTAAACGGCTCAGCTCCTGGCCGTACTCGTCTTTTTCATCAATGTTGCGCTCTTCGAAAGAAATGTTTTGTTCTGTCAAATACGACTTTAATTGCTTGCAGAAGTTGCAATTTGTGCTGGAGTATACGATTGCTTGTGCCATGTTTGTTTCTCTCCTTTTCTTCTATTTGTATTGGGGGACAACTTTGGAACGCTTGTTGATGTATTTGTCTACAGCCATTGCTGCAATGGCACCGTCTGCCGCAGCGACTACTGCTTGCTTCACAGGTGTTTTGCGTACCTCACCCGCTCCAAATACTCCTGGAACAGAAGACTGCATGAACTCATCCAGAATCATAAATCCTTCCTCATCGAGGGGAACTTGTCCATCCAAGAAATCGGTACCCGGCTTGCTGCCAGAAAGGAAGACGAAGACTCCATCAACGGACAGCATTTCTTCTGTTCCTTCTGCCGTGCGAATGCGTAACCCTTCGACCGCCTTCTCTCCCACGATTTCCAATGGGCGTGTACGGAAACGCATTTCCGTGTTCGGCAGCTCAGGTAGTCCTTCTATCCCTTGAAGATCAGCGCGAGGCACCAAGAAAGTGATTTTGTCTGTAAATTTGGTCAGTGCATGCGCTTCTTCCAATGCTTCCTCCGTATCACCGATGACTGCAACGTGCTTGCCTTCATAAAAAGCTCCGTCGCATGTCGCGCAAGTGCTCACACCTCGCCCGAGCAATTGCTCTTCGCCTGGGAGCATACGGTTACGCCCTTTGGAACCAGTCGCTACGATCACGGCCTTCGCTTGGAAAGTACCATGAGCCGTGAAGATGCTTTTTTCCTCATCCTCTACATCTACCGCAGAAATCGTAGTCTGGATGAATTCTGCACCAAAGCCCTCCGCTTGTCTGCGCATTTTATCCAGCAGTTCTTTCCCAGTCATCTCACCTTCCACCCCTGGGTAGTTGGCGATTTTATGTGTCAGGGCAAGCGCCCCGGTTCCGGGTGCCTTATCAATGACGAGCGTCTTTAGATTTCCACGAGCTGTATAAATGGCAGCGGAAGCACCAGCTGGTCCTCCACCGATGATGATGACATCATACATGAGCGGCTCCCCCTTTCCTTATTATCAAATTATAATTATTATCAACTAGGAACAATTATCATTGTACTTGATATAATTTGAAAGTCAATATCTTTTTATAATAATTTTAAATAAGGTCTTATTATAAAAAAGCGCACGAAAAAGTCCGCCCCTCTGAGGAGTAGCGGACGTGACTGATCACTGCCGTTTAGACAACCTATTTTTGCATCTCGCTGCCCTGAATTATTTTACGATTCCGAATTCACCCGATTTCGTTGACGAAACAAGTAATTCAGGATAAAGTACCACTAACACTTGAACGCACAAAAGCAAAGAAGCAAGAAAGCACAAAAGTACGAAAGTAAAAATGTCCCTTCTCACTGCTTCAGCCTGATTTAACAAGGAGTTGCCATTATGAACAAGCCATTATCTTTTTCGCAAAGTATTTGGGTGCTTGTCACCGTATTCGGAATCTTGTTTCCCGCCCTCTTTTGGGGCAAAGTTGAGCCGCATATGCCGCTCTTCCTCGCAACCATAGGAGCTGCCACTCTTCTCTTCCTGTTCGGCGTTCCGTGGAAGCAAATGGAGGAGGGCTTGATCAAAGGCATTCAAACCGCGATCGCCCCCATGCTGATTCTTTCCTTAATCGGCATTTTGATCGGGGTATGGATGATGAGTGGAACTGTTCCGATGATTTTGCACCTCGGCATTTCGCTCATCTCACCGGAGTACTTCACCCTCTCCGCCCTGTTTCTGACGGTGATCGTCTCGACTGTTACAGGAAGCTCTTTTACCACGATCAGTACGGTAGGGGTCGCTATGATGGGGGTCTCGACGGCTCTCGGACTTGATCCATTGATTACAGCCGGAGCCATTATTTGTGGAGCATGCTTCGGGGATAAAATGTCGCCGCTCTCCGACACGACTAACTTTGCAGCAGCTATTGCAGGCGTTTCCTTGTCGGAGCACGTCAAGTTCATGTCACGCACTGCCGTTCCTGCCCTTGTCATTACCGCGATTTTCTTCGGAATTCAAGGACAAAGTGCCAATGTGAATCTAGACGCGATTCAAGAAATCCAGCTTGCTTTGGAACAAAACTTCTCGCTTGGCCTTTTATCGCTACTGCCAGCATTCGTCGTCCTGTTATGCTCAGCGCTGCGAAAACCAATTTTGCCTACATTGGTATTCGGGATTTTAAGCGGGATTGTTACTGCTGCTCTTTCTGAAGGAGTTACTTCTCCGGTCGAATGGATGACTGTCATGCAAAAAGGCTTCGTCAGCAATATCGCCAATGAAGCCGTTGCATCCATTGTGGACCGTGGTGGACTGTTGTCGATGACCTGGTCCCTCGCCTTGATTTTGATTGCCTTGTCTTTAGGGGGCATCCTGCAATACAGCGGTGTGTTTCATTCTCTCTTTTCCGGATTCATCAATCGAATCAAACGAGACGCCGAGATGGTCGGACTTGCCGGATCTTCTTCTATACTCGTGAATCTGCTGACAGGAGAACAATACTTGTCCATCCTGCTCCCTGGACAGATGTTTCGTGAAGCATTTGCAGCTCGCGGAATGGCGGGCAGACGACTGTCTCGTACTCTAGAAGACTGCGGGACACTCGTCAACCCACTCATTCCATGGGGGGTAAGTGGTGCATTCTTTACCGCCACCTTGCATGTATCTACACTGGAATACTTACCTTATGTCATCTACCTGTGGATCTCGCCAATTTTGACGTTTCTATTCGCCATGCGGCAGCAGAAAGCTTAGCCGGCTGCATACACGGTCGTACAGTTTTTTCCTTTGCGCTTGGAGCGGTACAGTGCCTCATCTGCTGCCCGCTTCAAGCCATCAGCCGTGTTTGCGTCTTGAGGGTAGCGCGCAATTCCAACACTGACCGCAATCAAGATGCAGCAATCGTCCTGTGCTAAGGGGCGCAAGCGCAAATACTCCCGAATGGCATGCGCTTTTTCCTCCGCCATCTCCTTGGACGATCCTGGGCAGAGCAGCATGAACTCGTCTCCCGCATAACGATACGCAGTATCCTCCGGTCCGGCCACTTCTTTCATCGCTTCGGCAATTTGCTTAATCAATGCATCCCCTGCATGATGACCATAATGGTCGTTCACCGCTTTTAAGCTGTCGGAATCCAGCATGATCAAAGAGACAGACGCATCCTCTTCACTCAGCAGCTTTTCCAAATCACGATGGAATGCACGATAGTTCGCAATCCCTGTCAGCTCATCCTGAAACGACATCTGGTACATTCGCTCATACAAACGCGCCGTTTCGATAGCACTTGCTACCTGAAAACCAATGATTTTCAGTAGTTCCTCGTGCTCTTTTTTATAGGCGAATTCACGATAAGACTGGGCAGAAATAACGCCCTTGATCTGATTCCCCAGCATGAGTGGAACGAAAATGCATGTATTCGTATCAATTTCTGGGCTTCCCCAGCGAATCATTTCTGGCTCGCTTGGTTCGTTCTTCATCGTCTTGATGTGGATAGTTTCCCGCGTATCAATCACTTTGGACACCATCGCTTGCCCATAGGGAATCGTGAGCGGACCGTAATTGACCCCATTATCGATGCTGATCGGAATTTTGATCTCACTGTCGCCTTCATCATAAAAGGCAATAAAGAAAGCATCTGCACGCATCACGCGCGAGACCAGCTCGAATGCTTTCCACAAAATTTTACTTTCCTCAAACGTTTTCGCAAAAATGTGGCTGAGGTCATGTAAAATCTTCATGTGCTCGGATATCCACATCATTTCGGTTACTTTATTTCGCAGCTCCACAATCTGCTTCAGCAGTTCTGCATGCAAGACACTGTCCTGCTCGGACAGCATACTGTCTACCTCACGAGATAACGCTTCGACCTCGCCAAGCTCGACTGCTTCTATGTTGCCGAGCCATTGGCTATAACGCTCCAACAACTGTCTTGCATACGCTTCTCTAACGTCTTGCTTCTCATGCATAGTTAACCCTCCGGCTATTGGGTAGCTTTACGCTTTTTTTTCATGATATCGCTCAATAGCTGCACGGATGGCTTGCAAGACAGCTCCCTGACCAGGTGCTAAAAAACGTTCTTGGATCGCCTTTGTGATCTCCTGCATGCCATCTGCAACTGTCTTGCCTACCAGCAAGCTCACCAAAAACTCGCTCGTCTTGTCCATGACAAAGGTAAAGCTGGCGTCGCAAATCACTTCGGCGTCTACATCAATGATGAGTACACAGCCAACCATGGTAGAAACCTCGTACAAGGTAGTTCCCTTGGGGATTTGGGCGAAGCCTGCTGTCAGTACCGTATTTTTGTTCATCCAGTCGTCCTCCTAGCTGCTGATCGGCAAGCATACCTCGACTGCCGTTCCGTTACCTGGGGTGCTTATCAACCGCAGAGTCCCCCGATGGTTCTCGATGATTTTGCGGCTCACCATCAATCCCAGGCCCGTCCCCGTTTCCTTCGTCGTGAAAAAAGCCTCTCCCAATCTCGCCAACTGATGAGCCGGGATACCTACGCCATTATCTTCAAACCGAATGACGACTCGGTCATCTTCACACCGCAGCCGAATCACAATTTCTCCATTCCCTGAGGTCGCTTCGATCCCATTTTTCAAAAAGTTAATGAAGGCTTGTTTCAACTGATTCTCATCGCAATGGATCATGGGGACTTCCGATTCGAAAACGACCTGAATCATGACCTTTTTCAAAATCGCCTCCGTCTCCAAGAGCGTCACCACATGCGTGATCAGGTTGGACAGATCGCGGGCTTCAAACACAGCCGTATGCGGCTTCGCCAAGACCAACAGCTCTGTAACAATCATCTCGATCCGCGCCAATTCCGAGCTCATGATCGAGAAGTATTCTGGCTTCCTCATCCCATCCTTTTGCATTAATTGCACAAAGCCTTTTAACGAGGTAAGCGGATTGCGTATCTCATGTGCAATCCCTGCCGCCAATTGCCCGACGAGCGCGAGTTTTTCCGAGTTTTGCAAAAATTCTTGCGCCCGTTTGCGTTCCGTAATATCTCGGATCAGTATGTATAAGGAGGGCTTGTCCTGCATCGGCACGGATGTTCCACACACTTCTACCTCCGTCCGACTGCCATCCAAGCGGATCAGCTCAACCTCAATCGGCGCGGCCGTTTCCCCTTCCTCCAAAATACGGAGTAGCCCCTTGATCTTCGGTACATCACGGGGATGGAAAAACGACTGAAAAGGATACCATAACAGCTCGTCCAAGCCGGAAGCCCCAACTAGTTGCATCCCTGCTTGATTGACGTATTGAAGCTCCCCAGCATGGTAGACGAACGCACCTTCACCCGAAATATCCAATACTCTGCACTGTTCGGAACCATAGCTGTTCCCAAACGAGGCCGGAAGCTTCTGCACCATCGCATAATACCCAATAGACGTGCCTTCCTCCCAAAAGGTTCCATATGTAATATACACGGGAATACTTGCCCCATCCTTATGACGAAAAGCGGAGTAATAAGGTCTCGGATCGCCATTCATCGCAAATTGTGTTTGAAGGCGTACTATTTCCTGTTCTTCCGAAACAGCCAGCTTCCAAAATGAGGCCCCTTCCCATTCTTCTACGGCGTACCCATTCAACACTTGGCAGGCAGGATTGCCTTTAAAAACTCTACCAAATCGATCGAGCAGAAAAGTGGCCTGAATCATTTGATCAAAGAAGGAACGATAGAGATGACCACTTCTCCATCCACTGTCCAATAAGTTTTTCATCGTGCCCCTCCCTCCTGGGACGAGAAAACGGCTACTCCAAATTACGGAAATAGCCTGCAACGTTCTCAAATCCTATTCTCACCCAATTTTACCCTATTCGCTCTGTTGTTTCCATCCCCCGGAAAATTTAAATGTGCGATTTTTCAAGTATCGCTGCGCTCACACACAATTGCTCTGCCATTTTTTCGTCAACAGCCAAGCCTAGCCTCGTAATTGCCGCGACCAGTGCTCCAACGACAGGCGAAACTGTAGGAATCACCGTTTGAAACGAAGCGCTCGCAACCAGTTGTTCCCGAAGGATTGTACCGGCAGTTAACAATCCTCCTGCCAAAACGACCGGTACAGGCTCCTGGACCTTTTTTAAGCAAGCATCGGCCAATTCTAGCAAATCCCCGACTGCTTGCATGATCAATGCATTTGCCACAGGATCGCCTAGTGTTGCGGCTTGTTCCACGAGTTGGCTCGTTTTTGCCAGCTCCATTCGTGGATTACTCCCCCCGTAGATCAAGTTGATCAGCTCATCAGGACGTTCTACGCCATAGTGGTCCATAAACAGTCGCGTCAGTACGGTCGGTTCACCGCGCCCATCGTATTCGCGCAATACGGCGATTGCCGCTTTTTTACCCAAATCAAACCCGCTGCCCTCATCTCCTACCAGATACCCCCATCCGCCTACACGGTGCCGCGCCCCCTCTTTTGAAAAGGCACAGGCAATCGAGCCCGTACCAGCAAGGAGAACGACGCCTGGCTGCCCCCATGTTCCCGCGTAAAGCGCTGCGATGACATCGTTATCAATCAACAGACGTTCTCCCCACTCTTCGACGAAGGCATGCTGAATTCTTTCCTTGATCTGCGGACGATCTGCACCGCCAAGCCCGATAAACAGGCCGGCTACTTCCTCTTCTCTGGCACCTGCCTTTATCCTCGCAGCCTCAATGAGTTGGCGCAGAGTAGCTTCCACGTCTCCCCAGCTCC
Source organism: Brevibacillus sp. Leaf182 (assembly GCF_001423865.2). Classification (NCBI taxonomy): domain Bacteria; kingdom Bacillati; phylum Bacillota; class Bacilli; order Caryophanales; family Paenibacillaceae; genus Brevibacillus; species Brevibacillus sp. Leaf182. The sequence continues at coordinate 234,372 of NZ_LMPN02000023.1, read as the reverse complement.
TGGAGAGCGGGTTGGATGATTCGCCCACCACAATTGCTCGAACCTGTCCCGTCTCATTGCAGATCGCTGCTCTGGTTTTACTTCCGCCTCCATCGATCCCGATGAACCACTTTTCCCCATTACTTGACTGCACCTGCCGTCAACCCCTCCATAAACTGCCTCGATGCCATCAAAAACACGACGATCATCGGTAAGGCAGACAACGTGAGCCCAGCAAACAACAGGCTCCAGTCTGTTTCATATTCTCCAAACAGCACCATCATGCCTACCGGAATCGTCTTGAGCGCTTCCTCTTGAATGAAAATCAACGGGAAGAAAAAGTCGTTCCACGCATGGATGAAATTAATAATAATCACCGTAGCCAAGGCCGGACGAATCAGTGGCAAGAGCACACGCCAAAACACCTGAAAATGGCTGCACCCATCGATCCGCGCCGCTTCCTCCAGCTCAATCGGCAACGTCCGAAAGAAGCCCGTCAAAATAAAAACGGAGATCGGAATGCCACTCGCCGTATAAATCAGAATCAGCGACCACAGTGAATTCAAGAGCCCTAGATTCTTCATCAGCAAAAACAAGGGGACGATCCCCAGCTTGATCGGAATCATCAGGCCAACAATGAAAAAGAAGTATAGCCCCCCTGTCCATTTAAAGGAAAAGCGCGACAAGTAAAAGGCCGCCATCGCTGAAAAAACCGTAATCAACAAGACAGACATGGCACTGACGAATACACTGTTCCACAAAAAGTCAGCAAAAGGCACCGCTTCCCACAGCTTTTTATACGTATCCAGGCTAAACGTCTTCGGAAGGGAGAGCGGACTCGCAAAAATCTCCATATTCGTTTTCAGGGAAGAAGAAATCATCAGTACGATCGGATATAACGCGATTAACGCAAAGAAATACGCCAGCACATAAGATACAGCTCTCCCACCCACAGTCATCTTCACATCGCATCCTCCTTTCCACTCAGGAACACGCAACTAGTGTTGGACTTCTCGTTTCCTCATCAAATAGAGTGACAGTGCCGACACAGATCCGACGATGAAAAACAACACGACAGCCAATGCCGAACCGAGTCCAAGTGTGACATCCCCAGCTCCGCTGCTAAACGCCATGCGATAAAAGTAAACAGCCAGCGTATCCGTCGAATAAAACGGCTCACCCATCGAGCCTTGCATGGCGTAGACGAGTTCGAACGCTTCAAAGGCCTGAATGAACGTGAATATCGTCATAATCGTGATTGCTGGCATGCACAGCGGCAAAATCATTTTCCACAACATCCGCCAGCCTGTTGCCCCATCCAACCTCGCCGCCTCGATCAAATCCTCCGGGATCGACTGAAGTCCCGCCAAAAAGATCAGCATGGCAAAGCCTATGCCAAACCAGCAGTTAATTAAAATAATCGCGAGGAGCGCTGTATCTGGATCACCGAGCCATGGTCTGGCCCACTCTTCGAGACCAATTTTCCCCAAAACGGTATTGAGTGCACCGTAATTCGGATTTAAAATCAATTTCCATAAAAACCCAATCACAATAACAGACAGCAGCCTTGGCATGAAATAAGCGATCTTGAGAAACCCGGAACCTCGTATTTTGCGATAGATGAGAAAAGCCAGTCCGAAAGCAATCCCATTTTGCACAATCATTTCGACCACAAAGTAGAAGACGTTATGCCGTAAAGCATTCCAGAACATTTCGTTGAAAGGCTCTACCGTAAACAGCGTAATGAAATTTTGCAGTCCGACAAAAACCCCGCGCTTGATGCCATTCCAGTCGTACAAGCTGTATAAGAATGCTGAAAAAATTGGGTACACGACAAACAACGTATAAATAACAAGCGCGGGCAGCGGAAACAAGTGAATCAGCCAGCGCACCTGCCCCTTTGTTCGAATGCTTTTCCGGTTTACCGTCTCGATGATACTCACCCCTTCTTATGAAAATCATCGCGGCCTGTTCAGAAGCCGGGAGTGAACCCAACTCAGGTCCACTCCCCTTTTCGTTTGCTATTTTCTACTTTTTAAAGGGAGCAAACCAGGTAGCCGCCGACTTTTGGACTTCTTCTACGACCTGCTCAGGAGTGAGCTTGCCTAAATACATGCCTTGGAGGGCGTTTTCCAATGTTTGCTTCGTGGTCGGTTTTCCTTCCGCGAAGCTGACGACCATCAAGTAGGGCGTGGCGCTTGATTGGGACAGCTCTGCCATTTTGTTTACCAACGGATCGTCAGTCGATACACCTGGCACTGCACTGATTCGTTTGAACTGATTTGCGAATAGCTCCCCGAACTTTTTCGTCGCCATGAATTCCATGAACTTCAATGCCTCTGCTTTGTGTTTGGACTTGGCATTTACGGCATAGGAACCATCGACCCAGGTTGTCAGGACTTGTTTTCCGTCATTGGTTGGCATTGGAAAGAAATCAAGTGGCAAATCGGGGTTGAGCTTTTTGATTCCTTCCAATTCAAAGCTGCCATTGATGAACATCGCTGCTTTTTCCGTGGCGAACAATGTCCGCATATCATTCAATTCGAGACCCACATAATTTTCCGGGAAATAAGGGATAAGTTCTTGCATGCGCTGCACGGATTGGAGGAACTCGGCGCTTTTCAGGTCACTTTCTCCTTTCAGCAGCTTGTCGAGATAGTCCGTTCCGTTGTAGCTAGCTGGAGCAATCACACCATGACTGAGAGAGAGGAGCCAGCCTTCCTTTGCTCCGAAAGAGATCGGGACGATTCCTTTCTCTTTCAAGGTTTTGGCTGTCACGATCAACTCATCCCAGCTTTTCGGTGCCTGGAGGCCGTTTTGCTCGAAGATTTTCTTGTTGTAGTAAAATTGCGTGGAGTTCAGGGATAGTGGGACACCGTAGACTTTACCATCTTTACCTGTGGCCGCTGCGAGCACGTCTTTTGGTATGCTAGATATACCTGGCACATTGTCGAGAGGCTCCAGATGTCCAGCTTCAGCTAGAGTAATCCCTGGAGCGTAGGGACGCAGTTGCAAAATATCTGGACCACTGTCGCTTTGGAGCGCCGTGTTCAGGATGGTATTGTACTCCGTTGCTTTGAATGGTTTGAAGTCGATCTTGATATTCGGATTGTCTGCCTCAAAAGCTTTGATGATGGCTTTGTAGCCCTCCGTGTCTTCTACACGCCAGCTATGCATCGAGAGTGTTACCTGCTGTCCTCCACCCTGCCCGCCGCCAGACTCTGTTTCGGTTCCTCCACTGCTACATCCTGTCACTACCATAACTGCAGCCAACACGATTGAAGCTACATAGCGAAAACGAAATTGCTTCATGCGAAACCCTCCCCTTTTTCTTCCCTTAGGTCTGCAAAAGCTGAGCCGTAACCGCATCGTGCAAAATTGGTCGTAATTGCCGAAGCTGATGATTGCGGCCTAGATGAACGGCGTTGGTAAGAAAGATGACAGCAAACTGTTGCTCCGGGTCGATCCACATACTGGTTCCAGTAAAGCCCGTATGCCCGAAGCTCTTACGATGCAAGCCGTTTCCACAGCTCAAGGTGGTGGAAGCTTGATTGAGCTCCCAGCCATACCCTCTATTCCCCCCTGCTTGCTCTGTATGGTTACGAATCGCCAGTTCATACCATTCGCTCGCAAGTATTCGAGGGTCTTGGTACAACCAGCTCATCGCGTATCGGCACAAATCGTCAGCCGTTGAAAATAGTCCAGCATGTCCGGCAACCCCTCCCATCGCAAATGCTTTCTCATCATGAACCTCGCCTGTAATGTAGGAGTGAGTGAGACGGCAATGCTCAGTAGACGCAATATTCCGATAAATTCGCTGATTTGGACAGTAGACGGTTTGTGCCATGCCCAATGGGGTGAAGATGCGCCGGGTAACAAACTGGTCCAAGCGCTCTCCGGTTACTTGTTCGATAACGAGGCCCAACCAGATCATGCCCAAATCACTGTAAATTACCTGGGCCCCTGGCTCGTGAATCAATTCTTGCGCATACAACAGCTCTGGCAAATCGATCTCGCTATCGCGCCTTCTCTCTGCCAAATCTGCCGGCATTCCTGAGGTATGCGCGAGCAGTTGTGCGAGGGTGATCCGCTTTTTATCAGCGGGACAATTGGGAAAAAATCGACCAATCTGATCATCTAGCGCTATCACTCCCTCCTGCACGAGCAAAAGGATAGCCGGCAGCGTCGCCGTCACTTTGGTGAGCGACGCCAGGTCAAACATGGTATCCGGCGTCACCCGCTGGTCTTTGGCAATACTCGTCGTTCCGACATCACACGCATACCAGATACGACGATCACGCACGATTCGCAAGGCAGCTCCCGGTAGCAAACCGTTGTCCACCCATCCTTGCAATAGCAGCTCCAGATCGTCCACGTCTTCCCTCCCTTCTCCTACGTCGATGAGCGTTTCGTTCGACTGACAGCAAGCCTTGATTTTTCCAACAGGGGAATGACTTGCTCTTGCATCCTGCTGATCATGGTAATAAATAAAATATCGATGACGTTCAATTGAGCAATGCGTGAAGCCATGGCTCCGCTGCGAATGCTTTTTTCTACCGAGCTGGTGAACAGCCGAATGTTGGCTAGTTCGGCTACTGGCGAGGGTCCGAATTTAGTCAGGGTAATGATGGTCGCTCCCTGCTGCTTGGCCTCCGTCAGCGATTGAATAATGTCTTCGGTCTGTCCTGAATAAGATATGCCGATAACCACGTCTTTTTCCGTTAAAGTGACTGCCGACGTCAATTGTGCGTGAAAATCCGAATAAGCCTCACACCACAAGTTAATCCGCGAAAATTTTTGCCGGATATCGTCAGCAATGACTGCGGATGCACCGACGCCGTAGACATCGATCTTCCTGGCTACCGACAGCACGTCGACTGCTTTCTTTACTTCTTCGTTGGACAAGACGGAGAGCGTATCCTGGATGGATTGAATGTTGTTCCAGCTGACCGCTTGCATAATCGATTCAACTGAACCCTCCATCATAATCTCCTGATAGCTACCCATCGCCGTCTGTTTCGTCAAATCTCCCGCGACGCGCAGCTTTAGCTCCTGATATCCCTTCATATTAAGAGAGCGAGCCAAACGGATAATCGTCGCCTCGGAAACCCCACTATATTCCGCCAGTTTTTGGACAGAAAGCTTCACGACATCTTCCGGGTGAGCCAGGATATAATCAGCGACTTTTCGCTCCGAAGGCTTCAATTGATCCAAGATTGCTTGTAGGCCGACAAGCCCTCCATTTAACATATGTGACATCGCTTTCTTCCCCCAAATCTTATCTACATTTTATGTAGCATTATTTCTCTAGTCAATTGTTATCTAATAAACAATATTTCAAAATCACGAGCTCAGCACAACTCTTCTGAATTTGTTCTCTCCTTTTCTAAAAATTCCCTCCTTGACTTTCTCGCGGCGTCAAGCTTTACTCTTGCATCGCTACCAAGAATAAAAAGGAGGATTTTCCCATGAAAACGTTACTGATTAAAGACTGCATGATTTTGACGATGGTTGAGGGAGAGAAGCCATTTCTCGGGGATATTTGGATCGTGGATGGTCGAATCGCCAAAATCGGGCCATCCCTTGAAGAGGAAGCAGACCGTGTCATACTGGCTAAAAATAAGGTAGCAATGCCTGGTCTCATCAACGCGCACAACCATGCCAGCATGTCCTTGCTGCGTGCTTTTTCCGATGACCTCAAGCTGATGGATTGGTTGGACAAAAAGATGCTTCCTGCTGAAGCCCGGATGACAAGAGAAGATGTCTACTGGGGAACGACACTGGGAATCGCGGAAATGATTGCTTCTGGCACGACTGCTTTTGCCGATATGTACGTGCATATGGATGCGGTCGCCCAAGCGGTACTTGATTCCGGGATACGCGCTTCCTTGACTCGTGGCATGGTCTTTTTCGAAGATGACGGAGGACGACGAATGGCCGAAGCCTTGGACCTCATCGACAACTGGACGGGGGCCGGCGATGGCAGAATCACGACGATGCTCGGTCCGCACGCTCCTTATACGTGCCCGCCGAAGCCTTTGCAAGGAGTCATCGCGCTTGCCAGCAAGCGCAAAATCCCGCTCCACATCCATCTGGCTGAAACGATTGAGGAAGGAGAAAAAATCCGGACCAAGTACAATCAGACTCCCACGAAGTATTTACATGAACTGGGCATGTTCCACGACACCCACGTCTTGCTCGCGCATGCTGTTCATCTGAATGAATCCGATGTCGCGCTACTTCGCGGGATGACGGGCGGTGTCGCACATAATCCTGTCAGCAATTTGAAGCTCGGCTGCGGCATCGCCCCTGTCAGAGAGCTGATCGAGGCCGGGGTCACTGTCGGGATGGGAACAGATGGTGCTGGCAGTGCTACGACTCTCGATATGTTTGCCGAGATCAAAGCCGCAACTTGGATGCAAAAGCTCAAGCACGGCGATCCGACGGTTCTTCCTGCCGAAGCAGCCTTGCGCATGGCTACCATCGAAAGTGCAAAGCTGCTTGCAATCGATCACGAGGTCGGAACTCTAGAAGCCGGGAAGAGAGCTGATCTCATCCTGATCGATCTGGATAAACCGCACCTGCAGCCTGTCCATGACATCCCTGCCCTGCTTGCATACAGCGCAACGGGAGCCGATGTGGATACAACTATTGTGAACGGAGAAATTTTGATGCATCAGCGCCAATTCCAAACCCTTCATTGGGAGGAAATAAAGAGAGAAGCGACAGCGCGAGCCAGCCGACTCGTAGAGGGCCTGTAATTATTTTGTGCTTTCACAGGTTGAGTAGGCAGAAGCCAACCGCGAGACACATCGCAAACACGCTCCACATGAAAGAGGGAATGAGCAGCGAGGATGCAATTTTGTGGTGGGGACGAATGGCGCGAATCAGCACCCATGTGGAATACATCACCAGAATGGTATCCAGCGCAGCCAACACGAGCAGTTGATAGCCGATAAACAATACGAAAAAAAGTTGATGAAAAAACCAATTGATTCCATATAGAAGCAAAAGCTCGCGGTCTATCTGCCTGGTTCGAATCAAGATCAGGAACGACCATGCTATGAGTGCATATAAAATGAGCCAGATGATACGAAACAAGTAAATTGGCGGTGTCCCATCGGGCTTGGCCAGGGAATCATACCAGTCCCCACCGTCTGGAAAAGCAAGACCACCCAGTGAATAGAGGACCACTCCCGCAAGAAATAGAAGACTATTGTGCACCAATCTCATCCAGGAAGTCACCCTTTCTTCTTTCCTTTACTCTTTTATATCTATGAGTGGTCCTGTTCTTTTCATGCTAGTTTCAGAGATTTCTTTTTTGGTATAAAAAACTTTTTGGTACGTTGCTGTAGTAGTGGGGAGGAAACAGGAGAAAACGCTCAGCTTCTTGTCCCACCCGCTGGGGGATTCACTGCCCGCCTCCATGCAAAAAGCGAAACCGCGTCCAAAGTGGTCCTTTCAGGATGTATTTCAGAGGTGGACGCTTAAGGGCGTGTTTCGCTTTTTGCATTCCGTCTCGGTCGGTGTACCAAAGATCTTCGCTTTTTTCTCCTGTTTCCTCTACGAGCTTTCCGTGTGATCCGATTTTTTAATACCTAAAAAAATGGTAGATCGTAATCAGTCACGACAGAGGGGAATATTTCCAGACGTAGCGACTTGTGGAGTCCTACCGAGCGGAGAAGGGATTTGCGGGCAAAAGAAACGCAACGTGCTCGGGCTTCGAAGCGGCTACCACTTTTGCGTTTCCCTGCAAATCCCTTCGGAGCGGACAGTCTCAACCCCCAGCGGGACGGAGCCTGGAGCCTAGTCTGGAAATATTCTTCTCCCCACCGCAGCTACATAACGGAAACCCCTGTTTGTTGCTGTAGTGGTGGGGAGGAAACAGGAGAAAACGCTCAGCTTCTAGGTCCACCCGCTGTGGGATTGACTGCCCGGCTCCATGAAAAAAAGCGAAACCCGCGTCCAAAGTCGTCCATTCAGGCGGCTTCTCAGAGGTGGACGCTAAGGGCTTGTTTCTCTTTTTTTCATTGCGCCTCGGTCGGTGTCCCTAAGATCTTCGCTTTTTTCTCCTGTTTCCTCTACGAGCTTTCCGTGTTAACCGGGTCTTAAATGCCTGAAAAGATGGAAGAATGTAATTAGTTCCGACAGAGAAGAATATTTCCAGACGTAGCGACTTGTGAAGTCCTACCCAGCGGAGAAGGGGTTTGCGGGCAAAAGAAACGCAACGTGCCCCTGCGACGAAGCGGCTACCACTTTTGCGTTTCCCCGCAAATCCCTTCGAAGCGGACAGTCTCAACCCCCAGCGGGGCGGAGCCTGGAGCCTAGTCTGGAAATATTCTTCTCCCCACCGTAGCAAAAAAACCGCTAATCTCACCCTCCGTAGATTAGCGGTTCTATGTATCAAGATCGTGTTATGGCAAACGCAATGTCTCCCCTGGCTTCAATGCCTTGCCTCTGATGTCTTTTTCAGCCAGCTCGGCTACGAACGCTTCCCCATCCTGTTTGATCGGCGGGAATGTATCGTAATGAATGGGGACAACAAAATCGGCTTGTACCCACTCGGCAGCTACGAGTGCATCCTCAGGTCCCATTGTGAACACATCTCCAATCGGCAGGAACGCCAAATCGATGTTATGACGCTCTCCGATTAGCTTCATGTCACCGAACAATCCTGTATCCCCTGCGTGATAGAGGGTTTTTCCACCTAGCTCGATCACAAAGCCCCCTGGCATCCCCATGTACACGATTTGTTTCTCATCATCCAGCACGACACCGGAGCTGTGGAACGCCTGTGTCATTTTCACTTTTCCAAATGGCAGTTTGATAGAGCCTCCCAGATTCATCGAGATGGTCTTGACTCCCTGCCAGCTCAAATAGGTAGCAAGCTCATGGGTTGCAACGATTGTCGCATCGTTTTTCTTGGCCAACTCTACCGCATCCAAAATATGATCCTGGTGTCCATGTGTTAGAAGAATGTACTGAACTGAGATGTCTTCCAGCTTGGTTGCTGCCACTGGGCTTCCTGAAATAAATGGATCAATCATGATCGAATGCCCTTCACTTGTTACCTGCACGGAAGAATGTCCGTGAAACCGAATATCCAACATAGTGGTACCTCCTCTATTCGCAGCGTTTTTTCAGTCCCTTTCATGTTACCATGCCGCAGGGTGTAAAGAATAGGAAAGGCCGTCGATCACTCGACAGCCTGAGAAACAAATCCTGTTTTTCTACAATCGTACTTAGCAATCGTCGCCGTCATGCTCTGTAACGGCAACAATTTTCGAATCACGAATAATGGTGCGGCGATTACCATTGCGCTCTTCCAAAATAATGGTGGTCGATTTTACTTGTACTAGACGACCAAAAAAAGTGCCGTCTACAGTGACAACCCTAACATTTCTACCTTCGAATTTTTTTACCTGATCTTTGAATGCCATGGTTAATCCCTCCTTCTCATGCATCCTATGAACATTTGGCATAGCCCTACTGAGCACATGCGGAGTTAAAGAGAAAATGTACTTGTACCCGTCCGTCATTTGTCCTCATTTTGCCAACAACTTTGTCGTCTGGTGACAAATTGACGCAAAATCAGCACTCTGCTTACGAACACTGTGAGATTTTGTCGCACGATTCCAAAAGGAAAACCATTTTCACGTACAGAAACGGTATAGCAAGAGATGAGCGGACTTACGCCAGAGGAGGGATTTCCATGGGAGAGGTTATCGAGTTATTGGCACGGGAGAGAACATACAGTGGCAGAGAAGTTGCGGGACTGTTAGGCATCGGAGCGAGCACCTTGCGCAAGTGGAGCATGCTCTTGGAACAGCACGGCTACTGGTTTTTGCGGGATAATCAGAATCGTCGGGAGTACAGGCAGACAGATATTACGTGTCTCCAGCGGTTTTATCGTTTAACAAAGGATCAACTCATTCCGCAAGATGAAGCTGCCCAAATGGTGGCTACGCAAAGCTCCACTGAACCCGCTCGTAAGGAAACGGCCCTTGCGGTTGCATTCCCCCCTGTTTCCTCACATCCGGCTTTGAATCATACTGCTGCCCTTGAAGAGCTGGATGAAAAGCTGCATGCCTTGGCTTCCCATGTCCAGCAACAAGACGCCGCCTACTTAGCGCTGCTAGCTCGTGTAGAAAAGCAGGAAACCTATATTACCAACAACCTGAAAGAACGTGATCGCCGCTTGACCAAGGCAATGAATGACATTATGGATGCCAAAATCGAGTTAGCCAAAATCAGGGACGCTGAACGGAAAACTTCGATCTGGCAGAAGCTTTTTCGGATTCGCTAGACGGCTGCAAGATTTACATTGTTGCCTTCTTTTTTCTCGCAGCCAACTGACTTGGGATGCCCGGACGCCTCGCTTACGAAATAGCCAGATTCGCACGATATACGTCCATTCAGTTACTCCGGGCAGCCTTCGCTCTTAGCACAAAACACCTCTACTTTCCTCTTTTTCCGCGGCTTTCCTCCTGTTTTCACCATTCCTTTCTATGGAAATTTTTCATTGATAATAGTAATCATTCTCTATATAATCATAATCAACGCAAAAGAGATTGATTCTCATTATCATAAATTCTCAGGAGGCTTCGTACATTGAAACATGCAGGATGGAAAACCGGGATGATTGCTTTGCTATTAACAGGTGTAGTTGGATGCAGCAATTCCGCGTCCCCTGAAGCTGTCACACAACAAGCTGCAACCAGCTCACAGTCGGACTCGTCGACATCAAGCAAACAAGCCGTCCATACAATCAGCGTAGATGAAAAGAAGGTAGAAGAGCTACTCACCCAATTCAAAGCCCAGCCACCTACAAAAGTCGTGACCGTTTCCGTAGCGATTACCGAGTTACTGAACGAACTGGGTGTCACTCCGGTAGGCGTACCGACGACAAGCAGCAAGCTACCATCCTCCCTCGACAATGTTCCGCGTATCGGCACTTCTCACCAGCCTGATTTGGAGCAGGTCGCGAAGCTTCAGCCTGACGTCATTCTCGGACCTACCTCAATCCAAGCGAGCATCGATAAAAAATTCAAACCCACAGCGCTGCCTACCGCGTACTTGCCTGTAGACTCAATCGACGAGCTCAAACTGTCTACTGTCGCACTCGGACGCCTGTTCAAGCAGGAAGAGAAAGCAACAGCGTTTCTCCAATCCATCACGGAAAAAGAACAAACGATTATAGATGCAACCAAAGGGAAGCCCGCCCCCAAAGTATTGTTCTTGTTCGGTTCTGCCGAAGCCCTTATGGTCATGAATGAAAATACATTTGTCGGAAGCCTTGCCCGTAATCTCGGCGCATCCAACGTCGCTTCCGATGTTCTGAAACAAACCGAAACATACGTGCCGCTCAACATGGAATCGATCGTAGCTGCCAATCCCGATGTCATTTTACTGATAGCGCATGGCGATCCGAGCGCAGTGACCAAAAAGTTCGAAGAAGACGTGAAGAAAAACGGCGCATGGGAAAAGCTGAACGCATTCAAAAATGGCAAAATGAAAGCACTCGATTACAGCACATTCGGGATCGCCTCACTGGTAAAAGTTCCGGCTGCCTACAAGGAGCTCGCAAACATCCTGTATAACGATTAAGGAGTTTTTTCTGTGACCCAGCACATTCCGAACAGGAAAGCTGCTCTCTTGGTGACAGCTTGCATCATGCTCGGTGTAGCTGTACTGCTCTCCATTGGTCTGGGGAGCGTACGCCTCACGCTTGCCGAAACAATAGAAACCATCCTCGGACACGGCGATGCCGCCAGTCAAACCATCCTGTGGGATATCCGGATTCCGCGTGTTTTTCTCGCACTATTGATTGGTGCCAATCTCGCTGCATCGGGTGCCCTGCTGCAAGCAGTCATGCAAAATCCGCTTGCCGATCCAGGTTTGACGGGGGTATCCAGCGGGGCAGCCGTTACGGTGTTGTTCATCATGCTGGTCGTGCCCGACTATTCTTACTTGATACCCTTAGCTGCCATCATTGGCGGCGGGGTAGCAGCAGGCATGGTCTACTCCATGGCATGGAAAAAACAGGGCGGATTAACACCTGTGCGCATCATACTATCGGGGGTTGCCGTCAACGCTGTCTTCGGTGGAGCAATCGGGTTATTGTCCATCCTGTACAGTGACAAGCTGCCTGGTGCGCTGCAATGGATGAATGGCAGTCTGTCCGGAAAAGGCATGGGCGATGTCATGATGATGCTTCCCTATTCGATCGTCGGGTGGATCGCAGCGCTGTTATCGATCAGGCAGGCAAACATTTTACGCCTTGGAGAACAAGTTGCTCACAATTTAGGGCAAAACTTGCATCGCTTGCGCCTCTCTCTTTCGATCATCGCGGTCTATCTGGCAGCCGTTTCGGTATCGACTGTCGGCCTTGTTGGGTTTATCGGACTAGTCGTGCCGCACATGGCTCGCATGCTCGTCGGCTCTGATTACCGTCTGGGCTTGCCATTTAGCCTCGTGCTTGGCTCTCTTGTCTTGCTTGTTGCCGATACGTTTGGTCGAACGGCATTCGCTCCCTTGGAGATTCCTGCCGGGATTGTGATGGCAATCGTGGGAGGACCTTATTTCCTTTACTTGATGCGAAAAGGGGGCATGTGACATGTTACAGGTGCAATCGTTGAACATCAGCTACGGTCCACGTACAATCGTCCATGACTTTTCTCTCGATATCCAAGAAGGAGAGGTTGTTTCGATCATTGGTCCAAATGGTTCAGGAAAATCATCGATTCTCAAAGCGATTTCACGGCTGATTCCTTGTGAAAGCGGCCGTGTATGTATTTCAGATCAAGAATTGAACAGCCTGAGTATGAAGCAAATCTCTCGCATCATGTGCATGCTTTGCCAATCCAACACGTGCCCGTCAGACGTAACCGTAGGAGAGCTAGTCGGATACGGCCGCGTTCCCCATAAAAAATGGTTTGAGCGCCTGAGTGGCGAAGACTATGCGATCGTCACGTGGGCTTTGGAACAAACCGGCATGCTCAGCTACAAGGACCGCTACCTCGTCTCTCTGTCTGGCGGGGAAGCACAGCGTGCCTGGATCGCGATGGCTTTGGCTCAAAAACCGAAAATCTTGTTACTTGATGAGCCCACTACCTATTTGGACATCGCCCATCAACTGGATGTGCTTGAGCTCGTTCGCAAGCTGAATCAGGACTTGAAGCTAACGGTTGTCATGGTGCTGCATGATTTGAATCACGCCAGCGCCTACAGCGATAAAATTTGTGTGATGAAAGACGGAAGCCTGCGTGTTTTCGGAAAACCTCAAGATGTGCTTACGATGGAAATGATTCGAAGCGTGTACGGTGTCGAAACCGAGATTCAGTACACGTCAGACAGCGGTAGCCCGCGGATTCACATTTTGAAAAAAGCAAATTAAACAAGTGAGGTGCTCGTATGAAAGCGATGGATAAGGAAGCGATGAAGGCCCAGTACCAATCGTTTGCTGCGAACATGAAGACACTCATGTTAAGCACGATCGACGAGCATGGAAAACCGTTTCTCTCCTACGCCCCGTTCGTCAAATACGATGGAAAGTTCTACATCTACATTAGTAAAATTGCGAATCACTATCGCTACATGGAAGAAAATCCGGCAGTCGACGCCATGCTCATTGAAGACGAGTCGAAAGCCACCAATCTATTTGCTCGCCAACGCGCTCGCTTCGTGTGTTCAGCCCTGAATTTGGGTAATGCCGGTTACGATGAGATTTTCGAGCTGTTTGCACAGTCATTTGGAAAAAACATGATGGATATGCTGCGCGGCCTTGATTTTTCCTTGTTCGAATTGACACCATCAGAGGGACGCTATGTAGCTGGGTTCGGTCAGGCTTACGACATTGACCTGACAGCCGATAAATTTGTCCACGTCAACCGTGATGGTCACACATCCACAAACCGGTCTTGAGCGGTTTGTCTGACCGCAAGCGGTCACATCCACTTTCTATGAAAAACGTCGAGAAGTTTTTCACTTAACGGAGGGGCATCTTTCATGACCTATTCAACCGCATTGACACTTTGGCTCACCATCCAGGAACGTTTTCACAAGACTGCGAAAAGCTTGCCCGAACAAGATTTGCGTTTGAGCATGAATGCAGTCTCCATCGGGTATATGCTGCGCCATAGCGCTGAGGTCGAGTACATGTTTGCCGAATGGTTTTTCGGTCGGAGCATCCCAGCGGACGTAGAATTGTTGACGAAAAACGGTCCTGTCGGAACCAAAGTTGCATTTACCAACCTGCAAGAGCTCGCTGATTTTATGACCGCTTCCAACCAACACTTGATCGATGCGATGCGTGACTTACCGGAGGACGCTTGGCACAAGCCCGTCGAAACGCCATTGGGGTCTTCTACTCCATTAGAAGCATTGGGTCGCCTCATGTATCACACGGGTATCCATGCCGGACAAATTTCGCAGATTCAAAAATCATTTCACACCAAAGAAAAAGAGCTCACCCACTAAGGTCTGATATCGCCTTTCGCACGCCAAAAAGAGCTTCTCGTCTCTCTTGACTGGAAGCTCTTTTTGCCTGTGTGCCACTCTGGTTACATCACGATTTTTCTTGCTGCGTTGACGAACATTTTTACGCCAACTTCGAGCGCATCCTCGTCGATCGTAAAGCGTGGATGGTGGTGCGGATAGGTGATGCCTTTTTCTTTGTTTCCGGCAGCGACATAGAAGAAGCAGCCTGGTGCTTTTTGCTGGAAGGCGGAGAAATCTTCGCCACCCATGGTTGGACGCATATGCTCTACCCACTCTGCTCCCAGTGATTCTTCCACGACCTCTTCCATCAATTTCGTCACTTCGGCATCGTTGATAACCGGGCGATAACCAAATTCGTACTTGAACTTGTACCCCGCGCCGTGTGCTTCTGTAATGCCTTTGATCACGCGTTCCATGAGTCCCGGAACGGACTCGCGCAGATTTTTGTCAAAGCTGCGGACTGTCCCGCAAATCTCTACAGCACCCGGAATGACATTATGTGTCGTTCCCCCCACAAATTGTGTGACAGAGAGAACCAGATTATCGAGCGGATCGGCATTGCGGGATACGACGTGCTGGAGATTAGTCACCACTTGAGCCGCAATCGCGATGCTGTCGATCGTTTCATGCGGGAGCGCCGCATGTCCGCCTTTTCCAAGAACGGTGATCCAGAATGTATCAGGCGCTGCCATCATTGGACCTGGGCAGATACCCACTGTCCCAAACTCCATCGTCGACCACAGATGTGTACCAATCACCATGTCTACGCCGTCCATGACGCCTGCCTGTACCATTTCCTCCGCTCCGCCCGGGTATACTTCCTCTGCGTGCTGGAAGAAGAAACGAACCTCTCCCTTGATCTGATCCTTCATCCCGGACAGCAGCTTTGCCGTTCCGAGCAGCATGGAAGTATGTCCGTCGTGTCCGCACGCATGCATGACGCCTGGATTTTTCGATACGAATTCAAACGTATTCTCTTCCGTAATCGGCAATGCGTCCATGTCAGCGCGCATGGCGAGCACTTTCCCAGGCTCGGAACCAATCAATCTGGCCATTACACTGTTTTTCGTCGGTCTGGACACTTCCAGATTCCCAAAGGTAAGCAGTGTCTCATACACAAACTGTGCTGTTTTTTCTTCATGGAAGGATAATTCAGGGTTCTCGTGCAAATAGCGTCTCCACGCGATTACCTGATCCTTAATTTCTTCGACCGCCTTGTTAAGCGTTACCACCGCCGTTGCTGTCATGCCGCTCTCCTCCTGATTTACGTGGCTCCCCCACTTACTATCTCTTATGCCTATTTTGCTAAGGATAAAACGGTGCGGTACAGTACTTGCGCTCCGTTTGCACAATCCTCTTTTGTCGTGAATTCTGCCGGGTTGTGACTAATGCCATCCTTGGATCGGGCGAAAATCATGCCAACCGGGCACAGCTCAACTAGCTGCATGCAATCATGCCCTGCCCCACTCGGCAGTCTAAATGCTTCCAAGCCTTCTGCCTCACACGCTTCGGCTACTGCATTCTGGATATCATCCGAGCATACAGCAGGAGCTATGCGTTGCAGCAGCTCTACTTTCAACGTCACATTGCGCTCAGCACAAATCGCTTTTGCCCGTTCGTAAATGCGCTGTTCCACTTCATCGCGGATCGCTTCGTCCACGTCACGCAAATCAAGCGAAAACTCGACTCGTCCAGGGATGACGTTCACTCCGCCTGGGAAAGCTTGCAGCCTTCCAACGGTCCCTACACTAGTTCCTGTCCGTCCGGCTTCTTCCTCGATGGCAAGCATCACCTGAGCGGCTGCTGCCATCGGATCACGGCGCAAATTCATCGGCGTTGCCCCGGCATGACCGGCTTCTCCCTCTAGCACGAAATTCAGCCAGAGTGGGCCCGCCACGCCTGTCACGATCCCAACAGATAGCCCGCGGCTCTCCAGTACCTTGCCTTGCTCGATATGTAGCTCCACATATGCCTTCACACTTCCGGGAGTTCTCGCGGCGAGACTGGTGCGTTCAGGATCAAGCCCCGTTTGCCGCATTGCTTCGGCAATCGAGACCCCATTCTTGTCTGCTTGTTCCAACTCATCCCGCTTGATCAGACCCGCGATACCTCGACTCCCGATCATCCCGTAACCAAAACGCGTTCCTTCTTCATCCGTGAACGCGATGACTTCGATCGAATGCTCTGTTTCGATCCCAAGTTCCTGCATCGTCTGTAAAACTTCTACGCCAGCCAGTACGCCAAGTGGGCCGTCATAATCGCCGCCATTTGGTACGGAGTCGATATGCGAGCCAACCAAAACGACAGGAGCGGCCGGATTTTTCCCTTCTTTTCGCCCAATCAAGTTCCCAACCTCATCTTCGCGAACGGAGAGACCTGCTTCCTTCATAAAGCCTGTGACGAGATCTTTTGCCGCCCGTTCCTCAGGCGTAAAAGACAACCGCGTGATGCCGCCCGCCTCTTGCTTCCCAATGTTGCCAAGCTGTCCCAATCGATCCCACAATCGATCCGAATTGATCATGACGTGCCACTCCTCCTTCTATGCAGAACCAATAACGGTTGATTAACGGTTATGTCCTTAATTGTATAATAGTCTGTCTATTTTGAAAAGGCGGCAACCATTCATTCCGCATGGCAAATCCATCCCCCAAAAAGTCCCGTAGAATGAAACCTGCCTATATTCGTAAAGCCAGCTTCTCGGAATAGCTGTTCGATTTTTGGTTCAGATTTACTCGTCTACCTTCGCTGATTTCCTTATGAAGATCCTTCTACGTTATAATTGATTTCCTCCAATGCTTCCTCCGCAGTTTCCCTAATAGAATCGTTTGGAGATTGTAAGTACGGCTCAATTACTTTTATAAATTTTCGATTTTTTGAACACCCGAGGATAGTTAATGCATAGTCAAGGATAGCGTCGTCTAGTGTTGGCAGAACATCTGCTAATGGATCCCATTCTACATTTCTTGCGACTCCTTGAAAGGTTACTGCATTCATGAGTAGATAAAACAAACTTTCCTTTATATCAAAGTTTTCTTCTGCAATCGCAAGTTCTAGGGCATACTTTGTAAATGTTATACGTCATTCCGATTAGGGTTTCCATACTCAAGCAAATCACCAATATCACCCAATCTGAGATCCAGATCTTCCCTTCTATTTAGGAATAACCCTTTCAGGTAAGCAACGTCGATCATATTAACCTCCTATCAACCTTACTCAATTCCCCTTTCAAATGCGCGATCGTCTCTACTCGATCCTTCTCCTCTTGCTCATCAAACAAAAGCTGCTCTAACAGTTCACATATATCTTCCAGCCTACGCCGGATTTGATAGAATTCCAGCGCTTGTCGATTGACCACATAATTTGTATGTGTCTTCCGATAGGTAGCCATAAACTCCTCTAAAAAAGGCTGATCTACTAAGAACATCAGATCGGCTTCTACCGGAGCCAGCCTCAATCCTTCCCAATCTATGAGAATGAGCTCTTGACCAGATTGCATCAGGTTCCAGTTGTGAACGTCCGTATGGCAAAGCTTCATTTTTACCTCACTGCCTCGCAATTCCTCTGCAATCATCTCCAAATCATTCATGCGGGTAGCCAGTATATTGGCAAAAGGTTGGACGATTTCATTCACATCATCAGGCAGACGATGGATATCGTCATTCAGCATTTCTCTAAACTGCTCGGCAAATGGAATGAGGAAGTCTTCCTTGATTGCAGACGTACTAACCGGGATTTCTTCCCCGTACAAATGCAACTCCGCTATGATTTCAGCTAGCTGGCGAACTTGCATCGAGTTTAACGCTTGGCTCCCAATGGTTTTCCCCTCAATATATGCAAACAGTTGATAGATGCCCATGTCGTCTTCATGTTTATACGCTGCGTTTCTAGTCAGTAGTGGAACTGGAAGTTTGCCTTGTAGTCTGGTCTCGCGTGATAGCCACTGGATAATGGGAACATACTTGTCAATCAACGCTGTCCACTTGGGCGTAGATGCTCTACTTTTTTCATAGACCTTCAAGAAATAGGAATGCAGGTCGCTGTTGACTTTATAAGCAAGCGCCGACCATCCTCCTTGCTGAGGGGTAACATCAACAGCCTCTATATCATACTGGTGTCTCAATATGGTTTTGAAATGATCCATGGGGTACTCCTTTCTAACTTCATATACACACGCGGTTAACCATCAACATACAAAAAATTGCCTTGCCCCACAATAGGAGCAAGACAATTTATAATAGTATGACAAGTATTTCGTGATACGAAATATCTTAGTGATTATTGCACACCAATTGCATCATACGCATCTCTTACAGATTCTACTTGTTGGGAATTAGCACCGAAAAGAACTGTTGCGGATTGAATAGCTGCTTGTCGCATAGCGGAGAAATTAGAGTTTGGATTGAGGTAGTTAGTTAGAGCGTAGTAGTAGATTTTTGCTGTGTCATTGCGACCAATGCCTGTGACCGTTACACCGTGGTGTGAACCACCCTCTGCGAGGAGATATGCCGCTTTGTTGTTGATACCGCTGTTAATGTGTACGCCTCCATTGTCATTTGGACCCGTGTAGCGATCGCTGTAGTGGTCAGGATCTCCAGCAATTGTTGGATCTTCGAGAGAGCGCAGTGCATCTCCAGGCGTTCCTGGTGTGTATACATCTTCACCCATGAGCCAATCATCGTCGTCAATCATTGCCCCGAAGATATCAGAGATGGATTCATTTAACGCACCGGACTCATTTTGATAGATCAAATTGGCTGTTTTTTCTGTTACGGCATGTGTTAATTCATGTGCAACGACATCCAAGCCGGCAGACAATGGGCGGAATACACTTCCATCTCCATCCCCGTATACCATTTGCACGCCGTTCCAGAATGCGTTGTTGTAGCTGGTACCGTAATGGACAGTAGAAATCATTTTCGCTCCATTGTTGTCATAGCTGTTGCGGTTATGTGCGTTTTTGTAGTAATCGTAGGTTTTCTGTGCATAGGCATGCGCATCAACAAGTGCGCCATCTGTCCATTTGTTATCGGTATCAGAGCCAAGAGTGCCTGGGAGGGTATATCTGTTCCGTGCCGTGTACGTCTCAATTCCCTTACCGCGCGTCGTATCTTTCGCCGTGTAGTTTGTATTGCTTACTTTCGTTACTTCGAAGGACTTAGAGTCACCAAGTACCCCCGTACCAGTTCCTGTAATCTCATGGAGCATATTGTATTTGTTGATCACGTCACCAGAATTAGCATCGATGAAATACTTCCAACGGCCTGGCAGCGGATCAAGGAAATTCAGCTCCACTTCGTAAGCCAAGTACGATTCATCTTCGTGGATGTAGATATAGAGGTTCCCTTTTGGCTTCACCTCGAACTTCTCCACTTTTTCGTCAATCTCATCCTCCAAATCCTTGATGGCCTCTTTGACTGCCTTATCTGCCTTGAGTTTTGGTTTTTTCGTCAGCTTATCATTGTCTGACAGGTCAGGCGCGTAGTTTCCGAGGAATGCTGTTACATTTCCATCCTCGTTTACGTGAATCGTCTGCTGATAACCATAGACCGGGATGCCCTCGTACATTTCTTGTACGCGGTAGTGAGTCATGTCTGTCTCTTTGTCTGTCACTTCATCTAGCACTTTAAAGTGATCTTTCACATCTCCATCAATGCGGAAGGAATCTTGATGTTGCTCCAGGAATCCCCAAACTTTGTCTTCGCCATCCAGGTCTTCTGCCTCGAACTCTTCTCCGATAAATTCGGGGGTATCCCACTCAGCGCTATAGACGATGCTTTCGGATTCTGCCTGCGCAGCAAGCGGCAGGAATGTAGAAGTACCCAATGCGAAGCTGAGTGTTACTGCAAAAACCGATTTCTTCATACTCGTTAACTCCTCCTTGGAAAATATTGTTTTTTATGTAAGTTCATAGTTGTTTACATCTCTTATTATTTGTCATAAATGTGAATTTGAGAACAATTTTTTAACGACAAAAAAATCATTTCCCGAAAGAAATGATTAATTGGTAAATTTATTACAATTGCGATTGCCATACGATCCGATACACCTTTCGCGGTCTTCCGCGCGGGTGCGGGTTTTCTTCTCTGATCACTTGCGCTAGTCCCTTTGACTCCAGTTCAATCAGAATTCGTCTGGCGCTTCGTGGCAGAATTTGCAGATATGAGGCTAATTCTGTCGCATGAATTTCCTGAGAACCTCGCTTTTTGAGTATGGAGTAAAGCTTGGCGAGCGTCATGACACTCAAAGAGGTTAGCTGGCTGAGCTCTTGCAGCTTTTCTGAGTCGTACCGATAGGTGATCTGTTCATCACGACCAAGCGGCCCTACGACGCTTTTGTCATCAAAGAAGACCATCCAATTACCTGTCCCGCGCTCTTTGGCGTGCAGCAAAGCCGCGCCACCGTGGATTTCTGCTTCATAAGCGGTCTTGCCGATCCCGATTCCACACGTCACCAGATCAGCGCGAATGCCAAACAGTTCTTCCAAATCCGGCATGGTCGCATAGTCACGGGTCACTTCTTGCAGGTTGCCCCGCGTTGTAAAAATGACGTAGCGTCCGGGACCCGCTGTCTTCAGTGAGCCTTGCAAATGCTTCGCGTAGCGCAACAGCTTTTCCATCGTCTTGATCTCGGCATTTTGCCATTCATCTGTGGAAAAGTTGCCACCGGCAAGCTCGCGAAATGGATCGATCTCCATCATCTGCACGGCAATTTGGGTATCTTTGAAGTGAAGCATTTCGTGCGTTCGCAAAAGCATGTGAATGACCGAAATCACGCCTGCACGTGTCGGCACGACCCGATGTACAGGGACACCTCTGCGTGCCAGTTCTACATCTGCTGTCCGCAAGCAGGTGACAGCCACCTTTGTCTTGCCTGCCCTCCAAAGCTGTTCGTGGTAATCGGCCAGTTCATCGGCTGAGATTGCTCCCTCGTAATGCTTGAGCCATTTGTATCCACCAGCGATACCCGCCTCGTCCATAAAATGCTCCAGTTCTTCTGGCGAAAATGTATCAAAGCTCACTTCATCCACCCGGATTCCCAATTGATGAGACAGGTGAAGCAAGGTTCTGTACAAGCTCGCACCGAGATGAGGCACATAAGCCATCGGCACTTGGACCTTGCCTGACTCGCTCACCATGGCATAAGGGACCTGTCCGGAGAAAAGCCACATGTCCACCTCATCCACATGCGGCAAGATCAGATCGAGGATTTCTTCTTCTTTCCAATAGACAATCGGCAAGTATTCAATTTCGGGAAACTCTCGCATGACTGATTCGATGATGGCAAGTGAATCATCCGCGCCTATTACGCCTAGTCGCAGCTTCAACAAAATTCCCTCTTTCACACCAATCTCTTCCTACTAGGATAACATACTCCCTCTCTTTTTCTCATCGAGGGATCATATTACCTGCTGCCTCCCCAATCCGGTGTGCCACGTACAAAACAGGTATGATCAGCAAGCTGTACGGCAACGTGCTCCATAGCAACGACCACATCACAAGCCCAGCCTCAAGCAATCGATCATACGTATACAAACTATACGGCAAAACCAATGCCACAGCCGTCACTACACCTGGTGTGTACATGCGAAGGACAATGGTATGCCCAACATGCATGAACACATGGAGAAACATCACGTGCAGACAAACCAGAAAAAACGGGAGGTACGTTCCAGCCGAAAGTGTCGTGACAGTCAGAATGACCGCTGCCGATAAAACCGCGAAAATACAAGAGACTGCGATGGTAAATTGCGCCGTGTTCATCGAAAGTGACGGCTCTATGAGCTTTATAAGCCGTTCTGGCACGGTCTGTCTAATGATGTCTTTTTTAGCTCGCACCCAACCTTCTACCATCACGATCTCCTCGAAATCATGAAACATGAAAACGACTAAAAACAGCCAAATCAGATGGGACAGCTCCAGCATACACGCACCCTCCTCCTATTCGTTTGCCTGCAAAATTCCATATGCCAAAAAAGATACCGCATCGTCCGCAAGCTTCTCCGCCGTTTTCTCCCCCGTCAGCAAATACCGTGTCGTCAAACGGTCTACGACTGCGATCATTGCCTCTGCTGCCACCTCCACTGACAACTCGATACGGACATGCCCGGCATTCTGATTTTGTCGCAAGTTGACAGCAACAATCGAAGCCAGCTTGCGATGCAGCTCTTCGCCCTCTTCTGCCTGATACAGCACGATCCGGGTCAAGTCAGGCTGTTCCTGAAAAAATCGGAATAAAGCGAGCAGATTCTCCCGTACCTGATGGAAGGCATCTGCCTTCGTCAAGGCCGTTACCTTTTGACCGCTGTCCGCCAATTCCCACAGCTTGGTGATGAATGTGTCCGTCAACTGCTGATGCAGACCTTCCTTGCTGTCGAAGTACTGATAAAACGACGCCTGTGTCAGGCCTGCTGCTTTCACGATGTCACTCACCCGCGTACGATGAAAGCCTTTTGCCGCGAACTCAGAAGCTGCCGCCGCAAGCAACCGACTGCGACTCAGCTCCCCTTTTGACAATTTGTCATTGGTCATTTTTTCACCCCAAAAGTAACTCGTCAGTTATATAACTATTGAGTTACTTTTACAACTTTTGGTTTTTCTTGTCAAGACCCACTTGCTTTTTTATTCCACTCTATGTAAAATGTTTGCTCAAAGGGTATCATTTGATGGCAATGAGGAAGAAGAGTAGTCATTTTGCGAGACTTCAGAGAGCTGATGGTTGGTGCGAATCAGTGTTAAGGAAATGATGAATGGGCTTCCGAGCTCCAAACCGAACCCGCTCTCATGGCGGCAGTAGGCTTTGGCGTTACGTCCGTACGTTACAATGGACACCGTATCAAGCTGTCTTACACAGAAACGGTACGGATCAAAGAGATTTTGCGTATGGATGATTCCTTGCGTGAAATAACAAGGGTGGCACCACGGTTCATTCGTCCCTGTCCAGGGCGGATGGACCTTTTTGTATTTAATCGGACATTCAAAAAATCGACTTTTTGAATCCATATTTCACGATTGAAAGGAGCAGCTTTCCCATGAAAACCATCTTTTCCGGCATTCAACCGAGCGGTATTCTGACTCTCGGCAACTACTTGGGCGCAATGAAGCACTTCGTTCCGCTTCAAGATCAGTTCAACTGCTTTTACTGCATCGTAGACCAGCATGCGATCACCGTTCCACAGGAGCCTGCTGTCCTGCGCGAAAACATCCGTCGTCTCGCGGCCCTCTATTTGTCCGTTGGCCTCGATCCGAACAAAATGACGCTGTTCGTCCAATCGGAAGTACCTGCCCATGCCAAGCTCGGCTGGATCATGCTGTGTACCTCTTACTTGGGTGAATTGGAGCGCATGACTCAATTCAAGGACAAATCCGATGGTCGCGGCGAATCCATTCCAGGCGGTCTGCTGGCTTATCCTCCATTGATGGCTGCTGATATTTTGCTGTACGGCACTGATTTCGTCCCTGTGGGCGAGGACCAGAAGCAGCATCTGGAGCTGACTCGTGATTTAGCTGCTCGTTTTAACAACCGTTATGGCGACATTTTCACCATTCCAGAAGTTCGCCTGCCGGAGACTGGTGCACGCATCATGTCCCTTGCTGAAGGCACCAAGAAAATGAGCAAATCCGATCCAAACCAAGGCGCCTTCATCTCCATGCTGGATGATGCAGACACCATCACGAAAAAAATCAAGCGCGCGCAAACGGATTCCGACAGCGTTGTGCGATATGACAAAGCAGAAAAGCCTGCTGTCTCTAACCTCATGACCATCTACTCCCTCTGCTCCGGAAAAACACTGGATGAGATCGAAGCGATGTACGAGGGCAAGGGCTACGGCGCATTCAAAACCGAGCTGGCTGAAGTTGTCGTAGAAACACTCCGTCCGATTCAAGAACGCTTCGAGCAGCTATTCCACTCCTCTGAGCTGGATGATATCCTGACTGCCGGGGCAGACAAAGCGAATAAGGTCGCGAACGAGATGCTGTACAAGGTTGAAAAAGCGATGGGGATGGCACGTATCTAATCCATTTTCCACAACAAAAACGGGCTGGGAAGCTATCTCCCACCCCGTTTTTTTACTCGTTGCTACTTAACTGTAACGGTTACCTTGGCCGTCTTGCCAGCATAGCTGATCGTGATGGTTACTCTCGTCTTTGGTTTGGCATCCTCCAAAACGAGAATCCGGCCAGTTTCATCTACCTCTACCTGATCGGGCTTGCTCGATGTGAACTCGATTCCTTCTGCATCCGTAACGTCTTCTTCTGCATCGTTTCCGAGAATAGCTGTAACCTCGAGCTGTGCTTCCTCACCCTGTGCTAGCTTGAGAGACTTCGGTTTGATCTCGATCCTTTTCAGGGCAGTCTCACCGACAACATAAGAGGAAGACGTCGCCACTGTAAAAATCCCTACATCGCCTTCTTTTACCACTTTGATCGGTTTTCCCTTAAGCCCCATAGCTGGTCTCCACATATTGCTTCGGAACACGTAGGCTTGGAGCTTTTCGCTTGCGTCTTCTGCGACTGGTAGCCCGAGTGTAAAGCCTGTTTTTCCGAGGCTTGTCAGCTTTTTACCCTTGCTCCACGCTTGCAATTGATAAGCTTCGCCCGGGTTTGGCACGCCCTTCCAGCCGCTTCCATCTGCTTCTGTCAGGGAGAGAGCAAACTCTCGTGCACGCTCAGCAGCAAAGTATGCGCCCGGCACTTCTACCCATGCTTCACTGTCCAAGGTGACTCGGATTCCTACCTCTTTTTCCTTCAATTGCTCAACCAGCTTCTGCTCCAAGGTTACCGTCGGTTCGTTTGATTCTTCCTTGCGAGAACGCGTATCGATCGAATCGTCATCGCTTTCTTCCACTTGAACGAACAGTACCGGAGCAAAGCCGATCTTGTCTTTCACGGACTCGATTGCTTTCATGAATTCCCCGAGTACGTCTAGAAGCTCATCTACTTGTTCGTCATCTGCCTTGATCTCATCCCCATCTTCAATGACGACAGTGCCAAGCTTTTTCAAAAGCTCTTCCGCCAGCGTACGGACATGCTTGGCTACCTCTTTGGCAATATTCTTTTCATCGAGCGGCTCCAGCGCTGTTTTCGCCAAGCTTGTCAAGGAGGCGAGTGCCAGGCGGGCAATCTCTTCATCCTCAATGCCATCTTCTGTGAGCGGGTCAAATGCTTTGTCCAAAAAGCTCTTCGTCACATCTTGGAGTGTCTCTTCACTAATGATTCCTAGCTCGGCCTGCTCGGCCACTGCCTCGAGTACAGTCGTGATCGTATCGGTGACTGTCTCCCATTTCTCAGTCGACGTCCATTGCTCGGCATCCAGAAGTTTTTCCAGATGGCTGAGAACTTGATCCACCTGTCCCAAAATGCTGTTCTCCTCGTTACTTGCGGAGATGACCTGAGCGGCTTGCTTGTTCAACTCTCGCTGCGAGTCCGGTGTCGGTGTTCTGTCCGGCGGTGTAACTGGCGGCGGTGAGTCCGGCTTGGCTGGAACCTTTACTGTCAATGCTTTAGTAACTGCTGTCGATTGATCAGATAATCGTGTGACCTCCAAAATCAGGTCTACATTCGTCTGGCGATTTGGCGGCGTAATTTTACCGTCTAGCGCAATGATCGCTGGATCACTAGACGACTTGATCGCGATGGTAAAGCCTGTAGGTACTTCTGGCAGCTTCAAGCGCTTCTCACCCGCTGCTGGCTGTGTAAGCTGCGTGATGCTTTCTGCCACTTCTTGTGCTGATTTTTCCGGCGTGCCTCGATCCTTCAAGTCCAACTGTACAAGGACAGGATTATGATCACTCACACGTCCCTCGCTCTCGGTCAAGCCAGCGTTGATGTGAACGATATCAACCTTCGTGTCATCCTCCAAATGGTTGCTGACCAAAATTTGATCCAAGACTTGGGAGTTCCCTTGGTACACGTACGTATACTGCTTACCCTTCGGCAGTTTCTCCACCATATTGGTCAAAAAGCCATCAGCCAATTCCTGCACCGGATTCGAAAACGGGAAATCGTTGAGATCGCCCAGCACCACAACATTTGCTTTCGCTTCCGCCGCATGGATTTCTTTTACAAAGTTATTTAACACACGGGCAATTTTCATGCGTTGTACTTCACTCACTAGCTGTGGCGGCTGATCTTTTCCAAACAGTGCTTGATCTCCACCCTTGGAGTTGAAATGGTTGGCGATGACAATGACAGGCTCGCCTTGGAAAATGAATTCCGCTGCCAGTGGCTTACGGCTCGAAGCAAACGCCTCGTTGGTCGGATCTACCCGCCCTGGATTGACGGAAAGATGCGCCACGCCATCTCTTGTCTCGATTTGCACTGCATCTGTCGCGCCTCCTGGCGTTCCTGCTGCCAGTTGTACCCGTTCTGGGTTGTAAAAGAACCCAACACGGATATTCCCTCCTGGCTGTCCACCATCCTGATTGTTCTGTGGCGCGATATCGGTGTATCCATAAGTCGGGCCATTTTTGTTTTCAATCGCTTTGATCAATGCATCCGCAGACTGTGAAGCATCTGTTTGCCCATTGTCCGTCGGCCCATTGTCGTCCTGCATTTCCACCACACCGATAATATCCGGCCCCTTCATGTTGTCCACGATCGTCTCGGCGATGCGATTGATTTTGGCAAAATCGGTTTTAGCCGAGAAATTCTCGATATTGTACGTAGCGATTGTCAGCTTGTCCTCTTTTGGGGAAATACTTGTCACTGGCGGCTCATAATGGCTTGCCTGTACCGTAAATTCGCGTGTATGGAACAGCTTGTAGTTCGCGAAGCTGTAGTCAATGATGCCTACCAGTGGTCCGTCAAATTTGTCGCCGACTTTTACCTCTCCAGTAATCCTTTCGAGTTTGTCCGATACTGTGATGCGCTCAGGGTGAAAATCATTGGCCTCCAGTACCACACCGCCAGTTGGCGTACGTGGCTGATTCGGATGGGCCCGATCATCGATAACGACAAATTCCGTTGCACGTGGATTCGTAAACGTCTTGGTTTCGCCAACGACGATTGGATTGTCGATCTGTACCAGCATGCCTTCGAGACTTTCCCAGAAGTCGATGCCGTCTTGATCTGGGTCGAATTTGCCAAGGCTGTCGTTGTCGATGATCCCTTTTGGATATTCATAGTTGTCTTTGCCCAGGATGAGTGGTTCTGGGAGTGATTGGCCTGGCTTGACAACGGCGTAAGAGGTCGCATCAATTTGCGTCTGGGTAAGGTCTGTACCCGCTCTGTTCGATGGCACGTATTCCTTGACGGTTCCGCTGACGGTTACTTCATCGCCAGGGTTGACCGCTGCTTTTGGCTCGTAAACGTAAATACCTTCGGAGGTAAATGGGTCTGCGTCCGGTTGCGGGTCTTGCATATAAAAGCCTTGTACATTGCTGCCGCTTCTGACGATAGCCGTTACGATTCCCGGAACATTATTCACCGTTCCATCCGCCATCACTGATCGGTGGGACGTTCCTTGGATATCATGAATCCGAACATTCTCTTTTTGAATCACGTAGCGGAAGGTCGCTACATTACTGTCTGTGTAACCATCCTTGACAGCTATGGCTGAAAGGGTCGTATCTGCGTCAATCGGGATTGGTCTCGTATACTTGATGCTTGCTCTACTAGGCATTGAACCATCTGTTGTATAGAAGATCGTGGCGTCAGCCATCGTCGTTGAGAACGTGACATTTGTTCCTTTTGTCACCATAGGACCTGCCGGACTCGCTGTGACCATGGGGACTTTATTCTCGTCCTCTACGAGATCAGCGACAGTGCGCGGCACCAGCTTGTATACATTGCGGTCGTAGTTCACCACGCCTGTAATAGCTGCATAGCTCTTGTTCACTGGGAGCGGAAGAGAAGCATCCGGTCGAGACACAAACGCACCGTGCTGATCCTCCAGCGTGTAGTTGCCGCTTGATACCGATTTGATCGTAACTACCTTTACCGTCACCAGCTTGCCTTCCAAAGCCTCTCCTGTAGCAGCCGCAAAATCAGTGGAAGTCACGACTTGCGGGTTAGGCACACCTGCTTGCTTTTGCACGATTTCCACGTTATTGGTGAGCGCCTCAAGTTGAGCCAGTCCATAATAATCATTCATTTTTCCGGTTGCTCGGATCTTGTCTCCCACTTCAATTTTGCCAGTCAGCCCTGGCGCACGAAGTACGAGTCCCGCCGTCTCATCTTGGAAATACACGTTGTTTTGTCCGCCCGCTTCAAACATCGCCGTCACCGTTCCGACGACAATCACGTTCGTTCCTACGGGGGTGCTTCTTGCTTCAGCAATCGTCGTCGAACCTACGGCTGACTTGGTGACGCTAACTTCTGAGCTCTCAAACGACTTGCCATATTCCCCAACTGTTTGCTGCGTTACGAGAATATGATCAAACTGATCGATGTTTGGAATCGTAAAAGAAAATGACCCGTTTGCGTGTGCCGTTCCTGTTTCTTTGTTACTAAGCATCAGCGGTTGTTTTTGGGGATCGTATGCGCGCAGTATCGCATTCCCTGCTGCCGCACCTGCTTCTCCTCGCAGCTCGCCCACACCGTTCAATACTTGCAGGCTGACTTTATCCTGGATCAAAGCTGGGCTGGCTACCGCTGGCCTCAGCTCAATACTTGCGCTCTCCTTCTTGCTCCCTTCCGTTGCCGTGAGATAGACTCCCTGCGCATTTGGATCGGGATTGGCAAAAGTCAGCTCGATTCGTCCAGAAGCATCCGAATCTTGCTGTGCTAAAGGGGTGTCGCTACCTGTTCCTGTAGGCTGACTCGCATAAACCTTAATCGTCCGCCCTTGACCGACATAGCCGCGAATTGTTGCTTGGATAGGATCAGTAAGATCAAAAATAAGTTCTGTGGCATTCAGCTTTTCGGTCACATCTGTTGGTAGCGGCGGTTCTACCGGGCTTTGCGTGTTTTTCGGGGTAGGTGCCCCTGTGATAAAATCGTTACTGTTGTTATTGGTATCCCAGCCATTTCCTCCGTTCGGTACCATGCCGCTGGCTTCGCTAATGCGTTGGGCGCTGGTCGTATTCGAGGGAGCTGGTGCTGGTGAGTTGCCCTCAGATGAATTCGCAGTACCAAAGCCGACCATATCCACGACATTTGCCTGGGAGGTGACATCCGCCCCTGTCAACGGGACACCATCCTTGACCAGCGCAACCTTCCCATTCGCCCCTGACAAGTTCAGTGTCCCGCTATCGTCAGGAGTTGGCAGTTCACCCCCTGTTGCACCCGATGATGCTAGCCGTACCAAATAAAAGCCGTAAGGGGCAATGCTTCCTGTCAGGTCTGTCTTGGCCCAATTCGTTCCCGTAGCAGAAGCATACTGCACGGACCAGCCTCCAACCGAAACAGCCGTGTCTGTCGGGTTATACAGTTCAATGAAGTCATTCTTGTACAGGGCACCGGAGTTCCCACCACCCCCATACACCTCACTGATCACCACATGATCAGCCCGCGCAGCCTTTGCCTGTGGCATCCACCCGGTCGGCAAAACAGTTCCCATCATGACCGCGGCTATTAACGCCAGCTTCGGCCATCGGGAAGTATTCCCTCTTTTTTTCAACATTCTTGCATCATTCCTCCTCACATCATTCGGAAGTAACTACTATAAGATGGTAAACGTATAACCTGAACCTTATGTAAATTTGATGTAAAGTTTGTATAATCCTTCTAAACTTGTAAAAACAAAAACCGCCAAGCTCCATCGTCCTTGGCGGTTTTTCTCTGTTTTTGTCAATTAGCTTTCGTCTACTTTCATACTGCGTGCGATATAAAGAACCGGCGTCGAAGCTGCCGATACGATAAACTTGATCAGGTAGGTAGTCAACAGGATTTGCCACCATACGTCCATCGGGAATTCGCCCAAAAAGGCAATCGTACAAAAGGTAACGGAGTCGAGCAATTGACTGAAGAGCGTGCTTCCATTATTGCGAATCCAGAGCTGATTTGGGCCTGGGCATTTTTTCTTCAACCACGAATAGATTTTCACGTCGACAAATTGGCTGACAAAATACGCACACAAGCTACCCAATGCCACTCTTGGCATCAAGCCAAAAATCGTCTCTAAGGAACCTTGGGCGATATCTGTTTCCTGTGGTTCAAACACCAATACGAGCTGCATGATGATCGTTGCCGCAATTAAGGTAAAGAAGCCGAACCACACGGCTTTTTTCGCTTCTCTTTCCCCATACTTCTCGTTCAATAGATCGCTTACCAAATAAATAGAAGCATAGATCGTATTGCCGAGTGTCATGACCAATCCGAACATCTCGATTGTTTTGACCACCTGAATGTTGGCCAGCACAGTAGCCATCCCAATCCACGCGTACAGTCCCATTCTGCCGAATAATCGGTAGCAGAGCAGGAACAGCCCGAAGTTCACCAGAGCAAAAAGAACTCCGATCCAAAAATTAAACATATGATTTCCTCCTAGTTTTGATAACGCGGGAGTTTACGAACCGCGGCCCGTTTTGAGCATTCAATCATTTTACTTGCATTCTCTTTTTTTATCAACCATTCTCGATGCATGCACAGCAATCGACATGCGGGACACCAACACCATTCCCTCATCGACCAAACTGGCTAAAGCTAATGAAACGGTTTCTCTGGTCGCCCCCACCATATTGGCAATTTCCTGATGGGAGAGAGATACGGTCAATTTCCAAAATGGCTCTTCTACTTTTCCAAATCGCTGACACAACTGAACCAACAGATGGAGTACGCGATCCCTAACCGATTCCAAAGCGAGCTTTTCCATCCGCTCCTCTTGTTCGGCCAATCGTTTGGACAACTGGAACATCATTTCTTTCAAGTCTGGTGGACATGCTTGCAGCATTTCTACCATCCGAGTCGCACTCCAATGAGTAAGGGTCGTTTTTTGCATCGCTTCAATGTAGACAGCGCGTGACCCTAGCACCATTTCCTCAATCTCGCCAAATACAGCTCCAGGTCCCAGCAATCCCACGGTAAAGGATTTTCCATCCTCGTTCAGCCGAGAGAAACGCAGGAGTCCCTTTTGAATGAAGAAAATGCCCATTCGCGTGTCAGCCGGTGTCTGAAACACCGTTTTCTTGGCAAGAACGATTTGCTCCCCCATTCCCTCATGCTTGATCGGCTCATTCATGATACATCCCTCGCCACTCCAAATACCTAGTTACCTATACTTTTATGTATTTAAATTCATTTGTCAATTACCCTCCCCTCTTCCTTCCACATGAAAAAATGACCACCTACTAAAAGGCGGCCATTTTTTACCGTGATACTGCTATACCCAAAACACAGGATACGCACGTTTCTTATGCATGTTATTGACGAACAGAGCAATCAGCACCACCACTACTGCACCTATGAGTACCGGAGACAATAAAAACTCCCACCCCTTGCCATCCATGACAATGACAATCGGATTGGCACCAGCAGGAGGATGCGTCGTTTTCGTAACATGCATGGCGACAATCGCAAGACCGACACTAACTGCTACGACCCACAACTGCGAACCGCCTATTTGATAGAGCAGCACGCCAACCAAGCTGGTGAAAAAATGCCCCCCGATAATATTGCGCGGCTGAGATAACGGCGAATCCCAGGCCACAAAAGCAAGCACACAACTCGCCCCAAAGGAAGCCATCAACCAGACAGCGGTAGTTAATTCCGTCAGCATGCCCAGTACCCCTATCGTCACTAACCCGCCAAGGCCCCCAATCAAAGCCACCGAGCCAGATATTTTCAAGGGCGTTCTGCTTCTCCCTTTCATTTTGGCTACAAATTCTTTTATGCTCCATCCACTATTCATCACAGCCACCCCCTATTCACATCGTAGCAAGTGACCCTTTCTTGTTCTGTAAGGTATCTTACAAAAACATAAATAATAGCTAGTTACCTAGATATTTAGTAAAATGAATACAAACACCAAACTGTGAGGCGAATATCCATGACTCAATCACTTGTGCGGCTAAATGCGGAATTTCCAATCCCGATCCATGTGCAAATCAAAGAACAATTGAAGCTTCTCATTGGCCTAGGCCACCTTCAACCGGGGGAAATGCTTCCACCTGCTGCCCAATTAGCCGATCAGTTACAAGTCAACCGCAACACCATTAATGCTGTATACACACAGCTACGGGATGAAGGGCTCGTCCATATGCAAAAGGGGCGCGGTACTTCTATCGCTGACCAACCTGCAATTACTGCCTTTCGCATGCGTCAGCAATCGCTTTATGATCACGCCAAAACAATCATGACCGCGGCACAGCAGCAGCTTCCGTTTTCGCTGGATGAGCTTATGCTTGCTTCCATTGCTTACGGACATTTATTTCTTTCCCGCTCCAAAAAAGAAGCTCGATGGCTCTTGGTGGAATGTCACGAGCATGATCATCCTTTTTATCGTAGAAAAATAGAAGAGATCATCGGTCAGCCCATTCAGGTTGCCTATCTTGAAAACCATTCAGATGTCCTCTCTGCCTTACAAGATGCCGACCAAATTGTCACCACCGTCAACCATGCAGTGGAAGTAAAAGAATTAGCTTCTCGTTATCATAAATCGGTCCTCATCATTGGAGCAAACGCCCAGACGAGCACGCTTCTGGAGATCGCTCGCTTGGAGGCAGGCCGTGCAGTTGGGTTTGTTTGTCTCGGAAAAAAGGGCGGGGAATGGATGGCGGGACGTGTACAAGAGGCAGGTATCGAACAGATTCAACATATGACCGCGGGATTCGCTGATGAACGCTCCTTGCAGCAGATTATTCACGATTCTGACCTGCTCTATGCCTCCGCTGCGGTATATGATCAGCTCCTCGCGTTAGCTCCAGACAAAACTCGTCTCTACCCCATGCTGTTGGAGCAAAGCAGCGAGGCACTACTAAAAGAAGCGAGCCACCTCCTCGCACACTAATATTTACCTGTTACCGATTTGTAGGATTTATGTCGATAGTCTGTAACCAATGCATCCACGCTATCGTACATAATGAACGTGTAGCAAGGACAAGCACAAAATACAGCACACTACACATTTCATCATGAACAGTCAACAAGACTGGGGAGGAGATTCATCACATGAAACACATGAAACACTTGAACAAACTCGTAACAGGAACAGTACTTACTTCCGTACTTTTCACTGGTGGGTATGCCATTACAGCAGATGCAAGCAACACAACTGCTACAACAAAAGGCTTGCAAGAGATTACGAAAAAAACAGCAGACGTAACGGGTGACAAGGCCGCAGACACAGTCGTTCTGTACGGGAAAAAAGAGAAAAACAGCCCATATGTTAAGGACCTCACTATCAAAGTAACAGATGGCAAAACGAAGAAATCTTTTAACATCGACGTGAAGGACGACGGCTACGAGCCGAAGCTCTCCGTTCAAGATTTCACTTACGATAAAAAAGGCGAGATCATGGTTACTGCAAGCACTGGCGGAAGCGGCGGCTACACAACCAATCACATCTACACCATCAAGGATGGAAAAGCGAAAGAGCTCAGCCTGCCAGGTCTGGATAACAACAAAGCAGGTGTAGTCGGGGCGGACTTCGTGGAACTGAAGCCAATCGATCTAAACAAAAATGGTCTCTACGTACTGGAAGGCACAGAGCGTCTGACTGGCGATTACAATGCAGATGTTCGCGGCTACCTCAAATCCAAATGGAAGTGGAACCAAACCAAATGGGAATTGATGAGTGCCAACTTCGAACCAGCCGTAAAACCACTCGAAGTCTATCATGATACGTTCAAAAGCCAAGACTCTGCCTTTGCTTTTAAAGGACCAAAATCTTGGAACGGCAACATCCTTGTTGAGGAAAAAACTGGACCAAATGCAGACGAATACTTGCCAGAAGCAAAGAGTGTAACCCGCTTCATCTTCAATGCTGACAAAGCGGAGGATCGTACACCTGTTGTGGTTATTACTGCGTTTGACCTGAATGACTGGAAAAAACTGAACAACCCGGACGAGCCACCAGTCGGTACTGAAATTGCACGTAACCAAGCAACCAACACGGTATATGTAGCAAGCTTGCCTCAAGACTCGGTATTTGATCCAGCAAGCAAAGAAGGGAAGAAATTCATCCCTCTGATGATGTCTCTTGACCAAGTAAAACAAGCGTTTACGCTGGTAAAACGATAATTCTTACGCATCTCTCCACGAATAATCCCTTTGCCACTCTCATTGGCAAAGGGACTTTTTTGCAAGTCTTTTTTGCTTCTCCTCTTTTTCAACCGCATCCAGGTACTCGAACAACCCAAGACGATTCCCGCATGCACAGGCAAACGTCCCCCACTTGACCGGGATCTCTTC
Organism: Brevibacillus sp. Leaf182; assembly: GCF_001423865.2. NCBI lineage: Bacteria > Bacillati > Bacillota > Bacilli > Caryophanales > Paenibacillaceae > Brevibacillus > Brevibacillus sp. Leaf182. The sequence goes on along the minus strand of NZ_LMPN02000023.1, from coordinate 199,606 downwards.
TCGTTGGAAAATCTCAAACTTTCCATCCATTATTTCACAATCCTTGCGCCACTTTCTAGAGAACAGAACAAAAAACCCCCGACCCAAGTCGAGGGAAGACTACTCGTTATGCGAAAATCGGCAGCATCAGATTCAGCAAGAACAATCCCGCGATGACGTACATCAGCGCAGGCACTTCGCGACGTTTGCCCAATGCCAGCTTCATGAGCGGATACGCCACGAATCCAAACGCAATTCCATCTACAATGCTGTAGGACAGCGGGATAATCGCGATGATCAAAAAGGCAGGGAAGCCTTCAGAGAAGTCCTTCAGATTGATATTCTGTACGTTTTGCAGCATCAGTGCGCCAATGATGATGAGCACCGGAGCAATGGCTCCATCCGGAATCATTTTGATGACAGGAAGCAAACCGAGCGAGAGCAGGAACAAGGTGCCTGTTACAAGTGCGGTCAGTCCCGTCCGTCCTCCTGCTGCGATTCCTGCCGCGGTCTCCACCGTCGAAACTGTCGGACTGGTTCCCAAAATGCCAGAGATGGCAGCCGACAACGCGTTCGCTTGCAACGAGCGGCCGAACTTCTGCGGCTGTCCAAGCATCGAGGTATGTCCATGAATCAAGCCAATATTTTCAAAGACGATCACCATCGCCAATGAGAAGGTCGCGACCCAAAATGGCAACGCCCAAATGGCAGAAAAGGAAAGACCCGCAAAAACGCTTCCGTAATCCGCGAACGAAAACGTTCCTCCCCCTCCTGGCTCGACAATCCCGAACAAAAAGCCAAGTCCTGTACCAACCGCAATTCCGATCAAGAAGTTGCCCGGCACATTGCGAACAAACAAAATCAACGTAACAATCAAAGTAATCAGCGTGACGATCACATGCGGGCTGGACAAGTCACCCAGCGCGACAAATGTAGACGGATTCATGACGATCAACCCGCCCTTTTGCAGACCGATGAAGGTCAAGAACAACCCAATCCCTACGGTAATCGCTTCTTTTAGCGAAGCGGGAATCGCATTGGACAATATCGTCGCGGCCTTGGTAAAGGCAATCACAGTAAAGATCAGACCCGAAACAAAAACAGCAGCCAACGCTTCCTGCCAAGTAAGGCCCATCGATTGGCATAACGTGAACGTAAACAGAGCGTTGATCCCCATTCCGGGAACCAGAATAATTGGAGCATTTGCCCAAAAGGCCATAAGAAGTGACCCGATAAATGCCGTCAATACAGTCGCCAGAATGCCTGCTTCCATCGGTATTCCAGCATCATTTAAAATCGAAGCGTTTACGGCAACAATGTAGACAATGGTGACAAAGCCAATAAATCCGGCGATGAGTTCCCTTTGAAACGTCGTGTCGTAAGCGCGCAAGTGAAATAGCTTTTCCATCCACGTACGCACGGATTTCCCTTCTTTCTTTTATGTCTTTTCCTTGAAGTGAAGATTCACAGGAAACATGCTATCATAGCTTCATCAATATGAAAAATATCCATATAATCTAATTTTCATATCGTTTTCATATGGATCTATTCTCGTAAGGAAAGAAGGCATTGCGTGTGGATATTCGGCAACTGCGTTACTTTATCGCCATAGCAGAGGAAGGTCAAATAACGGGGGCGGCTAAAAGGCTGAACATGGCTCAGCCGCCGTTGAGTCAGCAATTGAAGCAAATGGAGGAGGAGCTCGGGATCATGCTCATTGAGCGCTCTGGAAAACAAATGGTCCTGACGGAAGCAGGAGTCACTCTCTATAAACAGGCACTCAATATCGTTCATCAAATGGAGGAAGCTCTCTCCGAGGTCAAAGAAACAGGCGAAGGCATTCGTGGGACGCTGTCCATCGGTGTCAGTGCACTGTCGGCCTATCGCCTGCCAGAACAAATTCGTGTGTTTCAGCAAAAGTATCCGCTCATTACGTATAAAATCTGGAAAGGCGATACGCAGCTCCTCAATCAGTGGCTGGAGCGCAGAACCATAGAAGTCGCTATCGTACGCCTTCCCCACTCGTTGAACAACTGCACCATGATTCCGTTGGAGGAAGAGGATTTTGTGCTCATCGTTCCTGCCACCTCCCCCTATGCCGATCGCAAGGAAATCGAAATGCGCGAGATCGCGGAGCTTCCGCTCATCATGCCGAGCACGCCAGGATTGGGCATCTACGACTTGATTATCAAGGAATTCTCCCGTCTAGGTGTGGAACCGCACGTCATCTGCGAGTGCCCGGACATCTCTCTCATTGTCAGCATGGTCGCCTCCTCGGTCGGTTCTTCTATCGTCCCCATCTCGGCATGGGAGACTCATCAGAGCGAACAAATTCGCGGGATTCGACTCTCCGGAACTTCCATTTATTCTTCCGCTGCTGTCGTTTGGCAGTCTGGACGTCATCTGTCCAAAGCAGCGAATCGGTTTATCGAGACGTTTTCATCGTAACTCCATTCAGGGGCGGTCACATCCGGAATAATCTTGGAAATCCCGCGGGATGATAAACTATTACCATTTCTTGTAGATTCCCGGGAGGATAGAGATGACTTTCCTGATATCCTTGGTCATTGTATTTGTCATTGTGCTGTTCGGCGCGATTTCTCCTGAGCTTTTCGCCTCAGCGGCTTCCCAAGTACTAAAAGTGACCACGACGAATTTTGGCTGGTTTTATTTAATCGTGACTTTCGGTTTTCTGATCTTCTGCATCTTCCTTGCCTTTAGCAGATACGGACAAATCCCCTTGGGGAGCGACGATGATGAGCCGGAGTATTCACTGCCTACCTGGTTTGCTATGTTGTTTTCTGCCGGGATGGGGATTGGTCTTGTCTTTTGGGGAGTGGCGGAGCCCGTCTCTCATTACTTTTCTCCGCCAGCAGGCGTGACTGGACAAACGACCGAAGCCGCACAAACTGCTCTGCGGTATGCATTTTTTCACTGGGGTCTGCATCCTTGGGGGATCTACGCTCTCATCGCTCTCGCTCTCGCGTATTTTCAATTTCGCAAAGGAACAAAGGGCTTGATCTCCTCCACCTTTGGCCCACTGCTCGGTGAACGCATACACGGACCGCTTGGAAAAGGGATTGATATTCTAGCTGTCATCGCCACAGCATTCGGTGTCGCAACTTCACTTGGTCTTGGAACTCTGCAAATAAACGGAGGCTTGTCTCACCTCTTTGGATTGCCGTCCAACACCACCGTGCAAATCGTGATCATTTCCATTATTACGGTCCTATTTTTGCTCTCGGCTACGACAGGACTGGATCGGGGAATCAAGTATTTGAGCAATACGAATCTGGTTTTGGCCTTGTTGCTCCTCCTGCTGACGCTCACATTGGGACCAACCTCGTTTATATTTGACGCCTTCACCAGCACACTGGGCAGTTATTTGAACAATCTCATCTCGATGAGCTTGCGGCTGACCCCGTTTACACAAGGGACATGGGTAGCCAACTGGACGCTGTTTTACTGGTCGTGGTGGATTGCCTGGGCGCCGTTCGTCGGCATGTTTATCGCACGCGTCTCCAAAGGTCGCACGATCAAGGAATTCGTCATTTGCGTGATGCTCGTACCGAGTTTGTTGAGCTTTATTTGGTTTTCGGTGTTTGGCGGGACAGCGCTTCACCTCGAGATTTTTGATCAAGCGGCTATAGGGGCAGCGGTGCAACGTGACATCTCGACTGCGTTGTTCCTCGCACTGGAGCAGTTGCCCATGGGGTACATTCTCGCTGTCGTTGCGATTCTGTTGATCATCACGTTTTTTATCACATCGGCTGATTCAGCTATTTTCGTGCTCGGCATGCTGTCCTCTGATGGCAACCTGGACCCGTCAAATCGGGTAAAAATCACCTGGGGCATCCTCCAATCCGCAATCGCAATCGTTCTATTGTTAAGCGGCGGCTTAGAAGGCCTACAGACAGCCTCCATTGTGGCAGCGCTGCCTTTTACCGTCATCATGGTCCTGATGTGCTTCTCTCTTGTCAAGGCCCTGCAAGAAGAAGACCGGATCGCGAAAAAGAAACGGAAGGATCAACAGAAGAAGCTGGAGAGGTTGTTGAAGGAGTTGTAAAAAGGGGGACGCTATCCATCGCGTCCCCCCTTGTTATTCATTGGATACTATAGACTCAGATGTTACCTCAATCCCGTTTCTGCGAAACAGCGCCGCCGTCAGCCCGACACCCGGAACTTTTTTCCCGGAAAAGCTGCCATCGTAAACAAAGGAGCTTCCACAGGACGGGCTGTTTTCTTTTAAAATGGCAGATGTGGCTCCAACCGTTTTCGCCAGCTTCAGCGCTTGGTTCGCCCCCATCAAAAATTCTTCGGTGACGTCTTGGCCTGTATTGTCTATGATGCGTGCTTTGCCATCCAAAACATCTTCTCCCGTCCCCCCGATGATTTCTGCTGGCGGTCGTGGTGTTGGCAAACCTCCCAGTTGTTCAGGACAGACGGGGATAGCCTTCCCTTCCCGGAGCAATTGCTCCAGCTCTTGGTCCAAGCATGACTTCTGATCGTAACGGCATTCACAGCCGATCAAACAGGCACTAATCACTTTCATGACAACCATCCCCCACCTTTTTATCTACAGCTTGCGCAGCTTCACACTTTGTATCATATGATCCTGCCCTTTGTCCAAAATCAATTGCGCGCGAACACGCGTCGGCAATATGTTTTGGCGCAGGTTAGCTCCGTTGATCTCCGTCCAGATACCGGTGGCTACCTCAGTCGCCTCCTCGTCAGACAGACTCGCATATCGCTTGAAATACGAGGATGGATCGGAGAACGCGGTCTGGCGCAGCAGCTTGAACCGCTCTACATACCATTGCAGGATGTGCTTCTCTTCCGCGTGCACGTAGATCGTGAAGTCAAAGAAATCGGAAACAATCACCTCGGAAATACGAGCATCATTGTCGTCACCTCTAGGTGGTTGCAGCACATTTAAGCCTTCAACAATCAAAATGTCAGGCTGTCTGACGGTCTGCCATTCATCTGGCACGATGTCATACACAAGGTGAGAATAAACTGGCGCTTTCACTTCGGGCAAGCCCGATTTTACATCGGATAAAAAATTGATAAAACGGCGCAAGTCATAGCTCTCAGGGAATCCCTTGCGCTTCATGATCCCTCTGTCTTCTAGAACCTTGTTCGGATACAGGAATCCATCTGTCGTTACCAAATCGACCTTCGGATGATTCGGCCAGCGGGACAACAACGTCTGCAAAATACGAGCCGTTGTGCTTTTGCCTACAGCCACACTGCCTGCGATTCCGATAATGAATGGAACCTTGCCATCCTGGTTCCCTAAAAAAGTGTGAGTTGCCTGGTACAGCTCCTGCGTGCCTCCGACATACAAATTCAGCAGACGGGACAACGGTAGGTAAATGTCAGAGACTTCGGTCATGGACATTTTCTCGTTCAAGCCCTGCAAAAGGGAAAGCTCGTTATCAGATATGGTCAACGGCGTGGAAGCCCGCAGAGCACTCCACTGCTCGCGATTAAATGTAGCATAGGGTGATGCCATGGGAATGTACATCCTTTCCATCATGAAAGTGCTTTCTTTATTTCACACAAGGTTAGTTTACACCAGCATGTCTTTCTTGGGAACAAGGGCGTTGCCCCAAATCAGACCAGCTCTGCACTTTGCCTTCATGAGGACATAGAAAAAAAGCCGATACCCCATGGCATCAGCTTTGCTTGCAAAAGAATTTCTCGTTATTTTCCCAAGTGAGCTTGCAGCATCCACACATGCTTTTGCAAGCTGTCCATGATCCCCAAGAACATATCGCCAGTCGCTTCATCGTCCCCTGCTTCCGCGGCTGTAATCCCTTCTTTGAGCTCTTTGATCAGGAGTGTAAAATCGCTCACGACTGCCTCTACCATCTGATCCGCAGACTCTCCACCTGTCGCTTCCTTAATAGAAGCCTGCTCCATACAGGCCTTCAACGTCGAAACAGGCTTGCCTCCAACCGTTAACAGCCGCTCTGCCAGCTCATCTACATTTTTGGCTGCCTCGTTGTATAGCTCCTCAAATTTTTCATGCAGGGTAAAAAAATTCGGGCCTTTGACAAACCAGTGATAATGATGCAGCTTCATATACAGCACAGACCAGTTGGCAACCTGTTTATTAAGTACGTCGGTCACGGGCCGACTCATTGTCATACTCATCCGGACGCTCCACCTCTCATGGTATAGATATAGCGTTTGTAGTATGTGGTGAATCGGGCGTTCCTATTCTTTTCACGTCAGTCCATCTTTTCTACAGGCCGGACGAAACAGAGCGCATCTAACGCTACTAAACTAGAATGAAATCTGTGTCTTTTTCATGTGAAAAAACCACCATTTACTCATTTCCCTTTTTACTGTCATTCATAAGATATTTCTAGATTGACAAAAGGAGGATTACTATGGCGCATAAAGCGAAAACGAAGGTTAGCCCACAATTCAAAAGGCTCTGTGCCCGATTTGGAAAAATATTAGGGGGCGAGTCTGAAATTGACAGTGGGCCGGTTTGTTTTGTCATGCGGCTTACAAATCTTCGAGAAACCATCTTGGGCAGACGAACGCTCTCCCCTTTAGTTCGCGCTCAAATGTTTTCATTTGAATCCCTTGATAAGTCGGGTCGTGCCCTTTGTTTGGGCGAGACTGCCGTTCACCAAAATCAGGTGAACCGTTTGATGTCGAATCTCCGCAAACGTGGGATTAAAGTGACGGCCCTTCACAACCACTGGCTAAAAGAAAACCCGCGCTTAATGTATATGCATTGGGAAGCGATAGAGAATCCTATCGTATTCGCCAGGAAAACCAAAGAGTCCATCGCATTCCTGGGTTAACATGGTGGAGCCATGAAGTTTACATTTCATCATAATCGAAAGGATGACGGATATGGGCAATGTAAAGGCAAAAGCAAAGGCAAGTCCCCAATTTAGAAGACTGTGTAACCGATTTTCAGCCATTTTAGGTGGAACAGAGCATGAAATTACAAGAGGTCCCGTTTGTTTCGTCTCCAGAAATAGAGTATTCAATGCGTCCATATTAGGCAGAAAAACGACATCCCCATTAGTCCGCTATCAATTGTTCTCATTCGAATCCTTGAACAGTTCGGGACGTGCACTATGTTTAGGGGAAACGGCTCTCTTTCAAAACCAAGTAAACCGTTTGCTGTCAAACCTTCGCAAAAACGGGATAAAGGTAACAGCAGTCCATAATCACTGGCTCTTTGACAACCCGCGTCTTATGTATATTCATTGGGAGTCGATTGATAATCCCATTGCATTCGCCAGGAAAGTGAAGCGTTCTATTGCTTTTTTGGGCTAATCATTGGTATTGATAACAGAAAACAGCGGCAGTATGACGTGGTAATATCGTCCTAGGCTGCCGCTCAGCTTCAATCCAAAAATCAGAGATTTCGTACAATGGCAATCCATGAATAGTATCTCTTGAATCTCCGTACAATTGCGGATTCACGGGATATTACCATTTTCATTACTACTTTCACATTTTCTTATTATCTCGCGAGTTTTGTTTCAAGAGCTGCTGTGCAATTGTATTACCAATAAGGTAGGCTGGTGCAGACGTGTTGCCATCCACCGTGAATGGAATAATCGAATCATCAGCAACAATTAAGTCCTTTACTCCGTGGACTTGACCATAGCTATCCACCACTCCCGCCTTGCTAAGAGGCGCCATGCGAAGCGTACCTTGTTCATGATGATTATGGTCAAAATTATTTTTGATGAACTCTTCAAGCTTGCGATTATTATTGATGATGTCTAGCGTTGGAGAAGTAAGCCGGTATGATCGGTCAATCGCGGTTAATTGTGCGGCAATCTTCTTGATATATACCTTGTAGCAATTTTTAACGGCTTCAAGATCAGCGGGATTATGGAGATATCCTTCATCAGCCAGCACAATTTTCAACGGATCATTGCTTTGTATTTTTATGGAACCACGGCTTTTTGGTTTTAGGAAAAGGATCGCTATCATCAGTTTCCCTTTTGAGCCGATTCCAATTAGTTGGACTGCACGACGTGCTTTGTTTGAGCCTGGAGTGGGATCTGGCAAGAAGGCCCCACCTGTAAAAAGCGCATTGGGATCATCATCAGGCAATGGGTTATCTTTCGGATTGGCACTAAACTCAGCAAAGTTGAGCGTGTGGTTTCTAAGGCCTTTGCCTACGTGGGGGTTGGCGAAAACAACAGGGATTCCTGCGTCCTTAAGCATTTGGGCGGGACCGATTCCAGAAAGCATTAAAAGCTGAGAGCTATTGATGCCTGCAGAGATGATTACTTTTTTCCGTGAGTAGGCTCTCACGCGTTTACCCTCTTTGAGAAATTCTACGCCAATTGCTCGCTTATTCTTAAATAATACCCGAAGAGCTGTTGATTTAAAGAAAACTTGTAGCTTTCGACCATTGACTCCTTGACCAGCAGTAGTCATGATATCTGATGAGAGAAAAGCGGTGGAAGCACTTTCTCGCCGTCCATTCGGTTGCTGAAATAATTGCCAACGGGTAAAGGGTCCAAGGGGAGTTTTCGGGTCATTGTAATCGAGAATTTTTCGAAATCCCGTTGCTTTCTCAATGGCTGACACTAACTTTTTGGACATGGGCGTTGGATTTTCAGGTGCTTGCCGAATGTCGATCAATCCCTTATAACCATGAACCTCTTTATTGTTTGTCTTTCCATTGTAATTCTCCATTTTTCGGAAAGTGCGAGTTGCATTCTTTGGTGACCAAAGAGGTCCCAGCAGCTTCTCCCATTGTTGAAAAACTGCTGACGTAGGTCGTACATACTGCTGTGTATTAATAGAAGTGCCTCCACCCAATAATCGACCCGTCGTCCATTCAAAACTTCGTTCATTTACTTTTTCCTGGGGTACTCCTTCTCCTTGCCAAAAATATTGAGGAAGATACAGCTCCTCCAGCTCTAAAGCAAACGTTGAGTTGCTAATTGGCGTGTCCCTATCATTATTTTCTCCTGCTTCCAATACGAGAACGGATGTTTTTTTATCGTCCGTTAGTTTCTTTGCAAGAACAGAGCCTGCTGGACCAGTGCCTACAACAATGTAATCAAAAATGATTTTCCCATCTTTTTGTTTGCTTTTGCTCATTCGCTACTCCCCTACATGTACAGTTTGGATCATCCCATTGACTCGAAAGACACCTGATATCGAAAGAAATTGGGTTAATGTAGGGTATTATTCATGAATGATGATGGTGAATGTTATAAAAAAAGCTCATTCCGTCTACCACGACAGACGGAACAAGCCTACTTCACTTACTATGCTGTTATCATTTTTTCGGTGTTGGGCTCGGCAAACTTTCAAACGCATACCCATTAATCCCGGCAAAATCCATCTTTTTACGCAAATCACTGACAAACTGCGTAAAATAGAGGCCACGATCCATGCTGCCCGCATATTTTCTCAAGTCGTAATCGTAGGATAATGAATCGTATATGTGATGTAAATCATCAACGAGCACCTTTTTCATATCCGCTTTTTTAATAGACGGATCGATACTGCATTCGTTCACGAGCGCCTGTAATGTTTCCTTGAGCGCATCGTTGTCATAGGACGGGTGAGAGAGTAAAAATTTCAAATCGTACAAGTCTTTAAACCTTGGCCTGACAATCGTTTGATGCAGCTTCCAAGCAACCTGGATGGACAGAGGGACCGTGTACGGAACCAAAAAGCTTTCCCCAAAGACAGGTTGGTACTCTAGCGGAACCGGGTCTGCATCCATTTCCAGGTTAAACGAAATATCCAGATTCAGCTCGTTATAGTCATTCGCTTCCCTTGTTTGACCTGTGAAATAATAGGCAATATCCGTATTGATTGTCGGAAAATCATCTGCCATTGCGTAATCGATATATCTCCAAAAGGCATTTTTTCGAAAGCTTCTAAACACAACGCCATCGTTTAGATCCATTTCAGTTACTTGGATCATCCATTGTGTAAATACTTCATGTGCATGTTCGACGTCTCTGATTTTCCCCGCATACAATAAGTCGATATCATCCGCGTCCCGAATCTCTCGGTTGTCCAAATATTGTCTGGTTAGCAGGCTGCCTTTTAATACAAAGGGCATATTCACCAGAGCAATTCTTCTCAATAGTGCTTCCAAAACAACGAGCTCTCTCGCCTCATATTCCAACTCTGCTACATCTTCATACGTAATCATCATGAGCCCCCCTCTACAAATTAGGAAATCCAACCGCTGTCCAGTTCTTCGCGGCTGTCATAAATACATAGTTCATATTGTTCTTTGATTAGCTCGATCTGATTTGCTTGCAAAATGATATGTATCATTTCTACTCGATCGTAAAACTGTTTTGGGCTCTCATATTCTCGGACGGTAATAAATCTCACTTTTCCATTCACATTCAAAGAGTTTCTGGAAATATGCCCGCCATGACCTTCACATAAATTTCGTAATGCGGCGACATCATCGACCGCTACTTTGCCATGCCATTCGAAGTAAGGCTTCGAGTTTTTTAGGATGGGCTGGTAAAAGAACTTTTCTTCCTTTGGAGAAATCTCTACTTTTTTTCGGACGATGCTAAAACCGTTGTTTTGAAACGTAGCCGCAATCTTTTCCATCTCTTTATTGGCTTCATGAAAATTTGGTCGTTGGATTACTCCTGTTATCATCGGTTGATTGATGTAATTTCCCTGATCCAAGACGATCATGACCGGTTTCACTTGTTCCGCCTTGCAAATATCGATGAACACTTCTTTTTCACCCAGACTCATATCATTTAGTGTAATGTGAAATTCAAATTCCATTGCCACACTCCCTAACCATTTCTTTCCTTGTCATATTATACCTGAATCCTATCACCTATTGGTTTTTCATCAAATAAAAAAAGTAGAGGTACGTTGAAAATTTTTTCTCAACATATCTCTACTTTGTATGAGTGCTAGTTGCTAACCATCTAGCTTGGTGGTTGCTGAAAAGTCCAGAGAGTGTACTTTTATGGACCAATGCCCCAAGATTTCATCGAGTCTTAAAGCCTAAGTTCTGAGCTTTGAGCCTAAAGAGCTTTGATACGTAAGATTTGAAAGCTGAGCTCTCATCTTTGAGCTTTCATCCTCATATTTACCAAATAGTTTTAGGATGGCCTAGTTAACCCACTAGGCAAGGGACTCTCGTTTATCAGCATTCAAATGATTAGCAAATCACACTATTAATCTACAAGATTAATTTTGGTAATGGTATTGGATTCGCTTAAAATAAAATCGACTTCACACTCAAACTCGTCAATTTCTTTACTAAGCGTATCCATTTTCTCTTTTAATTTCAATGGATCTACAAGCTTCGCTTCATTTTGCTCTTTAAACGGTTTGGAGATTGCCTCCATTTCCGTATCCTTCACCTTGGAGTCTTTGCCAAAGTTCGCTTCGAGTAGCTTTTCTAATCGCATCTGTACTTCTTCATTTTTTGATTCTACCTGCGTAACAGCGTGGTTGTAATCTCTTCTCATTTTCTCCAGCAGTGATTTCTCATATTGAATGGACGTTTTTCGTTCGATTGCTTCGGCGACTGTCATGCTCTTGCCGCTAATCGTAACCATCGTCTTTGCGTTGGACTCGACGATCAGGGACTTAATTTTTTGTCTTCTTTTTATTAAATCAACGACTGATTGGTAGTTGCGCTCTGTCGTTTCCTCATAGAGTTCTGTGGATGTATAGCCAGACACTGGTTTATGCCCAATGGCCGAAGTCATAAAAGTCGTTTCATTGATGCCTTTTTGAATTCTTTTATCGAGTAATTTTAGTTCTGAGAGTCCTCTTGTGATAGACATTTCCATCGTGTCATTCCTCCTCGTGGAGTTTTGATAGAAGAATTGTTTATGTATATAGGGGGTACATTTGGTAGTTTAATATACAACTATATGTAAATGGCTGTCAAATTAGTTTCTATGAAATCACCCTTTATCTCCTATTATTATCGATCGCTTCATTCGCACTGTTTCATAACCCAGTTTCATAATCTTCTACCAGATGTGACCAGTAACTTTCAGCATCCTTCATTGGTGCAGGATCGATTTGTTCAAATAGCCTACGCAGCTCACACGCATATTTATATGAAGTGTATTCACCTTGTTGTCTCATCTTCATTGCCACTTCGTAGGCCTGTAATTCAGCGCCATAATAATCGCGGATCTCTTCAATTTCAAAGTCCATGCCCTCACTTCTCCTGTTCTCCATTATTTTAAAAAGCTCATTCCTCCCTATAGTCAGGTTGAAATGAGCCTTGGAAAGTTTATCTCGTTATTAACAGTATCAAAGCTGCAAATATAGTCGATATAGCATGCGGGCAGCTTCCCCGCGAGTGACGGCCTCCCCAGCTCTAATCTGTTTATCAGCAGGAATATCGATCAAACGCTGTTTCACAGCCAAAGCCATCGTTGGTTTCGCCCAATCGGAAATCGTTTGTTGGTCAGTGAATTGACTCAAATAGTCCTCCGTATTCGAAGGGTAATAATAATTTTTCTTTTCATGCAATGCTCTCGCACCAATCGCAGCCATTTCTTCCCGGGATATGGTATGATCCGGCCTAAACGTGCCGTCCGGATAACCTTTGACGATATCCTTTTTTTCGGATGAAGCGATAAAGGGAACATGCCATTGCGGCGGATTCACGTCTGAAAAGCTCTCCGTCGCCGTTTCGTCCAAAGCGTAAAAAGCTCTTACAAGCATCGCCGTAAACTCTGCACGGGTAAGCGGTGAATCGGGCTCAAAGTTGCCATCTTCTTTCCCGGTTACGATTCCTTTCGATCCCAGAAACTGTACGGCTTGCTGTAACTCAGGGTCCCGATTGTCAACATCAGGGAACGTTTTGGTATTATTGTCCAAGAAATACGTTCCAGAACGGTTTATTTCGGCTTCCATGCCGTTATTATACGGATTGAACTTTCCTCCGATCGGCTGCGTTATTTTCCCATTCGTATAGAACACGCTATTATGGGTCGCGTCCGCCTGATTGGCAGGCAGAATGAGCCTGATGTTGCTAGATACGTTCGAAAGCTCCTGGCCATGTTCATCTAAAAATTGCACATGATATTTGCCATTATTGCTTTCGACCAGGCGAATAACGATAACGGGGAACGAATGGAACAGTTGATTTACAGTCGCAAAATTAAGCACCAGCTTTGCATCCCCCGCACGCAGGGTAAGATAGTCGGCATCCTTACGATTCATGAAGCTATCCTTGTCCAGCTTGAATGTATAACCATTTTGATCAGGCGAAGACAAAATTTCCCCATTCACGACTAACTCTCTCGCAAGAACAATCTTGTTATCCGACAGCGTCTGTTCTACCGCTGTCTTAGTCTTTCGTGCATTGTCAGCTACGCGATCAACCAACTCGGGAGTGATGACGAATTGGCCATTAACAAGCTCCGGCTTTTCGCTGCTTGCTGCTGTAATAACAAGCTCTCCTGCTTGGGTCAGTCCCTCCACAATAAACGGACGCTGTCTGTCAGCGACAGGTACAGATCGGACGGCAGTGTAATACGTCTCGGACAGCATGTTGCTATCGACGACGTACAACAAAAAGTAAGCGGTCACGTCCGGATAACCTGCTCTGCTTGCAGTAGCCCGTACAATGGTCTGCCCGGGTTTGTTCGCTTTTACGACCTGTGTGCCATTCACATTCGATAAGGTTCCTATGCTCGGATCGTCAATGGTGTACGTCATTTTTGCCCCGGGAAGCAAATTATTTACCATAATTGACTGTTTTCCGCCAGGTTGCAGCATCGTGATATACGGATAAAGACTGATTTCCGGCGAAGTTCGTATCACAGCCTGGGCTGTTGTCCCAGGGCGAGTGCTAGTGGGTTTGTCTGTTGTCCCAGAACGATCGCCAGTCGGTTTAGCTGCTGTCCCAGGGCGATTACGAGCTACCGTTTCTTCCGTGAAAACAACAAGCTTCGGTAAGGCAATTGCATCTGCCCAAGCCCACAAAGTCTGATCCTTTTTTAATACATAGTAAAATCTTTCTTTGGAAGAAAAGTCCCTATGGTGGATAGAAGCGATTTCCGTAAGCTCTGGGAAAACTTTATTGTTTTCCACAGACCAAAGCTGATCGTCCTCTCGGAAGGCATAAGCTTCGTCGATTTTCCGATCACGAATGGAGTTGAAATGAACCATCGTTCGCGCGTCTTTTGCTGCATGTAAATACAAAGGAAACTTTTTAGCGTCAGTTGTTGACCAGGACAAGACATTGCCATCCTTCTTATAGGCATAGCTGGTAGACATGCCTGGCTCTATCTTGACGATATTATCAAATCCGTTCATCTTCTCAGGACTTTTGTTTTTAGAGCGGTTATTCGGAAGATACAAATTTGCATTCCATCTCCAAACTGAACCGTCTTTTTTAACAGCGAAACCAAAGCCTCTAGCCATTCCTATAGATACGACATCATCTAGCAGCTTTGTTCGGACAGGAACGGGTGAGACACCCTTAGTCGTGCCTACTTCACTTCCCAAGCTCCAAACAGAACCATCTGATTTCAATACGAAGAAGACCTTGTAGGAACCGCTATAGTGGGCGTCTAGTGATGTTACATTTTTCAAGTCTTTGATCTGTCGCGGAACACTGGCAGGACTAGTTGCAAGGGTGGCGCTAGGATCGGCGTCCCAATACCACACAGTTCCATCTTTCTTGAGCGCCACATAGTTACCAATATGGTTTCCGGTGGCCGTCTTTCTTCTTACCGTCATCTCCTTCACATTCTGCAAGCCCGGAATTTGCACCTTCTTGGCTTTATAGAAGGGATCGGAAGAACTAAGCGGATAGTCGTGGATGTACCACGTCCATACAGTTCCATCTTTTTTCGAGAGTAGCACATTATCGTTCAGGATATGGTAATCCTCCCCGATACGTGTATATTGCTCTCCGTATACGGTTGTTGTGTCGTCCCCTTTGGCTTGGAGCGTAGTAGGGTGGGCCGTTAGGATTAACATAACGCTTAGCAATGCTGCCATGAATCGTTTCATTGTCGCAATCTCCTTGCTCTGTCTTCTGTATACCATAATCTAGGCTAAACTTTATATTAACAGAACAAGAAATATTTACAATAAACGAGCTATTTTAGTCAGAATAAAAAAGCAAAAAAGCCAGGGCCTACTTTCCCTGGCTGTCATACGTTACAGAAGTCCTTCCTTTTTCCCTTTTTGTACCGCGTCATCCCGATTCCGCACTCCGAGCTTGTCATACAGAGCAGACGCATAGTTACGCACGGTCCCGTCTGACAAATACAGCTTGGAAGCAATCGTTTTATAGCGCATGCCTTGGGAAAGCATCTGCAAAATCTCCTGCTCCCGCTTCGTTAAACCATAAGCATTCTCGTCTTTTTCGCTTAGTTTCGGTGCACCGAGCAAATCTGTCTGTTCGTTTACTGGCTGTGCATCCAGCATTTTATGAAACAGGTCCTGTGCAATCATCGTACCGCCGCGATGGACGAGGCGAATCGTTTCTGCAAGCTCGCGTGATTCTATCGATTTCAAAAGATAGCCGTCTGCACCACTGCGCATGATTTCCTTGGCTTTTTCAGTATCCTGAAACGTAGACAGGACAAGGACACGAATACCGGGCCATTTTTCCTTTATTCGTTTTGTCGCAGTAATCCCGTCCATATTCGGCATCTCCAAGTCCATCAGCACCAGGTCTGGTTCCAGCTCCTCGCACAGCTCCACAGCCTGCGCCCCATCCTCGGCTAACCCGACTACCCGCAGGTCCCGCTGTCCCTCAAGTATGGAGCGCAAGCTTTCCCGAATAAACGAGTGATCATCGACGATAAACAAACGAATGATTTCATCGGCGCTCTCTACCATCCTCGGCACCAAACAAGTAACGAGCGTTCCTTCTCCCCGCTCTGAGTATACGGATACTCTTCCTTGCAAATGAGCGGCTCTCTCTTTCATCGTCGTGATCCCGAAGCCATCCTCCCAATTTTCCACCCCGTGACCGTTATCCTGTACTTCCAGCCTCGTCTGTTGCTGCTCAAAATGCAAGGAAACGACGATGTCCGTAGCGTGCCCGTGGCGTACGGCATTCGTCAAAGATTCCTGCAAGCAGCGAAACAAGGTCATTTTCACCTGCTTACCAACAGGATACTCTTCTCCGATCGCACGAAACCGCACATTTACCTTTGCATGTGTCTGAAACTCCTCCGCAAGCTGCCTCAACGAATGACCCAAGGGAAGCGTCTCTTGCGGTGACCCCATCTGATGCAAGTACCCTCTCACTTCCTTCATGCCTTTTCGTGCAAGCTGCAAGAGGGATTCGAGCTTTTGCAACCCTTCCTGCGACGCTATATCCTGACGTAAGGTTTCCATCCCCATGATGATCGAGACATAGGAATGCCCCATCGTATCATGCAGGTCCTTGGAAAGTCGGTCCCGCTCCTCCAGCAGAGTCACTCTCTCGATTTGAGTGAGGTATTGCTCCAGCACACTGTTTTGCTTGCGAATAATTTCATTTTGACGATGATTAACGATGAGCAAATGAAAAGCAAACCCTATCACATAAGCAAGCCCGACTTGCGGAAAAATCACGAAGACATCAATTTCCCGCGAAAAAAGTACAATCAGCAGTGGAAGGAAAACAATCGTAATGGGAGCCGCCCAGCGATACGATTTCTCCGCACTATTGGCGGCAATCAAAAAAGCAGGCATCAATAAAGTAAGGTACGCCTCCGGAAACATAGACGTGAGATAAATCGATAATCCGCCAAACAAGAGCATTTCTGCTATCAGATAGTAACGATAGCTCAGCATTAAACAAATCCACGGGACGGAAAAAACCATCATTTCCCAAAGTATAACCAGCCATAAGGGCAGCGTGAGATATTCTCCAAAGGTTACAGTCGTAACGGTTAGTGAAAAGCAAACGATCAGACGTAAAAAAAACATCACCCAGTCATACCAGGCCCATTGTTTCACGATATCTAACAAACCATCATCCCCTAATTGCTTTGAACATCAAGCGCGTGTACCCACCAACTAATTGTACCAGACCGTTCCCTAGCTTGGAGCATCCGATCATGAGTATGAATCCTAAACTCATAATTTGCAATGCCCTCAGCTCTGAATCCACTACGCTCCCGAAAAAATGTAGCTCCACGAAAGGATAGAGCAATGGTATGAACGCAAAACATACGGGTGCAATGTAGATGAGTACTCCGATCACTAGGCAGATGCACCCTAGGACAAATTTTTGCATCAGCCAATAAACGGATAGCCAGTTTCTTATATTCATTAATTCCGCCTTTGCCTGCATCCATTGATTTCCCTTTGCTCTTTCTCTCATTGCCAACGGTTCTATGGAAATATCCGTATAAATCTTCGTCTGAATACGTTCATGCTGGGCAAAGGTTTGAGTTGTACGCAACACATTGGTGAGCAATGGAATTCCCACTACGGTAAATGACAAGGCCAAGCCAAGCACGATACTGACCAAGTAAAAACATAAATAAAATACTCCCGAGACAAATGTATACAGCAAAAAGACAACATTTTGAACGTTACGCATGATCGCTCTTTTCATCTAAGCTAACTCTCCCATCTATACCTTTTCCGACACACTGATGACGGTCTGCCATTACCGTAAACCACTGCGCGTCATATGAGCCAGTATCAAAATGTCATATGACAGGCTAGGTCATGTCATTTCATCAAAATCAATTTGTCAGTCGGAAAAGTGATGACAGGAAGTAACTACCGAGTATGACACGAGCTTTGCCATACTGTGCTCAAGCGCTCACTCTCAAAGTCGGTGCGTCAAACCGTGTTGCCAACACAAAAAGGAGAATCGCACATGAAAAAAGTGATACAAAAAATGAGTCTCGTCATTTTTCTTCTCTCCACAACCTTGATTACCGCATGCACACAGTCGCTCGGTGCTGTGGAATCCACTCAGACCGCTTCCATTGCTGCCCAAGGACCGGTGGATGCCAAAGAAATAGAAGCGTTTGCCGATCCACTGTTTGCAAAAAAAATGAAAGAACATAATGTGACTGGTTCCAGCTTTGTGGTCGTCCGTGATGGTAAAGTCATCGTGAACAAAGGCTACGGCTTTGCTGACAAGGAAAAGAAAATCCCTGTTGATAAAGACACGGTGTTCCAAATTGGCTCAGTATCGAAAACCTTTACCGCCTTGGCGGCCATGCAGCAAGTCGATGCGGGTAAAATTGACCTGCATGCCAATATAGAGGAATATCTCGGTGGGCTAAAAATTCCGAATAAGACAGGAAAACCAGTCACCATGTACGACTTGCTCACCTACACACCCGGCTTCGAATTTCCGGACGAAACTACCTTTACCAGTCCACAATACATCGGGCAGGACATCTCTATGGATGAATTCCTTCCAAAGCACATGCCGACCATCATCCGACCACCTGGCGAAGTCTATACGTATGATAATACAGGATTCTTACTCGCTGGCTACGCCGTGGAAAAAGCAAGTGGAATCCCCTTTGCCCAGTATATGGATGAAAAAGTGTTCAAGCCTCTCGGAATGGCCTCGACCAGTGTACGTTTGAAGCCTGAGCTCATGAAGAGAATGGCTGCCAATTACGATCTTAATGGCGAGCAACGTCCGCTAGAAGGACACGCTCCAACTGATGGTCCGCAGGGAAGCATCATATCAACAGCAGAAGACATGGCAAAGTACATGATCATGCACCTGCAAAACGGAAAATTTGACGGCAAGGAAATCGTCAGCCAGAAAAGCTTGGACTTGATGCATACGCACCAGATTTTCGCGGATGACATCCCGATCACAACCATAGGCTTTGAAAACTATTTTCCAGAGTATACAAATGGTCAGCACGTTGTTTTGAAGGGCGGAAACATGCCAGGCCATTCTTCCCTGATGGTATTGATCCCGGAACATAAAACCGGCTTTTTCATGTCCTACAACAATGATTCTATGGTTAGCGCTGATATTTACAAAGAATTCATGGATCATTATTTCCCAGAAACAGAAAAAAAAGCTGAGCCTGTTTACTTGCCCTTGAGTGAAGCGGATGCGCAAAAATATTTCGGGCTGTATCAAAATACACGTGCCTATTGGACACGCACTTCTATTACCTATGAGAATGGATCACTCGTGCTTGAGGGTGAGGCAACCGGAAAACAAAAGCTGCGAATGATTCGCCCATTGCTATTTGTAGATGAGGCAGGAGAAAAAGTCGCGTTCAAGGAAGACAAAAACGGTAACATCAAATACTTCTATTATACAGCGATGAACGGCTTGAGCCTTGTTGCCCATTCACAAAAAATGGAAATGGAAAAGACCTACTCAGACGTCCCTAACACTAGCAGCTATAAGACCCATATCAACAACCTCAGCGCCCTTTCCATTATGGGAGCGAAATCAGGAAGTAAATTTGATCCTACAGGGACCATGACACAAGGCGAATTTGCTGACGCCCTGATCAAAGCAGAGGGCCATTACGTAATGGCCGGGAGTGAAAACGGGCTTAGACAGCAATTTGCCGCAGGCATCCCTAATTTGAACCCATCGGCACCAATCACAAGACAAGTCGCTGCTGCCATGATCCAAAATTTAAAGCAGCTTGAACCAGTGGCAACTAGCAAAGTGACGCTGCAAGACACAGCCGACGCATGGGCAAAAGATGCGATCACTGCTCTTGTTTCACAAGGCATCGTCGATCCTGACACGAAGGTAAACGCAGATGGCTCTTTCACATTCCGCGCAAAAGATTTACTGAAGCGTCAAGAAGCCAGTGCCTTGCTTGACTTAGCATTTGGTTACTATTCATTGCCGATTAAACGATAAGCATCCTTTTCCTCTTTTTGGGATAAAGTAGGAACTTGTTGTATACCCTACTCCTTTGAGGGAGGTGACTGGTCGTGGAAACTAGCGATAAACACAGGGGACAAGCTGAGCAAAAAAATTCAAGTGACTTGAATGAGAAGGAAATCGAGCTTCAGCATCAATTTCAAATGTTCCCTACCCCTGATGAAAAACGGGCTTCAAAAGTGATTACTGAGCTGAAAGATTAATAACTACTGTCTCCCACTTTAAGGCTGTCGAGAAACTCGGCAGTCTTTCTTCGTCCAAAAAAAGAATCCGCTTATAGAAGACGGATTCTCACTCATTCTCCCTATATCGTTACACTCTCTTCGATCACCAGTTCACCGTTAGTCGTATCGAGACTAGCCTCTACGCCCAGTGGGAGAGCGATGTTGCACGCGCCATGTCCGATCTGGATGTTCCAGATGGTCGGTTTTCCGTACGGGACGACGATATTTTGAAACACATCCCAGACAGAGAAGCCTTCGCGCTTTTTCGGCTCACAATCGGTCCATGTCCCGATGACGACGCCCGCACAATCATCAAACAAGCCGCCCTGAGCAAGCTGTGTCAGCATGCGGTCAATCCGGTACGGCTCCTCGTCGATATCCTCCAGAAACAACAGCTTGCCTCTCGTATCGAGCTGGTAAGGCGTCCCCATCAACGCGGAGACGAGGGCGAGATTCCCGCCGACTACGGGTCCAGTTGCCTGACCTTCGACGAGACAGACGATTTCTTCTCCAGGCGGATTGATGATTGCTCCCAATGGCTCTGGGCGAGTCATGGCGCGCAGCAAATATTGCTTGGACCAGTCATCCAGTCCATGCGCGATGTCCGAGGTAGCCATCGGTCCGTGAAGGGTAGCCAGATTCGCCCGCTGTCCGAAAACGGTATGCAGCGCCGTGATGTCGCTGTAGCCGATAAACAGCTTCGGGTTTTGGGCGATGAGGTCATAATCGAGCAAGGACAGAATTTGCGGGGAACCGTAACCGCCGCGCATGCACATGATCCCGTCCACTTCCTCGTCGACGAACATGGCATTCAGCTCAGCCGCCCGTTGCTCAGGAGTTCCCGCCAAATACCCACCGTAGGATTCCCGGCACGTATCCGATATTTTTACCTTGTATCCCATACCTTGCAGCTCTGCCATTGCTTTGTTCAGCACTTCTTCTGTAGCAGGGCTAGAGGTTGCCACTACTCCGATTGTATCTCCCGCTCGCAATGCTTTCCCTTTGTTCATCTGTCCAGTCTCCTCCTCCGGTTTCTCTCCCCATTATCGTACATCTGTGTCAAATGGTGCATAGCCATTTTCGCAGCTTGCGACTTGCAGACGGCTGGCTGATTCCGAGCGCTTCGGCTACCTTTGTCGTCGTTTTATGCTGCTCATAGGCCCGGTGCACGAGCTGGCGCTCCACCTCATCCATTGCATCCTGCATCGCCATCACACGATCGACCTTGATCCCTTTATGTTCACTGAACTCTTGGTTATGAATGTAACGCGGAATTTGCGCGGGTGTAATGAGGACATCGTGAGACGTGACGACGAGCCGTTCCACCACATTTTCCAACTCTCGCACATTGCCAGGCCAATCGTATTCACTGAGGATGCGATAGCAGGTATCTGCGAGCTGTCTTTCCAAACAGTACTTTTGCGAAAAGACATTGAGAAAGTAATGAACGAGCACGGGTATCTCTTCCTGCCGCTCGCGCAGCGGTGGAATTTCCAACGGGACGACGTGAATGCGATAGTACAAATCCTCGCGAAACTTGCCTTCCTTGACCATTTGCCGCAGGTTTTTATTCGTGGCCGTGATCAGCTTTACATCAACTTTTCGCGAAACAGAGCTGCCAACGGGCGTAATCGTTTTTTCTTGCAACACATTCAACAGCTTCACTTGCAAGGAGAGTGACATCTCCCCGATCTCGTCCAAAAACAGCGTGCCGCCGTTTGCCTTCTCAATCAAACCTGCCTTCCCATCTTTGAACGCTCCTGTAAAAGCACCCTTTTCATAGCCAAACAGCTCTGACTCCAGCAATGTCTCAGGAATGGCTCCGCAGTTGATGTGCACGAATGGCTTGTCCACCCGCGGACTGCACTCGTGGATGTATTTTGCCAGCACGCCTTTTCCGACGCCTGATTCTCCCAACAGGATCATAGATGATTCTACCTGCGACAGTTTTTTGGCCAACAGGGCAACCTGCTCCATGGACTGACTGCGGTAGATCAAGCTAGTCTCTCCTTTTTGTCTGTTGTTCTCCTTGGTCATTTCACTCTGCAAGACCGTCCCGACGTACTTGACTTCGTTTAATTCCTGCTGCAATTGCTCCTGGCTCGTTATATCAATGAACGTATGGATCACTCCGCTAAAATTCCCGTCCTGATCCCAAATCGGTGTGCCTTCCACAAAAAGCTTCCGATTTTTGCGGGTGGTTTGAATTGTATGTATCTTTTTCTTGTCACGAATGACCCGCCTCGTGATCGTTGGGGCAAAATAACCAAGATGATAAAACTCCTCAATCGGCTTGCGCATCATTTCCTTGGGATCGATTCCGAAAAATTCCTCATATCGTCCTGAGCAAAACAAGGTTCTGCCTTCTGCGTCTGTTACGTGCACGATATCAAACAGCGAGCCTAATAACACTTCATAATCGATCATGGCGCTCTCTGCCCCCCGTATCTTGTGGAGTGACACGTACATAGCGATTCGTCGGTCTGCCTACCCCACCATAGCTGACATCCATTCTGACACTCCCGCTCTTCTCCAGATAGTCCAAATACCTTCTGGCCGTCACTCTCGCGATCCCTACGCGTTCGGCCACGTCATCTGCCGATAGTGGCTGACTCTCTTTCTCGATTTGACGCATGATTTGCTCCATGGTGACAGCGTGCAGTCCCTTCGGCAGTACTGCCCTGCCTGGATTCGTATCGGATTGTTCTTTTTCTGGACTTTTGCGGAATAGTAGCTGGTCGACCTCATCCTGAGATGCGGTGCCCTCCCACTCAATCCGTCGTCGAAATTCCCGGTAGTTTTCCAGCGACTGCTTGATCCGTTCGAATTGAAACGGCTTGATAATATAGTCCATGGCACCGTTGCGCAGCATGGATTGGATCGTGGTCTTGTCCTTTGCAGCTGTCACGACGATGACGTCCACAGCATGTTTGGCGGCACGCAGCTCCATCAGAGCCTTCACCCCGTCCTGGATTGGCATGAAAATATCAATGATCACCAAGTCAGGAGTAAGCTCATTCACTAACTTGAGTCCATCTGCCCCATTGGCTGCAATTCCGACCACGACGAAGCCCGGGACGCGCTCAATGAACTGCTTGTTGATTTCCTGTACCATCGGATCGTCTTCCATAATCAGTACGCGAACGTTATCATTATCCTTCTCCATGACTCTCCACCTCCTCCATCGGAAACGTTATGAGAAAACTGGCCCCTTCTCCGGGTTCCGAATGGCAAACCAGCTCGCCCCTCCCTTTATTGACCAACTGATGCACCAGATGCAGACCAAGTCCACGGTGCGCTCGTTCTTTCGTAGAAAATCCCCGTTCCAGCATGTGTCGGCGCGTCTCTTCGTCCATACCGATTCCGTTGTCCTCCACCAGGATGGAGCAAATCTCTTCGTCTTGCTCGATACTGATCATGATCTCCTTCTCCTCGCGTTCGATTCGCTCGAGTGAATCAAAGGCATTCTCGATCAGATTTCCCATAATGAGCACGAAATTGTGATGATCCATGTACGGTGGAAAATGTTCCAGATGACTCCTGCGATCAATGACAACACGGATGCCCAGCTCTCTTCCGCGACTTACTTTGCCAATCAAGAGCCCAGATAAATTCTCATCCATGATCCGTGTTGTTAAAAAGGAGGTGAGCTCCTCCTGCTGCTCGTTGACCTCGAACAAATACGCGAGTGCCTTTTCATGCTGATGGAGCTGGAGTAAGCCTGCGATGGTATGCAAATGATTCATGTGCTCGTGATTTTGTACCCGCAGCGCACCGACGAATTCTTTTACGCCCGTCAGCTCCTCCGCCATTCTCGCCACTTCTGTTCTGTCCTGAAAAATCGCAATTGCGCCGACGATCTTTTCCTCGACCTTGATCAGAAAACGGTTCGACCAGAGCAGTGTATTGCCGACGTGAATTTCGGTGTTGGTAAAATTCTGGCGAAGCTCCAGCACTTCTGGTAATCTGGTGTCGTGCAGGACAGACCGTATGTGCATGCCCAGCACCTCTCCCTCTATGCCAAAAATTTGCTTCGCCCTGTCGTTAAAGATCGTAATTCGCTCCCGATTGTCGATGGCGATGACTCCCTCATGCATGGCATGGAAGGTTGCGGTTCTCTCTACCAGGATTCGCGCGATTTCGTCCGGCTCCAGGTCGAGCATCTGCTTTTTCATGTGACGGGCCAACTGATAGGAGCCCCACACCCCGAACAATAAGGAGAAGAAAAAGGTCAGCGCGATATTGTTTCGCTCGCTGTACAAGATCCCCCAGACATCAGGCATTACACGTCCGACCAGAACGACGCCCACCTGCTGATGCTGGTCATCCATGATCGGTACGTAGGCCCGCAGAGCCGTTCCCATCTCTCCTTTTACTTTTTGAAAATAGGAGTGCTCGGCATAAGCCTCATCAACCGCAGGGTCCATAAACACCGTACCAATCCGCGCATCTAGCGGGTCTGAGTAACGGACACGCTCCTTATTCAGCACGACGATATACGTCACATCATTGACGACGCGCAGGTTGTTTGCTGTCGGTTGGATCACCTTCCACCCGTCTGGTTCCTGAATGCTTTTTTGTACATTTGGAATCGTCGCAACTGTGCGCGCTGTGGTCATCAGCCGTTGTCCCAGTTGGGTTTCCGTAATCCGAATAATCCCTCCGGCCATGATCAAGTTTCCGATGATCAAGGAAAAAAGAACGATTCCGACGGAGAGTAGCATAATCTTCCATTTGATTGTTAAGCGTTCGAACAGGTTCGTTCTTTCCTTTCCATTGGGTTTGCAACTCAAATTCATTCAACGTAAGCAGGTGTTTGAAAATGAAATCGTTGGTAACCAGTACATTCATTGTCCTCCTCGGACTTGTGAGCGCTGTCATTATAGGCTTCGGACAAGATTTCCTGATGGAAAACAGAGGATACGACGAAGAACAGGTAGGGCTGTCCAATCAAATTATCATCAAGTTCAGCCACGTAATCGCAGAAAACACACCAAAGGGTTTGACTATCGAACGCTTTTCCCAACTAGTGAAGGAAAAGACAAACGGACGTGTAGAGGTACAAGTCTTTCCCAACAGTATCCTTCACACCGAGAAAACCGAGATGACTGCTTTGCAAAACGGCGAAATCCAGATGATCGCACCCGCATTTTCCTATCTCTCCAACAGCATTCCGGAGTGGGCTGTGCTTGATCTGCCTTATCTGTTTCGATCGCAAGAGGATGTCGAAACCGTATTCAATGGGGAAATCGGTCAAATACTATTCGATAAGCTTGAAGATTCCGACATGAAAGGGCTGGCCTTCTGGGCAAGCGGCTTTAAGCAAGTGACAGCCAACCGCCCGTTGATCATGCCTTCCGATTTTGTCGGTCAACGTTTGCGCATTATTCCAGGCAACGTGATCGAAGCTCAGTTTCGCACGCTCCAGGCAATCCCTGTAGGCTCTTCCTTCAATGAATTATACAGCATGCTGGCTGCCGGAAAAGTAGACGGCGAAGAAAATACGATCTCCAATGTGTACACCAAACGGCTCTACCAAGTACAAAAGCACATGACGATCAGCAATCACAGCTATCTGGGCTACGCCGTCGTGATTAATAAAACGTTTTGGAACAACCTCCCCACCGATATTCAGCAGGCCATATCGGAAGCCATGCAGGAAGCGACAGCTTACAATAATCAATTGGCTGTTTCGATGAATGACAAACAACTGCGCTTGCTCCAAGAAAATGGGGGAATGCACATCCACATTCAGACAGCAGAAGAACGTGCGGCCTGGATAGCAGCATTGCAGCCAGTCTACGATCAATTCGCTCCGAGTATCGGAGAACCCTTGATGCAGAAAATCAGAGAGCTCCACCAACGCAGGTGAAGCTCTCAAGCAATCTCCTCGGTCTGCTCCTTGCGCATGGGCAAAATCAGCGTAAATACAGATCCCTCTGACGTGCTTTTTGCGAGGAGGAGATCTCCGCCAAGAGCCTTTGCCATCATGCGAGAATAGGACAGCCCCAAACCGAGTCCACGTACTTTATCCTTTTTATTGCTTCCGCGAAAGAAACGCTCGAACACAAGAGGCTGTTCCATTGCGGGTATCCCTGGCCCATCGTCTTTGACGTCGATTCGTAAATCGGTGTCCGTTTTGTAGAGAGTAAGCGCTATGTTTCCAGCCTCACCGACAGCCTGTTTCGCGTTGTTCAAAAGGTTAATCAAGATTTGCTGAACACGGCCTGGATCGACATAGATCATCGTTTGCTTTTCCAGAACCCCAACGGTAAATGTGACATGACCGAGGTCGTGGACAATCTGCCATTGTGAGGCGATCTCGCGGATCAGCTTGTTCACGTTTTGCTCTTCCTGACAAACGGTGATCGCTCCTACTGCAAATGAATTGAAGTCTAGCAAATCCTCTACCATTTTTTGCAGGCGCTTCGTTTCCTTCAAGCAGATTTCCAAAAACTCCTTCTGCTCCTCACCGGAAACCACCTCGTCGTTAATTGCCTGGATTAATCCGCTAATCGACGTTACGGGGGTTTTCAGCTCGTGTGTCACTCCAGCCAAAAGCTCTGTTCGCATGCTTTCCAACTGGCGAAGACGGTCTGCCATTTCCGCAAACGTATGCACCAGCTCGTGAATTTCTTTTTCCTTGATCGTTTTATTGATCAAGACGTCGTAGTTTCCTTCTACGATCTGGCGAGCGGACATCACCACATTTTGAATTGGCTCAGACAGCTTCCGCGCATGAAAATAAATAACCGCCCAGCCAAGCACACCCAAACTGCCCAGCATGATGACCAAATACTGGATTTCTTCTTTGCCTACCTTGATATCTGTTTCTGGGAAAAGCAAGATCACTTTGCCAATGACTTGATCATTGTATTCCAAATTTTTCCTCACTACATACAGTGTCTCACCTGACGGATGCCTCACTTTATCCCATATATTCGCCTGATCCAACAACTCAGGTGCCGCCTGCTGCAAGGGAGGTGGCAGCTTAGTTGGCCGACTGTAAACGACCTCTCCTTTTACATCTTCAATGAACAAAATCAGGTTGCGATCAACACCCATAAACTTACGCCGATTATCCAATACCTGATGAAGTTTTTCCCCCACCAAAATATTTCCAACATCATCGACGACTCGATCAGCCACTTCCTCTGCAAACAGTCGCGTCACCTCGACCTGCTTTTCAATTGCAGCGTACTTGATCCAATAAGCAGAGACAGCCCCAATGATGAGCAACCCAATCACGAGGGTGAGCAGATAGCGTGTGGTCCAATAGCGCAGCAGCGATACGGGCTCATTTTTTATAAACACAGAATTGATACCCAACCCCTCTTTGCGTCTTGATCTCGCCCTCATGAACCGGCCAATTCTCCAGCGTCTTTCTGACCCGCTTGATCGCCAGGTCTACGGCGCGATCACTCCCCCCGTAATCTATTCCCCAAACTTGTTCAATCAACTGCTCACGGGTAAAGGTCTGATTCGGATTTTGTGCCAGAAAAAGCAGCAAGGACAGATCACGCGGGTGAAACGTCAGTTCGAGACCGTGCAGCGTTACTTGATGGGACTGAAAGTTTATTTTCAAGCTTCCGAATAGTCGAGTCTCTTGATCTTTCACCAAAATAACAGAGCGGCGCAGCACCGCATTGACTCGCGCAACTACTTCGTCCGCGACAAAAGGCTTCGTTATGTAGTCATCTGCTCCTTGATTCAGTCCCTTGAGCTTTTGGTCTGTCTGGCCGAGCGCGGTCATGATAATGACCGGACAGGAACTCTTTTCGCGAATATACTGGAGGATTTCCCAGCCATTGCGTTCAGGGAGCATGACATCCAATAGAACCAAATCCGGCTTCTTTTCATCAAAAAGCTGCATGGCCTCGATCCCGTCATTCGCTTGCCAGACCTCATACCCTGCCTTTTGCAAGTAAGCCTTCAGCACGCGCGATATCACCAGTTCATCTTCTACCAATAAAATGCTTTTCATATCTTCCCTACCTGATTTACAGACATATAATCATTCCTATTCGCGAATTCTCGCATGGTCCCCTCTATACTCTACGTACTTCTATTCTATCAGTTTACAACCTTGTATTAAAATTTGCCTTTGATGTTTTTGGAAAATAGGAAAAAAGCCTTGCATCCCATGTAAAGGAGCAAGGCTTTTTTTGTGAGAAACGTCCCCACTTTGAGTGGTATTTAGTTAATAACGCTACCGTCGAAAGTGATTTCTTCATCGCTAGCATCCGCGGAGAAATCCCACAGCTCATCGTCATCATCGCTGCTGTCTACGATTTCACCTTCAATGTCAGCATCTTCGAACTCATCCCAAATATCTTCTACTACTTTTTCAACGAGATCTTCGAAATCGGAATCATCCATAGCGTCGTACTCGTCTTCAAATTCATCCTTGTCGACCGCGATTTCTACATCGATATCATCTTCGTCGCCACTCAGCGTGAACTTCCACTCGATATCTTCGTAGTCATCGTAGTCATCTTCGAGTTGATCTTCCAGGTCGTCCAGGTCATCTTGGACATCATCGTCATCATCTCTGCTGCTCTTGCTGTTTTTCAAATCAGTAATCTGTTTGTTCAGGCTGTCAATTGTGCCTTGCAAGGTTCTGATTTGAGCATCACGTGCAGCCAACTCTGATGCGTGCTGGGAGTTCGGCTTGTCTTTTACCGTGATGGTGTACTTCGTGCCATCCCATGCTACATCCTTGCTGAACACGTCTGCCATCATGCGAAGTGGAATGTACGTGGTTCCGTTTACGATGAATGGTTCGATTGTAGTTGGAACAGCTGCGCCGTTATAAATAACTTTAATGTTGTTGTACTTAGCTTGCAGATTCTTCGTTCCAGTCGCTGCTTGAGAGCTCGTCGGAATAAGTGTGGTAGTCAGAATCAACGCTGAGGCAATTGCCAGATATTGCTTCTTGAACATAGAAAATCCTCCATTCTCCCGGTTGTCTATTTCTTTCGTGTCACTATGTACATCTCTTACTTTACCTATCCTTCGTGTCGAGAGTATGTCAACAATCGATTTTTTCCTTTCCAATTTGAGGGGAATTCCATGACCAAAAGGACCAAAACAACCAATATGACCGTATCATTTTCAATTTTTCACACAATTTATACAATGCGAAGGAGAGAATAAAGCGTTTTCAAAATCTGGAGGAGGAACGAATTTCATGCGGATCAACTTTAAAAATCTGACCGTACAGGTCGTTATTGCCATCATTCTCGGTATTCTAGTTGGTCATTTTGCACCCAAATTTGGCGCAGAGCTGAAGGTGTTGGCCGATATTTTTGTCAAACTGATCAAAATGGTCATTCCACCAATTGTCTTCTTCACTGTAGTGAATGGAATCGCCAGTATGGGAGACATGAAAAAGGTCGGTAAGATCGGCGGCAAAGCGCTGCTCTATTTTGAAATCGTTACCACAATTGCATTGGCAATCGGACTGCTCGTGGTCAACCTGATCAAGCCTGGGGTAGGCTTTGACAAAACGGGCCTGACCAGCGGGGACGTCTCCAAATACACGGAGGCTGCTGCACAGAGTAACAACGGTTTTATTGACTTTATTGCGGGGATCATCCCGGAAAACGTCGTCGGGGCGATGGCAAAAGGCGAGCTGTTGCCTATCCTGTTCTTCGCTGTCCTGTTTGGTCTCTCACTCGCTGCCATGGGGCAAGCATCCCAGCCCGTCATCAAGCTGTTTGACAAGCTGACACACGGATTTTTCGGTGTCGTCAACATGATCATGAAGGTTTCTCCAATAGCTGCATTTGGTGCAATGGCGTACACGATTGGCAAATTCGGCATTGGTTCATTGACAAGACTGGGTCTTTTGATGACGGCTGTCTACATCACGATGTTTTTGTTCATTATTCTCATATTGGGCGGGATCGCGCGGTACTACAAATTCAACATCTTCTCGTTTATCAAATACATTCGGGAGGAAATCCTGCTCGTGCTCGGTACTTCCTCCTCAGAGTCCGCTCTTCCGAGAATGATGGATCGACTGGAGAAGTACGGCTGCTCCAAATCCGTTGTCGGTCTGGTCGTACCGACGGGCTACTCGTTTAACCTGGACGGTACCTCGATCTATTTATCCATGGCCGCCATTTTTATCGCCCAGGCGTATGGCATTGAGCTCAGCTTCTGGGAACAGGTCACCCTTCTAGGAATCCTGATGATTACGTCAAAAGGGGCTGCTGGTGTCACAGGTTCTGGTTTCATTACACTCGCCGCTACCTTGGCAGCCTTTCCTATCATTCCGGTCGAAGGCATTGCCCTCTTGCTCGGCGTTGATCGATTCATGTCAGAAGCTCGTGCCATCACGAATCTGATCGGAAATGGCGTAGCTGCTGTGGTCATAGCCAAGCATGAAAATGAGTTCCATCCGGGACGAATCCAGCAAGCAGATGAAACCGCCATCGAGTCGGACAACGATTCGGAAACAAAGCCGATCACGGCCTAGTCCATATAAAAAGAGGTTCTCCTATGGAAAGAGAACCTCTTTTTGCTTTAGTCATTTGGCCATGTTTTACGAAGCTCAGCCTCGAATTGGCGCAGATGATTAATTCGCTTCTGTGCTGCCTGATACTCCTCCTGCCAGCCCTCTTTTTCGCGCTCTCTGATCAGCTCCGCCTTTTTCTCCAGCTCCTTTACCTCATTACGCAATGCGATCACGATGTCCAATAGCTCATCCATATCCATGGACCGCATGTCTTGAATAAAGACCCATTCCGCTTCTGTTAATCGATACTGTTTGTTCGCCATGTTTCATCATCCTTAAAATAACCTCTATCGAAGCCCGCTCATGAGGAGCGACCACGTTTTAGAGGAAAATTGACATTCCTGTTCGTTTATAAGTGTGT
This sequence comes from Brevibacillus sp. Leaf182, assembly GCF_001423865.2. Lineage (NCBI taxonomy): Bacteria > Bacillati > Bacillota > Bacilli > Caryophanales > Paenibacillaceae > Brevibacillus > Brevibacillus sp. Leaf182. Next base: position 168,689 of record NZ_LMPN02000023.1, on the reverse strand, counting down.
CATTTTTTAATAAAAATGTTTCATTTTGAAGAAAAATGACGTCATTTCGTGTATAATAGTTGATGTAGGTATGAATGTCGACAATAATCCGCACAACAGGGGGGATTATTACTAAAATATCACCGGAATGGATATAATTCCAAATAATTATTGACGACTTGTTGCTCACTGGGAGAATAGAGCAGCTATCTATGCCAATACAGTGTTTTGCGCGAAGGAGGATCTTACATGTTCTCTATTAGAGAATCCGATTTACCAGGAATTGGCAGGAAGTACCAGATCGAAACCAGAAGTGGCGACAAGCTGGTTATTGTCATTCACGATGACGGCCGCCGTGAAATGTATCACTTTGACCGTGATGATATAGACGAAACGCTCTCCATGATTACCCTTGACGATGATGAGGCGAGACAAATTGCTGCCATCGTAGGCGGCTTGACGTACAAACCATCTGCACTGGAAACAGTCGAGGTTGCGTTAGACAAACTCATGATCGAATGGTACAAGATTGAATCGAACGCTCCTGCCATTGGCAAGACGATTGGGGAACTCAACATTCGTCAAGAAACAGGCGCTACCATCATCGCTGTTATCGAAAAAGACCATAAACAAACGATTAATCCCGGCCCCGAGTATGTCCTTTGTACAGGATCTACATTGGTCGTTGCAGGTGAACGGAAGCAGGTGAAGGCTCTCAAGACTATTCTCAGCAACGGAGGTGAGTGATATTGGAGCACATCGTTTTTGAAGTTGGTCTTGCCCTCGCACTCATAGCAATTGCGGGGTTCCTCTCCATGAAGTTAAAATTCTCCATTGTCCCCTTCTACATTCTCGTCGGGATGATCGTGGGTCCACACGCTCCCGACATCGGCTTGTTTGATCTCCGCTTTATTGAAAGCGCCCCGCTCATCGAATTTATGGGCAGACTTGGCGTACTCTTCCTGTTGTTTTACCTCGGACTGGAATTTTCGGTAGGCCGTCTGATCAAGGCTGGTCGATCCATTGCCGTAGGCGGTACCATTTACATCGTCATCAACTTTACCCTCGGCCTCATATTTGGTTGGGCCGCTGGCTTCCCTCTCAAAGAGGTATTGATTATCGCCGGTATTACCACGATTTCCTCCAGCGCCATTGTGGCAAAAGTACTGGTGGATCTCAAACGTACAGCAAATCGCGAAACAGAGATGATCTTGGGGATCATCATGTTCGAAGACATATTCTTGGCCGTCTATATTTCGATCGTGTCCGGCTTGGTGTTAAGCGGTGCAACTTCTCTTGCTGGCGTGCTCTCATCCGCATTGATTGCACTCGGCTACATGCTTCTCCTGATTATCGTAGGCCGCAAGCTCGTACCTTTCCTGAATCGGGCATTGAACATCAAATCAAACGAAGTCTTCATGATAACGGTGTTTGCCGCTCTGTTTCTGATTGCGGGTTTTTCCGAAACGATCCATGTTGCCGAAGCCATCGGAGCATTGCTCGTAGGTCTCGTCTTGGCAGAAACACAACACATGAAGCGCATCGAGCATCTCATCCTGCCGTTTCGCGACTTCTTCGGAGCCATGTTCTTCTTCAGCTTCGGTTTGACAATTGATCCATTGTCATTAGGTGGAGCCGTATGGTTGTCCATTGGTGCAGTTGCCCTCACCCTTTTCGGTAACGTCGTCGCCGGACTTTTGGCTGGGCGAAGTGCCGGATTGTCTCCCAAGGCTTCTACCAATATTGGACTGACCATCGTATCTCGCGGTGAGTTCTCCATCATCATGGCTAATCTCGGAAAAGCGGGCGCACTCATGGAAATTTTGCAACCATTTGCGGCTCTTTACGTTTTGATTCTCGCCATTTTAGGTCCATTGCTGACCAAGGAATCCAAGCATATTTACAAATTGCTCAATGCTGTGTTTCGTCTGGATCGAAAGGCACCACTCAAAGAAACAGAGAACAAAGCAGACGCTGGATAATAGAAGCGATATCACTACCGACAGCACATATTGCCTGCTGTCGGTTTTTCTATTTTACCGCAGACAGCATGTTTGCCATGATTTCTTCACTCATCGGGCCGATGTATTTATTCTGAACCACGCCGTTCGAATCAATGATGTAGCTGGTCGGAATCGAAATGGCTTTGTACACATTCGCCACTTCTTTATCAGGATCGAGCAAGATTGGGAAGGTAATGCCATACAACTTCGCAAAATCTGCCACAACTTCCGGGCTCGTCTCCGTATCGGTCAGATTAACACCGAGAATTACTACCCCTTTTTCCTTGTTCTCTTCGTAGTAACGCTGCATGTCCGGCATTTCTGCGCGGCAAGGTGGACACCACGTCGCCCACAGATTGAGAATCACTTTTTTCCCCCGTAAATCGGACAGCTTGACCGTACCGCCACCTATCTGCTGAAGTTCAAAATCAGGAGCGGTATTTCCTTTTTCAATTCCAATCTGCCCGTTGCCCTGCTCTCCAGATGAAGCGATGGGCTCCTGCCTATTCAAGAATTCCGCATCAAAAACGCCCCATCCTAAAAGCGCCAGGAGTACGACGATCGCCCAAACATTATGATGCTTCTTCATCGGTCGTTCCCCCTATCGGCTTCACTCGTCTGGACAAAAAGAGCAGCAAGAGAGCGAATGCATAGTACATGAGCTGATCGGCGGAAAGTCCTGCAAATACAGCTTCTCGATTCGGTATAAAAAAGTGCACATAGACTTGGCTAATGGCAAACCACATGACGGTTGCAAGCCAAGCCGCCAGATGAATGAGTCCTTCCTTTTCCCTTTGCAGCCACCAAAGAAACAAGGCGCATATGACGACCTGCTGTACGTGGTACCACATGCTGATCTGTTCTAACACGACCGTGAGCAGTTGGTAAACACCAGTTGCAGCTAGAAAGCCTGTCGCCATTCCCAAGGCGACGAAATGAACAGGAATCGCTTTTTTCCGTACCGTCTTGGTGAGGTAGACGACAACTGCCACGCCTGCCAGCATGGCTCCGTTTTCCCCCCCGGAAAAATAAAGAATGGATGAGGGATTCTCCACCGCTTTCGAAAAATAAAACAGGACATAGCTGAACTTCCAAACGAGAAATGCCAGCACCACTGCATTACTCAACAGCTCAATAACGGCTGATTTCATTTCCCTGTTATGTGTAAGCTGAACGGATATGGCCACAAAGCCGAGCGAAAGCGAAACAATGACCGCCAGCATGCTCATTTTCAACAAAAAGGGGCCCATTTGAAAAGCATCCGACATTTTCGTTTCCTCCTTTAGGAAAATGGCTTACTCTAGGAAGACAAGTATCCAAACAACTATCACCATATCAGGAAATGGGGAATAAAGGAATGCTCACGAATATTTTTACTTTGCAGGAGCGCTATGCCCTTGCTTTCTCTACGCGAACGGAGCATCCACAAGTACGCGTATATCGCGATGAATCCGTCCCGGACATGTATAGTCATAATTTTACAGAAGTGATGTCGGTTCCCACTCAAGACTGGGTGCAAGCTTATATCGAGCAAGAGCTTCGACATGCCAAAGAGCAACAGCTCGGCCACTTGAAGCTGGAACTGCACCCGTCGCTACCTTTTTCAGAAGAGTTAGTGTCTTTTGCTACCCAGCTTGGGTTTGAAGTAAACACGATGCTGTACATGCTTGCTCCGCTGGATGTTGCCGATCAACTGGAGCCGAATCCAAAGTGCTCCGTTTTACGAGGAGATTCAACTGACGTCCTGGAAGCAGCCATTCGCTGCCTTACCGCTAGTGATTCCGTCATGATCAATCCTGATTTTGCTGTCCGTAAAGCGAACCGGAAAAGAGAAATTTATGAACGAGGTGAGATCATTCCGTATGTGTGCTTTGTCGATCAGGAGCCAGTCGGTGCATGTGAATGGCATCATTACAAGGAGCTCGTTCGTATGGAGGAATTCTTTATACTGGATGCGTGGCAGCGTAGAGGATTTGGCTCGGAAATCATTCGGGTCATGATGCAGGACGCCAAAAAACTCGGCGCCACCCATATGTACTTAACGACCTATGCAGATGATACGCCGCAAGAAATGTACAGCAAGCTCGGCTTTCAAGAGGTCGCGAGGCATTTGGAAATGATCTGGCTAAAAAACTAGAAAAAAACTCCCACCAAGTAGCTTAGTGAGAGCCATCCTATTTTCAGTGTTGATCTACTCTTTTGTTAAGCAGCGCTTTGACCTCCCGATCTCTTCGGTCGGTTTCGCCATTTTTGGTCCATTGTAAGAATCGGTCGTCCAAAAGCTCTGCCAAGATTGCCCGTTTGTCCGCTTCGCTCACCGCCAGCGAGAGCACTTGTCTTCTCATGCTGCCGAGAAAAAGCGTGTAGTCCTCGTATTCCGGTCCCACCCACTCTTCGAGCTGGCGGCGCATTTTCTTTGCCAGACCCGGGTTGTTCCCACCCGTAGAGATCGCAATCTGCAAGTCACCACGCGCAACGACGGATGGAACGGTAAAAGAACAGAGGTCTGGGCGATCAACGATATTGATCCACTGATGCGGACGGCACGCTTCGTATACAGTCAGATTGACGGCGGGATCACTCGTCGCCGCGATGATGAGCACTGCCTCCTCTACGTCCTGTGGGATAAAGGGGCGCAGTGCTACCATTAGCTTCTTGGCGTGTGCCCATTCAAGGATGGTTGCCGTACAGGAGGGACTCACAACGGTGACATCCGCACCAGCAGCAAGCAAACTGCCGATTTTCCGCTCGGCTACTTGCCCGCCACCGACCACCAAGCAACGCTTGCTTTGTAGATTGACCATCATGGCATAGTGCGTCACCAGCGTTCCCTCCCTCGGCTTCCTATTGTTGTTGCACTTGCTCCATTGCAAGCGTAGCTTCAAACCAGTTGATTTTCTCACGCATCTTCACGACATCGCCAACCAGAATGATAGCTGGATTGGTGATGTGACTGTTTTCCGCCATACGCTCCTCAATATCAGCCAAGGTACCCGTTAGTACCGCTTGCTGCGGGAGTGTTCCCCAAGAGATAACGGCTACAGGTGTATGCGGATCGCGTCCGTGCTTGATTAATTGGGTCCGGATCAACGGCAGGTTGGCTACTCCCATGTAAAAGGCAAGCGTGTCGATGCCATTCGCGAGAGCACGCCATTTTTCTACCGCCAGCTCTGGCTTGTCTTCGCGCAAATGTCCCGTCACGACAGCGAATGACGAGCCGTGATCGCGGTGTGTCACCGGAATACCCGCGTACGCTGAGGCTGCAATTGCAGCTGTTACTCCCGGGACGATTTCAAAGGCAATTCCTCGCTCGGCCAAATGCTGCGCTTCTTCTCCCGCACGACCAAACACGCAAGGATCGCCGCCTTTTAGCCGAACGACGACTTTTCCTTCCAGCGCTTTTTCCGCTAACAGCTCGTTAATCGATTCCTGTCTCATCGTGTGATGATCCGGCAGCTTGCCGCAGTAGATACGTTCTGCCGTCTGTGGCGCGTACTCCAGCAGGGCTGGATTTGCCAGACGATCATACACAACCACCTCTGCCTTTTGCAGGCATTCCATTCCTTTTACGGTAATCAGCTTTGGATCGCCAGGGCCAGCTCCTACGAGATAGACTTTGCCCGCGCCGCTCATCGGTCACTCACTCCTGCTGATGCAAATGTCGCCATCTCACGAACCATCCGTGTCGCTGCTTCCACGATTGGAAACGCCAATGTTGCTCCGCTTCCTTCACCCAGTCGCAATTTCAGGCTGAGCAATGGCTCCTTGCCTAATGCTTGTAGGACAAAATCATGCCCCGGCTCCTCAGAACGGTGACCCGCGATCAAGTAATCAGCAACGAGTGGCTCCATTCGAACAGCAAGCAGAGCCGCTACCGTAGCGATAAAGCCGTCCAGCAGCACAGGGACACGACGAGTGGCTGCTCCGATAATCGCCCCTGCCATTGCTCCGATTTCCAGTCCGCCGACTTTTGCCAAAACGTCCAACGGATTGTTTGCATCCGGGCGATGCAGCGCAAGCACGTCACGAACAACTGCCTTTTTGCGCTGCCAGCCTGCATCATCCAGCCCTGTTCCTCGTCCGACGATTTGTTCAGGATCAGCTCCGGTTAAGGCTGACAGGATCGCACTGCTGGCTGTCGTGTTGCCAATCCCTACTTCACCGACGATCAGGACTTTGGCGCCTTCTTCAATAATCGCTTCTGCCATTTCAAAACCAACTGCGATGGAGCGCTGCGCTTCGTCTACGGTCATCGCAGCTTCTTTCAGCATATTGCCCGAGCCTGCTCTGATTCGCTTGTTATAAACACCCGGTGCGTCGACCTCGACCGCTACACCAACATCTACGATTTTTTGAATGGCTCCGATTTGTCTGGCGAAGACATTGACTCCAGCTCCACCATGAACCATATTCAGCACCATTTGCGCTGTCACTTCCTGTGGATAGGCAGAGACACCTTCTCGTGCCACACCGTGATCGGCCGCAAAAACAAGCACGCCCGGCGGTGTCACAACAGGCATTGTCTCACCTGTCATCCCAGCCAGCTCAATAGCCAATTGCTCCAAGCGACCAAGGCTGCCAAGCGGCTTGGTCAACTGATCCACATGCTGCCTCGTTTGCTCACTTGCTTCCTGATTTCGTGGCTCAATCGCCGGATAAATGACTGACATTAATTTGCACCTCTTTTTCTTGAAAAGCCTTCATGTACTCTTCGATCGTATCCAACTTCACATGGCGACGAACGGTATCCGCCAACAGATCGTACCCCTGCTCTCGTAGAGCGACAAAGGATGGGCGATCCGTGATGGGTGAAAGACCTTTTTTCTCACGGATGGTATTCAGCAACAGCGTGCGGAAGTGGTCATTGTGGAACAAGCCATGAAAATACGTACCGATCAACTGCCGCTCCTCCTGACAATAGCCCTCCGTGCGCCCCTCCATCTGGATAAAAGGAAAATCATTGCTTGAATGAGCAGATTGTCCCATGTGAATCTCGTAGCCTTCTACCGTCAGCTTTTCCTTCGCAAATACCGCTTCTCCGCGGGACAAAACGGTCGTTTTCTTCTGCTCCATCGTCGTGATCATCGGGATGAGACCCAGCCCATCAAGCTGCTGCAACGGAGACTCGACCCCAGCCGGATCGTGAATGGATTCTCCCAGCATTTGATAGCCGCCGCACAAGCCGACGATATATGTCTTCCCTTTATGATGAAGGTCTTTGACCGCCGCGGCAAGACCTGTCTCTCGTAAGAAACTCAAATCCTCGAGTGTATTCTTACTGCCCGGCAAGACAATCAGGTCAGGTTCACCCAGCTCTTCCAAACGTGTCACAAAGCGCATCCGGCAATCCGGCTCTACAAAAAACGGGTCCACGTCTGTAAAGTTGGAAATTCGCGGGTAGCGCAAAACCGCAATGTCAATCTCTCGCGGTGTCTCACGCTGCCCTTGATAACGGTGCAAAATCAGCGAATCCTCCGCATCGATCCACAAATCTGGAATAAATGGCACGACACCAAGTACCGGCTTTCCCGTATACTCCTCGAACCAGTCGAGTCCCGGCTGCAAAAGTGTCAAATCACCGCGAAAACGATTGATGATGACGCCGATCACGCGGTCCCGATCTTCGGGCTCGAGCAGTTGGAGGGTACCGACCAAGCTGGCAAAAACTCCCCCGCGCTCGATGTCTGCCACCAAAACGACGGGAGCGTTCGTGAGACGAGCGACTCGCATATTGACGAGCTCACGGTCATTCAGATTAACCTCTGCCGGACTGCCAGCCCCTTCAATGACGATCCGCTCATAGGCGCTGGCGAGTCGTTGATACGCTTCCTCAATGATCCGTAAGCCCTTGTCATAAAACTCCGTCCGATAAGCAAAAGCTTTCATGTTGCCGTATGGCTCGCCGTTTACGACAATTTGCGATTCGGAATCTCGTGTCGGCTTGATCAAAATGGGGTTCATGTCGGTCGTCGCCAGAATTCCTGCTGCTTCCGCCTGAACGCCCTGTGCCCGGCCGATTTCTTTTCCATCCAGCGTCACGTAGGAGTTTAACGCCATATTTTGCGATTTGAACGGAGCTGTCTTGTAGCCATCTTGGGCAAAAATCCGGCACAGCGCTGTTGCAATCGCACTTTTTCCTGCATCCGAGCTGGTACCTTGCACCATCAACGGGAGGGCTTTAGGCACGAGCGGCCACCTCCGCGCAACGGTTCAGCCAACGCTCAACCAGGTCGGGATTGGAGCCAAAATGCAAGTGAGTATAGCCTGCGACCAGATGATCTTGGGCATAGCCCTCCGGTTTCGTACCGCGAAGCCCTTTTGTCTCATATGCTGCTGGCAATTGTTGATCCGAAGCATACGTAGAATAGTGGAATTCATGCCCTTTTGCCTGTTCCTCGGTGCCGAGCAAGAAATTACCTTCCTTGCCGCGCACTTCCCGATAGCCAAGCGCTGCGAGCTTTTTCTGCATGGTCACCTTGCCTGGGATGAGCCCTACCATCGGATAGCTGTCGCCCTCTGTCGTCACGATTGCCTCTGTCAAAAACATATAGCCACCGCACTCGGCCAAAGTAGGCAAGCCTTTTGTGATCGCAGCTCGAATCGATTGTTTCACCGTTTCATTTTGCGATAGCTCTGCTGCAAATTCCTCGGGGAAGCCTCCCCCGATGTACAAGCCATCTGCGTCCTCAGGCACTCCCTCACCGGCCAGTGGAGAAAAGAATGCGAGCTTCGCGCCATATGCTTCGAGCAGCTCCAAATTTTCCGGATAGTAAAAATGAAAAGCAGGGTCCTTCGCTACAGCAATGGTGACATTGGCAGATGCTTTTCGTGGAGCAAACAGCGTAGGCTCCGCTTGCAGCGGCTCTGCCTTTGCCAGCTCCCAGATTTGCTCCAAATCCACGGTCTCTGCAATCAGATCAGCCAGCTTTTCAAACAGTGGTGTCAGCTCTCCTCGTTCGACGGATGGCACCAATCCGAGATGACGTTCCGGTATTTCCAGCTCGTTCTCCCGTTTCAGGTAGCCCACGACCGGAATCCCGCACTCCTGCTCAATCGCTGCCTTCACGATTTTGTGATGCCCTTCACTGCCGACCTTGTTGGCGATGACACCGACGATTCTCGCCTGTGGATTGAGCAGTTGAAAGCCTTTGACAATTGCAGCCGCACTGCGTGCCATGCTCTGACAATTGACCACCAACAGAACCGGAGAGCCAGTCAGGATGCTGATTTCGGCCGTGCTGCCTTTATCGCTGGTTGCTTCCTTGCCATCGTACATACCCATGACACCCTCGATAATCGAGATGTCTGCACCCTCGCTACCGCGGACAAAAATCTCCTTCACGATCTCGTGCTCCAGCATAAAGCTGTCCAGATTGCGCGAAGCTCTGCCCGTCACAGCCGTATGATACGTGGGATCGATGTAGTCAGGTCCACACTTGAAGCCCTGTACGGTATGCCCTTTTCTTTTCAGAGCAGCCATCAGTCCGATGGTAACGGTTGTCTTACCCGCTCCACTGCCTGTTCCGGCAATCACAATACGGCGGCTGTCCGTCATGCGCGCTCCTCCTCATGATAGGGCATCAAACCGACCGAAATGGTGGTGTTGCCCGACTTCTTCTTGGTCAAAACGAGTTCGCCCGCGCCAGCATACAGCTTCGCGGCAGGCTCACTCACTCCGTACGCTCCGGTGAACTTGAAGACAGTATCAGACGGATCGCTGATCTCTACCTGATTCAACTCTTCTGGCGAGTACCAGACGAACGGCCAGCCGTATTTTTCGCAAACGGCGATCAGACCCGCTTCATCTTTTTTCAACTCGATGGTCGCCAGTGCTTTTACGCTTTTGATTGAAAATTGCAGTTCATCCAGCGTTTCCTTGATGACTGCCTCGATCTCCTCTGCGGAGGTTCCACGATTGCAGCCCATTCCGAGCACGATTACCTTCGGACGATAAAGGACGCCGTTGTCCAAAATCGATTGTTCCTCCGGTGTGAGCAAGCGATGAGAGACGACTAGAGCAGCTTGCGGCTGATCGGCTTTTGCCTCAGCGATTGTCGCGTATTCCTTGATGGACGGTGGCATTGGTGTGTCATGCATCCACCAGTCACGTTCGCCGGATTCATTGATGACAGCTACGCGCTCCTCGTTTACGACAGAAGCACTGACAGGGGTCAGCTTTTCAGCGGAATCCCACTCCCAGCCAAAACGTCTACCGAATAGATCGACCGGAATCGTCTTTTGTACATCAGACGCTGTCGTGATAATCGGACGAGCATCCATGACTGCCGCTACCTCGCGAGCCAGCTCATTGGCACCGCCCAAATGGCCAGACAGTACACTGATGACATTCTCCCCACGGTCATCGACGACGACGACACCCGGGTCTTTCTTTTTATCTTCGAGCAAAGGTGCAATCATCCGAATAACCGCACCCAGAGAAATAATGATGATTAAACCTTTATAAGCAGGCCAGAGAGCGGGAAACAGCATCCGTACACTGTTCGAAAACAACTGGATGCCGCGCGCATCCTCATCTCCGCGCTCGAATTTGCTCATGTAGTACAGGTCTGTTCCAGGGAATTTTTGCGCCAAATCACGCGCCATCTCTACCCCGTGCTTCGTGATCGCGACAATAGCATAATCTCCGCGCTGCTCGATAACAGGGATTTCTCCCTCGATCAGTTCGATGATCTTCATTATTCCTTCACACCTTTTCTGAACCCGTGTGTAAAGGTTTTATCATACAGCTTGGAACGGTATTGCTCGCTCTTGTCGTGGATGTTCGGGTCCAATGCCCAGCCAGCCAAAATCATCGCGTGCTTGCGAATGCCGTTTTTGCCCATGTCTTCGTCCAAATTTTTCAGCGTGGTGCGAATGATCAATTGATCCGGCCAGCTTGCACGTTGTACGACTGCGACAGGCGTATCCTCGCTCCAGCCTGCATCGACCAGCTCGCGGACTACTTTTTTCGTCAAAGTCGCGCTAAGGTACAGAGCCAACGTGCAATGATGCTCAGCGAGTGCACGCAGCTTTTCTCTCTCAGGCACCGGTGTGCGACCTTCTGCGCGGGTAAGGATGATCGTCTGTGTCAGATCAGGAATCGTCAGCTCGGCTCCTACTGCTGCCGCTGCCGCAAATACGGAGCTCACACCAGGAACGATTTCTACCTCGACGCCTTTTTCTTTTAATAGGGCGATCTGTTCCATGATCGCGCCATAAATGGAGGGATCACCTGTATGCAGGCGTACGACTGTTTTTCCGCTACTAATCCGGTCTACCAACAGCTCTACCATTTCTTCCAATGCCATACCCGAGCTTTGCAGTACCTCTGCATCGGGATTGCCCATTGCTACCAAATCCTCGTTCACGAGAGAGTCGGTATACATAATGACATCTGCCTTTTGAAGCAACTTCAAGCCTTTTACTGTAATCAAATCTGGGTCGCCAGGACCCGCTCCCACTATGTACAGTTTCATTACTTTTTCACCACCATCAGTGTAAGATAGCTGAGCTCAGCCCGCTCCAGTTCACGCATATCGGTCCAAACCATTTCCTCGGAGGAAGTGACCTTGGTCGCTACTGCTGCCTTTTCAGCCAGCCCCATTTCTTTCAGCAAGCCAATGATCATTGGCAGTACTTTTGCTACCTTCAGGAACACGACGGTATCGTGATTCTCAAGCGCTTTGCGCATGGCTTCCTTGTCTTCTGTTGCCGGAATGATACCGATCTGCTCGTCGCCATCCGCCAGTGGCAGATTGAAGCGGGACGCTGCTCCCAGAAACGAAGAGACGCCTGGTACGGTCACGATTGGCACTTCCGGGTGCTCCTCATGCATGACGCGCATCATGTGGATAAACGTGCTGTAAAACATCGGATCGCCTTCCGTTACAAAAGCAACGTCCTTGCCTTCAGACAGACGCTCCCAAACGATCTCCACTGTGTTGTTCCACTCGCGCTCCAAAATTTCTTTGTCCCGCGTCATCGGGAATACGAGTCCAAGCATTTCCTTGTCTGGGGACTGCACATACAGCTCTGCGATTTGATGCGCGTAGCTTTTGCTGCCCATCCGTTTTTTCGGATAGGCAACCACTGGTGATTGCTGTAATAGACGAAATGCCTTGACGGTAATCAATTCGGGGTCGCCGGGACCTACGCCCAGTCCGTACAATGTTCCGATCTTAGTCACTTGCTGTCTCCTCCTTGTTCTTCTGTCTGCTTGGCCCAAGCCGTAATGATGTAGATCGGATTCAATGCTTCAAAGCGCGTCAGGGACAAAATCGGCTTGCTGCGCGATAGCTGCGCCAGTGTCACCGATGTCTCGAAGCCTTCCTGTGCGAATGCTTGTGTCGCTTCGTACAATGTCTCAATGGTCGCTGCGTTCACCACAATCCGGCCATTCGGGCGCAGTCGTGTGCAGCAGATGTTCAACAGCTCGCGCAATTCTCCGCCACTGCCGCCGATAAATACGGCATCCGGATTCGGGAACTCATCCAAGCCATGTGGGGCACGTGCGTTAATCACTGTCAAATCCGTGCGAAACTTCGCCATGTTCTGGCGGCAGTTTTCCAGATCGTCCGCGTTCTTCTCTACGCCGTACACTTCACCCTTACGTGCAATTCGTGCCGCTTCAATGGCGACAGAGCCTGTGCAGGTGCCGATGTCCCAAACGATGCTTTTGGCATGCAATTGCAGCTGTGCGATGCTTAAAATGCGCACTTCTTTTTTCGTAATGAGTCCCTTGTCCGGCTTGCGCTGGGAAAACTCCTCGTCTGCGATTCCAAACGGCCATACTGGGCTTGGACGGCGTTTTTTCAAAATCACGACATTCAGATCAGAGAAGATACCATCTGCCATTTCCTCGAGGGAATACCAGCCTGTCCGCTCTTCGGCACTGCCGAGATTCTCCGCCACGAACGCATCGTACTCAGTCATTTGGAACGAAAGGAGATAGCGGGCGATCGCTGCTGGCGAGTTTTCCCGATCCGTCAGCAGTGCGACCTTATCCTTCCCGTCGATCCGCTGTGCCAGACCTTTGATACTGCGTCCGTGCACACTCGCCAGTGTCGCATCCTGCCATGCTTCCCCCATTTTGGCAAAAGCGAGCTGGATGGAGCTCAGGTGCGGATAAATCTCCACGTTCAGTTTTTTTGCAAGCAAGCTGCCAATCCCGTAAAAGAGCGGATCGCCTGACGCCAGAATGACCGTCTTGCGCGTCTCCGTACGCAGCTCCTCCACCATGGCAGTCAGACCGCCCTTCAGTACACGCTTTTCCCCTGTATACTCCGGGAAGAAACTGAGGTGTCGCTCTCCTCCAACCAACAGCTCACTTTCCTCTATCCACGTCCGGTACAACGGCAGCAGGCTCTGCTGTCCATCATCCCCGATTCCAATTACTTTCATCGCCTGTGTCATTGATCGTCACCCTTCCCAACAGGGACCCTTTCATTGTGATGATGATGGTTTCGACCTCGATGCCGCCGCCCACTTCCTTTAGAGCAGCGCGACAGCAGTTTTCGCACATGATCTCGAAAAAGGCGGGCGTGTCCACCATCATATCGCCTACCTGCGAAGCGGTGTTGGCTCCCAAAATTTCGTCAATACGCTCCTGAGAAGCTCCCGCATCTGCTGCCATTTGGGCAAGGAAGCCGAAATCGACGGGTGCGCTTTTGGAGTGAACCATCATGACGCCCTGCGCCACCTTGGAAAACTTGCCCATCATCCCGACCAAGGTCACTTTGCGCATATCCTTGTTCTTGCACTGCTTGAGGGAAAACCCGACGAAATCGCCCATTTCCACGAACGCTTCTTCCGACAGCTCTGGATAAGTAGCGACCCCGTAGGATTCACTCTTTCCGCCCGTCGACAACACAATATGATCGCAGCCAGCTTCCTTGGCGACATTGACCGCTTGTGCCACGCTTGCCTTGTAGGCAGAAGTGGAAAACGGCACCACGATTCCACGCGTCCCCAAAATGGATATGCCGCCGAGTATGCCGAGTCGTCCATTCAATGTTTTTTTGGCGATTTCCTCGCCAGCAGGCACGGAAATGACGATTTTGATCCCGCGCTGCGTCCCGTACTCATCCAGAACAGCCTGCGCAGTTTCCCTGATCATTTTGCGCGGGACGGGATTGATCGCAGCCTCGCCAATCGGAACGGGCAACCCTGGCTTGGTCACCCGTCCCACACCGAGTCCGCCATCCAAAATAATGCCGGGCTCATCCGACCATTCCACGGTAGAGAGAATAAGGGCACCGTGTGTCGCGTCCGGGTCGTCTCCCCCATCTTTGATCGTGCTTGCGGTCGCCTTCTCCAATGAAAACTCACAGCTCTCCATCTGAAAGGAGACGTCCTCGCCAATTGGCAGGCGAATCGTCGCTTGGCTTTGCTCTTCCTGAGTAATCAGCGCGATCAAAGCAGCCTTAGTCGTCGCCGTTGCACATGATCCAGTCGTATATCCGTGGCGGAGGGGCTTTGCCTCTTTTTCGTCCGTTGCTGCTTTGGCTGCCATCTGCTTAACCCAACCGTTCCGCCATGATCGAAATCGCATTCAATGCTGCTACGGTTACTGGGCTTCCGCCTTTACGTCCCATGTTCGTGATGAATGGGATATCGAGCTTGGCCAGCTCTTCCTTGGATTCTGCCGCAGATACGAAGCCAACTGGCATCCCGATCACCAGACCTGGCTTTGCTTCGCCTTCCTTCACCATGCGGATCAGCTCCAGGAGTGCTGTAGGTGCGTTTCCGATGCAAAAGATACCGCCATCTGCTTCCTTGATCGCTTTGCGCATGGAAATGATCGCGCGGGTCGTATTCAGACGCTTCGCTTCTTCCATCACATCGCGGTCAGAGATGTACACCTTTACTTCTCCACCGAATTTTTCAATGCGGTTTTTGCTGATGCCGACTTGCACCATCTGTACATCTGCTACGACGATTTTGCCGCTGCGGATTGCTTCGATTCCCGCCTTTACTGCGTCCGGGTGGAAAACAAGGCTTCGTCCAAGATCAAAGTCTGCGGATGCGTGGATGACACGTTGTACTACCGGAAATTGTTCTTCTGTAAAAGGATGCTCGCCCAGCTCATCTGTAATGATTTGAAAGCTCAAGTCCTCAATCTCTTGCGGTTGTACGGTCATTGGTTTAAATTCCGTTTTGAAATCCATGGTTAATTTCCTCCAGTCACTTGTTTAAGTTGAGTCAATACGCTTTCGAAATCCGAAAACTTCGTTCCATAATCGATCTTCGGACGACCAATTACGATGGTTTCGATGCCCATTTCCAGTGCCGCTTCCACCTTTTCGTCAAAAGCACCTACTTTGCCGCTCTCCTTGGTAATCATCAGCGTGACACCATAATGAGCGTAGAGCGCTTTGTTCAGCTCCTTGGAAAAGGGACCTTGCATCGCGACGATGTTTTTTTGCTCGACACCGAGCTCTTCGCATTTCTGCATATTGTCAAGACGCGGCAGCATGCGTGCTACCAGGGTCGTGTCCGGCAGGCCCAACAGCCGATCCGTGAAGGTTTTCAGCGTCTTGCTTCCTGTCGTTAGCATGATGACGCCGCGTTTATCTGCCGCCAGCTCAGCCGCCTGGACATAGTCTTCTACTACAATCAGCTTCTCGCTGCCAGGTGAGGAGAGGCTTTCCCGCTCGTAGCGAATGTAGGGGACTCCCGCGCCCTGTGCACCTGCCATGGCATTTTTGGAGGCTTCCTCTGCGAAGGGGTGACTCGCGTCGACCACGCATTGCACGGCTCTCTCTTGGATCAACTGCTGAATATCTTCGGCGGTCAGGCGTCCGACCTGGACAGGCACGCCCTCCTCCTCCATACTTTTCGCAGCATTGTCAGTGACGACCGTTGTCAACAGCTCGTAGCCCTTGTCCTTGATTTGCAAAGCCAACTCGCGTGCGTCGCTCGTTCCAGCCAGTACCAGAATCATGCAGTCTTCCTCCTACTTGGTAACGTGGTCGTGCTTGTGATCATGCTTGTGGTCATGGTCGTGATCGTGGTCGTGATGATCATGGTCGTGGTCGTGGTCGTGATGATGATGGTGGTGACCATGGTGGTGGTGATGTCCATGCTCGTCATCATGGTGGTGATGGTGATGGTCGATGTGCTCCATCGCTGCCAGCCTGTACTGACAGGTATCACAGTTCAGCTTCACTTCACCGTGCAACGCTTCCTCCACACGATCCTTGAGCACTTCTTTCAACAACGGATGGAACCCAAAATACTCGGCCATTTCGAACTGGGCTTCTGGATATTGCTCGCGGAATTTCTCTAGCTGGTCGCTCATCCGTTTGATCAGCACACCCGTGAACAGGAAGTACGGCAAGAGAACGATACGCTTCGCACCCAGCTTCAGGCAACGTTCAACGCCCTCGTCGTACAAGGGATACGTCACGCCCATAAAGGCAGTCTCTACCCACTTGGCTTTGTAGCGCTCCCAGAACAATCGGGACATTTTGTAAATATCGCTATTGGCATCTGCATCGCTGCTGCCGCGTCCAATAACGAGTACTGCCAGGTCATCATGCTCTTCCTCGGAGGCAAAGCCTGCCTCTTCCATGCGAGCGGTCAAGATGTTGATGACTTCGTCGTGAATGCCAATCGGGCGTCCGTAGATGAACTGAACGTGCGGGTGCAGCTCCTTGGCCTCGTCGATAGCAGCTGGAATATGAATTTTCGCATGACCGGCAGAGAACAGGATGATTGGAATGACCGCCACGCGGGTTGCCCCCCGTGCCACGCATGTATTCAAGCCTTGCAGCATGTCAGGACGGGCAAACTCTAGAAAGCACGTCTCGATAATCGGTACATCCAAGTCTGGTGTAAGCGTCGCTACAAACTGGCGAATCTCTTCATTGCCTTCCGGGTCTTTACTTCCATGACCTACAAATAATACTGCGTCCATTTTATGTCCCCCTCGTTTTTATTGGTGTTCTTGCATTAATCTCCGCATGCAGCATTCTCGATTTCAGCTTTTGCTGGCTCGTACCATGCGTAGCCCTCCAGCTCACCTACACGTTGGAAAAACTTGTGGAACCGCTCGTTTGGAAACGCGTCTTTTTTGAATCGGTTCACGATTCGCTCCACAAGTGGAACAATTTCTTCTTTTTCGATGCCTTCTGCTACCGGAATACCGGAGTGTGCATTGCGTCCCACCGTTTTTGCTCCCAGGAATAAATCGAACTTTCCTTTGCGGAATACAATCCCGATATCCTCTTGAACCGCGCCATAGCACGCCATCCCGCAGCCGTTGAAGCCGATCTTCAGTTCCTTCGGCATTTCTTTTCCACCCAGCTTTTGGTGCAGCTCGTCGGCATAAGGAATGCTGTCTTTTTTCTCTCCATCGCAGAAATCACACGCTTTTACCTGCAAAACGTCTCCTATCGGGCTGAGAATCAATCCAAGCTCTCGCAAGCGGCTAGTAATGTTCTCGGGGTTTGCAGTCGGCACGCGTAAAATCATTTGGTGGTGTGGGGTGTATTCGATCTCGCCTTTTTCGCCGGCCACTTCGGCAATCGCCATCATTTGCAGCGGCGTGATTTTTTTGTTGGCAACCCCTGGACTTATCGCGCATTCGAAAATCATCTCTGGCGTAAAGGTAGATACCGGACGATGGACCTGCCCCCCGACTGGCTTGGTTTCAATGCCTTTTGCCACATTGATAGCAGTCAACGCCTCCATAGCCCATGCGAAAGGAGCTTTCGGTGCCTCTACCTCTGTTACAGGCGGCGCTTCCAGTACTGCCGTGCTTGTTGCTGCACGGTTTGCTGGTTCTGTAGCAGTTTCTCTGTCCTCGGTAACGGCTACTGGTCTTTCTGCCTTCGGTGTTGCTGGTGCTGCCGGAGCTGACGCAAGGCTGCTCTCCTCGGAGGCCTCGAGCGACCAAGGCTCATTTTCTACACGCAGACGCTGATGCGGCTTCAGCGGCTGCTCGTCGGCAGACAGCGTGTATTTGCGCTGATATCCGCGCGGCGTAATCATTTTGCCGTCGTATACAAACGTCGATGTATTTCCGATAATCACGGTGGTCAACATGCCGATATCATGCTCCAGCATTTGCGCCAGAGTAGTCACGACAACCGTTTCGCGTTCTCGATATGCACTTTTCACGATACCGACTGGCGTATCTGGTGAGCGGTACTGCAAAAGAATGCGTTGCGCTTCGACGATCTGACGTGTGCGTCGTCCGCTGCGCGGGTTGTACAACGCGATAACAAAGTCAGCCATCCCTGCTGCGTCAATCCGTTTGGCAATCAGTTCCCACGGCGTCAAGTGATCGCTCAGACTGATCGTGCATGCGTCGTGCATGATAGGCGCACCGAGGATTGCCCCACAGGAATTGATCGCTGAGATACCCGGTACGATTTCGATGGGTACGCCAGTTGCTTCTGTCCAGCCTTTTTCCACCAACACCTCGTATACGAGACCTGCCATCCCGTAAACACCTGAGTCTCCACTGGAAATGACCGCTACCTTTTTACCTTCCTCTTCTGCCTGACGTACGGCTTCCCGTGCACGTGTCACTTCTTCCGTCATCCCTGTACTGACGATTTGCTGATTCGTTAAAAGTCCCCGGATCAAATCTACGTACGTGGAATAGCCGATAATGACATCGGACTCCTGCAGGGCTTCCCGTGCTCGCTTGGTGATATGCTCAAAACTTCCTGGACCAAACCCGATCACAAACAACTTGCCGCTCATAAGGCCCCTCCCCTTTTCGCTTCCTGTTTATAATAAAATCGATATCATCACACTAACGAGCAGACATAAGAGCGAAACGAGATACATCAAACGAATCGTCGCGACAATATCACTTGCCTGCAATGGTCGCTTCGCATCTCCCATTTTTGCCCGATTCGACGCAACACCTTGATAATAGTTCAGCCCACCGAGCTGCACGCCTAGTGCGCCAGCGACTCCGGCTTCCGGCAAACCGCTGTTTGGACTCGGATGCAAATGCGCATCTCTTCGGATCATTCCCCAGCACTGCTTCCCATCCAATCGCTGCAGCCAGCTTGCGGCAACGAGCAACAAAGCTGTCAACCGGGCTGGGATGTAGTTCAGTACATCGTCAAAGCGGGCAGATGCCCAGCCGAGATTCCTATACTTCTCGTTTTTATAGCCAACCATGGAGTCGAGGGTGTTGGCGGCACGGTACGCCATTGCCAACGGTGCTCCCCCAATCGCTGCGTAAATCAGCGGAGAGACGATCGCATCGACGATGTTTTCCGCCACGGTTTCTACCGCTCCCCGACATACTTCCGGTTCATCTAGCTGCTCTGTATCGCGTCCCACTACCATGGACAAGGAGCGTCTCGCCGCTTTCATATCCCCAGCCACGAGATGACGGGCAATCTCCATCCCGGCATCGGCCAAGCCTTTTGTCGCAATCGTCGTGGAAATCAGCCAGGCACCCAATATCCAGGCAAGCACCGGATGGATGAACATCGCTCCCCACAGGAGCAGCCAAACAACAGCGTAGCTGCCACCAACGATCACGAGCGGGAATAGGACTCCTGCCAGCTTCAAATGCGACTCACTTTTAACGAGAGAACGTATGACCCGTTCCAATCGTGTAATCCACCAGCCCATGATGATCACTGGATGCGGCAGGCTCCGGGGGTCTCCTACCACCCGATCAATCAAGTAGGCCGCGCATAATATCCATACTTCTGTCATGTTGTCCCTCTCTTACTCTTCAGGGGTTGTCGCATCCAGCTCTGCCCTTGCGCATCCAAGCATTCCGCCACTAGAGCCTCCCCATGCTTCACGCCATCGACCTGCCAATATCGGTCAGGATTGTTTTCGAGCCACGCAGCCTGGAACCAACGGATCACGCCGCCATGTGTGACGATGACGACTGTATCGGATGCCTCCTCCTTGCCCGCTCTCTCCAACAAGGAACGTAGCCAATGATCCACGCGCATCCCCAGCTCTTCCAGACTCTCCCCTTGTGGAGGTCGATTTCGAAAAGGATCGTCGTACCACCTTGTGGCTCGCACAGGGTCCGTTTGCATCAGCTCATCGTAGGTCATCAGCTCCCACTCGCCAAAAGACAGCTCTCGCAGTACTGGCTCCGGAATAACCGATAACCCCCAAGCAGTTGCGAACGGTTCGGCAGTCTGGATGCATCTGAGCAGATCGCTTGCGTAGATTGCAGCAGGTTGCCCGATGAGTACAGGTAATTCCTTTGCCAACTCACTCATGTGGAAATGCCCGTGTTCATTCAAAGGAACGTCACTATGCCCCAAATATCGATGCTCACGATTGCTGTCTGTCTCCCCGTGACGTATCCAAACTAGCTTCATAACCACCAACTCCCGACTAACACCAGCAGAACGACCGCTTCACTGCTTTCGATAACAGCCCCGTAGCAGTCTCCATTTAAACCGCCCAGTTTTTTTGCAACCGAGCGTGAAAACAATAGAGCGAACAACAGCGACAGGAAAATGGCTGTAATGACCTGCAATCCCCCCAGATACCAACCTGCGGCAAACAAGATGATGTAGCTCACGATGATAGAGGAAACGGAAAGCCCAGCACTGATGCCTTTTCCGATCCCTTTGTCTGCCGAAAGATAAGGCCAGAGCTTGATCGACAAAAGCACATGTGTCCGCGCTGCTACTGGTGCCATAATCAAATAACTGCCCCATCCCGGATGTGCGAGCTCTGCGACTGCACCCGCCTTGATCAGCAACAGCATAATCGCAGCAAGTACTCCCATCGCACCTACGCGGCTGTCCTTCATAATCGCAAGTATTTGCTCCCTCGGTCTGCTGCTGCCAAGACCGTCCGCGAGGTCCATCCACCCATCCATATGAAGACCACCAGTCACGTATACCCATGCGACCAACGTCAAAATAGCCGCGATCCAAGGACTAAACAACAGCAGGCCTGCCTGATGTACACCCCATAGCAAGAAACCGATGACCAAACCAACTGCGGGATACCAGTTGACGCTTTTTCTCCACGCCTCCTCTGAAGGACGAAGCCACGGAACCGGAATGCGGGTAAAAAACGAGATCGCGTGTAAAAATGCATTCATCCTTTGATCCTCCACGGTATCCCCGACAAAACCGCGTAGACGGCGTCCGCTTGTCGCGCACTTCTCTGATTGACATCGCCCAGCACATCCGCGAACCATCTGCCCAAACGACTCAAGGCTACACCGCCCAATCCGACCTCGCTTGTGACAGCAATAACTTTTTGCGGGGAATTCTGAACGAGGGACAGCCATGCCTCTGCCTCCTGCAACAGTGCCTTCGTGTGTGAAGGACTTCTCCATTCAGACTCATCGACGCTCATCAACCGATTACTCACCCAGGTGGACAGACAATCGATCAAAACCACATCATACTGCTCACTAAATGCGTGGTAATCGGTTAATCTCTCTCCTACCTCCACGCAGCCCCAGTCCAGCGGACGACGTGCCTGATGCAGCTCGATTCTCTGCTTCATTTCATCATCCCAGGCCTTGCCTGTCGCCACGTACAGGACTCGACTGCTCAACGTCATCGCCAGCTCTTCCGCGTAGCGGCTTTTTCCTGAACGGACACCGCCCGTTACCAGTACCAAGCTCATCGCTGTTCACTTCCTTCCGCATGAACCTCGCGAAGCGCTGCCAGAAGTCGTTCATTGTCCTCTCGTCCACGCACTGCGATTCTCACATCATGCGCCGTCAAACCGGGATACATCGCACAGTTGCGGATCAGAACGCCTTTTTTGCCAAGCCGTGCCTGCAATTGTTCGGCTGACAATCCTTCTGGCGAACGCAGCAGCAAAAAGTTTGCCTCACCCGGCCATACCTGCCAGCCCAACTCATTACGGATACAATCAGTCAAATACGCACGTTCTGCTTTTATGAGCCTGCGCGTCTGTTCCTCGTATGCCTGCTCCTGCAAGCACAGCTCTCCAGCTAAAAGGGCCAGTGCATTCACGCTCCAGCTCACTTGCTTCTGTCGCATTTTCACAATGACATCCGGATGGGCAATCGCATAACCCAGGCGCAATCCCGGGATCGCGTACATTTTCGTCATCGAACGCATCAAAATCACACGAGGATAGCGCTCTAACTGCATCGCCAATGTATACTGCCGCTCTTCCTCCACAAAATCGAGGAAAGCCTCATCCACGATAAGCCACGTATTGGTCTCTTTCGCCCATTCCGCCATTTGGCGCAGTTCATCTGGTTGATACAGGATTCCTGTCGGATTGTTTGGCGACCCGACAAATACGAGATCAGATTGTGTAAAAAGCGTGTACAGCTCCGCAGGATCGGGCTTGTACCCGTTCGCTTCCTTCCCGAAGCATCCAATGACACTGGCTCCATACTGCTCGGAAAGTTGCGCGTATTCCGAAAAGCAAGGATATACCACACCAACTGTTTGCGGTGAAAGACCGAGGATGGCCAATGCCATTGCCTCCGCTGCACCATTGGCAGGCAGCAACCATTCCTCCGGCACTTGTAGCCGCTTCGCCAGAGCCCGACGAAACACACGATGGCCAGGGTCTGGGTAATGCGCGACAGCAGCCAGCGAAGCCAGTAGCATCTCACGAACACTTGCTGGCATCCCCAGCGGATTAATATTGGCACTGTAATCCAGAAACTGCCCAGGCTCTCGACCAAAGCGCTGGGCTGCGGTCAGCAGATCTCCGCCATGACCGTACGTCTCTATTACCCCTGCACTTGTCAAAACTCTACCCCCAGAACAGCTGGAATCCCTTCATCGTAGTAATGCTTGATTGGCTTCATCTCTGTCACCAAATCTGCGATGTCCAAAATCTCCTGCTTTGCTGCCCGTCCCGTAATCACGAGGTGGATATGGCTTGGCCTGTTTTGAATCGCTTCCAACACTGTGGATAATGGCAACACATCGTCAATCGGGAAGCGGTCAATCGCCAATGCATTATTCAGCTCATCCAGAATGACCACGTCGTACGCTCCGGAAGAGAGCTTTTCGCTCGCAAACGCCCAAGCTTCTTTCAATGCCTGCCGATGCTCCTCCGGTGTCTTCGTCCATGTGAAGCCAACGCCCATTTGCACAATTTCAATGCCCAATTTATCAAAAATAATCTTTTCTCCGTATGTACGCTCCGGCGACTTGATGAATTGAACCATGAGCACCTTTTTCCCGCGCCCTGTCGCTCGTACAGCCAATCCGACTGCTGCCGTTGTTTTTCCTTTGCCGTCTCCTGTGTAAACAAGGGTCAAGCCCCGCTTCTTATCGTTTTTCTCCATCGTGACCACCTCAAGAAGTAACGTATTTTACTCCGCTGTTCCATCCATACTTTCTGAAGCAACAAAACGGTCATGACCGTTTTGTTGACCGCAAGCGGTCGCATCCACTTTTATGAAAAACGTCGAGACGTTTTTCACAGAAAAAAAGCGCTCTGTTTCCCCCAGTACGTAAGGAAAAACAAAGCGCGGATAGTTGAGAAGCAACAATCCTCACCTCTTCCTTTGACCCGAAGGAAATCAGTGTAAACATAAAACAGGCAGGTCTCCTGGCTCGAGGATCATCGCTCTTCTTCTCCTTCCCGCTCCCGGATGGGCAGTGGATGGCATGGTGCCTTGAAGAACAGCTACTCTCTTACAGTGGCGGGACCGCGTTGGCTTTTCACCAAACTTCCCTTTTAACCTTGCTCCTGCGAATCGGTTTCGCAAAAACAAGGACCTGTTTCTCTTTCATATGTAAATGTCATTCGTTTCGTTGACAAGCACTTGCTTTAATAATAGCAAAAGCTACCGAGGATTCAAGCAAAAGCTGCTGATTCATGCAGGTGTCATTGGCAGAAAATTGAAGATAAACACCGTTTACTTACTTGAAAATTTTCGTTACCCTATTGGCAAAACAATCGAAAGTGGTGTGCAGTCATGCTAATTCCTCCGATTCCAAAAATACCAGACATGGTCCTGCCCAGCCCACAGCCGATTAAGGAATGCGGCGAACCAATGATCCGACTCTCATCCCTTTGTGAACAAATCACAGTCTATCCAGCTTACTACCACGAGGGCTATGCCGGAACGCAGCCAGAAGCCTTTTTGCGAGAAGGGGCAGCACGCAAGCTCGCCACGGCAGCCGCGCAACTGCCAGTTGGTTACAAGCTCGTCGTGTTGGACGGCTGGCGCTCATTCGAGGTACAGGCATCATTGTATGAACGTTTTCGTGAAGCCTTGCTTTTACAAGGCTGGCAGGAAGGACCTGCCCTCACGGAAGAATTGAGCAAATTCGTCGCTTATCCAACAACAGACCTCTCCAAACCGTCCCCTCACCTATCCGGTGGCGCAGTCGATCTGACTATCGCAGGACCTGATGGCTGGCTGGAGATGGGGACAGCCTTCGATGATTTCAGTGAAAGGGCTGAGACTCGCCATTATGAAGAACTCGTACAGCCTACCCAAAAAGACATCGAGATTCGAAACAATCGCCGACTGCTCTATCATTTGATGACCACCGCCGGATTCGTCAACTATCCGCAGGAGTGGTGGCATTTCGAGTATGGTACG
Source organism: Brevibacillus sp. Leaf182 (assembly GCF_001423865.2). Lineage (NCBI taxonomy): Bacteria > Bacillati > Bacillota > Bacilli > Caryophanales > Paenibacillaceae > Brevibacillus > Brevibacillus sp. Leaf182. The sequence goes on along the minus strand of NZ_LMPN02000023.1, from coordinate 144,188 downwards.
CGCACTTGGGGACAAAAAACGCAGCAGGAGCCGATCTATGGCGGAGTTTTGTCGATGTAAGAAATGAAAAGACCGTCAGCATACACTGCCTGACGGTCTTGCTTATTCCTTTATGAAACCATCACTGCATAAAATCCGCCATGATGATCTCCGTATCAAACGGTGTAATTCCTTTCTCCAAGGAAAATACCGTGTCTGCCTCTTCTGCTTGATCAGTCAACGTTCCTCTCGCCTCTGCATGAAGCATGAACAACTCATGCAGGGTAGGCTTCACCAACGAGGTGAGCGCTTTTCCCATCAGCTCCACCCCTCCGGCATTGGATTCCACATTGTTGGCAAACCGCGGATCGGAATTCAGGGCGATATCCGTCCAAATCACTTTTCTCTCCACGAGATCCAGAATGACCGGGATACAAATCCGCGTGTTTGCGGCGAGATCAATCTTGTCCTGTACTGTCTGCGGCTCGAAAATTTCTCCTGTCTGTGGCGCCGAACGAATCATCCAGCCTGCGAAGCATTCAGGCAAATCGCAATAAGGCTGACTCGTAAACGAATACAGGTTCATGACGACATATCGACCGCCATAGCGGATGACAGAATCCATATCGATGTCAATGAATTCGCACGCGCCTTTGGGAGCCTCCACAATATCCCCGCTATGGCACGCTTGATACTTGTCGGAACGCAGATTGGTATAGGAAATATGCTCCATGTATTTCCAGTCTTCATTATATAGCACGGCAGACAAATCGATATCGACTCTGCCTGTAGGGACATCGTTGACGATCCCTTCCCTCCACCACAGGAAAAAGCGAATCGTTCCTCCATCCGGGATCGATAGCCGGGAGCCGCGTGCAATCGTGCGTAGTGCTTTGCTGGCGGATCGCATCGAAAACGGAACGAGATGCTCCTGCAGCCGCGGGTCGATATAGACGTTACCTAGCGACGGTAATTGGGCAAAACGGTTCAACAATGATGTCCGGCAAATATCCGCTGCCTTCTGCCTAATGTCCTCTTGCAGCCCTGGCACACGGTTTTCGATTGCCTGTACTTTCGCCACTTGCCCTTTCGGAAAAAAGGTCCGCCATTCCCCATAGCTATCCCGTTTGTCAAAGTGATTCATAACTTGCAAAAGAACGGGAGTCGATACACCATCCGCAATTTTCTCGAAGGCAGAAAGGACTGGATTCCCCTGCTCCGTCAAACGCAACAAATGATCCAGACGACGGGCAAATTCCCCTGGACGTTGTTCGAGCAGCTTAATCGCCGCATTCACGTCCGCACGGACCAGCGCCTGCTCTACTTGGCTATTGAACGTCTCGACCTTGTGATTGTTGCGCAAAATATCGAATGCTTCTGCCGCTTTCGGATAACGATCCTTATATTCAAACGGATGCAAGATTTCCCCGAGACGAATCCATCTGTTTTTGTAACGATTCATGTCTTCTACAATATTCGAGCTGGCTTCCAGCAGGCTGAGGAGCAGCCTCCTCTCCCCGCGTTTGAACTTGCGAAATTTCGCAGGCTCTGCCAAGCTCACATCCCCGTCAGACATCGCCACCGCCAGTCGCAATACATCTGTCGCAGTCTTGCAAAAGTGGGCAAAAAAAGTAGCAGGAAGCTTGTCATACTTGAGCAACAAGCTAGCAGCGATCGCCACGTTTTCCTTCTGGGGAATCTCCGCAGGCAGAGCTTCTGCGATGTCTTCATAGGCCTGAATCAAGCCCTCCAAGTCTTCCCTGTCAGTAACAGAAAGCGAGCTATTGGAGCGCAGCAAGTTCATTCCTATCTGTAGTAGCTCTTCGTCTGTGCCCAGATGAATCAGCTTCAGGCGAGATTCTCTCAGCAATGGCAAACGTTTTTTCACTTCGTGCACAGGAAGGTCCAATGTCAAATAATGAATGATCGCATTTACAAACAGCTCACCCTCGCTAGCATCCATGACTTGCTTAGGAAAATTCGGATACATCGGCTTGTATTGGCGGGATGCCCCGATCTTTACCTTGAGTACTGCTACCACGTCCGAATAGAGCGCAAAAAACTCTCCTTCCGACAGCGTCCGAATTCTTTCTAGCAATTCCAGTGAAAAGGTATAGCCCAAGCTCTCTATATTACGCAAAGCCGCAGCTAAATAAGAGGTAGGCAGTTCATGCTGCCCCTGATGTACGATGATTTTATTTTTCCGGCGAAGGTAGATTTGATTTTTCATTGGCATCACGAAAAAATCAGGAAAGCAGTACCCCTAATGGTGAACCAAACCTTTAGCTCAGAAGGAAGGTGTACGATAGCCTGATTTTTTATTCCTTTTTGTAATTTTTATACAGTTTACTTCAATTTTTCCTGATGGTAAAGCTTTCCCTCAGGAACGAGCTATAAATCCGTCCCCGGACCTAACTCGATTTCATTCCGCTGCCCGTTATTCTGCATTCTTCATCCCTGTAAAGTGAGTAGCAGATTACCAAAACTTAACTGGAGGGAGAACTCGATTCATGAATCAATCTGTTATGAAAAGTCATCCAGCACCCCCTTTCTTTCAAGGGGAGAAATGGTTAGTGTATACCGGCTTGCTTGGCTTCTTACTCGCTGCCATATGCGCAATCTGGGTCATGCTGTATGGAGGACCCGTCGCTCCTAATGGCGATGTCTCGAAAGCGTTCTCCTTTAATGCCGCACTCGGAATATTTTTATTGTCGACAGCCGCAATTATGCCGTTATCTGCTCTGGGCACGCGAAGTAAAGCTTTCTTTCGCTGGTCTTATATCTTGCTTGCTTTCTATTCTTACGGAGCAGAAACCGTACAAAACTTTCGTGGCGTGGACCCGAGGTTCGTCAAAAATGGCACACCCTTCGACGTCGCTGTCGGTTCCATTTTTACGTTTGTGGCTCTTCTCTTGGTCCTCTTTTATGTATTCATTGCCATTCAGTTTTTCCGCAGAAAAGCTTATTCACTACACCCAGAGCTGGCCGTTGGCATCCGCTATGCAATGATTGCGATTATGCTATCGTTTGCGGCAGGCCTCTGGATATCATTCAACAACGGTAGAGTGGTCGGCCAGGAAGGGAATATCATTTGGCTCCATGGTATTGGTTTTCATGCTCTGCAAGCAGTGCCTTTTGTCGCTTGGTTAACGGAACGTAAACACCACGTGTCCACTGCTCGGACTGGATTCATCCATCTCACAGGTATCGCCTACTTGCTCGGTTTAGCAGCAATCGGCTGGCAAACCTATCTCGGTCGTGCTGTTTTGGAAATATCCGTATTTCCGATTCTCGCCGCCTGTTGTTTCTTGGTCGCCTTCATTCCAATCGTTTTCTTCCTTCTACAAAAGAACGTTGCAAAAAAGCTCCACAATACTTCTGATATTCCGAACTAATTGATTCTCCTTATCATTCGTGATACTTTGTTACCAGTACCTGACATACGGTATCAGAAACGAGGAGATCGATTTATGACAGCACGTATTGGACTTCCTGCACCTGATTTTACGATGGACACCGTTACGTTTGACAACGGATTTCCCCTGCCAAAGAGCTTGGTAGACTATCGTGGAAAATGGCTTCTTTTGTTCTTTTACCCGTTTGACTTTTCGAAAGTATGCCCGACGGAAATCCTTAGCCTCAACCGCCGGATCAAGGAGTTCGCGGATTTGAATGTCGAGGTGCTTGGCATCAGCGGCGACAGCATACATACACACAAAGCTTGGATGAGATCGAGTGAAGGCATCGGTCCACTCTCGTTCCCGCTCGCTGCCGATTACAGCAAAGAAGCGACCCTTGCATACGGTGTGCTGGACGAAGCAACCAAAGCTCCGCTACGCGGCAGCTTCATCATCGATCCGGAAGGCATCCTGCAATATGCGGTCATCTCCAACTCCAAGGTGGGCAGAAGCGTAGATGAGACACTCCGTGTGATCGAAGCTTTGCAATCAGGCGGTTTGTGCCCAATGGACTGGAAGCCTGGGCAAAACACGATATCCTAATCGATAAACATAAACAAAGGCCGCATGATCGCTTGCACAGGATCATACGGCCTTTTTCATTTTTTAATAGGCATAAAAAAATCAGGAAAGCAGTACCCCTAATCTCAAGTTAGGTTAGAAGGAAGGTGTACGATAGCCTGATTTATTCACCTTACCATTATTTATCTTCTTTGTAAATACTTATCTGGATGCGACCGGGTACGGAAACAAGTCAACCACACGCACGGTCTCCCCGCTTTCGTTGGTAAACACGACATGCTCTCTCCGAAGCTCTGTTGGACTCTCCAAGCCACATGCTGCCGCCAGCGAGAACAAGCCTTCCCTCAACTGCAAAATATAGTTCATGACACGCCACTGCTTTTCTGCCGGAACCAACGCCTCCTGGTATTTGGAATCCGTCGTAGTGACTCCTGTCGGACATTTACCCGTATGGCATTGCATCGCCATGATACAACCAGTTGCAATCATGAAGCCGCGCGCGGAGTTGACGCAATCCGCTCCCAATGCCATGGCGATGGCTACTTTGTCAGGGGTAACGAGTTTGCCGGAAGCAAAAATCCTGATGCGGTCCCGTACCCCGAATTTCCGCATCGTATCATCGAGGATGATGAGCGCGGCGAAAAGAGGCAAGCCCATGCCATCTGCCATAGCCTTGAACATTGCTCCTGAACCGCCCTCAGAGCCGTCAACCGTAATGAAATCTGGGTAAATGGACAACTCCAGCATTTTCTCAAAAAAATGCTCCAACCGCTCTGGATCGCCGACGACGATTTTTACTCCAACCGGCTTGCCTCCCGCCTCCTGCAAACTGCCTATGAAACGCAAGGCTTCATCCGGATTGGTGAGGAATTCGAAGCGGTTCGGTGAATTGACAGTTTGTCCCACAGGTACCAGCCTTGCTGCCGCGACTTTTTCCGTGACCTTGGAGCCCTCGAGGTGCCCACCGCGTATTTTTGCCCCTTGATGAAACTTCAGCTCGAACGCTTTGATGTTCGGGATGCTTGCCTTTTTCTTGTATTCTTCGATCGAAAACTTGCCACTGTCATCACGGAAGCCAAACATCCCCGGCCCAATTTGCGAAATAATATCTACGCCTGTTGAGACGTGAACTTCTGCAACGCCACCCTCTCCTGTATTGATCCAAGAGCCACCTGCCATACGTGCCCCATACCCCGTGGACATGATATAGTTTTCTCCCACTGCTCCAAAGGAGGTAGCAGAAGCTCCGAACATCCCTTTTAGCCGCCAGGGCTGCCTTCTGTTTTCGCCCACGACAATGACATCCTCGTCATGCAGCATCCATGGCTTAACCTCTTGTTCCTCGATTAACTTTTCTCTTCTTGTAAACAGCCCCTCATGGGTAATCTCATACTTTTTTCCAGGGACGACTTTCTCGTTATCTACCCGCAGCTCACTCGTCAGCCTCGGGAACATCGCATTGGACAAATAGAAGCCGGGCTTCTCGTAATCGCGTTTTCCACCAAACGAAATCAGGTCAGTCCTGTATTTGGCCGCATAAACCATACCGACAAAGTCAGAACGGGAGAACGGTTTCCCTTCTGTATCCGACTCAAACCAATACTGGCGAAACTCAGGCCCGAGCTTTTCCAGCAAATAACGCATCCACCCCAAAAAAGGATGGGAACGAATAATGGAATGCTTCGGCTGTTTAGACAGGGCGTACATATAACTAAAAAATACAATGGGTGGCAGAAGAAGGATGATGATAATGACGCATAACAGAGTAGGTACCACTTGTGCTTACCCTCCCCAAACACAATATTCTAGTAAATCATGTCAAGGATAGGATGCAACAAGTTCTCTGTTTTTAATCGTATTTCTCATCATCCTCCCGTATTTGCCCATCTACGATCAATTCCAGCTCCGTTTCAAAATTCAGCATGATCTCTACAGGCAGTTGTTCTGCAACCTCTGCCATGTCCGGAAGAAGCAGTGCATCCTCTAACGTACCAGGCTTCGTCTCCAGTTGATCGTACCACTCGCGTATTTGCTCCATCATGCGGTAAAACGAAGCCTCAAACTGATTCGCATCGTCCTCCGCGTCGTCCTCGTGGCTCTTTTTCATCCGCTCCCAATATTCCAGCGTCGTGCGCAGTGCCTTCTCTATGTTTGTATCCATTTATTGTCTCTCCTTTTCGTCTCGACCTTCGCCACCATTTAGTATGACCGCTTTGATTGCACAATGCCACCTCAGACGTAAGCCTCTCGCATCCTTCCATTTTTTAAAAATCGTTGCGTTTTTTGACACGTTTTATAGCCCGGTTGAGTCATACGAAAATGAAAAGAGGCTGTTATCCTAAATGTAGCTAGCAGCCGATTATCCGGCAATAAACAAGAGAGCTCTCTAGTGGAATAGGGGAGGATGCACCCTGTCATTACGATGGAACAATCGAAAATTATCTCTCCCGCTACTTTTCGTCTCCGTCATTTGTATCGTTGCTCTACAGTTGCCTATCACAGCCAAGGCGACGCCTGCGGATTCTGACTCCTTGCAGGCGATGATTGATCAAGCACGCCCAAACGATACCGTTACCATCCCGTATGGTTTGTACAAAGGTCCTATCCGTATTACCAAGCCGATTCAATTGGTAGCCAATGATCCAGTGAAGATCATCAATCCGACCGAGGAAGAGGCAACGCTCACGATTGAAAGCGACAATGTGAGCGTGCAAGGAATCCATATCGTGGACAAGCGAATCAACAGTGACGTAGCCGCTCTTGTCATCCGTGGCGACCAAAACTTCCTGGAGAATGTCATCGTTGAAACGAAAGGGATCGGTATTCAATTACGGCAAGCAGACTACAACACGCTGCACAACGTTCAAGTCATCGGAAAAATCAAAGGCGATGGCAGCCCAACGACCAGTTCTGGACATAATCACGGAGCACAGCCTGAAGTAAAGCCAAAGCAAACGGAAAAAGCGAAACGAGGAAACGGAATTGACGTGCGTGAATCGGATCATAACCGTTTCATTAAAAACCAAGTAACGAATGTCGAAGATGGCTTTTACGTCGAAAATAGCGATCGAAACCATCTGGAACAAAATCTGGTGACGAGCTCGCGGTACGGCTATCATTTCATGGGCACCTCTGATACGACGGTCATCAACAACATTGGAACGGAAAATGTGACAGGCTCCCAGCTTATGGAGTCGCGCAAATTGACGGTTACCGGGAATCAATTTTTGAAACAGCAAAAAAATCCTGGTTCGCAAGGAATTCTTCTCATTACCGTTCAGGATACGTTGATTGCAAACAACACGATTGAGGGGAACCGCGTTGGACTGTATTTAGAGCAATCATCCGGCATTACGGTCAAAAACAATTTACTCAGTCTCAACTTTATCGGCATGCAGTTTTTGTCCTCTTCTGACAACGTATTGACCGATAACCAATTTGTCTCCAACGTCATCCAAGCGCAAGCCCAGGATAGTCAGAACAATAACTTAAACAAAAACTACTGGGACAATTTGCAAGGACTCGATGTGAACGGGGATTCCCGCAGTGATTTGCCGTACGAGATGAATCCTTTTTACCTGGGATTAACCGATGCGGTTCCTGCCTACCAACTGTTTTTCCAAGCCCCGGGATTCGTGTTTCTGGAAGGCTTGTTTACAAGTGGGGCCGGTTCAGCAATCAAGGACGCATCTCCTTTAATGCAACCCTCGGACACCGTGCTACTTGAATCCGGGCAAACGAGCGGTTGGGGTGCAGGCATTCTTGGACTTATCTTGTTAATAGGAAGCTGTTCAATCATTTATATAGGAGTGAGAAAATCATGAACAAAATGAAAAAATGGTGCACATCAATCGGAGCAATTATCGGCATTAGCCTGCTTATGGTCGGCTGCGGAAGCGAAGAGCCGAAACCAGTAGATATCGCGGAAGGTGTAGACAAATGCGACCTGTGCAAGATGCATGTCCCTAACGATCACAATGCTACTGAAATCGTCTTAAAAGATGGAAAAGCACTGAAGTTCGATGATCTCGGCTGCATGAACAACTGGATGAAAGAGAATGGAACCGATAACGTAGCTGTCCAATTTGTCCGCGATTACTACACAGCAGAATGGACAAAAGCAGAGCAAGCTACCTACGCTTATGACAAAGATTTCAAAACACCAATGACATATGGCATCTATTCCTTTAAAGAGAAGTCTGCTGCTGACAGCTTCGTTCAGGAACAAAAGAAAGGCATTGTCATGAGTGCGGAACAGTTGAAAAATCATAGCTGGGAAAATAGCATGAGCAAGCACATGAACAAAGACGGACAGTCTTCCGAAGGTCAACATAATGGCGGTCACGACAAGAAGCCAGCCGATCATGGAAGCAACAGTACTACCCCAACCACACATAACTAACAGAGGGAGTGGAGTCTTTGCACATCAATCTGATTGCCAAACGAGAAGTGAAGGTAGGCTTTCGCAATCCATGGTCCTACTCGTTTATGGCTCTGTTCTCCCTGTTTAGCTTGGGACTCTTGATCATCCAATCGCAGTCCTACATGAAGGGTTATACGTATACGACAGGTACCATGCTGAATCTGATTTTATACTTGCTGCCACTGATGACGATGCTTCTCTCCTCTTTTTCCTTGACGGCCGAAAAAGAAGAGGGAAGCTGGCAGCTCCTCTCTACCTACTCCATGACGACCTTTTCGTTCTTGGTGGGGAAATACTTGGGACAAGCACTCGTGTTAGTTGCGATTGTTAGCTTTGGGTATGGGTTGTCTGGTGTAGCTGGCATGCTGTTAGGAAAAAGCTTTGCCTTTTCGACTCTCTTGTTTCTGCTTGCCTTTTCCATCTGTCTCATTCTGTTATTTTTAGGTCTAGCCATGCTGATTGGCGCCATCAGTAAAAACCGTTGGCAAGCTTTGACAATGGGGGTCAGCGTCTGGTTCTTCTATATTCTGGCATGGCCTACTTTGCTCATCTCTGTGCTCAGCTTCGTCCCTTATACATGGATCAAGCCTCTGCTTCAGCTCGCAACATTTCTCAACCCCGCGGAGTTTGTACGAATCTTTTCCGTTGCCAGATTAGGCGGAGGCTCGATCTTTGGGCCTGAATACTACAAATGGGTGTACTGGGCTGATTCTCCGCTTGGTGATCTCATTTTTGTCGCACTCAGTCTGCTCTGGATCAGTGCGACCTTGTTCATAGCCATCCGGGTATGGGAAAGAAGGTAATGCGATGAATACGTTAGGACTTGCCATCGATCAGGTCACCAAGGAAATCAATGGAAAAACAATCGTCCACCCATTCAGTATGAATATTGCACCCGGTCAGGTCGTCGCCCTATGCGGCGGAAACGGTGCAGGGAAAAGTACGATCCTGCGGATGCTCGTCGGTATTCTCCCACCTTCTTCGGGAACCATTCAGCTAAACGGGTTAAACTGGAACGATAATCGCGTAGAGTATCTTCAAGAAATCGGTTATATGCCGGATCACTTTACGTTTTCTGCCGGACTTACTGCCAAAGAAACGCTCGAATTTTACGCTTCCCTGCGCAATCGCACCCCAGAAGAGGCAGATCGACTGCTGAAAATGGTGGGACTGCATGAAGTGAGAAACAAACGGGTGTCTCAGTTCTCCAAAGGTATGCAGCAGCGCCTCTTGTTTGCCCAAGCGATATTGGCCAAGCCTGCACTCGTCGTCCTCGATGAACCGACCAACGGACTCGATCCGTATTGGATGGATGCCTTTGTCGATCTGGTGCGCGAAGTAAAGCTCGCGGGTCAATCCGTTCTCTTTACGACACACCAGTTGCAGGTGGCAGATGCGGTAGCGGATCGGGCGATTTTCTTGATGAATGGGAAAATCGTTCGTGATGGGATGATAAAGGAGTACCAGCAGCAGTACGGGGCAATTGGTTTGTACGGTGCCTTTTCCGAGCTTGTTCATCAGGCAAAGGCGTAATAAATGAAGATTTGTTTGGCATGGCAAAAGCCCTGTTACCATTTTATTTCGGTAACAGGGCTTTCTCATGTTTATCCTACGCCAATTTCAACGGATCATTTACAATCATTTCAGTTGACCACTTTAATTTTGTGCCAATCAGTATATCAATGACTGGACGGGCTGATAGGGTATTGATAGCGGTGCTCCCTACATGCTGAATCTCATAATCGGTCTCGGTAATTAACTTCATTAGATACGCGCGCTCTTTTTCAAACATTTTTCTCCAGTCTTCATTAATTTCATCGGACACCTCCATACCTGATTGTACGATAAAAAAAGGAGCTGATCCTTTTCCGACAGGAACCAGCTCGCATGTAATGTTCGCTATTCAGTTACAACGCCTTTGCTTCCATATAAAAGACAGATAAAAACTTTTTCACGCTAATCCGGCACTTCGTCGTTTTTTCGCCCGCCTCCAGCTCTTGCATCCGTTGACGAATTTCTTGAAAGTCAAACAGTCGTGGTGCAAAGTGTTCAAAGGTAGGGTTGGCATAGTCGGTCAATCCCAAGGAGGAAAGATGCGTAAAGGCTTGAAGGACCATCCGGCGAATCCGTTGTTCCATGGCACGCACCTCTTTGGTAATTCCATGCTCATCCAGGTTGGCATGCACCTTCAACAGAATTTGTGTATACAGTTCCTTGAGCTGCCATTCATGCAGCTTGTCTCCTTGTCGCTCATCCTGTACGAGCCATTCTATGATCATTAGCAGATCGGGAGCCCCGGCTTCACTCGCGATCCCTAACTGTAACAACAGTTTTCTCGCTTTTTGTGCTAGGTTGTCCTGATCGGGAGACTGACTTTTCAAGCCGCTGGTATGCGGTTCTTTTGCTTTGACATCCAGGATTTGCAATGACTTGCGGATGGTTTGCAGAGATGCTTCCAGCGACAAGTAATCCGATACTCGCTTTAGTACAGCCATGACTTCCAAGCGGTTGATCGGTTTCTGAATAAAGGTATCAATTCCCTGTAAATATGCCTCCCCGATCATTTCCTTGTTTTCCACCTGTGACACCATGATGAAGCGGCCCGTGAAGCCATCTGCCTGCAACTTTTTGATCGTTTGGATGCCATCTAGGCCGGGCATTAGCAAGTCGATCAAAATGACATCGACCCCATACAGTTGATCAATCGATACGTGACTGCCGTCGCTAGCTTGCCCTACAATTTCGCCCAACCCGCTGTCTTGAATAATCCGTTCGAGCATGCGGCGCACGACAGCGTCGTCTTCAATTAAAAAGAAACGTATCATTGCTTACACTCCCTCCTTTCCGAGCAATTGGTCGGTCGGAATTTGTACTTCTAAGTGCGTCATTTGCTTCTGATCAGGTAAAATACGCAAGCTTCCTTGCAAACTTTGAACAATTCCACGTGCATGCGTCAGCCCAATTCCGGTAGATGCATTTCCCTGTTCATCGTATTTGGTCGTATACCCGGGCTGAAACACCCATTCCTGCTCTTCTAGCGGGATTCCTGGACCGCTGTCAAGTACACTGAACACCAGATGACGATGAATCAGCTTCACATTCAGCTCAATCCGTCCCGACGTGGGAATCGCCTCTACCGCATTGGCTACCAGGTTGTTTAGCACGGAGAGCAGCGCATAGATTTGGCTGGTCGACAGATTGATGTTACAGCTCCACTCTATTCGTATATCTTTTCCCAACATCTCTGCGTATTTCTGATTCGCGCGTGCAACCAACTCACACAGCTCTTTGATCGGCAACTGTGGTGCTAGTCCCTCCTGATTAATCAGCTTGGAAATGCCCGCCAGCATCCTCTGCGAATCTTTTTTCACCTCATGCACATTCTCGGCTATCGACAAGGCCGTCGGGGATTCCGTATGATCCGAGGTGAGAAGACGCCTGTAGAGCTGGTAGCTCTCGCGCGTGATTTCCTCCAGATGCGTCATCGATTTGCGCAAGTAAAAAGCTTCTTCATACAGCTCCGTATTAATCATCCGCAGACGCTCCAACTCCTGCTGACGCACCTCACCTACTGCCCGCAACTGCCTGATTGAAAAACTGTTGTACAAGCCAACAGCAAAAAAGCTGCGCAGGACCCCAAAGAAGAGAAGCATCAAAAAGCTTTGCCAGGTGATCGGGGGAAAATCAGTGAAATACTGTCGTACCTGGATCTCTACCACATTGGAGACGAAATCAATGGATGCACCTATCAGTCCCAGCCACAAAGGAAATTCCCGAAAGCTACGAGCACGAAGCAAATAAAACAGGACGGTAAAGCTGAAATAGTAAAAGGCGGAGGGAAGATGCGCAGCCACACTCTCCATGTACGGACGGTACGCAAAAAAGACATCCATTCCGACACGAAATCCAAAGATAAACGTCCCTGTAAAAAATCCCGTCAACAAAACAGGTACGGACGAAAACCACAACAACCCGAAAAAGAAAGCAGCGATGCCCAAGGAAAAACGAAAAGACCCTCCTACGGGGTTTACCTTCATCTCTCCAAAAAAAGCAGTTGCCAGCATGATAATAAACAGGATCAAAAGGCGTTCTCGCATAGCTGCTCCTTTCACACGGAAAAAGATCTCCTATTCTTATTTTACTAAGAATCGGAGATCTGCAAAGATAGAACGCTTAAGCGTGCTTGTTTTCCAATCGCTTGGAGACGACTGACAACGCGTAGTTGACGACAAAGTACATCACTGCCACCATCAGGAAGGTCGGGATGACGTAGTTAACATTGCGTCCGTTGATGATTTGCGCATGGTTCATCAGCTCTGGCAAAGCGATTACGACGGCGAGTGACGTATCCTTCAAGAGCGAAATGAATTGGCTCACAATCGGCGGAACCATTCTTCTGAGCGCTTGTGGAAGGACAACATGCCACAGTGTCTGGACATAATTCAAACCAGAAGAACGTGCAGCTTCAATCTGTCCTTTTTCGACCGAATTTAAACCACTTCGCACGATTTCCGACAACATTGCTGCTTCAAAAATAACCAATGCCAGAACAGCAGCCCAAAACTTGTCCAGCTTGATTCCCACTTCCGGGAGAGCAAAATACGTAAAGAAAATAATCAACAAGAGCGGCAAATTGCGAACCAGTTCTACGATTGTCCCGAGGACTTGTGAAACTCCAGGAATTTTTGCGAAACGTAAAACACCTACGATAATCGCAATGGAAAAGCTGAGGACAATTGACAAGAAAGCGACCTGCAAAGTGACCCAAAACCCTTCGAGCAGGAAGGTCAAATGACTGGGCGTATAGGCTCCGATAAAGTCCATGATGTCCCCTCCTTCTTAGCGGCTTCCAGCCAAGCGTCGCTCCAAATAACTGACGAACGCGCTCAACGGAAGGGTCAGAATCAGATAGAAAACAGCTACAAAAATGTACACATCAAAGGTAACAAACGTATCAGCGGCGATCAGGTCTCCAAAGTACATCAGGTCAAGACCTGCAATCACGCCTAATACCGAGGAGTTTTTTACGAGATTGATAAACTGGTTGCCCATTGGCGGGATGACGACCTTGATCGCTTGCGGCAAAATGATATAGCGCATCGTTTGTCCGTACGTCAATCCTGAGGAACGAGCAGCTTCTGTCTGTCCTTTTGGAATCGCCAGAATACCTGCACGGATTGTCTCCGCGATAAATGCTGCCGTATACACTGTCAAGCCGAGCGTACCTGCAATGAAAGGCTCCAGCACGATACCCATTGCCGGTAAGCCCACAAAAAAGAGGAAAACAACGAGAATCAGCGGGATATTACGCACAAACTCAACGTAAGCCGTAGCGATCCACTTGAGTGGTCGAATCGGAGAAATCCGAAAGATCGCAAAGAGCGTCCCCAGTGCAAAGCTCCCGACGAGAGCAAGCAGGCTCGCCTGCAAGGTGTTCCAAAAGCCTTCGAGATACATATCCATGTGATCAAACAAGATAGAAAAATCGATCATCTCTTATGCGATCCCCCTTGTGTGCAAAATTCTGTTAGGAATATAAGGGAATGAGCGGCAGAGTAAACCGCTCATTCTTTATGGAGTCGAACCGCATTATTTTTTAGGTTTTGTTCCGATCCATTTTTCATAAATCTTGTCGTATTCACCGTTTTCTTTCATTTCTTTTATCAGATCGTTCACGGTTTTCACGAATTCAGCGTCACCCTTGCTGATTGCAATACCGTATGGTTCTTCGGTGAAGGTCTCTTCTGTTACACGGTAGTTCGGATCTTGCTTCGCCATGCCGTACAGGAGAGCGTTATCAGTTGTCAGCGCGTCACCTTGACCAGCTTTGAGTGCTGTGAAGGCTTCCGCGTAGTTTTCGAATTCCAGTACTTCTACGTCAGGAGCACTCGCTCTGATGTTTTTCGCAGAAGTAGAACCTTTTGCGGTCACGATTTTCATGCCTTTTTGCATGTCTTTCAGACCGTTGATTGAGCTGTCCTTTTTCACCAAGAGAGATTGACCTGCCAGGAAGTACACGTCAGAGAAGTCTACTTCTTTTTTACGGTCTTCTGTAATGGTCATCGTTGCGATGATCGCGTCAATTTCTCCGTTTTTCAGCATCGGGATACGCGTTTTGGAGGTTACTTCCTTCAACTCGATTTTATTTTCGTCCCCGAGTACTTTCTTCGCAATTGCCTTCGCAATATCGATATCGAAGCCTTCTACATTTCCGGTTGCCGGGTCTTTCAAGCCGAACAAGTTCAGGTCGTACTTCACTCCGACTACGAATTTGTCTCTTTCTTTGATTTTTGCCAATGTGCCTGTACCTGCTGCTGGTGTACCTTTTGCCCCGCCTTCTGCTGTACTACCCCCACCACAGCCTGCCAACGCCGTTGCGCTCAGCATAAGAACAAGACCCATACCTGCTACTTTTTTCCAAAGCTTGTTTGCTTTCATCTGAATTCCCCTTTTCTCTATCGTTTTCTTTTTTAGTGATTCAAAATCCGACTCAAGAACAAACGCGCACGTTCTTCACGCGGACTTGCGAAAAACTCCTCTGGTGTAGAATCTTCAAGAATCGTTCCCTGATCCATAAACACGATGCGATCTGCCACTTCGCGGGCAAAGCCCATTTCGTGCGTCACGACCACCATCGTCATACCTTCCTTCGCCAGCTTCTTCATGACGTCGAGCACTTCGCCAATCGTCTCGGGGTCAAGTGCAGAGGTCGGTTCGTCAAACAGCATGATTTTTGGTCGCATGGCCAGTCCGCGTGCGATCGCTACGCGTTGCTGTTGACCGCCAGATAGTTGCGTTGGGAACATTTCTGCCTTTTCCGGAATCCCTACCTTTTCCAAATAGTAGAGAGCGGTTTCTTCGGCTTCCTTTTGCGATACACCGAGTACCTTGGTTGGTGCCAGCGTAATGTTTTGCAGTACGGTCTTGTGCGGGTATAGATTGAAGTGCTGGAACACCATGCCGATGTCCCGACGCAGCTTGTTGATATCGGTGTTTTTATCGTTCACTTTCACCCCGTCTACCACCAGCTCTCCACTTGTAACCGTTTCCAATCTGTTGATGCAGCGAACCATCGTGCTTTTACCCGATCCTGACGGGCCAATGACCACGACGACTTCTCCCTGGTTGATATGCAGGTTGATGTTCTTGAGGACATGAAAGCTTCCGTAATGTTTATTTACTTGATGAAAACTAATCAACCTTAAATCCCCCTTGCTCTATGTCTTATTTTGTATACTAATGTCGAACTACTCAAAACTACTGAAAAAGACAAAGAAAAGTTTTTCTGTTTACAATTTTCTAATAACACACAATAAAAAACGAAGTGAACCTACCAGGCAAATGAGAGCCAATATATCATGTAAGACCTGAATGGAGGCCGGCCTATGAAAGAGGAACATGTAAAGCCTTGGCTCATCCGGATGCGCCAAGGAGAGGAAGAAGCTTTTCAAGAAATTTATCGAGCAACTCGTACGTACGCCTACAACCTGATCTATTTTCTGGCGCCGCACAAACAGGATGTAGACGACATGATGAGTGAAGTGTACGTAGAGTTGATTCGAAGCATCGACAGGTACGATGTGGAGCAGCGCTTTATCCCATGGTTCAACGGATTGATTGTGCGGCAGGTTCGCAACTGGAATCGAAGCATCTGGCGAAGATTCCGCCTGCTGGAGCGGGTAAAGGAAAAAGGCTACGAAGCACCTGTCGCAGGGATGGAGGATAAGCTGCGGGCGATCAGTGATGAGCTGGATGTCATTCCCGCCGTAGAGAAATTATCCTTCAAGCTCAAGGAAATCGTCGTACTGCGTTACTATCAAAACTGTTCCTTGGAGGAAATTGCCGCGATTCTTCAAATCCCGCTTGGAACGGTGAAATCGAGACATCACTTGGCGATGAAAAAGTTGAGAGAGCATTTTGAGCAACGAATCAATCGTGAGGAGGCATCTTTTCATGTTCATTGAGAAAAAGTTGAGACAAGAATACGAACAGGCAGCAGGGTGGCTACACATTAATCCTTCACTGGACAGCAAAATCGAACGAATTGCCAAAAGTGAGTTGGCTGGCAAATGGCGTTTGCATAAAGGCATGCGCTTTCGTCCAAAGCTGGTACATGTTGCAGCAGCATTCGCCCTGCTCACCGGTTTTGGCTATGCCACACACAGCTTGTTGTACAAAATTGATGAAGGCTCTGTCCGTATGGAAGTTCAAGCACGAAAGGATTTTACATTGACGCAAATCACGCCTAAAGAAATACGACTGGAATTGGCAAACGTAGAGAACAAACTGGCAACAGGCGAGACCGCCCTCGTCTATTTCGCAGCGCTGGAAAAAGAGAAACACCCTCTCTTTCAACAAAACCCCATGATCGGTCTAGAAAAGCCGGATGTCGTGAAAGATTGGAAAGCATGGACTGCCGTCCTCAGTGAAGAAGCTTCTCTCTCACATGTCATGCCACACGAGCTTCCTAACAGCTTTTCATTCCTTGAGGGTAAACAAGGTACCCCCTACGGTGTCATGATGGGCCAAGAAGGGCAGCAGTGGCTGCATGAGCTTCAAGAAGAAAGCAAGGAAACAGGTAAAAAAGTCGTATGGAAAGTCGTTCCACAAGAAACGTCACCTATCAAGGCGTATACGAGCCTGTATGAGAACGAGCAAAAAGAACGCATCTTTGTCACGGTAGAGAAATTCCCGAAAGAACAGTTAGATGTACAATTGAGCACGCCAGAAACAACGAAATACGACGCAGTAACTGTCAGCGGAAAAAAAGCGCATTACACGAAAAACGACCAGTTCTTGTTTAGCGAATCCGGTCAGTATCAAGAGCTGTCTTGGTTGGATCAAGATGGAGAACAACCGATTATGTATCGGGTAGCTACCGATTCGCCGACCGTTTCCAAAGAAATGCTGCTACAAGCTGCAAAAGCAAGCCAGCAATAACAATACGAAAAGCCAGTCCTCTCTTGCTTTGTTTTCGCTAAAGAGGACTGGCTGCTTTTTTGTTTTCGTCAGAAGAGATTATCCCCGCAGGCGGTTCACCCAGAAGCCGCCCTTCAAATGTTTCGGCTCAAAAGAGATCACGAATGCTTTTGGTGCGATCTCATGAATGAGGTTCCACAGCTTTTTCTCGTTGCTGCGCTTCGTCAACACCTGCATCATGAGACGATGTCCGTCGCGTCCCTCTGCTACCCAGGAAGTAACGCCAAAGCCGTGTTCACGCAGCTTCGCAGGAACCTCCAAGTCAACGGAATCCACAACGACTTGCAGTGTGACATAGCCCAAGGCCAAATACTCCTCGATCTTACTGCCGATGAATACACCCATTCCCCAACCGATACAGTAGGCTGCGAGATTGATCGGATTGTCCAGGTTGTCCAGTACAATCTCCAACCCTTTCAAGTACACGAATACTTCCACCATCGCCACTAGGGATGCCAACACCCGATAGCCCTTGATCACCATCAGTAGTCGCAGCGTAAAAAACGAAACATACAAAATGTTGATCCCGATGATGATCAAAACAAACGCCAAGCCCATTGCTCTCCTACCCCCACCCAGACCGGGTACCATGATGATTTTGTAATCGTGATAATCATATAATTGAAGGTATTTTTATAACAGCGGTAAAATGCGGGTCTACAGGAAAAAATAAAAAAAACAGTTCAATGCTCTTTCATGTGATGTCTGATTTGTTTGGGCCTTGCGTGTATAATCCTTTTTATTTTGTAAAACAGTAAGCTTGTTTCACATAGGAACTCTTACATACTGAGTATTTCTAAAGGAGAATAAAAAATGACTCGATTTTTAATCAAGGCTGCTGTTAACGGCATTATTGTTGTCGCTTGTTTATGGTGGTTTGCAAATACATCCTGGACTTCCGCTATTTTAACGGCGCTGGGCTTGAGCGTTATCGCTTACCTGATTGGAGATCAATTGATATTGCGCGCTACCAATAATATTACGGCTACAATTGCAGATGCCGTAATTGCTGGTTTTTATTTATGGATAGTTGCCAGATGGATGGATTGGCCACTAAGCTTTGGAGAGTTAATGATTACGGTAGCCCTTTTAGGTGTAGCAGAACTTGTGTACCATCGCTTTTTGGGGATTTACGACAACAATCGCATTAACAAGGAACCTGGGAAATAACACCTGATCACCCTTTATATGTATCTTCCGAAAAGGGGATATATCCGTCCCCCTTTGCTAACCTTATCTTTGGGTTACATCACAAAGTTAGGAGAACCCAAATGGATCTAAAAACTTTACTAAGTACCGGGAGGACACTAATGGGTATTTTATCAGGCAATCCACAAAATGAACCCATGCATTATGGCGAGGTATTTGGAGTATGGATGTATTTGGCAACGACAAAGGGCTTGCTTGCTAGTTACCAAACAGCGCTCAACCATACTGGTGATCATGACCTGAAAAGCTTCCTCGAAGACATTACGCGAGGCATGAAACAAGAAGTGGAACAGCTTGAGGAATTACTCAAAGCCAACGGCATTGGATTACCTCCTACACCACCGGATCGCCCTGTAGCTAATTTGGAGAGCATTCCTGCCGGTGCTCGTATCAACGACCCCGAAATTGCTACCGGTGTGTCAAGGGACATTGCAGCCGGTCTGCTTTCTTGCAGTCAAATAATGGCTCAATCCATCCGGGAAGACATCGGGATGCTGTTTGGTCAGTACCATGTTGCAAAAGCTCAATTTGGCCTCAGATTGCTGCGCATTTTAAAAGAAAAAGGCTGGTTAGTTCCGCCGCCCCTTCATATGCAAGCGCCAGAACTTGTCCATGCCTAAACTTGAGGATAAGCACTGCCTGATGGGTAGTGCTTATCGTTTTTTATAAGACGTTCCATTTTGTCGGTTAGCGGATAGCTTGCTCGTACAATTTCCGCGCGAACTCCTCCATCAATTCTCGCTTGGCCAACAGCGCAAGCATCCGTTTGGGCAAACCCTCTACTCCGTAATAAGCACCTGCCAATTGACCGTAGACTGCTCCCGTCGTATCCGCATCATCTCCGAGGTTTACCGCTAGGAACAAGCCTTCTTCAAAAGAACTACTGGAATAAAAAGCCCAAAGCGCCGCTTCAAGCGAATCGACGACATACCCTGATCCTTTGATCTCTTTTCTTGTTTTCTCTTTGTAGGAGCCATTCGCGACACGGGCGATATCAGGATCAAGTGGTTGCTTTTCCCATAGATCGGCGACAGGAGAGAACGAATCATCAAGCAACTCCTCTTTGGAAATACCCTGTAGAGCCCCCAGGATCAATGCCCCAAAAAAACGACAGCCGTCTACTGCCTTTGCCGTCGCGTGTGTAGTACGAGAACTTTGCGCGCAGTAATCAATAGCGAGTTCCGGTTGATTGGCATAATAGAGCGCGACAGGTGCTAGCCTCATAATGGAGCCATTCCCTGCCGACATCGGATGGTCAGATCCGCTGAACGGATTTTTTGTCTGCTCAAAACGCCACAGCGCTTCTTTGGTGATATTCCCGATATCGAAGCAATGATCCTTGCAGCTCATATACCCCTCTCGAAACCAGGCTACGTATCGGTTCATCTGATCAACTGGATCGAAGCCATTTTTCGTAATCAAGCTCTCAGCCAGACACAGCGCCATCGACGTATCATCCGTCCATTCTCCCGGCTTTAAATCGAATGGTCCTCCCCCGACCATTTCTGTAAGCGGCTCGAAGGTACCTGGTTTGCGAAATTCTATAGTAGTGCCGAGTGCATCTCCAATGGCCAACCCTAGCAAACTTCCCGCATAGCGGTCACGCAGTTCCACACCTATCCACACCTTTTTTCCGAATTATCTGTTCACATTAGACAAAGCATCTGGCAATCACATTTTGACCGACATATTGCTCGTTCAATTCATCTGTCGCTACCTTTTCTTCTGTGCTCGCAAGCGTGATAATCTGCGGCAGAACCAGCTTGTAACGGTCCTCCATCACGGTTTCAAGAACGTATTGTTCCTCTTCGTCCCACAAAAGAATTCCTGCTAAAATTCTGGTCTCCACACAGATCCCCTCCATTTTTTTCTCTTTTGAATATGTACGAAAGACGGGTACAATGACCCGCCTTCTAGTGCCTTACCTAATGTGTAATGTGTATACTTACTGCTCTTTTTTCAGACGTGCGTCCAGAACAAAGTTGCCGAATGGCAGTAATGAAGCGATAAATGCCCCGATTACCTTCAAGAAGGACCACTTATTGGTCATTGTAACATGTGCCAACGCCAAAATATACAGGACAAAAAACAATCCATGAAGCGATCCGGCAATTTTTACTGCAGCTGGATAATCCCAAAAATACTTAAGCGGCATAGCAATCCCGAGAAGTACCAAATACGAGATACCTTCGATCAGGCCGATGAGACGAAAGCGTCCGAGGGCAGAATTCATCATGTGTGGGTACCATCCTTGCCATTGAAATTACCACTATTATAAACGAAAAACTATCATAATGATGAAAATAGTCCAATGTTCATAATATATTCAAAATCAACGGCCCCAGGCTTCTTCTCGGATGCGTTCCATCCAGCGCATCTCTGCGTGCAAATGCTCAATGGCACCGATCAAAATCGTTCGTGCTCCCCAGCTAAGCCTCTCTCTTTTTTCCTCCTGGATCGATTCCAATACTCCAGCTAATCGTCTTACCTCCTGGATGTTACCTTCCAAGGCCTCATCCATTTTCTCTGGATCACCGTACGAAGCAAAAGTAAGAGCCGCGTAGATCGGATTGGTGAGCTGCATCGGTTTTTGCATTTCTTCCAAGAGAAGCTGTTGAAATTGCGCTTCGCCTTTTTGCGTGATCCCATACAACGTTTTATCTGGGCGGCTAGTCTCACGAATGACTTCTTTGACCTCAATCATCCCGCTCTTTTCCAGTTGGTCGAAAGCATAGTAGAGGGAGCCTTTGGCGTATTTCATGTAACAATCCATCCCTCTAGCCTTCACCTGCTGCTGAACCTCGTAGGGATGCTTCTCCCCTTCCATCAGCAATCCCAGAACAAGCAATTTTAGACTCATGACGATTCTCCTCTACCCGCGTTCCGGTTTCGGTGCGGAAGGCGATTTCCCCAGCGCCCGATCATTTCCCATCAGCAAAATGCACACGAGAGCAAGAACAGCAGGAACGAGCGCCCACATAAACGTATTCGCAATGGAAGAAGCGAGAATATCGATCATTTGATCCAAGACAGGTGCCGGAATGGATTCGCGCGCTTCTGGTGTCAAAATCGCTCGCGGATCTGTAATGGCATTCGTCATCCCTTGACCCCCGAAGGCTGAGAACATGCCGTTTTCAAACGAATTCCGTTGCAGAATACCAAACACAGTGATTCCCAATGTCATCCCCAAGGAACGAGAAAAAGAGTTCGTCGAACTGGCCGATCCTCTTTGACGCATATCAAAGCCATGAATCGCTGAAATTCCCAAGGTGGAGAAAGAGAAACCCACACCAAACCCTGCAATCACCATATAAAGCGTAACGATCGAACGTGGAATATCAGGCGTCAGCGTACTCAAAAGGAAAATACCTGGTATGAAAAAGACTGCGGACAGAAGCATAATATTGCGGAAGCTGGTCTTCGTCGTCAAAAATCCGCCTAGCTGGCTACCAGCAACAGAGCCGAGCATCATCGGTGTCAACAGCAATCCTGCATTCGTCGCTGACCCGCCATATACCCCTTGGATAAAAATCGGCAGGTACACCGTAGCGATAATGAAAGCAGCTCCGTACAACAGTGCAATCGCATTTGTCGTGGCAAATAACCGCTTCTTGAACATGGAGAACGAAATAATCGGATCAGATGCCCGCTTCTCGACAAATAGAAAAATCACAAACAACAAGAAAAAGGAAGAGAACAATCCAATAATCTGCATCGAATCCCACGCGTATTGATTGCCGCCCAGCTCCAGTGCAAACATCAGACTCACTACAGCACCGACTAGCGTAATCGCTCCCCACCAGTCAATGCTCTGCTTGCGGTATTCCAGAGACTCCTTGTAATACATCGAGATCAACCAGAGGGACACAGCACCAATCGGTACATTGATGTAAAAGATCCAATGCCAGCTGACATATTCGGTAATATACGCCCCCAGCAAAGGTCCAAATACGCTGGACGTACCGAATACAGCCCCGAAAAGTCCCGTCATCTTTCCACGCTTCTCCGGCGGGAATACGTCAAAAATAATGGTGAAGGCAATCGGCATCAGCGCTCCGCCGCCAATCCCTTGAATCGCCCGATAAATGCTCAACTCTACAATGCTGTTTGCCGTCCCGCATAAAATGGACCCTAACAAAAATACAATGAGACCAAATACGTAAAAACGTTTTCGCCCATACATATCGGAGAGTTTACCGAAGATCGGCATCCCCGCCATCGTAGCGACCATGTACGCTGATGTCACCCAAACGAACTTATCCATGCCGCCCATCTCACCGACAATCGTAGCCATCGCCGTTGCAACAATGGTATTGTCCATGGAAGCCATCAGGAGACCAAGCAGTAGCCCCGCTACCACCATATTCACTTTACTTTCTCTTGCAATCATTGCTTCACCCTCCTGAGTGGTCAAATCAAAGTACTATACGTTATTATATTCAAATTTGACTACTTATCGAAAAAAACTGCTCCATTTCGCGGAGCAATTTTTCGCAATCGATTATCGTCCGAACGGTGACGGGCTGAATGGCGATGGCTGCTGGGCTTGATTGCCCTTCCACATTTTATACGCCGCCTCTGACATCGGCTCCACTGTCGGCTTAATCTCTCCGGTGAATGGATTCTTATCATAGGGCATGTTAAATGTCCGTGTCCCGTCGCTCTTACGCAGCAAAGAACCGTCCGACAGCCTCACCCAACTACTTCCTGGTCCCCCATCGTCTACGACATAAAGGCCGTTATCATCCCAGGCCGGATACGTCGGTACGTTATTTACCGGAGGACGTGCCGTCTGTTTCTTGACTGGTTTTGTCGCGGTTTTCGTCTTTTGTGTTTTCTTCTTCGGTGTGTTCGTTTTAGCAGTTGCTATCGCTTTTGTTTTTGGCTTTCCTTCGCTTTGTTTCTGCGCTGGTGCTGGTACGGATGCTGACACAGCCACAGACTTTTCAACCGGATAGGCGGAAACGTTTGCGGCGCGTGGACCTTGATTGGCCAAATCCATAGCTGGCTTTGCAGTACCTGCTTTTTGCGAGAGAGATGCCGTTTTTTTCGTATCCGTTCGTCCGTCTGTTTTTACCGCATGAATCAGTGTCGGCCACAAATAGGCGTTGAAGCCTAGTAATGCGACCATCAAGGCAATACCTACGATTTTTTTCATAATAAGGACTCCTATGACTGAATGATTGTGGTAATAGAGCAATGACTTCTGGCCTATATCAAAAGTTTAGACGATTGGAAGAAAAAAGAAAACACCTTACATAAACAAACTCCTTCTCAGGTTGGTCTTGAGAAGGAGTTTGTTTTAAAGGAGATTCATTTCAGAGCAGCTTCTTGCTTCTGGGAATGTTGTTTGATTAGTTCCATGGTGTGATCAAGCAAGTTTTTGCCTCCCGATTTCCCATGTCCAGGTACAACGGTTTCGACCTGTGGATATTTTTCGATTACCTTCTGAACGGAGTCATCCCATTGTTCTACATTGGCATCTGAAAGATTTCCGAGGTCCTGAGCACCCAATTCTTTGACGAAGCATCCACCGAATAATATTTTGGATTGGGGAAGCCAAACAGTAATGTTATCTGTCGAATGCCCTTCCCCAGGATAATAGGCTTCTAAGACGGTGTCGCCTACCTTGATTACTGGCTTTTCATCGAGTGTCGGATTGGGCGAAGGATATCCATATTCTTTCGCTAATTTTGCCGTCAAACGTGTACTGCGTACATCTATTTTTTGATCGAGTAGCGCACGGATACCTGAAATGCTGTCATCATGTGCATGTGTAATCAGCGCCAGAACAACGTCTTTCTTCCAATGCTTCTTGATCATCTGCAATAGCTCTTCCGTTTTTTGGGTGTCTCCCCATGCTGTATCAATCAGGACGACTCCTTTGGACGTAGAAACGATTAAGCCATTGTGGTCATAGGTTATGCCATTCCATTCATGATAGGATGTATGTAACCATACTTTGTCATTTAATTTTGTTAACACAATGCTTTTCCCTGGATTGGTAATCTGAGTGGGAGTTGATGATGGAGCTTGGGCAATCGTTTGATCAGAAAAAGATGTCAGGGCAACGGCAACTGTCAGGAACAAACTAGATACAGCTTTCACTATCCAACCCTTATGTTTCTTCAAACGAATCTCACCTTTCAACCGTGGATTTTGCTTTTCGCTGTTTCAAACATCTAAGCGATATCCATATCGCGGAATCGTCGTGATTTGCTGCCCGTAGCACCGAAGCTTTTTTCTTAATCGATAGACGAGCGCATTGACTTCCACTCGTCCAACATCTGGGACATTGTCCTCGTGCAGCATTCGCTCTGGCCAGACTGTCAGCATAATTTCTTCAAAACTAACGGCCCTGTTCGCCTTTTGGTAGAGAAGCTTCAGCAAATCCATATCTTTTCCAGTCATATGCAGTCTACTCCCGTCGAGACGAACTTCTCTTCTCTCCAAATGAATCTCCAAACCTGGCAAAACCGACGTGTTCTTTGGCTGCGTGAAAGGGAGCTCCACCGTATCATCCAGTCTATTGACCTCTCGTAAAAAGACGAGCTCCGCCACCCCTTTTGACAAGCTTATTTGATCCCCGTGACGAAGAATGTGAGAGGAATGAAGGGGCGTCCCGTTTACCTCTGTGCCATGCTTGCTTTCCAGATCGATAATCTTGTAATCGTTCCCGAGCCTTTGAAAGGCTGCATGCATTCTCGAAATGTACGGACTGGAAAATGTGATGTCTAGTTGAAAACTAGTCCCTCTCCGCCCGATTGTACAGCGATCCTTGGTAAGATATTTGCGTGTGGAAAATGGGTTGGGGTCTCCTTTTTTTACGAGTAAGTACGCACCGTTGTCTATCATCCGGTGATCACCTCACTTGTTGATCTATTACGGTTTTGCAGCCGTCAGTGCGTCAACAGCAACCTTGGTAGCTTCAGCAATGAGCGCATCATCATAAGTAGCGTCCTGCTTATCTCTGCTAGACAGCACTGCAATGACAATGGGCTTTTTATTCGGTGGCCATATGATACCTATATCGTTTCGCGTTCCGTAGCTTGCGGCTCCCGTCTTATCTCCGACCTTCCAGTCTTTGGGGACGCCCGCCCGAATCAGCTTGTCTCCCGTCGTATTGCCTTGCAGCCACTTGATAAGAATCGTCTGCTTGTCTGACGACAGCACATCCCCTACTGTATAGGCTCTTAGGCTCGTTGCAAGTGCTTTCGGTGTGCTGGTATCGCGAATATCTTCTGGTTTAGCCTCATTCAATTCCGTCTCATAGCGCTCGGATGTCGTCACACTATCCCCAATCTGTCTCAGAGCTGATTCAAAGCCTTTAGGTCCGCCCAATTCTTTGAACAACAGATTTCCCGCCGTGTTGTCACTATAGCGAACCGCGGCATCTGCAACCTCGCGTAAAGTCATTCCGGTCGCTACGTGTTTTTCTGTGACGGGTGAATAAGTAACGAGATCGTCCTTGGTGTAGGTGATGACTTTGTCCAGCTCTTCCAACGGCTTCTGATGCAAGACTGCACCTGCGGCTAAAGCCTTGTACGTAGAGGCAAAAGCGAATCGTTCATCTTCGCGATAAGCAACTGCCAAATCTGTTTCGGTGTCAATCGCATATACGCCGAGCCTCACATTAAACTTCTTTTCCAGCGCATCGAACTTTAGATCCATGGCAGATGCTTGTGTTTCCGTTTTTTGGACAGGGGCTTCTGGAGAAGAGCAACCAGTGAGCGTGAAAAGCGTGAGTAAAATCGTTTTCACTGTGAATCCGATTCGTTTAGAATAGTGAGCTTTCATAGATGACGAACCTCTTTCTGGGAAGATAACAGCTAAGGATCACATTCGTAATATTATATTACGCTTGTAATCAACTGATTTCACGATAATATTACACGCGTAATCCACTTGTGTCAATCTCCTTTTATGCAAGAAAAAGAGCTGCATCCGTCCTTTCTTGAAAAAAAGACGCCCTTTCAATAAAACTGGATAACCGTAAATGGGTTCTCCAAGTCAGCTTGAAAGGGCGTGCTTTATTTTTTAGGATGATCAGTCGATGCTTGTTTCGCATCCAATATGGAACGCAGCTCCTGAATCTCCTCGTCGGATAAGGATTCCTTCTGGATAAACTGAACCAGCATCGATTTTAGAGCTCCGCTGTAAATCCGCTCGAGAAAGGACTGTGCCTCGGCGTGCTGGCATTCATTTTGTGAGTACAACGGATAAAACGTATAGACTCTTTGGTTTTGATTGACTCCAACAGCATTTTTTTGAACCAAACGATTCAAAAGAGTACGTACTGTTTTTGGGTTCCAATCCGTTTGACCTTCCAAGGAGGAAATAATTTCGTTGGCCGTTAGCGGTGACTTTTCCCATAGCACATTCATCACTCGCCATTCCGCTTCTGAAATACTTGGCATGGATGTAGACATGAAGTCTCCCCCTTTCGATAATCATGACTGAAAGAACAAAGGCTAGTAAAGACCTTTCGCTTTCAAAATAGACAAGGTGATTTCTGCTGCTGCAGGTCCATTCGCGTCGTCTTCGCTTTGTATATTTGTAGCAAAGAAGTAGGTGCCTTCCTCGTTCTCTACATATCCGACAAACCAACCGTTCACATCTTTTTGATTGACGGTGCCCGTACCTGTTTTCCCGGAAAGAATCGAACCCGCTTTTTCCGATAACCGGATGGAGTCTTTCACCGCCAGGATATTGTTTTCTTGAAAGCCAAACTGGTTCGTATAGAACGCTTTTAATAATTGTACCTGCTCCACCGGAGAAATCTTCAAGGAAGATTCTATCCAATATTCGCCGATTTCACCAGATGTATTGGAATTCCCGTAGTTCAATTGTTCCAGAAAAGCTTGCGTCATATCCGGAGAGATGCTCTTATCCATCTCTTTAAAATACCAATTTGTGGAGTTTCGCATCGCTGTTAATAGATCTTGATCCCGGTTCCACTGCTCATAAGGATAGTGGATTCCATCCCATTTTAACAGGGAATCTTCTCTCGAAATCACACCGGCCTCCAAACCAAACAAGGAGAGAAAAATCTTGTAGGTCGAGTTCGGTGAAACTCGTTGTGTACTTCCTGCCTCGTTGTAAATCCGATACTGGTCGGCTTTCAAATCATATAAGACAAAACTGCCTTCAAAGCCACGGAAATAGTTGTCTAAATCCTCGTAAATGGTTCGATCATGTTGAAAATGATAGCGACTGCGATCGTCGGCTAATGCGGAACCAACAAGAACCTGACTGGCAACCAAGACACCCATCATGGAAAAAATGACGGTACTTTTCAACTGCAACAGCTTTGATTCTGCCTTGTGGGAAGCGATTTTCTCGATTCGTTTTTTAACTGCCTTCTTGGAACCGTTTAACTGACTCGCCAAAACGACATTTTCGACCCGACTTTCTTTATCCAAAAACTTAATGATGGTATGGCCATATTCCTGATAATTTCGCTTGTCTAAAAGGTTCAGTACAGCTACATCACAAGCAATTTCACGGTCTACTCTCATTTCCCGAAAAGCCAGCCAAACCAATGGATGGAACCAATACAAAAGCTGATACATGACGGTCACATAGTTCGTGACGATATCATGGTTTTTTTGGTGCATGAGCTCATGTAAAAAGATATACTTTATTTCCCTGTTTGACAGCCACTCGTCAAAATGACTGGGAAGGACAACATACGTCGTAAAAACGCCAAACGTCATCGGAGATTTGATCTGCTTGGATTCTGCCAACACGATGTGCCGATTTATTTTTACTTCCTTCTTGCATTGTTCAAATATATCGATGATTTCTTGATTGGTGATCACAGAAGCCGATCGCTTGATCTGCTGGATTTTTAACCAGGCTGATAACGTGATCGAAGCACAAACGATCATGCCGACTACCCACAGGATGGCCAAAATCGTAGGAAAGGAGTCCGGTGTATAGCGACTTACCGACAACGTTAAATCCTGTACCCAATTCGCATTTTCAAACACAGGAGCTTGCGCAGCGAGCATCGAGCTGCCTGCTTCATTGCGCTGATTCATTCCTGAAGCAAACAGATTTCCAAAATCAAAAAAGGAATTCGGGATAAAAACTGGCGTCAAAGCGACCAGCAAGAGAAACCACAAATTGTACTGCCATCTAGCCGACAACTGGGAGCGAAATACTTTTCGAATCAAGAAAATAAGGGCGATCGTGCAGGAAGAAACGATCACGCTTATCACCACATGATTAACGAACATGCTACCTGTCCCCCTCCCTTCTTACATAGGGCAATCTAGATAAAAATAGAATCGATATCAATTCTCCAGAGCAACAGGAACGCTCTTCATTATGTCAAAAACAAGATCACGATACAAGGTATCATCGATTGGAAGGAAAAAGAAAACACCTTCTTGAAAATGGTAAGAAGGTGTTTCAGACCTGATTTAGTTCGTTTTCAAAACATCGTGATCAACATAACGCTCGCCATTCAGTTCGCTGATGACATTGATTGCAACCTTGGCGCCATCACCAGAAGTAATGATCGTATGTACGCTTACTCCTGCGCACGTACCTGCTGCCCAAATTCCTTCGATGTTCGTCTTCCCTTGTGCATCGACATCGACAACAGTTTTGATCCGTGGCTCTGTACCTTCTTTGGTTTTTACCCCAATCGCTTCTGCCAAAGTCACGAGCGCTCCAGTTGCAAGAATCACATGCTTGGCCTCGAAGCTGCCTTTTTCCGCTGTTTCTACGAGTAAGCCTTGCTCTGTTTTGGTAATGTTGCTTACTTGGTCGGCTACCAGCTCCGCACCGAATTTCGCTGCTTGCTTTTTACCGATTTCAATGAGGTCTGGGCCTGAGATTTCCATGATGCCGTAGTGATTTTCCATCCACGCGCGCTTGGTCATGCTTTTGTCATTATCAATCAGCAACGTCTTCTTACCTGCTTTTGCAGCAAACAACGCTGCACTTCCTCCTGCCGGGCCTGCTCCAATAATTACGATATCAAACAAAGAAATCTCTCCCTTCCAAAATAACTTTCACAACATAATTATATACTAAGTATGGTATTCGAGACAATATCTATTTACTAGTTTTTCCAGTGATTTTTATTTCGCTTCGAACAAAATCTTCAAAAAGCAATTGATATAATCATGAACTTATATTATCTTATTAATTGGTAAATATTTGAAATGGGAGGACTAAAATGATTGATTTTATCAAAAAAGGAAAAAAGTTGTTTTTAACCTCTCTTGCCTCCATGATGCTATTCAGCACTGTTCTTACCTCTAGTTTTGCTGCTGAGACAGATGTATTAACCAAATCATCCGTGAATGAAATGCTTCAATACGAATTTTCAAGTGAGGTCATGTCAGAAGACAAAGATACTCTTGAAAAATCACTTACCGATACTTTCGACAACCTAGACCTTGTTCTAAAAGGTATGAAATCCGATAGGGATCTTCAAGAAACATTTTTAGAAAAGACTACACTTGAAGATGATGTTAAAAGAAATTTGGAGGAATATTTCTCCGCTAATCACGATGATGAAAAAGAGCTGAACAATTTAATTCGTGATGTAAAAGACCAAATAGCTGAAAATCATTCGGTATTGCCCGAAATAACAGAAGTCCTGCTGTTGCAAAGTAACTCAAGCATTAAAAGCGAAGATAAAGTTCAAGCTACTATATTACCTATTCTCCTAAGACTGGCTCTTAAAGAAGCGGTTAAGAAAAAAATGGGGAAGAAAATAAAAAGAATGGCTTATGACGAATTTGAAGAAAGAATAGAGCCTGAGATATGGGCAGAAGTTGAAGCTTTGCACGAACAATATAATGGTGATATCGATTATGAAGGGCCAGAGGATAAAGGCGAAATAAATGGCATTAACCAAGGTGAGAAAGTTTTCAATATTATTAATAAGAGGAACAAAAAACACTTATTAAGATTTCACATGAACAGAGTAGATAATGGGAGAAGTATTGACTTCCATTGGCATAAAAAAGATGATAATTTTGAATGGCATCACGGTCAGATTAAAATTAAAAGTAAAAATCAATTTCCAGAACATTGGGGAGAAGATTAATGGATAGGAAATCGTGGTAGCCCGATTTCTCTTCTTCTTTAAGGAGTGAGTAACAATCGAACTGCGACTAGGCTTTGTCATTGGTGAAAAAATTGATTGCAACAA
The DNA here is from genome assembly GCF_001423865.2 of Brevibacillus sp. Leaf182. Taxonomy (NCBI): domain Bacteria; kingdom Bacillati; phylum Bacillota; class Bacilli; order Caryophanales; family Paenibacillaceae; genus Brevibacillus; species Brevibacillus sp. Leaf182. Next base: position 113,443 of record NZ_LMPN02000023.1, on the reverse strand, counting down.
AGTTCGTGAGACTTTATACGCGCATGAAAACAAACAAACTGCATCTTGTAGGGTAATATTAAACTTTATGGAGATGGACCCAGATATTTTCTTAAGTCGTCCCTTTTCTTCCACAGAAGAGGTACTCATTAAAGATTCCGATCTCCTTGAAGCTGAACTTTCCCAGTCATATGATTTTGTATGGGTTGAGGTACTAGGCGGTATTGAGAGACATGGGCACCCTTCCGTTACTATCTCTGATATAGAATATGAAGGTAAGCTCATCCATACTTTAGACAATAGAGTGCTAATCTTTTTACGAGATATCCTTATTGACAATCACGGAAGAGAACTGCTTAGGAAAATCTGCCATGTCCCAAAACCATTACAATGGCTCACTCTACCTAAAAAAGACGGAAAAACCCCACCCCCAGACTATATTCTTGACGAGATGGAACAATGGGTACGCAAGTTGATTGCATACAAGATAGATGAATAAATAGGGAACGGGCTATCTCAAACGTCATAAAACTGACGGTGGGATAGCTCTCTGCTTTCATAAAACTCACACGTAATTCAGAACTCCCCAATGTTTTTAGGAAAATCAGTTTCCAGAACATTGGCAAGAGAATTAATGGATTGGAAATCGTGGTAACCCTTCTCTTTTTCAGAGGAAAGGAGTGAATCCTATCGAACTGCGAATAGGTTTTTTGATTGGTAAAAAATTGGATTTGAAAAGAATCGACGAGATTTTATACACCCATGAAAACAAACAAGCTCCATCTTGCAAGGTAGTATTAGACTTTATGGAGATGGACCCAGAGATTTTTTTAAATCGCCCTTTCTCTTCCACAGAACAGGTACCCATTAAAGATCCCGATCTACTTGAAGCTGAACTTTCCCAATTGTACGATTTTGTATGGGTTGAAGTATTAGGGGGAATTGAGAGGCACGGGCACCCTTCTGTCACTATCTCTGGTACAAAATATGAAGGTAAGCTCATCCATACATTAGACAAGCGAATGTTCATCTTTTTACAAGACATCATTAGTGACGATCAAGGGATACAACTTCTTGAGAAAATCCTCCATGTCCCAAAACCATTACAATGGCTCGTCCTCCCAAAAAAAGACGGAAAAACCCCACCCCCAGACTATATTCTTGACGAGATGGAACAATGGATACGCAAGTTGATTGCATACAAGATAGATGAATAAATAGGGAACGGGCTATCTCAAACGCCTTGTAAACGGACAATGAGATAGCCCTATTCTTTTACGAAGATCGTGTAATCCAGAAACGGCGAATGACCAATCCATCGTCATCTGTACATTCTGACTCAAAAACGCCCCCGTTCTTCCGTATCGTTTTCTCCGATGCAACATTATCATAATCGCAAATCACCAATACTTCATTGATACCCAACTCGCTCGTGATGTTTAGGGCTTGCGCTAAAATTTCCGTCGCATATCCTTTGCGTCTCTCCGATGGCCGGATTCCATATCCGATGTGCCCGCTGTTTTTTCGTAGACGCTCGTTGAGACGATGTCGAATATTCACCGCCCCCACTATGCGTCGCTCCTCATTCACGAGCCAATACGTCGAATGAGGAACATAGCCATCCGAAAGATTTTCCTCGTTGCTTTCACTCTCCAGAAATTCCAGATACGCAGGAAAATCATAGGGCTCCCGATCCACTACCCACGGTACGATAGGCTCTCCACTTTCTTTCCACTCTTCGTAAAAGGAAATATACTCTGCTTGAAGTTCTGCACAAGGCTTCGTTACATACAGTTGCCCAGCCATCATCTCACTCCCTTTGCACATTTTGGCGTAAAATTCTTTCTATTATATCTGCAAGAAGAGAGGTTTACTAGCCAAACAATCTTTTACTTCTTGAATCACTTCCACTGGTTGACTAAATGCGCTTCTTCCCTCCACTACACCTACATCAAAAACAAAAAAAGCGTGGCACAAGCAACGAATCGCCTGTGCCACGCTCTTAACTGATTAATATTTGTTAAACAACATGATCCAGAGGGAACCTGCAACGATTGTAAATACAATCACAAGTCCAAGAATCAATGTCTGTACGTTGTAGCGTGGTTTTTCTCCTTCGCGGATGTGCATGAAGAAGACCAACTGAACTACGAACTGCAAGACCGCCATTACCAAGATCGCGATCATGGTCGCCGTTTTACTCAAAATTGAGTTCATGACCAGCACGAGTGGGATAATGGTGAGCACGATCGACAGGATAAAACCGATCACGTACTCTTTCATCGATCCGTGACTATGATGTCCGCCATGGTTTTGATGTTGTGCCACCTTACATCACCCCCATCAAGTAAACGACTGTGAAGAGGAAGATCCACACAACGTCAAGGAAGTGCCAGTACAAGCTCAGGTTGGTAATTTTGCGGCGAGTAACCGCGGTGATTCCACGACGCTTCAACTGGAAGATCAAAGCAGTCATCCAGAACAGACCAAGCGTTACGTGCAATCCGTGCGTACCAACCAGTGTGTAGAAAGCGGACCAGTAGCCGCTAGTACCCATAGTTGCACCTTCACTGATCAAGTGCATAAACTCAGTGACTTCCAGCACTACGAAAGACAGTCCCAAAAGACCAGTTACAGCCAGCCAAGCAATCAGTTGCTTGACATTGCCTTTGTTCATTGCCAGAACAGCGAGACCGCTGGTAAAGCTACTTGTCAACAAGATAAAGGTTGAAGCAATTACACCTGGCAACTGGAACAATTCCTGTCCAGTTGGTCCGCCAGCAAAGCTATTCATCATTACCGCATATGTTGCGAACAATGTACCGAACAGCACGCAGTCTGTTACAACGAAAATCCAAAAACCAAGAACCTTTAATTGTTCATGCTCTTCATGATGGTCGTGGTCGTGGCCGTGACCATGGTCATGATGCTGCGCCATCGTTACACCACCCTCCCCAGTGAAGCCTCAGTGCGACGCACTTCCTCCACCGGTACGTAATAATCCGTGTCGTATTGGAAGGAGCGTGCCCACATGCATGCGAATACTCCAATGAATCCAATGACGGCCATCCAAACCCATCCAAATGTGAAACCAAAACCTACCAAGAACCAGAAGTTCGCCATGATAAACGGAATTCCAGAGTTCTTCGGCATATGAATCGGCTCCAGTTTCGCCGGTTCTTCTTTATAGGTGCCATTTGCTTTTGCTTCTTTTGTTGCCCACCAGTCATCCATTTCTTTCACTTGTGGTACAACAGCAAAGTTGTAGAACGGTGCAGGTGACGGAATCGACCACTCCAGCGTACGACCATTCCATGGATCGCCTGTCGTGTCGCGCTCACCATTCTTGATGCTATAAGCGATTTGCCATACTTGGAAGATGAAACCGATACCCATCAAGAATGCCCCAACAGTGGATACCAGGTTCAGGTCTGCCCAACCGCGATCCCAACCGTACGTATAGTAACGGCGAGTCATACCCATGAAACCGAGCGCGTATTGCGGCATAAAGCACACGTAGAAACCAATATTCCAGAACCAGAAGCCCCATTTGCCCAGTTTCTCGTCGAGCTTGAAACCGAACAGTTTTGGCCACCAGTAGTAAATACCAGCCAGGTAACCGAATACTACCCCACCGATCAATACTTGGTGGAAGTGGGCAACCAAGAAGTAACTGTTGTGATACTGATAGTCTGCCGGAGCTACTGCCAGCATTACCCCTGTCGCTCCACCAATTACGAAGCACGGGATAAAGGCAATGGTCCACAGCATTGGTTGTTTAAAGGATATCCGACCACGGTACATTGTAAACAGCCAGTTAAAGACCTTAACACCGGTCGGTATCCCAACAATCATCGTTGATATCGCAAAGAAGGCGATAACACTTGCGCTCGTACCCATTGTGAAGAAGTGGTGAGCCCATGTAAAGAACGATACAACGGCAATGATCATCATCGCCCAAACCATTGATTTGTAGCCGAAAATCTTTTTACGTGAGAACGTAGCCACGATTTCGGAGAAAATACCGAAAGCTGGTACTACTACGATATATACCTCAGGGTGACCCCACATCCAGATGAGGTTGAGGTACATCATCGGATTACCGCCGCCGTCCATTGTGAAGAAGTGGGCACCTGCGAAACGGTCAAGGAACAACAGAGCCAATGTTACAGTCAAAATTGGGAAAGCGAAGATAATCATAATGCAGCTGGACAATACGGACCAGCTAAACAATGGCATTTTGGAAAGCTTCATGCCAGGTGCACGCATTTTGAGAATCGTTACGATAAAGTTAATCCCTGTCGCCAAACTACCGATACCGGAGATTTGTATCCCCCAAATATAGAAGTTCTGACCTGGTCCAGGGCTGAATTCATTTTGTGACAATGGCGGATAAGACAACCAACCAGCGTCCGGGGAGCCCCCGATTACGAACGAAATGTTGAACAGCATCGCACCGAGCATAAACAGCCAGAAGCTGAGTGCGTTCAAGAACGGATACGCTACATCTCGAGCACCGAGTTGAAGCGGTACTACCATGTTAAACAAGGCAAACATCATCGGCATCGCCATGAACAAAATCATGATCGTACCGTGAGTCGTAAAGATGGCATTATAGTGTTCCGAGTTCAGGAACTCTACGTTCGGGAATGCCAGTTGCAAACGCATCAGCAGGGCGTCAACCCCACCGCGGAACAGCATCAGAAGCGATGCAATCAAATACATGATACCAATACGCTTATGGTCAACTGTAGTCAACCATTCACGCCATAGCCAACCCCATTTTTTATACTTAGTCAGAACGAATACGATCGCAATGATGCTCAGTACAATCGATACGTCCGCGCCGTAAATCAGTGGGTCACCTGTTACAAAGAACGTGGATGCAAAATCCTTAATGTTCTCCCACACGTGGTATTCCTCCTCCCTCTCGCCTAGTGGTTCATACTGGAATGATTCATTCCAGGCATGTTGTGCGATTCAGTCTTTTGATGCGTATTTAGCGAAGTCTCATTAGAAGACTTATCACCTGCAGGCGCAGGGTTTTTCTCCATCACATAGTCCATATCGTGACCATGGCCATATTTGGCAACGATCTCTTCAAACATTCCTTCTGGGAATGCAGAGTACGTAAACTTATCTGTCACGCCAGGCTTGCGAAGTTCTTCATAATCTGCCTTCGTCATAGCTGGAGTCGTACCTTTTACTTCTTTTACCCACTTATCGAACTCGTCTTTCGGTTTGGCAACAACATTGAACTGCATTTTGGCGAAGCCTTCACCAGAGAAGTTGGAGCTAAATCCAGCGAAAGTACCTGGTTCATCTGCTTGCAGATACAGCTCGGTAGCCATTCCCGCCATCGCATAAATCTGTCCACCCAATTCTGGAACCCAGAAAGAGTTCATCGGCGCATCAGCAGATACCTGGAAGCGAATCGGTACACCTGCTGGAATCTCCAGATGGTTAACAGTAGCGATATTTTGTTCGGGATACGTGAACATCCATTTCCAGTCCAAAGCCGTAACCTGAATGGTCATAGGAGCAACTTCTTTATTCGGGTTCTCTTTTAACACATAAATATCACGCACAGTAAAGTAACCCAGCAATGCAACGATAACGATAGGAATAATCCACCAAATTACCTCAAGGGTTGTACTGTGTGCCCACTCCGGCTTATAACTTGCTTTATTGCCCGGTGTATCCCGATAGCGGTATACAATGAAAGCGGTAAGCGCAATAACCGGAACGATAATGACAGCGACCAATATCGTGGAAATAATAATGAGATTGTACTGCGTTTCTGCTACAGGTCCTTTTGGATTCAAGACGAGGTATTCGCTACCACAGCCTGTCAGCAGAACGGTGCCCAACACTGCCAAGATCCAAAATTGGATATGCCTCAGCATTTTTCCTCCGCTCATTCTCCTAATCCCTCCTAGTCACAAACAACGAGCATGTAGTACTTTGAGAGCGCAGTTCCTTTCAGGTGAACTTCGCCTCACATATGTCGATAGTGCAGATAGTGCAGTCACTCTCTATGGAGGTCTCGAACGAGGTTTTGGAAAACCCTCTTTATCTTTAACGTGCATTCACACTTTTCGAGAGTACCTCACAATAGAGTTTTTTTAACACAAGTGAACTTCACCATTTGCCGCATATACATACTATCAGAGTCTGCGAGCTTTTGTACTCGTTTTTAACGACGTTCAATATTTCGTAGCTTTTCTGTTACAAAGTGTTCACATAGCATTCACGAGTTGATCATATTCTTGTTAGGATTCTCCTCTAATGAAGTCCGGCACCCATTTCTGGTCATCTCACCCAATCCAGATTGTCAAGATTTCTTTTCACTTTTAATAAAAAAATCAAAAAAACGCCAGCGCATTTGGCTGACGGCAAAGTTCCGTATAAATAAAAAAACCTCTCATTATAATGAAGAAAATGAGAGGTTCTCTATGGGTCTATTTTTATCTTGTTAGGCGTCCGTTCTTTTTAATGTCATCAAGCGAAATACCGTGCTCATAATGAAGATATTCATACCAGCGATCAAAAATCCGATCGACACCATCAATGGCAAGTTTTGCGATCTGAAATCGCTTGCAGTGAAAGCCATAATAATAGCACCGACAAATAATACTGTCCAAGCCATCCATCTTAATACATCTGCTGCTTTTCGATCGTTATTCATAACACAAAACCCCTATCATTATAGATTTTTTGCGTGACCGTTTTTGTTTTATGCTCTTATTGTAACATAATATTCACTTGTTGTTCATATTTTGTTCAATTTTTTATAAAAAATTTGTCAAAACTTTTTTCATAAACCTATTGGCTATAGTGTTGTTACATTTTTACTTTGTGTCACAAATGTGAAAGCGTTATTGTTATAATGAATGGAGTAAACGGTTTCATACATTCATAGCATCATGATCTGTCATCGAAGGTGGTTTGCCCATGGTTCATACACCCAAAAAAGCACGCATCAGCCTCTTGACCCAAATGGTTCTGCTCATATCCATCGTTGTCCTGATCAGCATGGGGATAGGAACTGCCTTATTTTCCTTCATATTAGATGACATTTTGGATCGTTATATTGGACAGCAAGCCATGACGGTCGCCAAGCTATCTGCCATGGACGAACGCATCATTGCAGCCTTCGAGACCGATCTACCTTCCAAGGTGATACAACCGATAGCCGAAACCATTCGGATGGAAACAGGCGCAAGCTATGTCGTGATTGGAAACAAGGACGGTATTCGGTACTCTCACTACGACCCAAAGCAGATTGGATTACCGATGGGAACCAGCAATGACCCCGTCTTTTTAGAAAACCGCTCGGTCATTTATCGGGGGACAGGCATTTCAGGTCCAGCCATCAAAGCGAAAACACCGATCGTCAATAAGAAAGGCGAAACAATCGGTGTCTCCTCTGTCGGCTATGTCATGAGTGATGTAGAGAAAAAGGTCGCGGAATACAAGGAAAGAGTCGTCTCATTATCCCTGGTGCTGCTTGTTATCGGAATTATTGGCGCTATTATCATTGCCAGACGAGTCAAGCGATTGATCTTTGGTCTGGAACCAGAAGAAATCTCATTTTTGTTTACGGAAAAAGCAGCTATTCTTGAATCGATTCGCGATGCTACGGTAGCAGTCGATATGCAAGGGCGTGTCGTCTCAATGAATAAACGCGCACGTTCCCTTCTCCAAGAGGATTTGACCGTAGGGAAATCGATCGCTAGCCCGCAATTGCGTGACATCATTCATTCCGTCAATCGAAATACGCAAGAAATGAACTACAAAATTTTGCTGGGGCACGAAATTTTTATAACCGACTACTCCCCTATTTTGAGCAATAATGAAATCAGAGGCGTGGTCTTCACATTTCGTCCAGAGTCAGAAATCGAGCAGCTTACCGAAGAAATTACGAAGATCAGTTCCTTTTCGGACAATATGCGTGCACAAAATCACGAATATTTAAATCGTTTGAACACCATTTACGGTCTCCTCAAGCTAAAGGAGTACGACAAAGCAATCGAACTCATCACCGATGAAGTAAAAGAACGGCAGGATATTCTCGCCTTCATTATGAGTTCAGTCAAAGAGCCCTTCATCGCTGCTTGTCTACTAGGGAAAATCAATCGCTCCAAAGAACTGAAAGTATTACTCGAAATTGATCAGGACAGCTATTTGGGAGATGTACCTGACAGCTTGGATACAAAGGTATTGGTCACGATTCTCGGCAATTTGATCGACAACGCGATGGAAGCTGCCCTCGAATACAAAGGCTCGGAAGCAATGGTTCACGTCTCCTTTACTGATTTAGGTGGCGATATCATATTTGACATTGAAGACAATGGACATGGGGTATCAAAGGAATTGGAGCCTCGCATCTTTGAAAGCGGTGTCACTACGAAATCAGGTGAAAATCGAGGACTCGGTTTGGCGATTGTGAAAAACGCCATCGAGCTATTAGAGGGGCAAATCTCACTCGGAAAAAGTGATCTTGGCGGAGCGCGTTTCACCGTCGTCGTCCCCAAAAAGTGGGACAAAGCATCTAGAGAGGAGGCAATCCACGATGTCTGAGAAACCCATTACCGTCATGATCGTGGAAGATGACGAAATTGCAGCTAGAATCTATGAACAATTCACAAGTAAACTGGAAGGATTCCAGATTATTGCCACGGCCACGACTGGAAAACAGGCATTGGAGATGCTTCACGTCGTTACGCCGGATGTTCTGCTCTTGGATATTTATTTGCCAGATATGAACGGGATTGACCTGTTGCGTGAAGTACGGAATCATTTTCGCGGGATCGATGTGGTTATGATCACAGCCGCAAACGATGTGGAAACCGTGAGAGAAGCGATACGTGGCGGGGCATACAGCTACATTATCAAGCCGATTATGATCGATAAATTCATGTCTACCTTGGAGCAATATGCAAATACGAGACGCCAGCTACAGCAGCATACAACCATTGATCAAACAGCAGTGGACAAGCTGTTTACAAAAGCCACACACACTCCTGCTACCAAAACTGTTGAAACTGTCACTACACTTCCGAAGGGTATCGACAAGCTGACATTAAAGCTGATCCGGGACAAGATGCGGGAGACCACCCAAAGTATGAATGCCGATGATCTGGCTGCACTGGCTGGCATGAGCCATTCGACGGTGCGCAGATACCTCGAATTTCTTGTCTCTATTAATGAAGTGACAGTAGAGACGTTCTATGGCACTGTCGGGCGTCCGGAACGAAAATACCGCTGGGTGCCGCAAAAATCGGCAAAATAATGCCTGATCGCAAAAAAGGGAAGCTTCATTTATGAACCTGAAGCTTCCCTTTTTCTTTTCGTGCTACCGGTTGTGTCGCACCTGGACTCTTTTCCCGAAACATCGTGATGATGGCAACGGATGCGATGATCATGACAGCAGCAATCAAGGTTTGGCTTGTCAATTGTTCATCAGCGATCAGCCAGCCTAGAAATACTGCGACAATCGGGTTCACATAGGCGTACGTGGAGACCAGAGAGGGCTCTGCATTTTTCAAAAGCCAAATATACGCCGTGTAGGCGACAATGGAACCAAATCCAACTAAATAGCCAAAGGCAATCCAGGAACGCAGGGTAATCTCCGATAGATGCAGCTTCGTCCAATCATCGAGAAACAGCGACGCGATCCCCAGCAAAATTCCTCCAATGAGCATTTGCAAGGCCGTTGCCATCACAGGTGATGCTGGGAGCTTTGCCTGGCGCGAATACAACGATCCCACTGACCAACAGATCGAGGCAAACAGGAGCGCCAGGATTCCGATCAAATCTATTCCTTGATTGCCTGTGCCCTCGGGATGGACAACCAGCACAGCGATCCCCGCCAAGCCAAACAGGATTCCTCCCATGACTCCAACCGTAGGCTTCTTCTTGCTGCCACCGATCCAGTTGAAGACGAGAATCCACAACGGCACGGTAGCGATTAGCAAGGACGCGATTGCTGACGGTACCTTGAGCTGTGCCCATGCAACTACACCGTTACCACCGAGAAGCAGCAACGCCCCAACTATTCCAGCCCCTCTCCATTCTGCTGCACTGGGCAGCTCTGCCCCTTTCCAACGCCCGATCAGGAATAGGACCAATCCCGCCAAGAAGAACCGCGCACCCGCCATAATAAAGGGTGGCATCGATTCAATGGCGATCTTCATCCCGAGATAAGTGCCCCCCCAAAACAAGTAGACCGCTAGCAACGCAATCGTAACGCCAAATAATTTCGAATCTTTTTTTCCTGTCATTGTGGTTCCACCTTGGTTTTCAAATTTCTTTCCAGCCATCCTCGTAGATCGTCGACAAGATGAAAGTCGTAGATGTTTCCAGTATTTCGTCATACTGGACCATTTCATCGATTAGATTGGTGATATCTTCCGGTGCCGTCGCACGTACTTTTAGCATCATACACCACTCTCCCGCGAGCCGCTGGCATTCGATGATGGTCACGTTCGGTACCTGAACGTTCACAATCTTTGCTGTGATTTCTTTGAAGTCCTGACATCTTGCTTTGACGAAGATCAATACCTTCAGCCTTTGGTCCAATTTTCTCCAGTCAATGATGCCTCGGTACCCCTTGATAACCCCGTTCTTTTCCAGCTTGGCAACCCGTTGGTGGACAGCCGGTCGCGAGATGTGCAGCAGCTTGCTGATTTCCTCATGAGATATCCTTCCGTTTTCCTCGAGCAATTGAACAATTCTCAGGTCAACCTCATCCATCACATACCTCCTGTGGTTATAGTAGCATATTTTCCTTCATATAGACCATTCGTACTTTATATTGACCGAATTCGAACGAATAGTAAATACAGAGCAAGATATCCCCAAAAAATAATGCCAAAAACCGTCGTGAAAGCCCTCTTCTCATTACGAATCGTTACTTAGGTACCCATACAAAAAAGAACAAGCCCCCGCTTGATTGTAAGCGGGGACCAGCTTAGAAGCATCGTCCTTATCATTCTGGTTTCTCAAACAACGCCATCCACTCATCAACTTGGATGGAAACGACTTGCTCTCCTTCTTTTCCTACAGCAAAGTAGGCTTGGATTTCCTCATCGGCACTTGTGATATGCGCGGTTACTTGCTCAACCTGCTCCTCAGTCTCTGTCGTACGTCTGACCCAAGTCGCATACGGGAATGTCTTTTTACGGATGCGGGAATGACTCTCGACCAGTCCCTCTTGCTCTATCCATGCTAACCATTCGGAGCGTGAGTAACTTCGTACATGGCTGTGATCTCGAAGTTTTTCCAGCGTATTCACGTATCGATCAAGCTTTTCATCCTCTGCTGCGATATTGTCGATCAGCACAAATTTTCCACCTGGCTTTAGGACACGGGCGACTTCTTTTACAAATGCCTCTGGGTTCGGAAAGTGATGAGCCGCGATTCTGCATCCGACTGCATCAAAGGATTCACTCAAAAACGGAAGTGCCTCCGCATCCGCAACCACATAAAAGACATTGCTCACGTGAGATTTCAGATGATTTCTCGCCGCTGTAAGCATCGGCTGTGTCAAATCAGTCGCAAAGACTTGACCGACATGTGGAGCGATTGCCTTGGTAAGATGACCGCCACCCGTTGCCACATCGAGAAACACCCAATCAGGCGAAGGATTCAGCCAAGGCGTGAGGAGAGCGAGATCCTCTCCTGTAGCATGCGTCTGGCTATTCACATACTTTTCAGCATTCGCACCGAACTGCTGTTTGACTTCCTCTTTAATCTTTTTGTCATCGCGCATGAGAATCGCCCTCCTCTATTCTTCGTTCACGATTACTTTCTTCCCTCTCATTTTCATGATCAAGGGAACGGTGATCCAGAGAACCGCAATAATCAGAAACACCAGCGATACTGGCTTTTCAATAAAGATAGAAAAATCACCATTGGACGTCGTCAGCGCGCGTCTCAAATTATTTTCAATCATCGGACCCAAAACCAAGCCCAGAACGAGTGGAGCCATTGGGAAATCGTTTTTCGCCAAAAAGTAACCCACGAGTCCACAGAGGAGCAGCAAGACCAGATCAAAAACGGAGACACGGACTGCGTATACACCAAACACGGAAATGGCAACGATCATCGGGATCAAATATTTAGGCGGAGTCTCAATCAGCTTCGCAAACACCTTTACGAGCGGCATATTGAGGATCAAGAGCATCACGTTTCCGATGAACATACTGGCGATCAAGCCCCAAGCGATGTTCGGATGATCTTCAAACAAAAGCGGACCTGGCTGCACGTTGTACATAATCAGTGCGCCCATCAATACCGCTGTCGTCCCTGTACCCGGAATACCCAAGGTCAGGAGTGGGATCATCGCCCCGCCAGATGCTGCGTTGTTTGCCGACTCTGGAGCGGCTACCCCAGCGATTGCCCCTTTGCCGAATTTTTCAGGGGTTTTACTGATTTTCTTTTCCAGCAAATAAGCGAGGAAGGATGCCAATGTAGCACCAGAACCAGGAACAATTCCTTTAAAGAATCCAACCAGTGATCCGCGGAGAATCGGTCCAGCACTTTCTTTCAAGTCTTGCTTGGTCGGTATAATTCGGGAGATTTTGGCGATCTCTCCCTCATTCACATCCCGTTCGAGGATTGTCTTGAACACTTCTCCAAGCGCAAATACCCCTACAGCGATCGTCAAAAATTCCAAACCGGAATAAAGCTCGGGCATATCAAAGGTAAAACGCGCCACACCCGATACATTGTCCAGCCCGATCGTCGCGATCAATAAGCCAAAAACCGTCATCATCAATGCTTTGGTCACGGACTTGCCTGCCAGCCCGCTCAGTGCACATAACCCCAGGATCATCAGCGAAAACTCATCTGCCGGACTGAGCTTGAGCGCTACTTCCGAGAGTGGCTCTGCTAAAAATACCAGACCGATCAGCGAGACGAGTCCTGCAAAAAACGAACCAATTGCAGCGATGGAGAGAGCGACTCCCGCTCTTCCCTGCTTCGCCATCGGGTATCCGTCCAGTACGGTAACGACAGAAGATGACTCACCAGGTGTATTCAACAAAATCGAAGTAGTAGAGCCGCCGTACATCGCTCCGTAGTAAACCCCTGCCAGCAAAATAATGGCGCTGGTCGCGGCTGCTTCTGGAGGCAGTCCACTCGTCAACGAAGCGGTCACCGGAATCAACAAGGCCACGCCACTGATTGGGCCAATCCCTGGCAATACCCCGACTACTGTCCCGATCAAGACACCCACAAATGCAAAGATAATATTTTGCCATTGCAGGGCAGTGGCAAATCCGTTCAGCAAATAATCAAATGCACTCATTTCATCCACCTCCTACAAGCCTAACCATGTTGGTAAACCGGGCAAAGTGCCATCGAGAACTTCCACGTACAACAAGTAGACACCGAATGAAAATGCACCGGAAATGAGTACGCTGTTGAGCCATTTCCCTTTCTGCATCGTCTGAAATCCAACCAAAAGGAAAAGGAAGGTACTGATCACATAGCCGATTTCCTCTAAAAGCAATACGTAGAATAAGGCCGCGACAAGAATGATGAGGAAGCGTTTGTAATCGAGCTTTTCCTTCTCTTTCTTGCCCTCTTGCTTGTATTTGAACGTCTCATAAAATAATCGCAGGCTGAGCAGGATCAGCAAGCTGCCGAGTCCCATTGGAAAAATGTTTGGTCCGACATTGCTGCCGTAAGCGCTCGCCGAGATGTTTTGGCTCCCGACCACAAATGCTACGCCCAACACGAGAAAAATCAGACTGGCGAAGCGGTCAAATGTTTTGCTCACATATGTTCCCTCCTGTTCGTACAAGAATCCAGAATGAAGGAGGAGAAGAATCGCTCCTTCTCCATCCCCCATCAAACCTTTTTATTTTGCCATTCCGAGCAAGCTCAGGATTTCCTTAAACATTTTTTCTTGCTCACCCAGGTAGCTCTTGAAGTCTGCACCGTTTTTGTAGCCATCGTCCCAGCCGTTTGCTTCCAGCTCTGCTTTCCACTCAGGGGTCTCTGTCATGGCTTTCAATTTTTGCTCCCAGTAAGCAACAGCATCTGGTGTCATGTCTTTTGGTCCAAATACACCGCGCCAGTTGATCAGCTCCGTGTCATAACCGGATTCTTTGTATGTCGGGATGTCCTTGAACATTCCTTTCAAGCGCTCCGGGGAAGAAACACCCAAGATTCTTACTTTTCCGGATTTCAAGTATTCACCCGAACCGGATACATCTGTAGCCAGTACGTCAGCATTGCCACCCAAGAGAGAGGCGATCGCTTCTCCACCGCCATCGTAAGAGATGTATTTCACTGATTTCGGATCAATTCCCGCTTTTACAGCTGGCATCAAAAAGGTCAAGTGATCAAGCGAGCCAGGAGCAGAACCGCCTGCAACCGTTACTTTGGTTGGATCAGCTTTGATTGCATCCATTAACGATTTCAGATCCTTGTATGGAGAATCGGCTGCTACTACGATCGCGCCGTAATCTTTCGTCAATTGTGCCAACGGAGTCATATCATTGTAGGAATGCGGGCTGTTTCCCTCTTTTTTCACATTGTTGATGACGATTGGTGTAGAGGGAAGCAGGAGCTTATAGTTGTTTTTCTTGTCCTGCGTCACGAAATCAGCCAAACCTACTGCCTGTCCGCCACCTGGTTTGTTTTCGACGGAGATCGTCTTATCTACCAGCTTCGTTGCTGACATCACCTTTGCGAGGGAACGCGCAGTTTTATCCAAACCGCCGCCTGCCCCAGACGGAGCGATAACCGAGATCGGTTTTTCCGGATAGGTAGAAGCTCCTCCAGAGGATGCTGTCTGCCCACCGCCGCCTCCACAGGCTGCGAGGCTAAGTGCCATTGCCGTAGTGAGGAGTACTCCGGTCCACTTTGTCCATTTGTTTGATTTTTTCATTTTTATAACCCCCTCGATTGATAGCGTTTTCAAATAAGTTAAGGAGATCATAGCATCCGATGAAAACGCTTCCTAGTTTGTTCAGATAATTTGGATAAACACCATATTTACGATTATTTTCATTTTTTTCACGCCAAAAAGACCTGCCGTTCCGATCAGGGAACGTACAGGCCTTGCCATTGATTCGACTGTAAAACTTCGTCAGGCGCTGGTCTCCTTTGGCTGTTTGATCCTGCTGTGGCGGTTCGTCCATACACGAGCGCCGAAGGAAAACAACGTCAGGACAAGAACCAAACGAAACAGATGAAACGCTGTCACTAAGAGCGGATCGGCACCTGTCGCCAAGGCAGTCAAGCTCATCTCGGCGAGTCCACCTGGCACCGTAGCCAGAATCGCGGTCACGATATCGGTAGCCGTCACGTAAGAAATGCCGATGGCAAGCGCAATCACCATGACGAACAAGAACAAGGAATGCATGAGACCGAACAGAAAGAATCGACGGTTTTTGACGATGTCCTCTCGTTTGAAGCCAAGACCGATGCTGACCCCGATGAATATTTGCGCCCCTTGGACCAAGATGCTTGGCAACGCAGGACTCTCTCCCACAAGCGATGTATTCATCGAAATCAAAGCGGTCACGAGCAAGGCACCTAGCAAGAACGGAGCGGGTATATAACAGCGTGACGCAATCAAAGCTCCAATGACACCAGCCACAAGAATCATGACTGTCTGCCCAATCCCAAGCATGTGTTCTGTAGTAGATGTCTGTATGGCAGCATGGGTAGGTAGAAATGTCACAAGATAAGGAGTGCAAAGCACGACGCTGATCGCACGAATCGAGTGAAAAATTGTGATGACTTGTTGATTTCCTCCAGCCGTTTGCCCCACCGACACCATTTCCGATAATCCGCCGGGAATGTTACTGAAGATCGCCGTTATTCCGTCTACTCGGCAGACCTTATAAAATATCCAAGCGTTTACCAAACTGATTAAGATGGTCAAAATCGTGGTGATGAGCATCAAACCAATGTGCCCTGTCATCGTATCGACGATTTCTGGTGTCATTCGCAGACCAAGGGTGATCCCAATCACTGTCAAGCCTGCTTGACGAAACCATCGGGGAATCCAAAGATTTTTGACCCCAAGCATATTACAAATAACCGTGGTGACTAGTGCTCCGAGCAGCCAAGGAAGTGGACTGTGGATGGTAGCAAACAGCCAGCCTCCCAGTGATCCGAGCAGCAATGTAAACAGAATGCGTAACAGCATAAGCGTTCCCTCTCCTACTCTCCGACGTTGTATGAAGCTTCTAGGGTGGGGGTACACCTAGTGTAAAACAATTGTCCTCGCAGCAAAAATACAAAATGGTTATCGTTAGCGATTCCTGGAATGAATAATAAAAAAACTGCTGGCTCCAAGATCAGAGAGTTCCCAGCAGTTCCTTTTTCCTTGCTTAATCGAGAAATGTTATCTCACCCTGCTCCATGAAGCGTACAAATGCCTTGACCATTTGCAGGTCCATTGAGTCGGCATGATAAAACATCCAGGTGCTTCGCCTGATCGGCTCCCCTTCTGCTGTGGTCAGCTCAATCATGTGCAGATCGTCTTTGCCATTCAGCACGCCTCGTGGGAGGATGGCGTACCCCAAACCGTTTGCTACCATTTCACTGCATGTATCCGCCTTGTCGACCTCCATGCCAATCAGCGGGGGTTGGGAAAATCGTTCGGTCCACCAGTTGTCCACTAACGCCTGCAGCATCGGATCGGTCTCGTAGTCGATTCGGGGCAGGGTGGGCAGGTCGTCGATATGAATAGGTTCCGTGGAAACGACATAGACAGATTCCTCGAACAGCAAGTGCTTTTGGTCGGACCAGTTGTAGCTTCCCCGGACGAAGCCTACGTGCACATCCTGATTATACACGGACTTGTAGACGTCTTTGCTCCATCCGGTCATCACCTTGTACTCGACGTTTGGATAGGCTTCCTTGAACTTTTTCAAGATCATCGGGAGCTTGTACCGTGCAAAATAGTTGGAAACCCCCAATCTGAGCGTACCATTGACCTCTTCTCCCATGTTCAAGACATGCTCCTTGATATTGCGCAGTCTGAGGAGCATTTCATCCGCGCATTTGGCCAAATACTCGCCTTGAGGAGTGAAATGAACGCCTCTACTCCCCCGTTGCACGATCTGTACGCCAAACTCTTTTTCAATCTGCCGCAGCCGTTTGGTCAGAGCAGGCTGGGACAAATACAAGCTTTCGGCTGTTTTCGTGATGTTTTGTTCCTGGTACAAGGTTTGGAGAATGTACCAATCGCGATATTCCATAGCTATAGTGTC
Source organism: Brevibacillus sp. Leaf182 (assembly GCF_001423865.2). Taxonomy (NCBI): domain Bacteria; kingdom Bacillati; phylum Bacillota; class Bacilli; order Caryophanales; family Paenibacillaceae; genus Brevibacillus; species Brevibacillus sp. Leaf182. Next base: position 96,221 of record NZ_LMPN02000023.1, on the reverse strand, counting down.
TCCGCATGATTATTTGTCACTTCTTTATTTATCACATTTTTCTCCTTCCTTTTCAAATAGTTTCCAATCACAATCACCAGAAGTGCCAATGCTACCGGCAAAATCATATGCAACGAAGGCATTACCCCCTCCAGGAAGCTGCCAACTGCTTTGTCTCCTACAATCATTTCTCCTGCTGTATATCCGAGTAAAGCCGCCCCCAACAATACGATGATGGGAAAACGGTTCATTAGCTTCATCAGCAACTGACTTCCCCAAATGATGAGCGGAATGCTGATGGCAAGACCGATGATGACCAAAACCAGGTTCCCGTTTGCTGCTCCAGCTACGGCAATGACATTGTCCAGACTCATAATCAGATCGGCAAAAATAATGGTTTTGAGTGCCTCAACAAAACTCGCTCCCCCACCAATGTGACTGTCCTCATCTTCCCCTTTTAACAGCTTGACCGCAATCCAGATGAGCAAAAGTCCTCCAACGACTTGGACAAACGGGATTTTCAACAGCCAGATGGCAATGAAGGTAAGGATGATCCGCAGTCCGATTGCACCGAAGCTCCCCCAAAAAGTGGCTTTTTTCTGTAGCTCTGGACTCAGGTTCCGACAGGCAAGAGCAATAACGACTGCATTGTCTCCGCTCAGGACCAGGTTGATCATAATGATTTGTAGTAAGCTAAGTAAGTAATCTGTCATGATGTCTCCCTCCAATATTGCTGATATTGACAATAATAGACCTATCTTTTCGTTAGCGCAGTATTATTTCTATTATTTGCATATATTTTTTTTGAAAGACCGGCTACTTCTTGTATCCATATACAGAAAAATCCGCCCGTACTTTTCGAATCGCTAGCCAAACCGGCAATCCTCTCGCTACCCAGCGCAGGGCAGACATAATGTTTTGTTCATTTTCAAACTGCTCGACAATGATGACGGTCTTTTCATTGATGTATGTCTGTAGCTCCTCCCAGCCCATTGCCGAATAGCGATCATTTCCGTACGTTTTCAGCGCCAAAAAGTCTTCGCGTTTTGGGTCCTTCAGTTGGATGAGATGTTGAATGGCTCTCGCACATTCGGGATGAATGGTATTATTCATGATGTCATGCCTCACTTTGGTATTGGGTGACCTTTTTCCAGCACCTGATATTTTTTTATTTCTTTCCTAACGATTTCAATTGCGATTTTATTCTTATCCGGTACGCCTTTTATTAAGTAGTATGTACTGCCCGGGACGTAGAAGGAAGTATCGCCCTCTTTGAACTCCTCCCATTCGCCTATTCTGTTGACTACCCCAAGCCTGCTATCTAGATTGGTTTCATTTAGCTCCTCTGCAATCGGAACGTAATAATATCCATCATGAACGAGGTATTCAAAAAATCTGTCTTCCGATTTTTCGAGCCAACTCGCATCTTTCGAATCTAATGCTGTATTCTCCATAGTGGTAAGAATAGAAGTTACTTGTTGCGCTTTGATCGAGTCTTCGATTTGCGAGATGCCCATGCCGGCACTGCCAATACCAAGAACACTCAAGATAAAGATGACAAACAACCATTTTCGATTCATCAATCGCTCACCACCAAGCACAAGATACACTCTCTTCCCCCATGTTAAATGATCACAGCAAGCTTCGCACGCAAATAAAAAAGGCCATCATCACTTTGGTAGGATAACGACCTTTTGTGTTTCTGTTGATTCAGTTTTTCTGCTCGAGTCTTCGTCGTCCGTTGTCTCATGTCAGCAAAAGCGAAAATGCTTCTGTTGAGCTCTGGGTTTCTTTTGCCTTCACGGGCCAGTTTTTCACGTTGCTTGCGTGCCGCGCTTTTTGCCATAAGTCACTCACTCCTCTTTGACGGCTTACTACGATGAATACCGTCCTTGGTGTTATCATAGAACGCTTCCTGCCTGGTTGCAACGAAAATAGTAAAATCGCCTACAACTCTTGTCCATTCCTTTTTCTACCCCCTGAATAGGATAGTTTGACAGGAGGTGTTGAGACTCGATGCAAAAGAAAAGAATCACGGCGAGACGCGTGGAAAACCAAGTGTATTCCAATCGGGTACTGCGCTCTGAATTCGATCGCAACTGGCGTACAGTAATCTCCAGAAGTGGTTACGTTATTTATATTGCAACTGCAAATCGAGCAAAAATCACTGTACTGCTTTCAAATGGATCTAGGAAATTGCTCATCTTCAGACAAGGTGGAAGAGTATTGGTTGGCGGTGGGGGTACCAGTCATTATAGCAAACCACACATTGCAAAGGACTTGTAAGATGTGGGAATCGCCCTGCTCAGAATAGCGTGTGACAGGGCGTTTTTCATGGAGCGGATCGCTTACCTCGTCTTAATAATCACCGTCATTTTTTGCTTCATCTTTGTATCCTGAATCATTCCGATGATCTCCGCTCGTTTCCATACAACAAATTTATGCTCTTGCCCATTATGCAGCTTGATTTTCATTCCGTTTGGGATCACGAATAGCGTATTCCGCTTTTCAACTGCCGCAATATCATTCAAGCTTAATTCGAGAGGTTGTGTTTGAATATTGAAATTGTGTGGTTGAAAATAGAGTCTTTCACTCGTAATCGTTAACTTCCCACCTACTCCTTCCATTCCTCTGAATAGGTTTGCCGCTATATTCTCTTGCACGATCGATTCGTTTCGCTTGAGTTCCATTTCTTCCTTTTCCCCTCCGACATACGATTCCGTTCTTACTCAAATTGGTACAACTCATATTACCATAATTAGGAACCTGTATGGACAAATGAAAAACAACTGCTTTATCCATCGCCCATTCCCTTATTCAAAAAAAGCACTGGAGTATTCAACAACGCCCGAGGACAACAAACGCCCTGCTCTATACATACGAGCAGGGCGTTTCATCATCAAAAGCCTATTGATTTTATAATACGATACGTATAGTATTGTAATTATCTTGCTTACTTTTTGAAAGGAGTATCTGATGAGAAGTCTACAATTGGAAACAGGAATCGGTTCTCTGCAATGGTTTGTCTTTTTACTTGCCAATTCCTTGACACTGCCTATTGTGATTGGGCAGGCCTATCAACTTCCTGCGGATGAGATAGCGGGCCTCATGCAACGAACGTTTATGGTGGTTGGTTTGAGTTCTTTTTTGACCGCATGGCTTGGACATCGATTACCTATTCCTGATGGTCCAGCAGGGATATGGCTCGGGGTTTTTGTACTCATGGGAGAATTGGCAGCATCTCAGGGAACCGATCAATCTGTGACCTTGCAATTACTCGAGGGAGGAATGCTCGTAACGGGTACCATATTGATCATCATTGGGGCAACAGGTTTGATGGATCGGATGCTTACACTATTCACACCGCTTGTTACCGGAGCGTATCTGATGCTACTAGCTTTTCAGTTAAGCGGAGTATTTTTGAAAGGCATGATTGGAGTCAGCACGACGTCTTCTGAGATTAACCCCGTGAATGTCGTCATTGCTTTTGCTGTTTTTGCTTTGGTGCTCTCCCTGTCGATCTGGGGAAAGGGCTGGCTAAAAAGCTATGCTGTTTTAATCGGAATCATCATGGGGTGGCTGGCTTTTGCTCTGGTAAATGGGTCAGGAAGTGTTCCAACGGCTTCGTCCATTGTGCTACTACCTGAGATATTCGCCTGGGGGCTTCCTCGATTGGATGGGGGCATGGCGGTTTCCGCTGTCATCGTTGCTTTTGTCCTCGTCACCAATATCATTGCAAGTATGGCAGCAATGCAGCAGGTGCTTGGGGGAAAACCGGAAAAGCAAGCTTTGAACCGCGGTGGTCTTATGGGGGGAGTAGCCAATGTGCTGTCTTCGGTATTCTCCTCCGTAGGTGTTGTGCCCTTGTCGATTGCTGCGGGTTTTGTACGGATGACAGGTCAGAGTCGTCTGCTCCCCTTTTTCATTGCCTGCTTGGCCCTGACCGCTGTTGCGTTAGTACCGAGCATATACTCTTTTCTCTCTCTGCTTCCCGGACCCGTGGCTTATGCGGCTATGCTAGCTTCTTTTACCCAGATGGTGGGTATCGGTTTAAGCGCTGTACTCAAGGTTCCGCTTGACGAGCGTCGACTGACGATCCTGGGGGTATCCTTGTCATTTGGAATCGGTGTCATGTTTTTGCCTCAAGCGATCTTCTCTGCATTGCCTACGGTCTTACAATACGTATTGGGTAATGGTCTCATGGTGGGAATGCTACTCTCCCTATTGCTAGAACATAGCTGGCGCCCTCCTAAAAAAGAAGAAAACACGCTGGCTGCATCGTAACCAAAATATTGGTATGATAGTTCCATGAAGAAACAGGAAGGTAAGCGAGGAACGAAAATGTCTGATAACGATAGCACCAAGCGCCGACCAGTAGGGAGACCCCGCAGTGAATTATCGAAAAACGCGATCATTGAGGCTTTAATCACGCTGCTGGAGGAATCGGGATTTGCTGCTTTAACCATTGAAGCCATTGCTGCCCAAGCAGGTGTCGGCAAGGCCACTATCTATCGCTGGTGGCCCAACAAGTCCGCCCTTTTATTGGATGCCTTTCTCATGACAACCGAACCCAACATACGCTTGAACGAAGAGGTATCGGTTGAAGAAAATTTTCGCAATCAATTGCAGAACCTAGCCAAAGTCTTCAACAGCGCTATCGGTCGAACGACAATCGCGATGGTAGCCGACAGTGGTGGAGAATCAGAAGAAGCAAAAGCATTTTCCTCTACTTACCTCAAGCCTAATCGTGAATTGGCCAAAAAGCTTCTGATGCGTGGAATCGATCGAGGAGAAATCAATCCTCAGGTAGATTTGGATGTACTCTTGGACATGTTTTACGGACCTGTGTATTTCCGTGTCCTCATTCACAAAAAGGAACTGGACCATACATTTGTGGACATGTTAGTGGAGCAAGTCATGAAATCGATTCGAACTTCAAGTTAAATGGCAACCAAGTGAAGATGGCTTTTCTTGCTGCAAAGCGCCCTGCTCGACAAATAGAGCAGGGCGCTTCGTATAGGATCAGATATTAATAAGTAAACTTATTGATCAAAACTTTCAGCTCTTCCGCCAATGACGACAAGGATTGAGCGGAGGTTGAGATCTCTTGCATGGAGGCGAGCTGCTCTTCGGTAGAGGCTGCTACTTCCTCGGCTGTTTCTGCATTGCTTTTCGCAATGGTGACGAGCACATTGGCTGTCGCGGTTACTTCCTGAACAGCAGCCAAGATTTGCTGTGCGATCATGGAAACCTCTGCGATATGTGGATTGGTCAGTCTGGTGCTTTCCATGATGCCTTCAAACTTGTGAATCGTCTCCTCGGAAACGTTCAAACCTGCTGCAACATCCAGTCTGACTTTTTCCATATTGTCGACGGATTGCTTGGTTTCCCGTTGAATCTCTGTGATCAATTCAGAAATTTGCTTGGCAGACAATTGTGATTGCTCAGCCAACAGGCGCACCTCTGTAGCAACAACTGCAAAGCCTTTACCATGCTCACCAGCCCGCGCCGCCTCAATCGCTGCATTCAATGCCAACAAATTCGTCTGCTGGGCAATTCCACTGATGACATCCGAGATCGTGCCAATTTCTTTCGAACGATCATAGAGCGATTTGGTCATGCGGTCCGACTGTTCTACCGATTCATGAATCGACTTCATTTGACCCATGACTTGAGCGACAAATTTGCCTCCTTCTTCTGCCTGAACCGTTGTTTGCTGAGCAGTATCTGACAACACATTGACGCTCTCTACAATCCGTGTGACCCCTTCCGAAATGTCCTGCAATGAACGAACATTTTGGTCGATTCCGCTCGTTTGTTGTTCCGCGCTGCCAGCTACGTCCTGAACAGAAGTCGTTACATGCTCAGTTGCAATGCTCGTCTGCTGCGCACTCGCAGTCAACTGCTCCGAAGACGCCGCTACTTGCTCTGCCCTGGTCTCGACATCGGAAATGAGCGCGCGCAGGTTATCCTGCATCGTGTTAAACGCATGACCAAGCTCACCGATTTCATCAGTTGACCGCACTTTAATCGGGTCAGTCAAAATACCTTGGCTCACTCTGACCGCATGTACCTTCACTTCCTGAATGGACTGGAGAAGGGAACGCAGTACAGCCGCTACAATGAGTCCTCCCAGCAGCAAGCAGATCGTGATCGTCCAAAACGTTTGTGCGAAAATCGGCTGTGCAGCATCCTCAATCTCTGACAGGTACATCGACCCGGCAATTTTCCAGCCTGTAGCCGGATTCGTCACATAGTAAATCTGTTTCGGGATGCTTTGCTCCTCGTAATTGAATTGACCTGTTTCCCCTTGGTACATATTGTCGTAAAAACTCTCTTGTGCCAGCGTTCCTGCCTGATTTTCCGGATGGACGACATACTTCTTATTGCTGTCCACTACGATGACATCTCCATCGGAACCGATGCTGACTGAGTTTGCCAGTTGTTTGATCTGTTCAATCCCGACGGTAATGCAGATAACCCCCGCGCCATCCTCCGTCGTTCTCGCTACCGCTACTAAAACCTCTCCGGATACCGCCGAAATATATGGCTCCGTAACGACGACAGTCCCCTTGTTTTCCATTGCTCTTTTGTACCAGTCTCTCGTCCGCGGATCAAACCCTGCCTGTACTTCTTGCCTAGGTGCGCGGAAGTACTGTCCGTCAACCGTTCCCACACTGATACTGGACGCTTCCGCATGCATACCCATATACATATCCAGATGATGCATGATTTCTTCTTGAATCTCAGCAGTTTTCACACCAGGTGTGATATCTTTTGCCAAATAGTCTGCATCCTTCTTTTTGCCCTCAAACGTACTGCTGACGATAGAGTTGACCAAATCGACGTTTTCGTTGGCACTGTCCATGATCTGTTTGTCAATTTCTTGTTTCGCTTGATTGTAAGCCAGGCTTCCAACGACAAGGGAAGGGACTAACAGAATCAAGAGAAATGTGATGATGAGTTTGGTTCGATAGCTTCGAAACCAATTTCGCAAGTTAACTTTCACTTCATTTCATCTTCTTTCTAAGTTGTATTTGGATAAACGTTTCATGTTGATGAAGTCCTAATTTTTTATATCGGTAACGAAGGAAGGTTCATTAAGTAAAAAAATATACAGAACTGTCATAGGTATAGAAAAAGCGGACCCTGCGGCCATAGAAAAACCGCCCTGCTTATGTATGATAGACAGGACGGTCGGTATTAGCTGACTATTTAGTAGCGAAATTTATTGATCAATGCATTCATTTTCCCCAAGCGAATGAACTGTTCGTCACGTACACGAAGCTTTTCTGAGACAGACGTATCCTTATACGAGTAAATACCTGCTCCGGTTTTGGTGCCAAGCTTGCCTTCTGCTACTCGTTCCTCAATGATGGCGGGGGCTTTTGTCGAGGAATCCAGCTCTGGCGCCAGGTTATCCATCACACGCTTCCACGTATCGAGTCCACCAAAATCCGCCGTCTCAATAGGTCCGACAAAAGCCCAACGATAGCCAATGCCATCCTTCATCACCGTATCGATCTGAGCTGCATCTGCCACACCTTCTGCGAGCAAATGAAAAGCTTCTCTCATCAAGGCCGTTTGCAGACGATTGGCGATAAAGCCCGGTACATCCTTTTTCAGCAAAACGGGGGACTTCCCGATCTCTTCCATCAACTGCATCGTCTTGTGAACCACTTCCTGTGCGGTCTTCTCGTGCCTGACTACCTCGACCAACGGAACCAATTGGGCTGGATTGAAAAAATGTGTAATGATAAAGCGTTGTGGCGTAGTAGCTTTTTCGATCAGTCGCGCAATCGAAAACGTAGATGTATTGGAAGCAATAATCGCATCTGGCCTCGCGTATTGCTCCAGCTTTTCAAACAGCTCCCACTTTAGCTCGATGACTTCTGGTACCGCTTCTGTGATGACTTCTGCATCAGATACTGCCGCTCGCAAATCCGTGGTCAGGACGATATGCTCTAGCGCTGCTACTCTAGATTGTTCTGCAATCACTCCCTCTGCAACCAGAAGGGAAAGGCTGTGCTCGATGCTAGCTCTCGCTTTCATCAAAAACGCTTCCTGCAAATCGTAAAGAGAAACACGAAATCCAGCCAATGCGTATAGCTGCGCGATTCCATGTCCCATAACACCTGATCCGATAACAGCCGCATGCTTTTCCATAGAATGAGCCTCCCAGGGGTGAAATAGGTTTACTAACAAAGCTTTCCACGATCAAATACCTAGTTCCTGCCCAGCAAATTCCTACTACTTTTACTGAAATTCATTCCTATGGCGCTTGTTGGGGAAAACAAATTTTTGTACCATGAAAATCTCATGCATGAACCCAATTCTTGGAATGCACGTTTCACATCTGGAGGTACACATGAAACTACTGAATAAAGTCGTAGTCATCACAGGAGCCAGTCGGGGATTAGGTCTTGAAATGGCAAATGTTTTGGCAAAAGAAGGAGCAATTGTTTGGGCAACCTCTCGATCCGCGCCTCCTCCCAACGAAATCGCACACGCTGAACCGGGAAGTGTGACGAAAATACAGCTAGACGTGACAGACGAGCAAAGTGTCCTTGCCCTGTTTGCCCATGTACAAAGGTTATACGGGCGTCTAGATGTCCTCGTCAACAATGCAGGAGTCGGCGTGTTTAAGCCTGTTGAACAAACTAGCTTGGAAGAATGGGAGAATGTTTTCCGGACCAATGTAACCGGACTCTTTCTTTGCAGCCGTGAAGGATACAAGGTAATGAAAGCTCACGGAGGTCGAATCATCAATATCTCTAGTGTCTCAGGATATATTCCGATTGCGGAAAACGGCGTTTATGGTGCTTCGAAATTTGCCGTCCAAGGCTTTTCCCAAATTTGCAATGAAGAGTGGAAAAACGACAATGTGAGGGTCTCTACCATTTTTCCCGGCGCCGTTCATACAAACATGACGGAGGACCGGCATTTTTTTGATCCGAGTGCGATGCTCGTACCAAAAGATGTGGCAGATACCGTGTTAGATATCGCCTCCCGTCCCCTCCACGTTCGAATCGATGAAGTCAAAATCCTTCCTCCTACAGGCATTCTCTAAATAACAGATGAATAAGGAGCGTTTACAAATGCAGCAAGTAGCAATGATCACAGGAGCAGGCAATGGGATCGGGGCCGCAGCAGCAAAGCTTTTGGCTCAGCATGGGGTCCATGTCGCCGTTCTTGATGTACAAGAAGAAAAGGCACAGTTAGTCGCCAAAGAAATCAAACAGACAGGCGGTCAAGCCTTGCCCATTCGCTGTGATGTCGGCCAACGAGGGCAAGTTGAAGAAGCCATCCAGCTTGTGGAATCTCATTTTGGGGATGTCACCATCTTGGTGAATAATGCAGGAGTGGGCGGTCCATTCCACCGAGTCGACGAAGTCTCCGATGAGGAATGGGATTGGATCATGAATACCAACTTGAAGAGTGTGTTCCTATTTTGCAGAAACCTGTTGCCCAAGATGAAAGAAAGGAACTACGGGCGGATCGTAAACATCGCTTCCATTCAGGGCTTGCTAGGCTCTGCACATTCATCCACCTACGTCGCTTCCAAACACGGCATGATCGGCTATACGAAAACAATCGCTGCCGAATGGGGAGAGCACGGGATTACTTGCAATGCAATCTGTCCGGGATATGTGGATACGGCGATGGGCGTACGGCCGGAGGATATTTCGGATTACATGAATCGGGTCATCGCCAAAAGCCCGGTGAAACGCGTTGCTCAGCCGATAGAAATCGCCCAGATGATTTATCATCTCGTCGGACCACATAGCGGGTACATCAACGGAGCGAGCATCACCATGGATGGCGGGATCAGCAGCCACATCGGGATTACGGATCAGTTGTCCTAGTTCGGTCACGTAGAAAAAGCCGCACGCTCGGTCAGCTTCCACCGGGCATGCGGCCTTTTTTCCCCTATAAAAAGCGGCGGTGCACTTTCTTACCGTCGTACGTAAACAACACTTGTCGATCCTCCACCATCGATTCCAGGTGAACGGATTTCCCCCACAAGGTATAGATGTAAGGCAATGTTTTTTCTACGTATTTGACGTCCAGCTCCAGCCCTTCAAAATGATGCTTCAAGTACATCTCGCCGGAGCGTAAGTAATCCCCATCGTGCACGAGTACATAAGGGAATCCCCCGTTAACCCGTGTGCCCGCAAGACCATCGCGTACCTGTTCCCACTGCTTTTCCGCAACAACCCAGTCGTTGCCCTGCTTGCCGAACATATACAAATCCAGATCACTGACGAGGTCCTTGGTCAGGAAGTTGCGTATGAAGCTGATGTCGGACTCCAGCTCGCGCACCTCGAAAATTTTCGCGCGTCCCTCTCCTGGCTTGCGTCCGAAGCGCTCCTGCTCTTCCTTGGTCGGATTATCCCAACGTTTTTCAATGTCCTCCAAAATTTTCAGACCCAAATGATACGGATTAATGCTCGTCGTCGAAGGCTGGATGACAGAGGAATGCAGCTTGGCAAACTCGATTGTCTCCGATTCTGTCAGCTCCATTTCCCGCAGGATGCGCATGTGCCAGTAGGTGGCCCACCCTTCGTTCATGATCTTCGTTTCCATCTGCGGCCAGAAATACAGCATCTCATCCCGAATGATCGTCAGCACATCCCGTTGCCAATCGTCCAAGATATTGCTGTATTCCATAATGAAGAGCAACAGGTCTTTTTCCGGCTCCGGCGGGAATTTGCGCGGTGCTTTTACCGGCTCGGCTTCCTCTTTAGCTTTGCGGTCCAATCCCCAGAGATCGTCATATGGGGATTGTCGTTCGTTCTTCGTCTTTTTGTTAGCATCCTCTGGCTCTCGTTTCCAACGCAGCTTTGGACGCAGCAAGCTCGGATCGATATGCTCTTGAATTGCCAAGCTCGCATCGAGTAAATTCTCGACAGCATCCTTGCCGTACTCGATCTCATACTGGCGAATTCGCTCTCCGCTGGCCGCCATGCTCTCGACCATATCCCGATTCGTGTTGGAGAAGCGCACGTTGTTTTTGAAAAAGTCGCAGTGAGCAAGGACGTGAGCCACAATGAGTTTGTTTTGGATCAAGGAATTGCCGTCCAAAAGAAAAGCGTAACAAGGATTGGAATTGATGACGAGCTCGTAGATTTTGCTCAGATTCAGGTCATATTGCAGTTTCATTCGGTAGAAGGACTTTCCAAAACTCCAATGAGAAAATCGTGTCGGCATTCCATACGCGCCAAATGTATAAATGATGTCAGACGGGCATATCTCGTATCGCATCGGGTAAAAATCGAGATTGAACCCTTTGGCGATCTCGGTAATTTCGTCAATGGATCGCTCCAGTTCTTTTCGCTCGTCGTTGGTCAAATCGTTTCGCCTCCCCCTTTTGCCGTCGGTCTACTTTATGTATATGGGGGACCGCGCTAAAAGACGCCATCGTTCCGAAGAAAAAAGGCATCCCCGGCTGGAGACACCCTTGATTTGTTTTTCATCGTGCTACTTAACCCTTGAACCAGTCTCGTACACCAGAATAAATAAGAGCTCCTGCGAATACGACCACAGCGATCAGACCAACTCCATCTACCAGCGGGTCCAATCCACTTAGGAAGGAACCTTCCAACGGCGCTTTCAGCAATGCGTAACCACCGAGGAGACCTCCAACGTTGGAAATCCATTTGTTCATATTACGTCACCTCCCCTCGCAGCAGCCTGTAAGCGTTGCCACTGCGATACTTTACTTTATGTCGGAGGTTGACAAGCGGCTTGTATGGTAGTCCAAGGCGCGTTCACCAAATTACAATTGGGCTTTGGCGGTTGTTCAAAAAATCGACTTTTGATCACGAAGTAATTCTGCATGCATATTCGACATCGAAAGTGACGTTCACCTTCAAAGTCCGGTGCTCATGTAGGATGCCTACACTCCGCTCCTCCTTCTTCAGGTTCTCGCCACTTTCTCGATGCTGAAAAGTCGACTTTTTGAACTTGGATTTTTACGTTAAAATAGAGAACAGACAAATTGTACAGGTTATGCGAAAAAAGGAGTGACGCACTCATGAAGCTATTTTTGATGCTTGGCAGTATCAGTGGATTTCTTTCGGTTGCGTTAGGAGCATTCGGAGCACATGCACTGAAGGAAAAACTGGACGCCTATTCGCTGGGCATTTTCCATACGGGCGTGACCTATCAGACAACACATGCGCTGGCTCTCGTGCTGGTTGCCCTGTTGCTCAAATGGTACCCGGATTCATCTGGCCTCGTCTGGGCAGGCTGGTGCTTTGCAGCCGGAACCTTGATCTTCTCTGGCAGTCTCTATACGCTGGCGATGACTGGGATTAAGGTTCTCGGAGCGATTACGCCAATTGGCGGAGTTTTGTTCCTCGCTGGATGGGCGCTGCTTGCGATTCATGCTTGGAAAACCGTATCGTAGATAAAAGCTAGCAAAAGGTTGGGAATTCATTCCCAGCCTTTTTACTTTACTCGCCAACCTTTCTCTACATCGTTCACTTTCCTGCTAAAATGAGGTGTCTAAATTTTTCTATAAATACTACTAATGTTAGGGAGCTAAAAGATATGAAAATTCTTCCGTATTGGGCAAAGACATATTTGCACAGGCTCGGATTAAAACAAGAAGAAGCAAGTCTTCCTTACCTATCCGCATTGTGCCGTGCTCATTTACAAACGTTTCCCTACGAAAACGTGAGCAAACTCCTCTCTTACTACTTTCACAAAAACAGTTGCGTTCCTACTCCTTCTGCCTTCATAGAAAATGCTGTGCGCCACAATTTCGGCGGAACCTGCTATGCCAATAATGCAAGCTTTTTGGCTTTGCTACACCTGCTTGGTTTTAATGGCTATCTCGTCTCGCTGGCTGACGAACACGTGGCAATAATAATTACAGATCTTTTGGAATCTTCTTATCCACTGTATGTGGACATTGCGGCAGTGGCCCCCTTATTTCATCCTGTCCCTTTTACAACTGATCCTCTCTACCAATCTTCCTTTGGCTACGAATCAGTCCTGATTGCGCCTGATCCTGCCGATCCACACCGTTATCGTTTTCGTCGCATGCGACATCAACTGTTGGTAAACGATAGCTGGCACTTCGATCCGACACAAAAACGTGAGCTTTCCGATCTAGCACCAGCCATCGCCCGTTCCTTTCAGCCTGATGCTACTTTCTTAACCTGCCTGCGTGTCCATATGTATCAACTCTCGCAAAAACGATGTTTATCACTGAAAAACAATTCCCTGTTCATCCTGTACGAAAACGGTGAAGACCAAAAACTGCGTCTCCACTCTATCGACGAGTTAGAAGTTGTTGTCACACGCGAATTCGGATTGCCTCGACTTCCAGTCCGCGAAGCCGTTACTATCCTCGCTGATGCTGGTATCGATGTGTTCGCTGACAAGTCCTGATGGCTTTCTGACACCCTCCATGGACGATTGCCATATGCTGTAGAGTTAGCAGTTACCCCACTCACAAGGAGAGGAAATCATGACGAAGCCCTCCTATACACGCCCCTCTTACTTTTATGGAGGAATACCTGATGTCTACATGCAGATGGGGTACTATCCGTTTCCCACTCCTTCTGCTACGGAACAGTTGAGTCGGAGTGTCCACATTCCGTATGCGATGTCGATGGCGGATCAATGTAAATACTTCATGGGGCAATCGGAAAAAATGATTGTAGGTGACGGGGCTATCGGGATTGCTAGCTTGTCGAATCCCTTACGCTCCGGTGTTCATTTATTTGTCCATCACTGGATGATCACCAATCCATCCCCGCACCCGATAGAAGCACATTTCTTGTTTGGTAAAGCCGCCTCTCTCACAGGTACAACTCTCTCACGACAAGTGACTTCTGGTTATGTTCAACTTCCCGCTTGTCCCGTCGCCCACGGGCAACTTTTGCATGGCACTGGTATGGCGGATACCTTTTCTGATCACATCCACACTGCCACGCGAATCATTCCGGCGTCCTCCACCGTTGAGGCGACCCCTGGCGGACAGTGGATTCTCGGACCAGGAATGGCGCTCGTCGTTCGCGTTCCAAACGCAGGTGAGAAGACATCCTTTTCCTTTTCAATAGACTGGTGGGAACAACCCGTCTATGGGTAGCTCTCACTGGAATGCTTGACGGACAAGTATAGCCGCAACAAAAAAGGGAACCCCCAAAGGAGTTCCCTGTCATTTCACTTTGTATTTTTCCTACACCATGTTGAAAAGCCAATTTTCACATGATACAATGAGAATTGGTCTGTCGGTTAATCATCAATATGTAACTATTTTATCTCCAATATAATAGTATCACATTCACTTTCGATTGTCAAACCTTCAGGCCAAAAATGGGGAACGAAAAAGGAGCGGTACCATGAGCGTGACTGATCAAGATCGGCAAAACGAGCAACAACGTGTTGAACTAGTCATCTCAGAGATAAAGAACCGAATAGATGACCTCAAAGAGCATGTGAATGTCGTGAGCGAGGATATCATCGGAATTCGCAAGCATTTTTGGGACGACGTGACAGTCAACTTCGAAGATGCCATCGAAGCTGTAGAGACTTACGCCAGTATCAAGCAGCAAGCGGAAGTCCTGTCCGAGCGTGAACGCATCCATCGCCATGCCCAAAATCAGTTGCGTACACTACAGCGATTGTTGCACTCTCCCTATTTTGGCAGGATTGATTTTCAGGAAAAGCATGAATCGAGGCCAGAAGCCATCTATCTCGGCATTGCTTCCTTGCTGGATAAAAACGACGAGGAGTTTCTCGTCTACGACTGGCGCGCGCCGATCTCCAGTCTATATTACGACTACTCGCCGGGACCAGCAGAGTACAATACCCCAAGTGGAAGCGTAAATGGAGAGATTACGTGCAAAAGACAATACATCATTCGCGACGGCAAATTGCTGCACCTGTTCGACACGGGCGTAACGATTGGCGACGAGCTGCTTCAGGAGGTACTCGGCAAACAGGCTGACTCCCAGATGAAAAGCATCGTGGCCACGATCCAACGCGATCAAAACCGCATCATCCGCAATGAACGAAGCCGACTCGTCATCGTCTCCGGAGCTGCCGGTAGCGGAAAAACGTCTGCGGCACTGCAACGAATCGCTTATTTGTTATACCGTTATCGCAAGACATTGACCGCGGAGCAAATCGTCTTGTTCTCGCCAAACTCTTTGTTTAACAGCTACGTCTCTACCGTTCTCCCTGAGCTCGGCGAGGAAAATATGCAGCAAACGACTTTTCAGGAATACGCGGAGCATCGTCTCGGTGACGACTTCCGCCTGGAAAACCCGCTTGACCAGATGGAGTATGTACTGACAGCAAATGATCAGCCTGGATACGAGGCGCGACTGCAAGGAATCCGTTTCAAATCAAGCGCCTTGTTTTTGCAGGCCATGGATGAATACGCGAATAACCTGAAACAATCTGGTATCATGTTTCTCCCCGTTACATTTAGAAATCAGACGCTAATCAATGCGGCTCACATCCATGAGCTGTTTTATTCTCTCGATACGAGTCTGCCGATCCCCAACCGAATGGTACTCGTTGCGAAATCACTGCTGACAGATCTGAAAAAACTGGAAAAGCGCGAACGATCAAAACCATGGGTAGAAGATGAAATGGAGCTGCTTGACCGAGACGCTTACGTAGCTGCCTATCAATCACTGCGCCGCAAAAAGCAGTTTCGAGAGGATACCTTCGATGACTTCGAACGCGAGCAGGAGCTCTTAGCCAACTGGATCGTCAAAAAGCAGTTTCAGCCACTGCGCGATTTTATCCGGGAACTTCAATTTATTGATACGCGCGCGATTTACCGCCAGCTCTTCTTGTCACCTGACTTGCTCGGGACGCTTGCGCCAACCACTCTCCAACACGAAGTATTCGACAATTGGCCCGCAGTGTGCGAACAGACAGCAGAGCGTTTAGAACAACAGCATTTGGCATGTGAAGACATCCCTCCTTATTTGTATTTGCAGGAACGTTTGGAGGGCAAGCAGACGAACAACCTCGTCCGTCATGTCTTTCTCGATGAAGCCCAGGACTACTCCGCCTTTCAGTTCGCTCTCATCAAGAGCTTGTTTCCCCGTGCCAAAATGACGGTGCTGGGAGATTGGAATCAGGCGATTTACGCCCATGCGTATCACCAGAATAGCTTTGAGGCTGTCACATCCCTGTTTGAGCCTGAAGAGACGGAGACCTTCGTCCTGACCAAAAGCTACCGCTCCACCTATCCCATCGTCTTGTTTACACGACAACTTTTGCGAAACGGGGATATGATTGAGCCTTTTATGCGCGACGGTCGCTTGCCAACTCTAACCAAAGTGGCATCACCTCAAGCTCATGCCGATCAAATCGAAGCACGCATACGTGAGCTCGCCGATCGTGGTCATCAGACGATCGCTGTTATCACCAAAACGCTAAAGGAAGCCCACGTCGTTCATGACGCTTTGCAAGAGAGATTGCCGATTCGCTTAATCAAGCCCGCAACTCTTTCCTTTGAGAAAGGAATCTTGATCATTCCCTCTTACTTGGCAAAAGGGGTCGAGTTCGATGCAGTCATCCTTTATGATGCTTCTGCCACATGCTATGGCGAAGAAAGTGAACGCAAGCTTTTTTACACGGCATGTACACGTGCCATGCACGAGCTGCACCTTTACTATTCGGGTGAAAAAAGCCCATTTTTAGATAACGTTTCTCCTGAGTATTACGAGCTGTTTGTTTAAAAAAAGAGATCCAGCTGACCGCTTACCGCTTCAGCCGGATCTCTTTTTTACCTTTTTAGACCCACACAAATCGTGACAAGCATCAGGATCAAATTCAGCTCATAACCGCCCACAAACCCTTTCGCCCATTTCACTGTCACAATCGCTCCGGCCATGATCGCAGCTAATCCCCAGGCAGCGTATCTCGCCCCGATTCCAATGACCAACGCGAGACCGCCGATCACTTCTACGATCATCACCAGATACGCCAGCCACCCCGGCAAGCCGAGATCACCAAACGTCATCACAACATTAGCCATCCCTTTTTGCAGCTTGGCTATGCCATGGATGAAAAACAAGATTCCTGTCCCGATCCGTAATAAAGCAAACGCTCTTTCGTAAGCCATCTTCTCTTATTCTCCCTCCCCTCCACCACTACCATATGCCCTCTTGCAGACAATCAGTCTTGTGCTCTTCGGCGGGACACCAGCTCAAAGCTCTGGTGCTTGCAACGAGGGCATCCGCGCTTTTTCAATTGCTCAATCGTCACTATTTTTGCCTGCGCCCCTACCTGGATCGATCTTTTGCAACGCTTGCATTGATACTCACGCTTGGAAGGAGTCTCTTCGCCTGTGTACAGCGACTCCAGAAATGGATGCTTGATCGTCGGAGCTGTTAGCTCTGTGGTGGTGAGCACGATCATCTGTCCCTTGTTTCCAATCATTTGCGCCGCTTCATATTCATTGAAATGACTGAGCACCTCTCGTACAGTCAAGCCTGCCATCACGAACTCCCGTTGCATATTCAGCGTGAAATCAGGCGATTTATGCGCAAAGGACAAGAAGATGGACAGTCCTTTTTGCTTTTGCAGCCCACTGATTCCGCGGGATAAAAACAGAGCCATTCCTTGCAGCGTGTAAGGTGGATCGGTGAAAAAGCAATCGTACCCACCCTGCAACTTCTTCGGCAGCGGCTGCCGCAAATCAGCCTGATGGCAGGCTACGGACAGTGCTTTTTGCCTGGACACATCCGTAATGTACTGGAGAAAGCGTTCATCGATATCGACTACGTCAATTTGCTCTGGACGTTGTTGCTTCCCTGGAAACAAGCGCTTGAGCAAAAGCCCGAGCGAGATGCTGACCAAATCATCATCCCCGACACATAATATTTTTTTGCCCACCAAGCTCTGATACCGTAAACATAAGATTGCCCTGCGCAAGCTCGTCTCGACTGTGCATTTGGACTGATCGATCTGTACATCGACTTGTGGACGCTCAGCAAAAATCGTCTCCATCTCCGCTTGCAAGTCAGCCAGCTCGGTTTTCCAGGCTTCGTCGTCTCTCATCAGCTTCTCGTACAGCTCACGATCCAGCCCACTATACCCTAGCTTTTGCTCAATGAACGCCTCCCCTTCTGCGGTACATCTCACCCCGCTCCCCTGCTGTATGGCACCTGCCTTGATCAGCTCTTTTTTGATCGCAGTCGCCACAGGTACAGGCAAGAGTACCTTTCTCGCCAGCTCTTTCGTAGGCAAACCCGGATGAAAATAACACGCGAGCAGAAATTGTTCGATCACTCGTTGTCCTTCTTGTAAACGCACTTGTTTATAGGTGTCTTCGATATAATTTTTCATGTAGAATACCTCTTTTCAAAAGGGATAGACCCATCGATGCCATGCAAAAAGGCAGAGCATGAACATTCGTTCATCTCCGCCTTGAGGGCATACGTTCGCTACGTGCGCGTGGATAGTCACGCAAAAAAACCGTGCGTAAGAGCACGGTTCCCGTAGTCGAGCAAATGGGTAGATGGATGACCGTAAGTTCTTAACTAATCAAGGCCTCCCTTTTTCCATAGCAAATAAGCCGACATGAAATGTGGTTTTTGCTAAAGTAATTCTGGGAGTACCCTATCCAGTTGCTTAGTTAAGAACACACACCGACATCAAAACGTCCCCTTTTGAAAAAGTTACTTTCCATTATACGGTACTCGCAATCAATCGGCAAGAAGCTACATGGCAGTTTCTACAATTGCATTTCTAGGCTGCTCCCGCTTTTCATGTAGCCTGCGTCCCAGCCAATAAAAGATCAAGCTGACCAGCGCCAATACAGCCATGACCATAAACATCACAGGGCCGCCATATGCAGTGAGCACCATACCACCTGCCCATGGTCCGAGGAAGCTACCTAGCATCGTTGCGCTTTGTGCTCCATAGTAAGTCCCTCTCATATTCGCGGGACTGATCTCGTCGATTTGCGCATACTCCGCCGGTACAATCAAGATTTCCCCTAGCGTAAATACGACCATCGCCGTAATAAACCAAGCCCAATCTGGCGAAAAAGCAAAGCCCACTTCTCCTATGGCCATCAATACAGCGCCACCTGCTATCCGTGCAAACAAGGAATAACGCTCAACCAGTCTCGTCACTGGAATTTGCAAAAGCAAGACGGTAAATCCGTTGACGCTCATCAAGGTTCCAAACAAGGCGACTCCCTCCGAAAAGTTTTCCCGCAAGTATTGGGAGAGCGTAACAGACATCTGACCATACACCGTCACTAACAAGACTCCGCCTGTGACAAAGGTAAGAAGAACGACATCCCTTCTGAGCACTTGCCAGATCTCACTCAAACTGGCTCGCTCTACCTCTCCGTTCCCCCCACCCTCATCAGTGACGCCACATCTCCGACATGCCACTACTAAAATGATGGCAAAGCTCACCAAGGATACCGCCGTCAGAAAAAACGCCAGATTGCTGCCGGAAATCCCAAAAAAAGCACCGAGCATAGGACCAATCGCGAAACCTAGATTGTTCGCAAGATAGCGATTCGAGAACACACGAAAACGTTTGTGCTCGGGAGTCAAGTCGCCCATCAGCGCTTTTGAAACCGTCGCAAAAATCGAAGCCGCCAAGCCCATAACCATGCTGATTAACAGCAATCCGATCGGATGAGCCACCGTAATGAATCCGATAATCGAGCACGCCATAGCAAGCAAGGAAAAAAACATCAGCTTTTGTCTGCCAAACAAATCCGAGAGAATCCCACCGACAAATCCCCCTACTGTTCCAGCCAAAGGACCTGCACCGATTATCAGTCCAATATAGGCGTGAGAGAGCTTCGTCGTTTCACCGAGATAGATCGCCAGAAAAGGAATACTCATCGATTGCGTGAGCTGAACGACCACCGTCCCTGCCATCAACAGATGAACAATCGGGTGATACGCCTCCCACACTTGCTTCATTTTGCTCATACTGATTAACCTACCCTCTCAACAAAATCATGCCATTTCCATAAGCAAAATTACTCTGGTCCATGGAAGAAGGAACGCAGTAAGACCGGGAGACGCTCGACGAAGGCTTCTCGCAGACTGTAGTAGGAAATCGTCGTACTTCCTGTGTAGTGAGCACGAATCAGCCCCGCTCTGCGCAACGCCGTCACATGATGATGGACGGTGCTTTTGGCCAAGGATACTTGCTTCTGTAATTCACCGAGGGTGCACGTCTTTTTTGCCAGGCAGCGCAAGATTTGCAGGCGCTTCTCATCCGCTAGACACTGTGTGATAGGCAACAGCTCCAGGAGCGGCTGTGGTTTGGTCGTTGCCGCATCTTTGACAGGGTACATGCAAGTGGCAAGCCCCCGATAAAAGTCGAGAACAGAAGAATGGGCACAATGATATTGCGGGATGAGTACAACCTCTCGCAAATCTGCCATCGGCTCAATCCAGATACCGTTCGTGACATGATCGACCAAATCGATTGGAGGCGTTTCTTTGGCGCGGACTGTCAGCTCATCGGCGCTTCGTTGCAGATTCTCCAAAATGCGTGGGTCCACTTTCGAAAAATAATGCTCATTCCATCGGGTAAGCAACGATAGGCTGCGATCACGGATTTCCCCCAAGTTCAGCGGGATTGTCTCCACCCATGGCGCGAGGCGCTCATAAATTTCACCGGGCGGGATGCTTTCCAGCCACCCAAGAAATTCTTCAACAGATTGAGTCTGCGGCGATTGCGCTACAAGCAGCACCAAACGGTGGAGTACTTCCCAGCGTTCATCTGCGAGTTCATCTGCAAAAGACGCCGGCAGCATTTGTTTTGTCTCCTCTTTCCAAGCCGTACCAAGCAAATAATGCTTGCGCTCCTTTTCGTAAATGTAAGTGTAGAGGCTAATGATACATTCATACGCAGGAGACCATTCTACTTTGATCGAATACAACCCATTCATTCTATCACCATCGAACGTTTAGTTTTTTTCAGTGTATCATTCTTGATGGATTTTGCATAGCGGCATTTCGTTAGAATAACCTGTAAAGGCCCTTATGAATGGGGTCAACATAGGGAGGAGAAGAAAAAGCACAGTGCTCTTCGACTCTGACACGCCAGCAGGGGTGATTCACTGTCCGTCTCCACTTCCAACTGGGGAGGCGTTGTCAAGGTCTACGAGCCCTATGCTTTTTCTTCTTACCAGCTTTTGGTTTATCGATACCACTTAAACCTTTGGCAAAAGCTTTACTGAAACCATGCAAGAAGCAGACGCTGAGGTGCCTTGTTCACGCAAAAAAAGTAAGCCCCCAGCTTCACCAAACTGACGAGGCTTACCTATACTAGCTTCCCTTATACAAACGGCGGGTCCCACGCTTTTTTTCGCCAGCCCAACCGATGATTAACGACGTTCAAATCACGATCCAAGACAACATCTACGCCAAATGGCAGCTTGCGGTTGTACCAAAAGCGCACATCGCTCCATGTGACTTCATAACCATCAGCAATCTCCTTCCACGTGACGTGAATTCGTTGAGCAAATCCGAGAAAAGCACGAACCCCGTCCACACCGACAGTAGCCTGAATGATTGCATCACGCTGCTGCTTCGGATACACATCCTCCAATATCACACGTGCATACTCGATTCTCCCTGTGTAAAACAGTTTCTCCGTCTCTATGACGAATCGCCAGTGAAAAGGATGTATGCTCGGGAAAACATGGGATATACCGCTTGTTTCCAATGCCCTTGTTACCCGCTTGACATTACGGTGATGCTGCCAAGCCCGCACGCCAATATACACAAGCGTCATCCCATATGCTACCGGAAATAGCACGGTGGGATCTTCGTTAAAAGCTATCCACCATATCGCCGCTACCAGGTGAACACCGAACACCAGTGGCTCAAAAATCGCGAGCACATCCAAATGCACCCAGCGCTTGGTAATAGGTCGAATACATTGAACTCCATAGGCGTTTAGCATATCGAGAAAAACATGCAGCACAACAGCCAACAGTGTCCATCCGTACAAAATCCCGAACTGCCCCATGAGACCAAACCCCCAGGCAAGAGGAAGACTGATGATGAGGGGCCACAGAAACAAGGCGGGAATCGAATGAGTAATTCCCCGATGAAAGCGAATGTAAAAAGAAATACCGCGAAGTCTGGCCACAGTGTCGAAATCCGGGGCATGAGAACCCACTACCGTTGCGACCATCAGCGCCTGAGCAAGCGCCGGATCATGTGCCACTGCTGGCGTGATATGGGCTAAGCCCGCCAGTGTGACACCCAACAAAAGATGACTGCCAGTGTCCATTACGATGCCTCCCTTTGCAAGTATTCCCTTCCCTTTTACTGTACGAAAAAATAGCGTGGATTCTATAAACCACAGGTAAAGGTTCTCCGAAGATTTCGTCTGCGATATTAACAATCTCTCAACGAAAAAGCAGCCTGTCGGAAAAGAGACAGACTGCTTCGAGCTTATTTATTCGTGAATTTATGCTTCTTCTGTCAGGCGCAGGAATTCGTCGATGTCTGCGACAGCCAGATCAACAGCTTTTTGCCAGAACTCAACTGTCGTCATATCCTCACCGAGATGCTTCTTCGCCAAGTCCTCAACCATCAGGCGACCCGTATCCTTGAGCAGGGCATCGTATTTCGGCGCGAAGCTCTCGCCTTCTTCAAGCGCACGCGCATAAACACTCATGCTGAACAAGTACCCGAAAGTGTACGGGAAGTTGTAGAACGGATACGAGGTGATGTAGAAATGCAGCTTGGATGCCCAGAAGTGCGGCTCGTAATCTGCCAAAGCTCCATTGTACGCTTGCTTTTGCGCCTCTTCCATGATTCGGTCGAGATCAGCCGCGCTAACGAGACCTTCTTTGCGCTTCTCGTAGAAGTTTTTCTCGAAAAGAAAGCGAGCGTGGATGTTCATGAAAAACGCGACAATGGATTGCAGCTTATCTTCCAAGAGCACCAGTTTTTCATCGTCATTGGCTGCGTTTTTCACAGCAGCGTCAGCGAGGATCATCTCTGCGAAGGTCGATGCTGTTTCCGCTACGTTCATCGCATAGTTTTGGTTAAGGGCTGGCAGATCCCACATGACTTGCTGATGATACGCATGCCCCAGCTCATGTGCCAGTGTGGACACATTGCTTGCGCTTCCTGCATACGTCATGAACACGCGGGACTGCTTGCTGACCGGGAAGCTCGTGCAGAATCCGCCTGGGCGCTTGCCAGGACGATCCTCTGCCTCGATCCAGCCCTCATCGAATGCCTTTTGCGCAAACTCAGCCATGCTCGGATTGAAACGGTTGAAATGCTCAACGATCAGGGTAGCTGCTTCATCGTAAGACACTTCTTTATGTACCTTACCAACCGGAGCCCCTACATCGTACCAGCTCAGCTTGTCTACACCGAGCAGCTTTGCCTTGCGCTCCAGGTAGGCAACCAGACGATCCTTGCGATTATCGATGGCCTGCCACATTGCGTCGAGAGTTTTTTCCTGCATCCGTCCAATATCTAGCGGCTCACGCAGGACGGAGTCCCAGCCGCGATGACGGTACAGAGAGAGACGGAAGCCACCCAAGTGATTCAGCGCCTGCGCGCACAGCTCCGTTTCCTTGCCCCAAGCTTCTGTCCACTTTTCAAAAACATGGGCACGAACAGCACGATCAGGACTGCTCATCAGGTTAGAAGCTTGCCCGACAGACATCTGCTTCGTCTCTCCATTGACCTCAACCTCAATGCTCATACGTCCCACGACCGCATTGTACAAATCTTGCCAAGCGTGATAGCCGTCTACAGCTAAATCGTTTGCCAGCACTTCTTGTTCAGGCGACAGCTTTTCCTGTGCACGGCGGCGGCGCTCATTCAGCACGAAAGCAAGCGGTTGCAATTCCGCGTCTGCCAACAAATTCTCCCATGCAGCCTCGTCGATAGCCAGCAGCTTTTCTTCCCAACGCGTCAACACTGCACCAAACGCAGCCGAGATGCTCTTTACACGCCCACCCATCAGCTTGGCTGGCTCATCCTTTACATTTTGAGCAGTCAGGCAGGAAATGAATGCACCTGCTTGTCTCACACGCACAGCAATGCTTTGGACATGAGTGACAACTTCCTTGAAAGCCGCTGTTTCATGCAAACTAACGCCCGATTGCTCCAACCGAGCTTTCAGGTTCGCAATATCCCCTTCCAACGTCCCTAAAAACGCACGAAAATCCTCCGATTCACTACCACCAGGAAAAATCACATCCATATCCCAGCGTTGTGGCAATGCTTTTGTCATAGGTACCCCTCCTCAAAAAACTTCTTCGATAAAAATATTTCTATAATAAGGTAGCTATTCCCTTCCCATTTATTCATATCGTTAGAAAAGCGACTGCCATGTAAGCAGTCGCCAACTTTTCATACCTATTGAACAGGGATCGAAAACGTCTCCCCTTGCTTTTCAACCACAATCCTGTCCCTCTCGTCCCCCGCTGCTGCCAACAGACGCTCGAACGGCTCATCAACTGGCTCACGCGAGAGCACAAACGTATTCCAATGAATGGGCACTAGCCATTTGGCTTTAGTCTCCTTGAACATTTGCCATGCTTGCTCTGGCGTACAATGCGCTGCTTGATACGAATCTGGCTTGTAGGCGCCAATCGGCATGAACACCAGATCGATCGGCCCGAATTGCTTCGGCAAGTTTTCCATGGAGATATAAGCAGTATCGCCTGGATAGAGTATGCGCACGCCATTTTTCTCAATCATATAGCCATTGTAGCCATACTCGTGGTTCCATGGAAAGCGGTTGCCCCAATGGCGAACAGGAATCGCAGTAACTGTAATTCCTTCTTTGGTTGTAACGGCTTCTCCCGGCTGCATTTCCTCATACGAACCAAATGGCATATGCTTGAACAGCTTGCTCGTCTGGTGCGCCGTAATGACATGTGTGGAGCGATTCGCTATTTTCTGCAAAGTAGGCAGATCGACATGATCCAAATGGGCATGCGATAGCAAGATGATATCGACCTCGCCAATTTCAGTAAAGTCGAGGGCAGGAGGCGTAAAGCGCTTGGGACCAAAATGGACACCTGCAAGCTTAATCCCGAGCTTCTCGCCCAAAACCGGGTCCGTCAGTATTTTCGTACCAAACATATTCAACAGAATGGTCGAGTGACCGATCCATGTAAATGTAACCTCATCATGACTCCAGTCGGCAGGCACTGGCTTTTTCGTGTCCAGATGACGAAACTCCGGCTTCGGAAGCTGCCCCATATGGTACCAGTAGCGGTAAGCCACATAGCCAATCAATCCGAGTGTGAGTACCCCCACTATAGAGCCTACCCATGTAAAAAAGTTGACCATCAGACAACTCCCTTTATCTAGCTTTGGTTTCCCCATTATAGCAAAAGGCAGCCTTGCTGTAGCAAGCCTAAAAAAGCGGCAAACTGCTTTTTACGCTTGCTTACTTCCTCATGCCGGGCTTGCTATAATTGCTAGAGAAAAACGTAGAGAATCGAGGAGAAACCCATGATCCTGCACAAGGGAGAAATCCTGTTTCGACAAGGAGAATCTGGACCGCTCTATCATCTGAAGAGCGGTCTGTTAAAAATCGTTCGGGTACATGCAGACGGAGCAGTGACGCTGGTCAATATCATCGTTCCGGATGAGATCATTCCGCATCATTCGTTGATGAGCCCGAATCCCTACTACGGGACAGCAATCGCTCTTGTGACCTGTGAGGTCGAAGTGCTGTCTGCCCCGGATTGGTATCGCCATCTGGATGACAATCCGGAAAAGTGTCGTGATATCGCGCTACAGCTACAAGGGAAGCTGCGGATGATGCAGCAGCGTATCGACCAACTGACCGAAGTCTCTCCTGCTGAAAAGCTTCGCAAGCTCCAGCTTTGGTTTCAGACTTTCATTCCTGTCGCCTCGCTTTCGGAGTTGCTGACTCAGGATGAAATCGGTCAACTCATCGGGCTTCGCCGAGAGACGGTAAATCGATTGCTGCGCGCTCAAACTGCGAATCGCGAGTAAGCTTGAGCTTTTTTCGTGAGAGCCTCTTTATGCCAAAGTCGCTGCCGGACCAAAAAACTCAAAATGAATATCGTCTGCTGGTACTCCCCATTCCAACAAAGCACCGTTAATCGTCTTCATGAATGGAATTGGACCACAGAAATAGTAGCTCGCCTCTTTTGTATCGATGACCTTTTGCAGCCACGGCAAGTCGATATACCCTTCTTTCTGGAAAGCACCGTTCACTCGATCTTGTTCGGTCGGCTGTGTATAGCACCAGTGAACAGAAAGCTGCGGATGTTTTGTGGCCAGTTCTTCTACTGCCTGCTTCATGGCATGCACATGTCCGTTTTTGGCTGCGTGAATGAAAGTGATTGGACGATCTGTTCCCGATTTGATCAGTGTGTTCAGCATGCTGATCATGGGGGTCAATCCTACACCACCACTGAGCAGCACAACCGGACGACTGTCCTCTTGCTGTAAGGTGAAATCTCCAGCCGGAGCAGACAAATGCAGGCTATCTCCTTCCTTCACTTCCTCTGACAAATAAACGGATACTTTACCTGCTGGCTTATCTTGCATCGCGTCCTCGCGTTTGACAGAAATGCGGTAGTATGCATTCCCTGGCGCATCAGAGAGGCTGTACTGGCGAATGTGTGTATATTGCTCGCCCGGTAATTCTACCTTGATGCTGACATACTGCCCTGGTTCATAGCTGGAAATCGGTTGACCATCCGCCGGAACCAGATAAAAAGAAGTGATTACGTCACTTTCCTTCACCTTGCGTTGGACGATAAACTCTCTGAAATCTACCCATCCTCCAGGCTGCCCACTCGCCTCTTCATACATTTCGTGTTCTACACCGATGAAGGCATCCGCAATGACACCATACGCTTCGGCCCACGCCTGCAAAATCTCGTCCGTAGCGGCATCTCCAAGTACGTCTTTGATCGCGGCTAACAGGTTTTCTCCGACGATTGGGTAATGTTCGGCCTTCACTCCCAAGCTGCGGTGCTTGTGTCCAATCTGCTTCACAACAGGCAAAATCGTTTCCAGCTTATCAATATACAAAGCCGCAGCATACACCGCATTTGCCAGAGCTGTTTGCTGTCTTCCCTGCTTTTGATTGGCGTGGTTGAAAATATTAAGAAGCTCAGGGTGCTTAGCAAACATCATTTGATAAAAACGTTTTGTAATGGCAGTTCCGTGAACCTCTAGCACAGGAACGGTTGATTTTATGATTTCAATGGTTTTTGGGCTTAACATCGTAGAACCTCCTTGAAGTGCTTCGTTCTTTCTATATTTCAAGTGTACGGGAGGTTCTCAGATACACATGTGATTCTGGTCACAGGAAATAGAAACAATTTGTGACAATTGCAAAACAGTCATCCGCCAACTGTCTTGTTGCAAAAGAAATGATTGCCATGATAGCATATCAGCCAATGGATTGTTACTAAATTCCAACAAATACACTGAAGGTGAATGAATGCTAACCGTAAACCGCGATGACGAGCGTCCAATCTGGCAGCAACTGCTGGACCAAGCGATCCATAATATTACCTCTGGAAAATGGCAGCCAGGTGAATTGCTACTACCCTCCCGCGAACTCGCTTCCTTAATTGGCGTTTCCCGTTCAACCATACAGATTGTTTATGAGGAGTTATTCAGCCGCGGATACACGATAACCTCTCGTCGCGGTGGGACTAGAGTTAGCGAATGGACTTATGCAACTCGTCCTTCAGAAGATGCTGCGCCCGAAGGACCTGTTCCTCCCGAATTGCCTTTATTAAACGCTACAATCGGTCATTTGCACGGTTGGTTCGGGGACAAAGCTAGTCAAAAGGTTGAGGTCGATTTCAGTCCCCATGAGCCATATTTGGACGAACATTTTCAAAAGATTTGGAGACGTTCGTTTTTACAGGCTTCCACAGAAACGAACCTGGATAGTTGGGCTTATGGCAATCCCTATGGATACCAACCGCTACGAGAACAGATTCAACGTTATTTGTCACTTGAACGGGGCGTTCATGTGAATATCGATCAAATCCTATTAACCTCAGGGGCACAACATAGCATCGATTTGATCGCCCAAGCCCTTTTACAGGAAGGAGATACCGTTTCTGTTGAAGATCCTGGCTTCCCTGCTGCCTGGATGGCCATGAAGTATCGGCGTATGCAAGTTGTCTCCGCTCCAGTTGACGAGTACGGGTTATGCGTAGACCAGATTCATCCGGGGTCCAAGCTTGTCTATGTTACGCCATCGCACCAGTGTGCGGTTGGAGTCATTATGTCAGAACCTCGCAGGCAACAATTGTTACACATGGCTGCCGAGCAGCGGTTTTGGATTGTTGAGGATGATTACGACAGCGAATTTCGCTATCGTGGCGACCCACTTCCCACCTTGTTCAGTCAGCGACCTCAGAACACGTTGTATATGATGAGTTTTTCCAAAATGATTGCTCCTGGTATTCGAATATCGGCAATCGTTGGTCCCAAAGAGGCCATTCGTCAGCTCGCCCACGTCCATGAATTAACCTATCGTCATCTTCCGATTATGGAGCAATTAACGCTTACTCATTTTATTGAGCATGGGCATTTCATGCGCCATATGAGACGGGTTCGAAATGTATATCGGCGCAGACATGAAGCCATGACGAAGGCTATCATCACGACAGGTCTGAACGAACACTTCACGCTAAGCGGCGTAGAAACGGGGTTGTATATCCTTCTTGAAGCTGATAAATCGTTTGATGAAGACGCCGCGACGAACCTAGCAATCGAAAAAGGAATCCGCGTTTATCCACTTAGCAAGTATTGTTTGAAAAGCGATCGAAAAGGATGGGTACTAGGCTTTGCTAAAGTAGATGAATCAACCATTGAAGAAGGCATTTTTCGTCTTGCGGAGATTACACGGTTTTACCAGGTTTGAACATTTTTTCATCTTCCATTGGATTTTCCTTCGCAGTGATATGATGTGGATCTATTCGGTACACCTGAACCGGACCACCGAATACTGCTGAACGGTATTTGTCTACGTGCTGCTTGGGTAAAGGCCGATTATAGTAGCCAGGCACATACTTATTCATCATTTCTTGCAGCATGTATGTAGCTTCATCCAGATCGTCTATCTGCTGGGCCCTGCCAAAAATCATTACACTCATATACGCTGTGTCCGTCTTAGCTGGCACCGGATCAGTAATCGTTCCATATTCTTCACAAACCGTAAAACAGACCTCTGGATTAGCATCCATAACCTGATTTCTTCTCCCGCCGGTGGCGCCATGGAAATAAAGCTTTCCATTTGTCCAAACAAAATTGAGCGGAACTACATACGGCAAATGACCATCGACCATTCCAAGATGTCCGATTCTAGCTTGCTGCAAAAATGTCTCAATCTTGTTCTTTTCCAATACTTCTCTCATTTTGTAACGTACTCCATCCATCGTTATCACTCCTATTATTTAGATGCTGCAAGTTTATCAACCATTGGAGTGAAGATATACGTCCAAAACCACAAGATTGGAGCAATCCATAACTTATCGTCTAAAGCATGAAAAACGAAAAAGCTGCCGGAACATCCCGGCAGCAGGCATTTCTTATTAGTCGGTATGATTGATTAAATGAGCAATTTCTTTCACTCTCTCCATTGTAATTCCTTCTCTTTGTTCAACTGCAAGTGGATGATTCGTATGTTCTAATTCTATTAAGGGAACCGCACCAACTTCTTGTGTATGTACCCATGTCTTTAAGGATAGGGTAGTTTCTGGATAGATGGAAAGTTCAGTCGATAACCAACCAAAATAAGGTTCTTCATTTTCTCTTCCTTCTACGTGCAGCAATTCATTCGATCTCAAAAAGTTTTCTTCACTAAGAGAAACCCAAACACTCCATATCAATTTCTCATTTGTATCAATGATTGGTATTTCAATATGCCCTCTAATAAAGAAATGCTGTTCATCAATTACACAAAAGTCCCTGATTAATTCTGTTCGTTTCTCTTCTGGTACCATGTAAAAATAATGTGGCGCTTCTATTCCGTAACAGAAAGGAAGTTCATTTAATTCATTGTTACAGTGAGGGCATTTCATGTTTTTTGCTCCTTATCATTTCTCGCCGATTTTTTATTTACATTACCACATATTTCATTACATGGATTATCTGCCATGCTACAAAAAAAAGATCATCCCCAATCAAGCTGGAATGATCTCAATGTTTCCCTTACAAAATTAGCTATGTTGTCTATGTCATTAATATCGAAAAATGGCAACCCTGGCTGACGATTGTCTGACCATCCTACGATCCCTACCAAATTTGTAACAATTGATAAAAGCTCCTCATCTTCTGGCCTGCGAAGCAAAGCGAGCTTGGGATAGCCTTCACGCTTGAAGCCTTCTACCAAAACGAGCTGGGCCCCGGCATCTACCAAGCGCTGGACGAGGACGGACAGCTCCTGCGGTTTTTGCTCCACGATGGCTGTCTTCGTTTTGGATGTGATCGCGACTAGCGAGGCTCCGGCTTCACGATAACGCCACGTGTCCTTCCCTGGCTGATCCCACTCAAAATCGTGTCCGCCATCATGCTTGATGACCCCGACTCTTATCCCTGCTTTTTCGAGGATCGGAATGAGCTTGGTGAGCAACGTCGTCTTGCCACTGTTCGAATAACCGACAATCTGCAAAACACAAGGTGGCTTGACCATTTGCTATCCCTCTCTTCTCCAGGTTGGGGCAGCATGCGCGAGAACATCAACCAACTCTCCTGCTTTTTTCCCGCTTCCCCCGGCTGGTATGATCATAAAGCATTCGCTGTCCTTCAACGTCCCCAGATTCCCTGCCTTTTCATTGAAATCAGGGATCGCGTGCAAAACCCCATCTTTTTCGAGGAGCTTCCCTCGTAGGTAACGCGGGTATGGACAAGGCTTCGTATAATCGACGCCAAGTCTCGCCTTTATCACCTGTTGCACCACATGGGCTTCCCCCGAGATGCGACGAATGGCTGCTCGCGCAAATAGCTCAAACCCGAGAAAACAGGCACCAGGATTACCTGATAGAGCAATTAAAGGCTTGCCTTCCATGATCATGGCTGTCGTCGGGCTTCCCGGACGTATTGCGATCCGGTTGAACAAAAGCTCCACCTCAGGCTCATCCACTAAAGCCGCGATCACATCAAAATCCCCAACGGACACACCGCCGCTTGAAATGACCAAATCCACGCCCCGTAAAGATTCACTGATTTTCGCCTTTGCCACCGACAGATCATCCGGCAATCTTGAAAACGAAACAGGGATGCCCCCTGCCTCAGCAATCAAGGCAGTCAGCATCACTGTATTACTGTTGCGAATTTTGCCTGGAGCAAGCGGCTGATCAATCTCCAACAGCTCGCTTCCAGTCGAAATCAGACCGACACGCGGCTTGCAGTACACCTCAACCTGCGAATAGCCAAACGTAGCCAAACTGGCGAGAGTACCTGCGTTAATCCGCTCTCCCGCCTTTGCAATGATCGTTCCTGTGGCCATCTCTTCACCGCGACGCGATACATTTTCCCCAGGCTTCATCTCCCGCTTGATCCGTACGGTATCCGCCTCTTCGGCTGGGTTGTACGTTTGCTCAAACATGATGACCGCATCCGCACCCGCAGGCATCATCGCACCCGTCATGATCCGCGTAGCGTAGCCTTTTTCCAATTCTCTAGCAGGTACTTGCCCGGCCGCAACCGTCTCTAGCACTGTTAGCGTAATCGGGTGGTCAACGGAGGCCCCAACCGTATCCGCAGCTCTCACGGCAAACCCATCCAGCGGCGAGCGGTCAAAGTGCGGCAAATCGTATGTTGCACGTAGATCAGAGGCCAGTATCCGCCCGTATGCCTCTCCGATCTGCACTTGTTCCGTTCTCCCTGTCAGCAATTTTGCCAACAGCTTGCTCATCGCTTCTTCAACCGAGAGTGTTTGTCGCGAAAAACGCATGGCTTGTTCCTCCTAATCTTGACCACCCATTGCTGCAGCTCGTCAGCCGACGTTTACTTCCAAATCTTCTACTTCTCTCTCCACGTATTTCAAATCTTTGTTGGCGTGGAAAGTGTCCGCTTTTTCAACCTTCACGGCTGTATTGTATTCGGGAATACCTGCGTATGTCTCGTATACACCCTTTGGAATGAGTACGTTTCCTTCCGGCCAGTGTACTTGAATGTTGCCGCGTCTGGTGTCCTCGAATTTGGCACGTCCTTGGAACGTTCCATATTTATTGTAAACGACGATATTTTCGCCTTCTGCAATGCGCAGTTCTTTTGCATCCTCTGCATTGATCAGGATATCATAACGGTCCGCATTGTTGAACGGGTCTTTCTGGCTGTAAATCATCGAATTGAACTGCTTACCGCGACGAGTCGTTACATAGAAGTGTCCCTCTGGCTTGTTCAAATCTGGAATCTCAATCGGAATCAGATTCGCTCGGCCATCTTGTGTCGGGCATACGCCGCCTTCACACAACCATGCCCCGCCCCATTGGAAAACATCTCCGCGGTTTTTCAGATGCTGGATACCATCGTAGTTCGGATTCGCCTGGGCAATCTCTGCACGAATTTCAGATGCGCTTGAGAAGTGCATCAGATGCTTTTTCTCTGGATTTACCCGTGCCGCCAGATCTACGTAAATCTCCCATTCCGAACGCGCTTCTTCAATACGTGGCCCTTCCACTTCGGCACTGAAGTAGACCATACGCTCTGTACTTGTGGAAGTACCGCCACCCGGCTGCTCGTATCGAGTCATTGCTGGCAGTACGATTACTTCTTCCTTCGCGTCCACCAATGTAGATGTATTGAAAATGATGTCCTGGTGTACACGCACTTCTATGCTCTCCAAGCATTTTTGCATGAAGTCCGGGTCTGGCATCGTCTCCAGGAAGTTGCCGCCACTCGTATAGAACAATCTGGTCTTGCGCTCGTGCCCATCTGGCAACACGGCATTCTCCAAAGAAATACCGACGATATCTCCTTGCCATTTCGGTATTGGGAAATTCCAAATTTTTTCAATGCGGTTCCAGGTTTTTTCTTCAAAATCTCCACCTGGCAAGCTGAACGGATCGGCACCCATTTCTCCAGAGCCCTGTACGCCGGAGTGTCCGCGAATCGGCATGAGACCAGTGTGCTTGCGACCCAAAAACCCACGAAGGATGGCCAGATTGGCTACTTGAGAAATATTGTCCGTACCGAATTTGTGCTGGGTCAGACCCATACTCCATACGAATACACCATTTTTGGAGTTGGCGAGCAGTTGCGCGAATTCTTTGATACGCTCGCGGCTGAGACCGGAGGATTCTACGATCTTCTCCCACGATTCATTCATCACATGCTTGCGCAGCTCTTCGATTCCGTTCGCGTGCTCCTTGATGAATTCATGGTTGATCGCAGAGCCTGGCTTGGCTTCCTCCATCTCGAACCAAATCTTCATCACGCCGTTCATGAATGCGATGTCGCCGCCAATGTTCACTTGGTAGAAATCGTCCGCAATCTTCGTTCCGAACAAAGCACTATCCGGTACAGATGGAATCCAGTACTTCTCCATCGCTGGCTCTTTGTACGGGTTGATCAGGATGATTTTCGTTCCTGCTTTTTTCGCAGCATACATGTATTTCGTCGATACAGGCTGGTTGTTACCTGGTACAGAGCCCCAGAATACGAGCACGTCGGTACCGATCCAATCCTGATAGTTACAGCTCGATGCACCAATACCAACCGAACGCTTCAATGCTGTCTTACTCGGCGAGTGACATATTCGCGATGCGTTGTCGATGTTGTTGGTTCCGAGGAAACGAGCCATTTTAGCTGCCGTGTAATATACCTCGTTGGTAATCCCACGAGCGGTCAAGAAAAAGGCTAACTGTTTCGGGCTGATGTTTTTGATTTTTCTCGCGATGCGGTTTAACGCTTCATCCCAGCTAATGCGGGTGAACTTGTTTTCGCCTGGCTTTCTTGAAAGCGGATACGGAATTCTTCCCAGCTTGCGTAATTCTTCGCTAGACAGCTTGCGCAGCGCATTCACGTCTTCAAACCATTTGGCATCCATGGCAGGCATGGTATTGAGGCGCAGTACGTTCAGTCGTGTAGTGCACAAATGCGGACCAGTCAACGTCTGATCGTAGAGACCGGATACGCCGAGAGCGCAGCCATCACATACCCCTTGCGTCAAAATGCGATAGGCATACCCCAAATTATCGCGATTGTCATAGGCCACCTTCATCGTATCGCGAATGTGATGCGGTTTGATTTTTCCGAGTCCCATCGGCATTAGTGAAGCCCATAAGGAAGGCTTCCACGAAGTATCCAGCTTAATTGGTCCGCCATGCTTGGTCTTGCCCATTTCTTTTGTCTCCCCTCTAATAAACTCCATTGAGACGAAAAAACCACCATGAAACCGTCCCTTGTCCTATAGGAAAAGAGCGTGTTCACGGTGGTTGTCTACGGCAGGTTCGCTACCTAGTCTCAACTTCGTGTTTGCTTTTGCGAATTCCGTTACGTCTAAGCCGGTGAACAGGAACGCTGCTTCGTTTAGACTTACGGTTCGTTTTTCATTCTTTTTTCGATGTCTTGATCAAAAACAAAGATCGACATTCCAAAATCCCGTTCAATGTCAATATCGACGAATAGATCAACGAGTTTTGCTCCAAGAAACGCTTCCATGTCAACTGGCTGGTGTTTCCGATAGATCTCTTTGACCATTTCGGTTCGGGCAGCTCGTAATGTCTGCTTTCCGTCTTCCGAAGTGGCGATGAACTTTTCCACCGGAGAAAGGTTGCCTTCCATCTCGCAAATCGCCCAGTTCTTGCAGAACGTGGTGCTGATCTTGCTAGGTCCCTTTCCCATATGGCGCTTTCGGAAAGCCCTGACCAAATTACTGAATTCTGCTTCGAACTTATTCATCGAGGAAAATCACCTTTACTTCAAATCATTCTCTACTTAAACTTTACCATTGATTAACTAGCCAATTCAACAGACTTTTCTCTTTGTTTGGCTTCTTCCTTTAGTTTTTTGATATCCAGACGAACTAATAGCGAGATCACGAGAGCGACAACGAACATCCCTGCGAAAACACTCATGGTTCCGGTATAGCTATCTGTCGTCTTGCGAACCCATGCTGCAAAGATCGGTCCTGCCAAGCCGGCAGCAGCCCATGCCGTCAAAATGTAGCCGTGAATCGCGCCCAATTGCTTCGTTCCAAACAAGTCACCAATGTAAGCCGGAATGGATGCAAAGCCACCACCGTAACAGGTCATAATGATAAACATCGCGACCATGAACAGGATTGGATTGGACATATTCGGTAACAGGAAGAACAATACCATTTGGATGGCAAAGAAAGCTGTATACGTATTTGGTCGTCCAATGAAATCAGACAGAGACGCCCATCCGATTCGTCCACCACCGTTGAACAAACCGTTTAGCCCTACCATGAGAGCTGCTGTTCCGACAGACATGCCCACCATTTCTTGCGCCATCGGCGATGCTACCGAAATAACGGCGATTCCACATGTCACGTTGATAAAAAGCATCAGCCACAGCCAGTAAAAACGGCGTGTCTTGATCGCTTCGTTGGCAGTTAATTGGCACAAATCCTTTTTGATTTGCTTGCTGCCAGCTGTTCCCTCAGCGGAAAATCCAGCCGGTACCCAACCTTTTGGAGGTGGAGCCAAATATTGAGCCGAAGCCAACATCACAACGAAATAAATAATACCTAAAATATAAAAGGTGTTCGCAATTCCTACATTTGCAATCAAAGCGTTCATAATTGGACTGGCAATCATGGAAGCAAAGCCGAAGCCCATAATCGCAAGACCTGTTGCTAGACCTCGGCGATCCGGAAACCATTTGACCAACGTCGAAACTGGCGTAATATAACCTACACCAAGACCAATACCGCCAAGTACGCCATAACACAAGTACAACAGAGGCAAACTGCTCAATTGAATCGCCAAGCCAGCCCCGACAGTTCCTACTCCAAAAAAGATAGATGCGAGAATGCCAGCTTTGCGTGGGCCATGCTTTTCAACATAATGACCGAGGAAGGCAGCAGACAGCCCCAAGAACAAGATCGCAATACTAAACGTAAATTGAACGTCTGGCAAGTCCCAGCCGAACTGCTCGGTAATTGGCTTGGTGAATACACTCCATGCGTATACCGATCCAATCGAGATGTGGATGCCTACCGCAGCCAACGCAATGAGCCAGCGGTTTTTCACTTTTTGTTCCAAATCATTCATCTCCTTCGCAATGGTCTTTAGCATGCTGTGGATCCATCAGCAGCCTTCTCGAAAAAAAGAAAAACTGCTGATTTCACCGACTCACCCAGGTCTCCACAAATG
This sequence comes from Brevibacillus sp. Leaf182, assembly GCF_001423865.2. Lineage (NCBI taxonomy): Bacteria > Bacillati > Bacillota > Bacilli > Caryophanales > Paenibacillaceae > Brevibacillus > Brevibacillus sp. Leaf182. The sequence continues at coordinate 59,932 of NZ_LMPN02000023.1, read as the reverse complement.
GAAACGAGGGCTACGATGAAACACAGCAGTTAATCATCAGCAGGAACGCTACATCAGCATCAACAAGCATTGTGTTCACTATGTAATTCGCTGCAAGGCTACAAAATAATCGGTGGCAGGGTCGCTGCTCCGTGTCAATCTGTCCTTACGCTATGAATACATGAAAAGACGAAAATTTTATGACACTTTTCATCTCACATAGTATACTACCATGTAAGCGTTCACTCGACAATATTTTCCTCACAAAATAGCCATGAAACCTTCATAAATTCGACAAAAAGGAGGCCCGTATGTCCGAACTAACCATCACCACCCGATTGCCCGTGTTGAAAATTTCGGCTGACCAGCATGGCTGGGAAGACGACGAAATCGTTACCGAGTACCCCCTCACGATTTTCCTTAATGATGAGGAATTCGCTACAATCGTATGTACCCCAGCCGACCTGGAAGAAATGGTCATTGGTTTTCTCGCAGCCGAGGGTGTCATCAAGAGCTACTCGGAAATCAAACAGCTTACGCTAAATGAGGCCCAAGGGTTTGCTTACGTTGATTTACATAAAGAAACGATTTTGTCGCAGAGCTTTTACTCCAAACGCAGAATTACTTCCTGTTGCGGAAAAAGCAGACAATCCTTTTACTTTTTTAGCGATGCGCGCACAGCAAAGCCCGTTGAAAGCACAACAATTGTCACTCCCGCTCAATGCATGCGCCTGATGAAAGAATTGCAAGCATCGTCTGAGATCCACCGCCAAACAGGTGGCGTCCACAATGCAGCCCTCTGTACACCGGATGAAATTTTGCTTCAGTACTCCGACATCGGACGTCACAATGCTCTCGACAAGATCTATGGGAAATGCTTGCGAGATAACATTTCCACCACGGACAAAATTCTTGTCTTCAGTGGACGCATCTCATCTGAGGTGCTACTCAAGGCTGCCAAAATTGGCGCTGGCATCATTTTGTCCAAGTCCGCTCCAACTGATCTCGCCCTGCAATTGGCAGATGAACTGAAGCTCACCGCAGTCGGATTTATCCGCAATGACAAAATGAACGTGTATACACAAGCAAAGAGAATCCTCCTACCTTAAAGGAGGATTCGGATTCAGTCAAAAGCGGGACAAGCTCAGAGCCTTCCCGCTTTTGATTGTTTGTCTCATCTGGTAAAGCCTGAGATAGCCTCTCGGGTTTTTGTTCTTTGTGCGTGGGAATTTTTTATTTGCAGCAGCAGTGTTTCTTTTTGTGATGCTTGCAGTGATCGTCATCATCTTCGTCCTCGTCATCTTCTTCATCTTTGTCTTTGTCTTCGTCGTCGTCCTCTTCTTCGTCTTCATCATCTATCTCATGTTTCTTGCACCAGTGGTGGTCATGTTTTTTAAAGCATTTGCAATCATGTTGCTTGCAACAACAGCAGTGATCGTGGCAATGTTCATGCTTTTTGCAGCAGCAATGCGGCTCATCGTAATGACTCTGTTTTTTGCAGCAGCATTGAGGCTCGTAGTAATCGTCGTGTTTCTTGCAGCAGCAGTAGTGGTCGTAATACGTGTCGTGCTTTTTGCCACAGCAGTGGTGGTCGTAATACTTGTCGTGTTTTTTGCCGCAGCAGTGGTGGTCGTAATACTTGTCGTGTTTTTTGCTGCAACAGTGGTGGTCGTTTTTGTCGACTTTTTTGCAACAACAGTGGTGACCGTGGTGTTTGCCCTGTTTTTTGCACTTTCTTGTCATTGCGCTCCCTCCTTTCGTTAGCCATCACTACTATTCATACGGTTTGTCCAGAGAAACGCTTGTATGATAGCCCTCTATGAAAAGCCCCTTTTTTCCAAACAAAAAAACAGGACATACCTTAAGCATGTCCTGTCTTTCTGCGTTTTTCTTCAAGTTTAGCCTGTTCGTACTCTTCAGGCGTGTTGACATTAAAAGCAGCCCAAGGGTCCAACCATTCATCAGGCAAGGGCACCACGCGCAGTTCATCTAATGTCCGCATCAGTTTTCGCTGTCCATGCAACAACGCCTGCTCCCAATTAGTCTGCGTTCTCCGATGGTACACAGCACATAATGGATGGATTCGTCCCTCTGATTGGGCGACAATCACGTCCCAATCGTTTCTCTCTCTCGCAAATTCAATGAGTCTGGCGATTTGCTCACGATCCATAAAAGGAAGGTCACAGGATAGCACCAGCAAAGCATCCTCGGAACTTACGCGAAAGGCAGTAACCAGTCCACTTACAGGACCGCAGGATGGTACCAGGTCAGGTGTAATTGTGACGGGCTGTTCATCAATTTGTTCCTTTTGTGTCACTTGAGTGTCCGAAAAATCGTTCGCTACAATGAAACAAGACAAGGCAGCCGCCTGTATTTCTTTTACCAGCTCTGTTAAAAAGGTTCCGTCCCTCCACGGTAAGTTTTGCTTTGGCGAGCCCATTCTACTGCTTTTTCCGCCCGCTAAAATAACCGCACCGATACGCAACTGCTGCATAAATTTCCTCCTGGGTGTTGACAATACTTCTTATTAGTTTATAATAAATTTAACAAAAGAATTATTATAAATAAGGAGAGATTCTCGATGGAAAACACACTCTATAGCGCATTAAATAAACAAGTGGCGAACTGGACAGTCCTCTATACGAAACTACACAATTTTCACTGGAATGTAAAAGGACCTCATTTCTTTACGCTCCACGCAAAATTTGAGGAATTGTACAACGAAGCAGCAGCGAATCTTGATTCCCTTGCTGAACGTGTCCTCTCCATCGGTGGAAAGCCTGTAGCGACTTTGGCTGCATGTCTGAACACAGCGAGCATCACCGAAGCAGAAGGAAGCGAAACAGCCGAGCAAATGGTAGAAACGATCGCGAGAGACTTCGCCATTCTCGTAGACGAGCTGAAGCTGGCTATGGAAACGGCGGACCAAGCCGACGATGAAGCGACAGCCGATATGCTGTTGGGAATCCGCAGTAGCCTGGAAAAACACATTTGGATGCTCAAATCCTTCTTGCAATAAGCAAGTAAATCAATAGACACCAAAAGGCGATTGTGCATAGACACATCGCCTTTTTGGGGTCTTGTCTCCCGTGAAACTGCCTATCTCACCCTGGTTGCCTAGAGTGAAAAAATCAGTTTCCGCCCGTCCTTTTCTACTTTTACTTGGGGTAGATACTTTAATGACTTCTGTACACCTATGTAGGGACTCGCAAACTCTACCTGGTGCCGTGCTTTCAACACGGAACAGAGATCAGCCAATGACATCGGAGACATCGCTTCCCTCAACAGGTTTTCGATGTGCTTTGCAACTTCCAAATAATCGTGACGGATGTGCGCCTTTCTCACCTTCATACGCTTCATCAGATCATCGGAAAATTCCTCTGTCGACATAGCTGTATCTTCTGAGCTTTCATCGTCTCCGATCCCGGCTTCGTTATCCAACTCGCGAATGCGGCTCAAAAGCTGCTTGATGTCAGCTCCCAACTGCTTGTCCTGATCGACATACTGTCGACGCAGTGCCATACGCTGCTCTAGCATGGCCTGCAATGTCATTTGTAACGCTTTCCGTTCGTTAAACATTGCGTTATGTATTCCCCTTTTCGCAAAAAGTAGAATGATGAAATTATACCCAATGATAATATAATTCTCACTAGTTGGAAATGGGAAATTGAAGTGCCCAATTTAGCAACTAAAAATAGCTTTTTACAAAGCCGTAATCTGCTTTTGTAAAAAGCTATTTGCATTTTTTCAAAGATATTACAGATTGTTCAATGAGAGAGTGTAATCAGACTTTCCAACAGACCAAAGTCTTATATAGTATGTTTCACCAGCGACTACATCGAATTCTGCTTCACCAGAAGTCTCTGCAAGGCTGGTAGTTTTATCTGAAGCCCACACAACGTATGGAACTACTCCTTGGGTCTTATTTTTAAGGCTCGTTCTCATTTTTCCGGTTTGATTTGCTACAAAAACAAAAGTATCCCAATCACCGCTCTCCCCTTGACCTAAGATAGAAGAGTTAATCTCCAAAGTATCCGCCGTTTCAAAGGTATCGTTAGGCTCTGTTTCTGTATTCGCAGCAAGTGCAGATGAGGATAGTGCAAATACTAGTGTCAATGCGAGTAAGATTTTTTTCACAATGAGCGCCTCCTATATTATGGAATAATTGGAATGTACCATTTTATTCAATTTTTGTCAAAACATAATGTTTTTTGCCTATATTTGTTGTTTCGTGTGGACTCTCATAAAAATTTGTCGAGGTATAGCATAACCAACAGAATCCAACAAAAAAGACCCATCCAAAAATGGACAGGTCTCGTTCCCCTACGTATTTCTATTACATCATCAAGCTGCTTTCTCTTCACTCAATCGATCCGTAATCACCGCAATCGCACCATCACCGGTTACATTACAAGCGGTACCGAAGCTATCTTGAGCGATGTACAGCGCAATCATCAACGAAGTCAACGTGGTAGTAAATCCGAGCATGGACTCCATCAATCCGAGTGCCGCCATGACTGCTCCGCCCGGCACACCTGGTGCGGCGATCATCGTTACGCCCAGCATCAAGATGAACGGAAACATCACGCCAAAGGATGTCGTCATGTCATTTAGCATCATGACTGCCATGGAACAGCTGACAAGCGTAATCGTGCTTCCGGAAAGATGAATCGTCGCACAGAGTGGAACGACGAAATCCGCGATCTTTTCGCTCACACCGTTTTTCTTGGTCTGGCTCAGTGTCACAGGAATGGTGGCTGCCGATGATTGTGTTCCAATCGCTGTGAAGTAAGCGGGAAGCATATTTTTCAGCAGCGTGAATGGGTTTTTGCGTCCCATCTGGCCCGCTATCAAGTACTGCACGAACAGATAGAATAGATGCAAGGCAATAATCATAACGAAAACTTTAACAAACACGGACAAAATCATCGTGACCTGTCCACCATAGGTCAGGTTGGAAAATACAGACAGGATATGTAATGGAAGCAACGGGATAATGACGGAAGCGATTAGCTTCTCTACGATATCTCTCAAGTCTACCATCACCTTTTGCAGGGCGTTCCCCTTGATGACAGTCGCTCCAAGACCAAGGGTGAAGGCGAGCAACAATGCTGTCATCACACCTACAATCGGCGGCATGTCCACAGTAAAGAACGGCTTTACCAGTGCTTCCTCCGGATTGGCATACTGATTCACCAGTCCACCTACCTCAAGAATGTGTGGAAAAATATTCGTACTGACCAAATAAGCGAGTGCTCCTGCAAGAATCGTAGACAAGTAAGCAACCCCTGTGGTTACCCCAAGTAAACGCCCTGCCCCTTTGCCCAGCTCACCAATGCCTGGCGCGATAAATCCAATGATAATCAACGGAATCGCAAATCCGAGGAAATTTCCAAATAGGCCACTAAATGTAGCCAATCCTTGCACAACCCAAATCGGCGAGATGGAGCCGATCCCGATCCCAAGGATAATGGCGATCAGAATTTTGGGTAGTAAACCTAGCTGTTTCATGACTTGAACCCCCGTTACGTGTTGTAAATTATGTCCACATGGAATGGACTATGTCTCTTTTACATGGACTAATGAATAACAAGGTAACACATCCGGGATGAGATTGTCATGAATCATAAAAAAGTAATAATATTTTAAATTAAAGAAAAACCCCCAATGAGCGTTGCTTACTCACTTGGGGGAACGATATTATTTGGCGCAAACCACTTGGCGAAATTCTTCTTCGATATCTGCCAGCACGCGCATGGCATCCGCGAGCTCTTTCTCATTCTTTTCTACGGTCAATGTGTGACACCGTCCGAATTGCTTTGCCTGCTTCTCTTTGATCGCCGCCAGTTCTGGCTCATGCTTCAGGAAAAATCCTGCGAAATCCATCGCTCGCCTCGCCCCTAGCTGGAAAGCAAAATAGGCTAAGTGGCCCATTTCCTCTGGCGTAAGTCCACCTTCCTCTTCCATCCGCTTCACTACACGCAAGATCGCTTCCTGTCCGTATAGGATCGAAGAGTTTTGTTCCGCCGCTGCGCTTTCCTGATAGATTCCTTTGTATAAACGAAGGGCATTTGCAACCAGCTCCTCCTCTGTCGGACTGCCTACACGCTTTGGTGCAGTCCAATAATGATAGGAAAAGAGGCCATCAAAAATTTTCTCAGCCTTCCACGCCAAGACAAACTGAGACAACGGCAGGCTGACAAAAGGAAAACCTGCTGGATCATGCACATAGATCGCTTGATCGTCCATCTCGTACGCAAGAACAAAGTGATCAGCGCCACCCAAATACTGAGCATTTGGGTTATACGTCAGGTAGCCCATATCAAGCGGTCCGAGCAACACGGGCCCCTTTTCCAAATCGCGCCGTAATTCCGCCAACGGTGGCTCGCCCTCCGCATCTCCTGATCTTTCCGTCCAACGAAAACCCAGCAGCTCTAGTGCATGACTGACACCACGGTCAGGGATCACTTGTCCGAAATAAATCACTTTCTGCTCCTCATACCAGGTAGCTCCGACTCCTACCCCGGAGAGCACTTCGAGTACGGCAGGAGCTACCTTCTCCCCAATTGTCTCCAAAAGCATTGATGATGAATTTGCGTAGCAGTAGTGGCCACTTCCGATGTACGGTAACATGCTTTTCTCCCTCTTTCTCGTCAATGTATGGCTTACCTATCATTGACTTCGGGTCGCATGCTTTTCTGACAACGTTTTGCAAAACACTTCTCGATCACGCGAAATATTTTTTAAAAAACTCCATCTTCTCATTCACGAAAGCTTCATCTGATTCGCTGCTACCCATGATATGAGGATCATGCATGCACAGCCCCATTAGCCACAATTGGCGAATACCTGTCATAAGCGACACCGCAGCCTGATCGTTTTCAGATAAGGGACGAACCTCGGTATATCCTTTTAGGAAAGCATTCCATAGCGACTCCACCAGTTCGTCATCTTCTTCGATCAATATTCGGCTCAGCTTGAAAGCAGCCAGATCATACGCCCGCCAACCATATCCACTCAGGTCGAAATCAAAGTGGGTATAGGTGTTGTCCTCACAAAAGTTCGTATTAAAATTCCCTTGAAGGTCTCCGTGACAAATCCCCCAGTCGAGTCCGGCACGGATATGCTCGTTCAGCTTGGCTTCCAGCTCAATCGCCAGCTTTTGGAGAAATTGAAAATCTTCCTTCCGATGCTGTAGACGTGGCTCAATGTTGGCTAACGGGTGATGAATCAGCGTCTCGGAGTCCCACACTTCGCGAGCTTGCTGTGTGGAAAAGCCTTCTGATTTTACATGCAGTTCGGCAACGGCTCTGCCGAATCGTTCGCTCAGTTCCTCGGTATCAATCTCCTGCTCCTTGCCCTCCGCAAAAGTGAACAGCACCCCAAAGCGATTGCCCTCTGCTGCTTGCAGTCTCAAGACATGCTTTCCTGAGCCGTCTGCAATTGGCACAGATACAGATACGCCTTGTCTGCTCAAATGGAGCAACAGTTCCATCTCGAAAGCGACTGCTGCTTCCTCTGTTCGCCAATCACTGCGATACAGCCTGAAAATTCGTTTTTGATCGATCGTCTTCACGAAGTACGTATCGTTCATGCCTCGAAGCATGTAGGAAACCGATTGTATGTGTTCGGTTGGATATGCTTCCTGAAGCACTTTCTGTAATGCTTTTTCACAGATGGTTGAGTAGACGACGGGTAAATGCATAGTCTTGCTGCTCCTTTTTGCTAAGTATTGGTAAGTTATTATGGATGACGTGTGAATGGGGAAAAGGACACAGCAAGAAAAAAGAAACCTTGAAGGGCTAAAGGCCGATCAAGGTCTGGTACAGGCTGCAACGATTTGTCCCCCTTGCTGAATAAGCTCTTCAAGGAATCGGGCAACATAAGTAATGGATTTGTATTCGTCACACTCATCAAAAGTTTTGATGTCAAAAAGAAGAGTTATTTCCTCACTTTTCCCTTGATCTCGCGCAATTCCTCGAGGATCAGATCGTATTTGTCGCTGTATTTGTCCAGCAAGTCCTGTAAACGCCCCTCGCGTTCTCGATTTGCCTTCATAATATAAAACAACAACCAGACAAACAAAGCAGCAAATGGCCCTTGCTGAAGTAATACGGTTGTTACTTGATCTTCCATGTTTGATCTCCCCTTTTGTCACTGTACAGAACGTGCGTTCCTACATCGTCCTTATCTGTATTTTGTACAAAAGGCTTGTACATAATTCGTTGAAATCAAAATTAATATCCATACTTTTCTTTTTCTCTTTCATTTAGTACAATAATTTTGTACATCCTCACAGGAAGGACTGGCACGCTCATGCTATCTCAGCGCTTACGCACAGCTCGTAAGACAAAAGGTCTGACCCAGGAAGAGTTGGCAGAGCATGTCTGCACGACCAAGGGGACGATCAGTAACTACGAGAACAACCACAGCACACCACCGAATGACATGCTGCGGCAATTGGCTGATGTGCTGGACGTCACGACCGATTGGTTGTTGGGCCGCACAGATGAAGTCACGGCCTATATTCTCCCCGCAACTGAGCAGACAAATCAACGTTCGTTGGACGAGCTCTTGCAGGAAAAGATCGATGACCCAGACGACTACTATTTCCTAGACGGATATCTGGACGCTTCAGAAGAGGAGAAAAAAGAAATTCGCCGCTACTGGTACGACTTGAAGAAACAGTGGAAAGTCCGTAAAGTACGCGAGGAACGACCTCCGTCTTTGTTTGATATCACGGAAGACATCAAAAAAAAATAACCCCAGAGCGGGGTTTTCTTTTCAGCGAGAAACAGAACGTACGTTCCTTACCATTCATTTAGGAGGTCCTTGATGCTTCACTCCCTTTTGAAAGAAATCTGCGAACCGCAAACATGGCTCGAGAGTCGCGTGTACTTGTTGCTTCAGCATCACGGCATCGACCAGCCCGAACAAATCGATCTGTATTTGCTGTGCGAGACGTACGGCATCGAGATCCATCGTATTTGCGGCAGAAGTCGTGCACACGCGCATCCCTTTTTGCCGGGACGTTATGTCATTGCGGTGGACGAACGACTCGATCTCGCTACCCAGCGGGTTAAAATCGCGCATGAACTCGGACATTTACTCCTTCATGAAGGCATTCAGCCCCAGAGCAGCGAATGGATGATTGACTGGCAAGAATCGCAAGCGAATCATTTTGCCGAGCATTTGCTGCTTCCCATCTACATGATGAGTCCCCTACTTGCCGATTGCTCGCGATACAACGCTCCGGCTATCATAGCTCAGCGCTTTCAGGTGCCGATGCCTCTTGCTCGTGCCCGTTTTGAGCGCATACTGAGCCGTCTGTATGCCAAAGGCTTTCCCGTCTATGGGTAATTGACAACGCTATTATCTAGGAGGCGATACCTGATGAAACGAGTCTTTATTGCCGGAGATGCATACACGACTCATTTTTTTGATCTCGCCTTAGACCAAGACGAGGAGCTGTCCCTGTTACCCTCTTTGCAGGTAGCCAGCTATCACGTGGCCCGCTTTGCTCTCATCATGCGAGATGACGGCCTTCGTGGACTCGGTATTTTTCCCGGAGACGCTCTCCTGATCTCAGACTTTTCGATGGAACCTGTAAAAGACAGACCTGTATTGATCCGCCAGGAGGGGCAGTTCCTTGTGCGCATCGCAGCAGACGTCAATCCATTGGAGTGTCTGTTTACAACCACACGCGAGCAAGACACCCCCATGTTACTCCCCTCGGAAAACATTCGCATTACAGGTGTTGTATCCGGTATTATTCCACGTTCATCATCGTAACCTCATTAAGCAGCCAATCCTTGATTGCTGCTACCGTTTGCTGCCACTGCTCCTGCGGGGTAATGGCAGCGGGCTGGTCACCCTCCTGCGATCCATAGCTGCCGAACTGGGCGTGGTTCCCCCCTTCTATGGACATGTAAACAGTACGATCCGGTAAATATTGCTTGCCCTCCATAAACTTTTGCATAGTGATCACTCCATCGCGAGAACCGAGCAAAGACAGCACAGGCAAATTCACCTTCTTCAAGTTCCCCTGACTGTTCGGATACGCTCCCAGTAAAAATACACCACTGATTCGGTCCGAGTGGTTTGCTGCGAATTGAGCTGCCATCGTTCCTCCAAGCGAATGTCCTCCGATGACAAACGTTTTATTCGGGTACGCCTTTAATACTTGTGTAGCTCGCGTCATATCACTTACAGCCAAATTCAGCGGCATTCGTGCGAGAAAAACATGATAGCCAGAGCCTGCCAAGGCACGGGCAATCGGTGCATAGCTCTCCGGTTTGACCAGTGCTCCCGGATACAAGATGAGTCCCGGTTCGCGTGACTCCCCGCCTTGGAAAATAATCCAGTCATTTGTATCCATGACCGTAATCCCTTCACCGCCCTGCATGGCCGTTAACGCTGCCTGATCAGGTTGATATGGCTGCAAATACCATATAGCCAGACAAATCGCTCCGAGTGTCACCAATACGAGTGCCTGAAACCATTTTTTGCGTGCTTGACTCATCCTACCCACCTCGTTTCCGCCCCCATGTATGATGCTACTTATTATGTCTCAAACGCGCTGCTCATGTGCATAAATTGTGAATCTCGACATCTTACCAGTGTTGACGAACTGATTTTTTAATAGTAGTATTCAAACATACTACTTATATGTTTTGGCTGATCAGTAAAGTGGCGTTCAAAACAAAAGTACGGAGACCATTACGAAAAACTACTCGATTTTTACCAAAAAGAGAAGGGATGGGAATTGTTATGAATCTACAGGATGTGCAATTTTGCGAGGAACTGGTAAGAAGTGCGGGAAATGAGTTGCTAGTGGAATTTGAAAAAGGCGTGCCCTGCCACAGCAAGGAAGCAATGGCTAAACGCTTTGAAGAGGTGAATCCCGTAGTTGAAGCTCGATTGAAGCGCTCATTATCCGAGCGGTTCCCCACCTATGAATTCTCTGACGCGGAATTCAATCTGGCTGCACAGGAAAAGCCTGAATTCACAAGTCCTTATTGGGTGATGGATGCAATCGATGGAGCGGTTCACTTTCTGCAAAATATGCCGATGTGGGCTACTTCCCTCTGCCTGATTGACGGAGGACGCACGGTTGTTTCTTTTGTCTATGATCCATGCCGTGATGAACTGTTTACCGGAATTAACGGGCGTGGAGCTTTTTTAAACGGACAAAAAATCAGTACCTTATCCAAATCGCAGCTAAGTGAGTGCATTCTAGGGACGCTCTTTGCTTCCTCCGAGCCGATGAACCTCTTGGTCGGAAAGTATACAGCGAATTCCTTGACGAGAGTGATGCCAGAAGCTTTTGCCATCCGCATGCAAGGCGCGGTTTCACTCCATCTTGCCTATGTGGCGTGCGGACGACTCGACGGTTACTGGGAATACGGTGAAGGGGTGTATGATTGGCTGGCTGGTGCTCTTTTGGTAGAGGAAGCCGGAGGCAAAATTACGGATACGCAAGGGAATGATTTTTGCTGGAAAAACACAGGCATCGTAGCAGCAAGCTCGACCATCTACCCTAAGCTGATCCAATTGACCCCCGCTTCATGAAGAACAGATAAAAAGGGTGAGCCTATTAGCATCACCCTTTCTCCTTTTTCCGTTCGCGAAAACGGCGCACCTTCATCAGGTTTCCGCACATTTTGTCATCGCACCAGCGGCGCACCCGGTTGCGGCTTTCATCATAAAACACCCAGCGGCAATCCTCGTTGTCACATATTTTGACTCGCTCCAGATGCTGCGGGGCAAGCAACTCCGCGAAAGAGGCTGCAATTTGTGCCATGACGAGGGGCCAGCCCTCTGTTGAGCTAGATTGCTCTTGCCTGTAGCTACCCTCCTCTTCTACATACAACACCTGCACATGAAAAGGAGCGAGAGCCAAAGCTCTGTTCAATTCCGCAAGGTCCTCCTCTTGGAATCGCTCTCCACGGACAACTGCTTCCAGCATACGTCGCAAACGCTCGCGCAACTGCAAAAGTGAAGCGGCACACTCCTCATTCATCGGCAGCGGTGCGGTTAGCTTGTATGTTTGCAAAAAGGATGACAGCCATTCCTGGTTCTCCAGGCGATTTTCCCCACGACCAGAACCACGCCAATCCCGCCAATCACTATTTAAAAAATCGATACAAAGCCAGTCCATATCATCATCTCTCCTGACGAAACCCTTCATTTTCTCTCTTGTATGATCATACAGGATATGGTAATCTCTATTTGTAACCACCGTAATAAACTTAACTGGTTACAACCTCATTTCTTATTGCTATTATAGCGTTTCATCAATCTGTTTCACAGACGAGGAGGAAGCCTATGAATCGGAAGGAATTGCTTTTGCACGGATGGGAATGTACGTATGACAAGGAAGACTGGTATCCACCCTTAAAAGAAGCGCTTTCCGGCGTATCAGCAGCCGAGGCGAGCTGGCGCCCTGTGGGAGAAGCAGCCAACACGATCTGGGAAAACGTCAGCCACCTTCTTTATTACAAAGAACGCCTGTTGCATCGTCTAATGGGCACTGAATTTCCTGGATCGGCTGAGACGAACGATGATACCTTCATCCCGTCCGGCGGTCCCGATGACGAAGACGCTTGGCAAGCTACTCTCGCTCGCATGGAAAGCGTCCACCGCCACATTCACGAAAAGCTTTCCTTGCTGACAGATGAAGAGTTAAATCAGATGGCTACCTATACGCCCATTTACCAAAATGTGATGAGTTTGGTCCTGCATGATGCGTTTCATACGGGACAAATCGTCCAAATTCGCAAGCTGCAAGGCTCCTGGCCTGCCAGACGATCATTTGAATAACAAAATTTCACATTGATTAATCACAAACAATCCTTTATAGTTGATGAATCACATAATTTCATACATGTTATCCTCATCTTTCACGGTGAGGATAGAGGTCGCGGCTTTTATATCATCCTGTACGAGATTCAGAGAAAATCAATGACTCCAGGTAAGGAAAATCCGCCGAAGCTCATATCGCGTCTCTGTGCGATTGGGTTGGGGCTGTACTCGAAAGGGGCAGAACTGTCACGTTTGCATGCCAAGCAAACGTGGTGAGCTATCTTCAGTGAAGGCTTGGTGGGGATTGGATGATACCGCCCTATGCCATTTTTTTGGCTATGGCGGTTTTTTCGTTTCCGACCTTCCTTCTCAAAAATCAAGAAAGGTCGTGCAAGCAGCTTATGTCACAAAATCAATTGCAACGTGGTTTAAAAGCCCGACACCTGACGATGATTGCCATCGGCGGCTCGATTGGGACGGGATTGTTTCTTGCGAGTGGAGGCTCGATCCACTCCGCCGGACCTGGTGGAGCTTTAGTCGCCTATCTTGCCATTAGTATCATGGTTTACTTTTTAATGACCAGCTTGGGGGAAATGGCGGCCTTCATGCCTGTTTCCGGTTCGTTTTCGACGTATGCCACACGGTTCGTCGATCCATCTCTCGGTTTTGCTCTCGGCTGGAACTACTGGTACAACTGGGCCATTACCATTGCCGTCGAGCTGTCAGCTTCCGCACTCATTATGAAATATTGGTTCCCGGATACCCCAGCGATATTGTGGAGTGCTTTGTTCCTCGGATTGCTGTTTGCCTTGAATCTCCTGTCTGTGAAAGCCTATGGAGAATCTGAATATTGGTTCGCCTTGATTAAAGTAATAACGGTTATCATCTTTATTATTGTGGGTGTGTTGATGATTTTTGGCATTATGGGCGGTCAAGCAGTCGGCTTCCAAAACTTCACCAAAGGAGACGCGCCATTCAACGGCGGCTTCATGGCCCTGCTCGGTGTCTTTATGATTGCCGGATTCTCTTTTCAAGGGACAGAGCTGGTTGGTGTCGCAGCTGGAGAGAGCGAAGACCCTGCTCGCAACATTCCGAAGGCCATCCGTCAAATTTTTTGGCGCATCCTGCTCTTCTACATTCTCGCTATTTTGATCATCGGGTTGCTGGTTCCATACGATAATCCAAATCTGATCAGTGGCGACCTTACGGATATTGCGATCAGCCCGTTTACGATTGTATTTGAAAATGCCGGTTTTGCTTTTGCAGCATCCGTCATGAATGCGGTTATTCTCACGTCAGTATTGTCTGCTGGTAACTCTGGCATGTACGCCTCTACACGCATGCTGTGGAACCTGGCGAAAGAAGGAAAAGCACCAAAATGGTTCGCAAAAGTAACAAGTAACGGCGTACCAATCAATGCCCTGATCTTGACTGCGCTCATCGGCGCCCTTGCTTTTCTGTCCTCTCTGTTTGGAGAAGGCGAAGTGTATGTTTGGCTTTTGAATGCTTCTGGTATGTCAGGCTTCATCGCCTGGCTGGGAATTGCCATTAGTCACTACCGTTTCCGCAAAGCGTTTATCGCCCAGGGCCGTGACTTAAGCGAATTGCCTTATCGGGCAAAGTGGTTCCCGTTTGGTCCGATTTTTGCCTTCATCATTTGCTGTATCGTTATTTTGGGGCAAAACTATTCCGCATTCATGGGTGGAACGATCGACTGGTATGGCGTCCTGGTCTCTTACATTGGCCTGCCACTCTTCTTAATCATTTGGCTCGCTTATAAAATCACCCAAAAGACCAAGCTCGTCCCTCTAGAACAAGTAGACTTCAGCATGGATGAATACACGAAATAATCGAAGAAAAATTACGGACTTCCGTTATCTAAACGGGAGTCCTTTTTCGTGTTTGCCAGCATATTAAAAACTGCCCTAAAATAGCCGATAGTATAGAAAAGAAGCAATTGAGATCCGTTTCCTTCCGTTCTCACAACTCATACCAGTCATCTGATAAAAGGTAAACCAGATCTCCTACCATCACGACTGAACATGAATCCATGTGAGGAGAGTAGAACATGCAAATCCAATCGTATTCCCGCTACCTATCCCCCCAGCTTCCAACTAACCAAACTGCACCTAAAATGGTGACAGGAACTAGTTTGGCATTGCCCAAGCCCGATACTGTAGACCTTCGTTCACACAAGGCACGCGAGCTACCTGCTGATGCCATCGAACATCACAGCGTCCAATTTTTCTTTAGCACAGAGATTAATGAGCGTTTGAATAAAATTTTCGCAGATAAACCACCCGAGGCTCGCAAGGCCTTTGACCACATCCTGGAGCGAAATTTTTTCAACTCCCAATCCACCTACACCGATGAAGAAAGAGCTGCTTTGATAGAAGTGGGTTTAACACAAGGCAAATATTTGGCAGACCAATACATGGCTGATGAAAAAAATGCCGCTGAATTTTTGGATACCCTCCATCTGCTTGCTGGCGTGGCCAAAACCCGAAAGGTTGACCCTGCAACTGGCAGTGTCAGCTACGTAGAGCTTCCGCAAAAACCGCAGGGGGCGCCGAACGACTATGTGAATCCGTCCAAGCTGATGGAGCGTTATGACCCAGAAGCCTACAAAAAAATGCAAGCGGCCACAACCAATCAAACAGAGAAAGTAAGCATGCTGATTCAATTCGTCAAAAAGCTGCAACATCGTCCAGACTGGATCGCACAATACCGGAACGAACAAGCTACACTTCTCTCTGATTTAAAAAATACAAAAATCGCTAACCGTTTTGAGAATGTAAATACAAAGGACGCCACTGAATTTGTTCGTCAAATGAATACGCTTGCTGAAAATGCTTCCGTTTCTGCCTTCACACCATTGCTACAAACGAATCTTGCCTCTTTTATGAAGATCCTGGCCAAGAAAACGAGTTAGAGATAACTTCACAAAGATGATCGTCACAGCCTCCGCCCGAACTTTCCTGGGACTGGGGCTGTTTTTTCTTGTGAAGTACCAGTCTCTTTCCTATTCCAGTTAAGGAAAATGGACAGGCAGGTGGTGGACATACTAACCCGTAAAGGAGGATACGAACATGGATGACAATCGCGAAAACGACCTGCCTGATTTCAAACAACTGGATGACAGACTGATCGCTCAACCTCCGACTAGCCCAATAATCGCAATCCGTACCAATCTGGACAAGAAACCAAATGACGTCGACAATCCGTATGTGCAGCAAGACTCTAAACCCACTGGACAAAATAAGGGGGACGCAAATGACTGATCACATCTCAAAGGAAAAACCGGACATGGGTTATAACGGAAGTAATATGCATGGTTATTCCCTTACACCAAAGGAAGGGACATTGGATCAAGCTGCCAAGACGGCTGCGGCAAAAAAAGAAAACAGGGAGAAAGAATAGTTTTTCCCCCATTACGAAGAACAAATCCCCCTTTGGGGAAACAGGCAGATGCTCCTTGCCTTTTTTCCTGAAGGGGATTTGTTTTGGATTTCTAACCAAGAACTTGGTGAAAAACATTTTCTTATTGACGAAATTCCATTGGAAATATATACTTTTCATGGACTTGATAATGAGAATCGTTATCAAATCTTTGCATATATAATCAGGAGGTTGCCCCATGAAATCCAGGCTCTTCAAACACATTTACAGCACAACATTAGTCACTTCTCTCCTCACAGGTGGCGCCCATATAGCTCTGGCCGCACCACTCGTGGCCACTGCTGAACAGACGGATGTTTCCCCTTTGTCGCTAGATTTCGCAGTCGAACAGGCAATTAAGAACAGCGTTGATCTGGAGGTGCTTCGGCTTGACCTAGATATTACGAAGTACGAAACATCCATCACACTGAGAGAAAAAGCAGAAATAAAAAAAGCCGATATCATGACGCTGGCTGATGCAAAAAAGAAATTCGAAGACGCTGCCAAAGCGATCAAAGAAGTAGTTGTCGATGAAGTCGCCCTGAATACGCAAAAAAACACCATACAATTGCAAGTGCAAAAAGCATTCTTCGAAGTCCAATCATTAGACGCCAAAATCAAAGCACAAAAGACAAGCTTGCAAAGACAGTACTGGTTGGACTCCCAAGAAACAGAAGCTCACAAAAATCTTGCTGCCCTTGAAGCCAGCTACAAACAAGCATTGGCTAAGCTCAACGATTTATTGAATGAAAAAGCGGACAAACAATGGAAGATGATCGCTACTGATCTGACCCAGCACGAGCTGCTTTCCTTGGAGCAATTGCAAGCAAAAGCTTATGAAAAACGTCCTGAAATGATCAAGGCACAAGCAGAAATAGACTTTGCCCAAGTAAGAATTGATTACACAGCCGAGTATTCCGCACTCAGCACATATAAAGGTACAATTGCAAAAAACGAGCACAAAAAGGCGGAACTGCAAAAACAAAAAACACAAAAGAAAATCGGTCAAGAAGTAAGTGACAACTATACGAAGGTACTCGCAGTGAAAAAGGCATTAGAGGAAAGTACAACAAAGAAAGAAACCGCATTGGAGCGCTATCAGGCAACAATCGATCAATATAGATTAGGAAAAGCATCGATGAAAGAACTGATGAAAGACGAAGCAAACCTGTTTGACTCCGAAACAAAAACAATCGAATCGGTTTATCAATACAATCTCGCTGTTATCACCTTGAACCAGTTGACTGGTTATTAATATTTCGTATTACGAAGGATCTCATTTATTCATTTAAAATAAAGAAGGCTTCATCCCATAGGGTGAAGCCTTTACTCATTTATTAGCCTCTCAAAAACTCCTGGCATCACCAGACGACCACCGTCTACACCAAAATCCTCTATGAACCACCAAGCCGATAGCACACTGTGGCAATACGCCCACGCCAGCACTCTCTCTTTTTGCAAAGACAGCGCCTTCGTCAGTCCATCGACCCGCTGTTTCATTACTTCTTCTACCCCATCCTCTGGCAAATGGTTCAGCAAAAACGGAATCACCTCGTATTCTGTCTCCCCGATCAGCCCTTTTGGATCAATTGCCAGCCACGGCTCTCTTTGTGCCCGCAAAATATTTTCATGATGAAGATCACCATGCAGCAGGCACTGTTCTTTTTGTGTGGAGAGAAGCTTTTTGTACCATTGCATGGCCTGCTCCACCATTTGCTCGGGAATCGGTCCTGTCCCTCCTCGGAAATGAGAGCGAATCCCTTCCAGTCCCACAGCCCAGTCCGCTATTGTCGGAAACGTAGAAGCAAGCTTACCCACTCTGGAAACGGGTGTATGCATTCTTTTGATCACGTCCGTCAAGCATTGAATTCGCTCGTCTTCACTACTCAGCTTGTCCAGTGTCTCTCCTGGCATGATTCGCTCCAAAAGCATGATGCCTTTTTCCTCGTCAGCATCGAGTAGCTGCACCATTCCCCGCCCCGCAAAAGCCCGAATTGCCGTCAGCTCTTTCTGCCAGTCCAGTCCAGGCACGCCCAGCTTTAACACGGCGTTTCTCCCATCCTCTAACACAACAGGTGCGACAAAATTATAAGAGAGTGGAAAATGCTCAAGCACCTTTAATGACCATCGTGCTTCGCAATCGGCAATCAACTCATGAAAGGAATCCAGCCAGAGACGCCCGTCTTCTTTATGTACGCCCATAATTGTTTGGGTAAATTGGGTTGGCAGTGAAACCATTAGGAAAACCCTCCTCGAACTACTTGCAAAACATCCTCTTGCATTAGCTTTCAAGCTGTTCCCTTCCCACAGCCGCGTAAGAAGAAGCGCATTTCCAGTCAAGCGCCTCTGGAGCCCAACTCAGCTCAGGAAAAAATGGCGGGGGTTTTCAGCTTTTATTACATACAAAAACGCTTTCGCGTTTTCTGGTTTGAAGCTCTCCCGCCATTTTTTCCTGAGCGGACAGTCAATCCCCTTGCGGGGCGTAGGCCGAAGTGCAGACTGGAAATGCGCTTCTTCCCCACCAC
This sequence comes from Brevibacillus sp. Leaf182, assembly GCF_001423865.2. Taxonomy (NCBI): domain Bacteria; kingdom Bacillati; phylum Bacillota; class Bacilli; order Caryophanales; family Paenibacillaceae; genus Brevibacillus; species Brevibacillus sp. Leaf182. Next base: position 41,186 of record NZ_LMPN02000023.1, on the reverse strand, counting down.
AACCACTCGTAAAAAAAGGAGCAGCTTGAAAGCCGCCCCCCTTTATTTCCCGGAAAATGTTATGACATTCGTCCCATCAAGCGCTCCATACGTTCCAGCGCCTTCTTCAACTGCTCGATCGATGTTGCATAAGAACAACGGATATGCCCCTGTCCGCTTTCGCCGAACACATCTCCAGGTACAACAGCTACCTTTTCTTCCATAAGCAGCTTTTCCGCAAACTCAGAAGAACTGAGACCTGTAGAAGCTACAGACGGGAATGCGTAGAATGCTCCGTCTGGCTCGTGGCAAGTCAATCCGATTTGACGGAATCCGTCTACCACATAATTGCGGCGCTGACGGTAACTCTCGATCATTCGTTCCATATCAGAACGTCCATGACGCAGGGCTTCCAATGCAGCCATCTGAGCCATCGTCGGTGCACACAGCATGGTGTACTGATGGATTTTCAGCATGCCCGCAAGTAAATCAGGCGATGCGCAGACATATCCCAGACGCCATCCGGTCATCGCGAACGCTTTGGAAAAACCGGAGATGAGGATCGTCCGATCTTTCATCCCTGGCAAAGCCGCGATACTATCGTGCATTCGTCCGTAGGTAAGCTCCGCATAAATTTCATCGGAGATCACCATGAGGTCATGCTTTTCAATGATCGGCAAAAGTGTTTTCCACTCTTCAGCCGTCATAGTCCCCCCGGTCGGGTTATTTGGATAGCAGAAAATGATTGCTTTTGTACGCGCGGTGATGTGCGACTCCAGCTCTTGTGGTGTCAGCTTGAACTGGTTTTCCATCGTTGTTTTCAGGAAAACTGGCACCCCGCCAGCCAAGCGAATGACTGGTTCATAGGAGACATAGCAAGGCTCCACTACCAATACTTCATCACCCGGATCGAGAATGGCACGCAGTGCGATATCAATTGCTTCGCTGGCACCGACCGTCACGAGAATTTCTGTCTCGGGATGATAGCTGACAGAAAAACGTTCTTCCAGGTATTTCTGAATTTCCACGCGCAATGGCAGCATACCGGCATTGGATGTATAAGCTGTATGTCCACGCTCCAGCGAAGAAATCGAAGCTTCTCTCATGCGCCAGGGAGTGACAAAATCAGGCTCCCCTACACCTAAAGAAATGACTCCCTCCATCGATGCTGCCAAATCGAAAAAGCGGCGAATGCCTGATGGCTTCAACGATTGAACTGTACTGGATAAACGGTTTTTGACTTTGACTTGTGTACTCACGGCGTAACCACCATCCTGTGATCTTCGTCACGATCTTCCAGCTCAATGCCATCGTGCTTGTAACGTTTCAAAATAAAGTGTGTAGCTGTTGAGACCACCGAATCGAGAGTGGACAGCTTTTGCGAAACAAAAGTGGCTACTTCTTTCATCGTTTTGCCTTCCAAAATAATTGACAAGTCATAGCTTGCACCAGACATCAAGTACACAGCCTTCACTTCTGGGAAACGGCAAATTCGCTCCGCCACTTCATCAAAGCCGACATCGCGCTTCGGCGTCACTTTCACATCAATCATCGCGTTCACGTACGGATGATCGTCCACACGCTCCCAGTTCACCAGCGCCGGATATTTGACAATGACCTTCTCGGCTTCTAATGCTGCAATCGTCTGTTCAACGACCTCCGTCGGTTCCCCGATCATTTTTCCGATTTGCTCAGCGCTCATGCGACTGTCTTCTTCCAACAGGTGCAACAGCTCTCTTTGCTTCAAGCGATCCATGCCCCACCACTCCAGTTTTCTCTTTATTTTTGTACATAAGTGCGTGTTCAAGTAGTCGACTTTTTGAACAACGGCATCATGCAAAAAAGCCCCAGCAACCAGACTCATGATTTCCATGAATCTGATTGCTGAGGCGAAGGTATCGCGGTACCACTCAGCTTTTTTGCCTCTCTCACAAAAGGCAAACTCGTGCTGTCTACAAAGACATGCGCCCCATAACGTGGGCCATCCGCTGCTTTCTACTTGGCATTTTCAAAAGCAGAGCTCCAAGGTGGCTTTCAAAAAGAGTTCGCGGCTGCCCTCTCAGCTAACAGGCAACTCTCTGGACGTCAAAATCCCTTTTTTACTTTCCTTTTCACGGCTGTGTTGGTTGTTTTATTGAATGTCTCAGATTATAAATGACGTTTTCTCTCATTGTCAACCAACAACTTCTGTCTTTTGGACCTCTTTCAAACCGTTTGGCAACCAGACCCGAAACACAGTCCCTATTCCCAAGCTGCTTTGTACGTCAATTTTTCCTCGATGATTTTCTACGATCGATTGGGTGATCGACAGCCCCAAACCAGCCCCTCCGCTTTTGCGTGCGCGTGAGGATTCAATCCGGTAGAAACGGTCGAATACATGCGGGACATGCTCCGATGCGATCCCGGTTCCATTATCTGTAAACGTCAGTTCAATCCCATTGGCAATCTTGCTCAACGTAAGCTCGATCTCACCGTTCACAGGGTCAGTATGCTGCACCGCATTTTGAAACAGATTGAGAATAACTTGCTTCATTCCGTCACAGTCGAAAGTAGCCGTAACATTCGGTTCTACGCGGAAATCAACGTTTCGGTCACCGGCCAGGACCATGAGCTGCGATTCCATACTGTGCACGACGGCATCCAACTGCCCTTCTTGCAAAAGGAAAGCTGGTTCCCGATCCATCCGAGCCAGGTACAGTAAATCGTTGACGAGTTTATTCAGTCTCTCTGTCTCGCCGTGCATGCTTTTCAATGCTTTTTGCAAATGTTCGGGATTTGCCGCAGCTCCACGCAACAGCACCTCCAAAAAACCATGAATGGAAGTCAACGGTGTTCGCAATTCGTGCGAGGCATCCGCCACAAAGCGTCGCATCCGCTCTCCTGCTTCTTGCTCGATTTTAAAGGAGGTTTCCAGCCGCTCCAGCATTCCATTAAAGACCGCCGATAATTGATCAATCTCCATCTGGCCTTGATCCATCGGCAGTCGTTCATCCAAATTACCCGCATTAATCCGCTCAACTGTAACTTCAATCCGCGAAAGTGGGTTCAGCGTACGGCGGAGCACAGGCACGTAGGTTAACAAACCGATAAGCAAGGCGAGTGCAGATGCAGAGAAGAAAATGATCAACTGTGGAAACAGCACTTCCCGCATCGAGCCGACAGGTGTACTCAGTTGTACGATTCCTTGAAGCTGTTCAGGAGATTTGATAGGTGCCAGCACGACCAAATAATCCTTCCCGGTGCTACCCTCCAAAATTTTGTATTTAAAAGTGCATACGCCACTAGCTAAGATCTCGCGGTACAAACTATCTGGAAAGCGTGGGGAATACCCTTCGCTCGGATTCGCAAACAGCTCCGTCACGTTGGCGTCGTTGTCAATAAAGGCATACTTGATATCGGGAGTACGCAAGGAAAGCAACGCGCTGACATACTGATCGTATTTCGGGAGCGTTTCCGTATCTTCCAAGACCTGATACGGAACAGTGACTGCCAGATTTAACAAGCTTTCCGCTTTGCTCCGATACAAGAACTGCTCCATCAATAAGTATTGAATCATACCGATTAGAAGCAGCAACCCGGATAAGATAAATAACGAACGAGACAACAACTGATAACGCAAAGAGTTCGGTTCTAGGAAGGCGGCCCATTGATTGTTTCGATTCATCGTCATACAAAATCAACCCGATAGCCCGCACCGCGCAATGTGCGAATGATCCGATGCTGACGATCGTTCAGTTTGTCACGCAGAGAGCGAATATACACCTCGACAATGTTCTCCTCCCCACCGAAATCATAGCCCCACACGTTATCCAGAATCATTGGTTTACTCAGCACCAACCCGTGATTGGTTACTAAATATTTCAGCAAAGAGTATTCCGTTGGCGATAGCTCCAGAAGCGTTTCCTCGTAGGTAATTTCCTTTCGCCTGTCATCGATTTGGAAGGGGCCGAGGTGTACCTTGGAGAGCAAATGTGGGTAATGATTACGAATGCGCGCATGGATACGAGCAAGCAGCTCCTCAAAGCTAAACGGCTTAATCATATAATCATCGGCACCAAGCGTCAGCCCTTTTACCCGATCCTCTACGTCTTCTCTGGCTGTCAACATGATCGTTGCTACATTCTGTATCTTTTTCAACATCCGGCATACCTCGAAGCCGTCCATGCCTGGCATCATCACATCGAGAATGACGACATGGGGCTGATGCTCCTTCACCATGGTCACCGCAGTCATCCCGTCTTGTGCCGTCAATACCTGGAAGCCTTCATTTTCAAGACCCATCTCCAAAAATTGCAGAATGGTCGGTTCATCATCGACAAGCAATATTTTAATGCCTTTGCTTAGGCTCATTTCTTTCACCTCATCTTCATTTTACCTGATCAGGCCGAGAGTAGCTGAATGTTTGCTGAATATGCCCTGAGTACGAGCTGAAAGCTTTTTGCAAAATAATAAACCAAAAAATGTAAATCCAATATATAAAACGTTGATAATTCTCTTACCCTTGCCCTTTCAACAAACTTTCAGCCAGCTTTCATGACCCACTCAGCTTCCTCTCTCATAATGATCCCTGCGTAGTCAAATACATACGACTCAAGTCTGAACACTTCAAAAATATGGAGGTTATCCAATAATGAAAAAGAATTCGGTTATCCTGACAGCATCAGTTGCCACGCTCGTGGTCGGTATCGGGGGCTACATGCTCTATGACTATTTCGTGGGAAACCATGTGGAGATTCAGCCTGTAGCTGCGGTAACCACAGCCTCATCTACCGCTTCATCAACACCTCTGACAGCAGATCAACTGAATAAAAAATGGACAATCAATGACCAGTCCAAAGTCTATTTCTCCGTCACTACGTCGAAAGAAACGGTAAACTTTGAAATGGACGGCATTACTGGTAGCTGGGATGTGAACCTCTCTGCACCAGATCAAATGAAAGCAACAGCTTCTGCCGACTTGAATAAGCTGAACTCCGGTAATGAAAAGCGCGACACCCATATCAAATCTCCTGATTACTTTGATACCTCCGTGCACCCTGCTGCTACCTTTGAAGCGAAATCTTTTGAGAACTGGCCAACCACATGGATCGAAGGACAAAAGGCTTCGTTCACCATCAATGGCGTCCTGACTGTAAGAGGAATTGCCAAAGACGTGAAAATGAATGCTGATGCGATTTATTCCCAAGGCAAACTACAGTTGGAAGGAACGTCCGTCGTAACGTTTGGTGACTTCGGATTGACCAGCCCTCATACGATCGTGGCCAAAACGGAAGAAAACATTAACATTACATTGCGACTCGCGTTGGATGCTGTTTAATCAATCGCTTTTCGCAGGTATTACTTCGAGAGACGTCTGACATTCACAGACGTCTTTTTTCACAGTTTTTTACATTGTAATATTGACATTGTTAAAACGATATCATAATATGAAAGTATGATAACAGATTCGAGTAAACGGAAAGGATGATCTTGTGAGTACGTCTCCCCTTCGAGCCAAACGCATCCACTTTCGGACCAAAAAGTACCGCTCGCCGGATGGACTTCCAACAGATATTTGCCTCTTTACGATCCTTTCCATCCCGCGCCAAACAAAAACCAAATCGCTGCCACTCAAACAATTGGCCGTTCTTCTGATCAAGCGGAAAAGCGATACATTTGGAGAGCAATGGGCCTTGCCTGGCGGTTTTTCCCATGAATCGGAGACCCTGGACGAATGCGCCTATCGCGAGTTGAAAGAAGAGACGAATATCGACCGCGATGTACACATCGAGCAGTTGAAAACGTACTACAGGCCCGGAAGAGACCCTCGTGGTTGGATCCCGAGTGTTGCCTATGTCTCCCTCGTCCATGAAGATTTATTGAAGCACGCACAGGCAAACGACGATGCATCGGACGCGCAGCTTTTTCCGATTGAGGAAGCTTTTGCCCTCAACCTCGCTTTTGATCATCGGGAAATTTTGACTGACGCCTTACAGCGCGTTCGTGAGCAGATGCTGCAAACGACTATCGCCAAAGCGTTTTTGCCAGATGAGTTTACCTTGAGCGAACTGCTACAAGTGATCGAGTCCGTCGTTCCATCCTTTTCGGCAAAAGATCGCGGCAATTTTGAGCGGCGCCTGCTTGCCACAACCAGACGGCAAGGACTGCTCGAGCCAGTTCTATCGGCTGACGGACAGCCTGTCTACTCGACCGAGTTTTCGAATTCGCCAGCCAAGCTCTATCGCTTTACCGGCTTTACGCCAACTGCCATGATTTACTGAAAAAATCCACATTCAGGAGGTTTTTTCCATGAAAGCTTTGATCGTGATCGACTACACGAATGATTTTGTCGCGACAGATGGTGCATTGACTTGTGGAGAGCCTGGTCAGGCTATTGAAGGACGCATTGGAGAATTGATCCGCGACTTCCTCGCAGAAGGAGATTTTGTCGTCATGGCAGTCGACGCTCATCGAGAGCAGGACCCGTACCACCCTGAGACAGGACTCTACCCTCCGCACAACATTATCGGTACGGCTGGCCGGAATTTGTATGGCAGCATTCAGGAGATTTACGAGGAATTCGAAGATACGATTCACTGGATGGATAAGACCCGCTACAGTGCTTTCCAAGGTACCGACCTTGCGTTATTGTTGCGGACGAGAGGTATCACTGAGGTTCATCTGGTAGGTGTCTGCACGGACATTTGTGTATTGCATACAGCGATTGAAGGCTTCTATAACGGCTTTTCTATCGTCATCCACGAGGATGCAGTAGCGAGCTTTCTTCCTGAAGGTCACAAATGGGCTCTCGGTCACTTTCAGAACCAGCTTGGCATGACTGTCCGCAAAAAATAACAGGCTCATGACGATAGGAGGCAATTTTCATGCGAATCGGCATTTATGGCAGCAGCTTTGACCCCATCACGTACAGCCATTTGTTCACGGCAGCGACCGTCGCTCACCGGAGACGACTGGACAAAGTCATTTTCGTACCATGCTCTTCAAAGCGTCATGATAAAAAATTGCAGACAGAGGACGTCCATCGCTTGCACATGCTCAAACTGGCTTTGGCGAGCAGTACACACAAAACAAACAAGTATGGAGAGCCACTTTTCGAAATATCTACAGTAGAGATGGATGGCTTGCCAGGTGAAACCTATACGTATGATACGATGATGCACATGAAAAAGAAGTACCCTAACGACGAGCTCTTTTTCATCATGGGATCGGATTTGTTAGAGGGACTGTCGAACTGGGGCAACGCTGAAAAGCTGGTCGCAGGCTTCAATTTCATCGTGATGTCGCGTGAAGGCTATCCGACCGCTGACCTGATCGCAGAGGACGCGCTGTTGCGCAATCACGACGAGCATTTTCTCATCATGAGCAAGGGCATCAACATGGGAATCAGCTCTACCTACATCCGAGACGAAATTCGCAAGGGCGGCGACCCCAGCTTTCTGTTGCCGGATACCTGCTTACAGTACATTTATGAAAAAGGAATCTACAAAGAGCCTTACGTATAGTTCCCATAACAAAAACAGCCGAACCTGTGAAGTGTCGGCTGTTTTTGTGTCGTCTCCATTAACGATTGAGAGTATTGGCAATTGCAGGCTGTCGTATCTTTTTCTGATAGTTCACCAAGCAAATACTGCACACGATCAATACCAGACCAGCGATGAGTGAATACGTAACCGGCTCATCCATGAAAATGGTGCCCGTGACGACTGCGATGAGCGGCACGAGAAACGTAAAGGCTGCTACCTTGCTCGCTTCTCCTGCATTCACGAGCCCAAAGTAAATGACAATGGCAATCGGTACACCAAATGTAGCGCCATAGCTAAGACCGATCAAATAAGGTACATTCCAAACAATGTCGGACCAGCTCTCTACGCCTGTCCCCAAAAGCGTTAAGGCCGCGCCACCAATGATGCATTGCATGGCAACCATCCACAGCGAATCTACCTTGGCACTGACCTTTTTCACATAGATCACGCCCAGCGCCCACGACAGAGCCGTCAATAAACCTAAAATGACACCCACGATGGAAACCTGTCCAGTCAATCCATCTGCACTGACCGCAAGTATCCCGAGGAATCCCATGATCAGCCCAATGATCTTGAGCACCGTCATGCTCTCACCCAGCCACAACCAGGCAAAAAGTCCAATCAAGATTGGCTGGAAGTACACCAGCACAGAGAATAATCCACCTGGCAAATACACGAGTCCAACCGTCTGAATGCCGTAAAAGCACAATGTATTCAGAAAGGCAGATATACAATAGCGCAACCAGTTTTCACGCCAGTTGATCTTTTTCCATTTCGGTAAAATGAATAAAGCGAGTAGAAGTCCACCAATCAGCGAACGCATTCCTGCGAATAAAATCGGTGGCGTATAAGCAAGTGACATTTTGTAGATCGACCAGCTTAATCCCCACATCAATACCAAACTTGCAATAGCGACAACAGTCTTACCTGAAAACTTTCCCACGAGGGGCCTCCCTTTCTAGCTGCAAACTTGCTCTTATGTTTTTGTCCGCCTCTTATAGTACCACACAAAAGAAGAAGCCGGATGTTCTCACCCGGCTTTGCTTCCTGCCATATTATTGCTGCTCTTGACGAAGGAACTGGTCAAAATCATCTGTCGGAAGCGGTTTGCTGAACAAATAGCCTTGACCGTGGTCGCAGCCATTTTCCTTCAAAGCCGCTACTTGATCATCGAGCTCAATTCCCTCTGCGATGACATTCATATTGAGACTTTGCGCGATCGTAACAATCGCTTTTACAATCGCTTGACTCTCTTGGTTGTGATGAATGTCGCGAATAAACGAGGCGTCAATTTTGATCGTATCGACTGGCAAGCTTTTAATATAACTAAACGAGCTATAGCCTGTCCCAAAGTCATCAATCGAAATTTGGATGCCGACGTCTCGAATCTGTTGCAGGACTGCCGTCGCCTCTTCCATTTTGACAAAAATGCTCTCCGTAATCTCGAGCTCAAGCCAATCAGGAGACAGATTTGTTTCCCGAAGAATATCCTTGATCATCTCGACCAGATCCTTTTGATAGATCTGTCTCGCTGACAAATTCACAGAGACCTTCAGCGTATATCCTTGATCGTGCCAAATTTTATTTTGTTTGCACGCCTGCTTCAATATCCATTCCCCGAGTGCCAGAATCATCCCTGTCTCCTCAGCGATAGGAATAAAACGATTCGGCGGAATGATACCAAGCTCTGGATGCACCCATCTGACGAGCGCCTCCATGCCTGTCATCGCGCTTGTCGCGATATCGATTTTGGGCTGGTAGTAAATTTGGAACTGCTCTTGTTCAATGGCTTTCCGCATCTCATTTTCCATCAAGATACGCTCCAGCGACTTCGCCTCCATCGTCGGATCGAAAAAGTCATATCCATTCTTCCCGCGCGATTTCACTGTATATAACGCCGTATCGGCCCTTTTCAACAAATCTTCAGGGTTGTCCCCATCCTGCGGGTACAAGGCGATGCCGATGCTGCACGACACGTTGAACACATGACCATCCAATTCAAACGGCCGCTGCAACTGATTCATGATCTGCTCTGCCAATGCAGTCGCTTCGTTTCGATCTTGTAGCTGGTTCTGCATAATCGTAAATTCGTCTCCACCCAACCTGGCCACGACATCTCCTGGCTTGAGGCATGCCTGTAGACGCTTTGATGCTTCGATCAGCAACATATCCCCTACGTCATGACCGAACGAATCGTTCACATCCTTGAACCGATCCAAATCCAAAAACAGCACAGCCAGATTCGATTGGAAACGCTTGGCCTGCATCATTTCCTTGCTGAGCTGTTGGACATACATTCGTCGATTCGGCAGATCTGTCAACGCATCGTGATAAGCCAAGTGGTGAATCGTCTCTTCGGACTGTTTTCGGTCTGTGACGTCACGAGTAACGAGGAGCAGCTTGGTCACATTTCCTTCTTCATCCATAATCGGATTGATTTTGCTTTCTGTCCAGATAACATCGTTTCTTTGGGTATTGATTCGGCATTCTACCATGTACTCTTTTCGAGTAGAGAAGGCATGCTGAATCGCATAAGCAAAAATATCCCGGTCATCCTCTACAATCCACTCGAACAGGTTATGAATTTCCTCATCAGGAACGGTATGCTCCCATACACGCTTGTGAGATGGGGACAAATAGAGAAACTCCCCATCCAGGTTGATGATGCTGATGATATCTGACGTGTTTTCCGCGATGATGCGATACTTTTCTTCACTCCGCTTGAGCTCGTCTTCCATCTGCTTGCGAGCCGTGATATCACTGCGAATGGAAAGGTATTGATAGATTTCTCCCGCTTGATCCTTAAATGGCACAATGGTGGTATCGACCCAATAATAGCTGCCATCTTTTGCGCGATTGCGAATTTCCCCCCGCCAGACCTGGCCAGATCGAATACAAGACCACATATCTTTAAAAAAGCCTTTCGGATGAAAACCCGAATTAAGAATACGATGGTCATTTCCAATCAATTCGCTTCGTTCGTATTTCGATATGCGGCAAAATTGCTCATTTGCCCGCAAAATTATCCCCTTATGGTCCGTAATTGCCAAGATCGTGGATTGGTCCAAAGCGTATTTGACATCTGCCAGCTCATTCACAACCATGTTCAGCTCACCATCTTTTTCACGTAGTAGCCCTACCCAATCTTGGGGTGTCAGTGAAGACATCATTTGGTTTTTCATTTCCATCACCTGCTTTGGTTACAGTCAAAAAAAATGATCCTTACAGAAGGATCGTAACGTTCTGAATACAAGTTCGTTCCATTTTACCATGTTTTTCCGAAAGATCAACGAGAACAGCTTCGGTAGAAATAACATTTTTGCGAAAAAAATGAACCAGTGCATGTAGACTGGCTCACTTTTTTCAACAATGAGTATGATTGAGCTGCTTCCCTTACAAGCGGGCAAGAATGCTGCGATTGAGGTCTGCGACAGAATTGCTGCCAGACAGTGCCATCGCCACGTCAAATTCATGGATGAGTGTATCTAAGACACTCACTACGCCTTGTTCTCCGGCAACAGCCAGTCCATACAGGAATGGACGACCAATCAGGATGGCATTGGCACCTAAAGCAATCGCTTTAACGACATCTGCTCCTGTACGCACGCCACTGTCGAGCAAGACAGGTATTTTGCCAGCTACCACCTCGGCAATCGCTGGCAACGCATCCAGCGTAGAAATGGCGCCGTCCATCTGCCGCCCGCCGTGATTGGAAACGATGATTCCATCGACACCATGCTCTAAAGCAAGTCGTGCATCATCCGGATGCAAAATGCCTTTTACCAAAATCGGTAGACGAGTATGCTCACGCAAAAAGGCGATATCGTTCCAATTGAGTGCTGGATGATAAATGTTTTTCAATACTTCTTCTACTGCATTTTCTGGCGTAACCTCAGGGAGTCGCGAGCAAAAAACAGGGTCTGTCAAGTAATTCGCCAGTCCTTTTCCTTCCCGCAGTGGCGAATACCCGTTGCGGAAGTCTCTGCGCTTCCACCCAAGCATAACGGTATCTACCGTGAGGACAATGGCAGAATAGCCAGACTTTTCTGCTCGTCTGACCATGCTCGCAGAAACCTCTCGATCATTCGACCAATAGAGCTGGAACCAACGATAGGCGTCGCCCATCACTTCGGCAATATGCTCGAGTGAGTGAGCGGAAACCGTACTGGCTACGAACGGCACTCCGGCTGATGCAGCCGCCCTGGCAGACGCCAGCTCTCCATCGGGATGTGAAATCGTCTGCATGCCTACAGGTGCCAAAAAGATCGGGGTGCGCAACGCTTGATTGTACATCGAGATACTGAGGGTGCGATTCGTGACATCCCGCATCATCCGCGGAATGATTGCCCAACGTGAAAAAGCTGTCCGGTTTTCTACCAGCGTTTCCTCTGCCCCTGATCCCCCGGCAACATAATCAAATGGCCCATCCGGTAAAACCTCTCGTGCCTTTTTCTCCCAATCCTCAATCGAAATCGGCAGTGCCTGCGTGTCTTTGTTCACACGGGTAAATAAGAGTGATTCCTCATTTGTTTTCGTCATCTGGTTTGCTTCCTTTCTGCGATCGTCTTTCATCTTTTTTATCTCAATTCACATAAATTCGCAATAGTCTTACTCTGAATTCTATTATCGAGCTTGTCCACTTTCACACGTGCCTTTTTCAAGGCTACTTTTTCTTTTTGCCTTTCTTGGCTGCTCGACGGACCCGTTTCTTTCTCTTCACTGTCTTCATTCCAGCCGCTCCTGAACCTACCCATGTATTGGTTTGGCTGTTTTCATTAATGACCTTTACTACGTTGCCACTATTGTTTCCACCCGAACCGGAAAACGCTTTGGTTACGCTTTTCGGAGAGTTGTTTGCCGTATCGCCAAAGTTGATATTCCCGACATTATTGGTAATAGTCACCTTCCCCACAAAAGTCGGCAAAACTCCTCCCTCCCCGTTGCGTAATCGCTTATTGCCATCATATTCGAACGGTTTTGCGCCCGCTTGGACGATGGTTGAGGGCATTTGTCCGATATGGTCTTGCCAAAAAAAAATCTCCCCGAGCAGACAAATCTACGCGAGGAGAAAGAACTATTTATTGCGCGGTATAACCGCCATCGACCAGCAGGCTTGTCCCGGTGACAAAGGAAGCATCGTCGCTGGCAAGGAACAGAACAGCCTTGGCGACTTCTTCTGGTTTCCCCAAACGTCCCATCGGATGCAATCCGATCAGGTGCTCATTCAAGGCTTCATTGCGCCCAGCAATCAGTGGTGTATCAATGTAGCCTGGGCAGACCGCATTTACGCGAATCCCTTCCTTCGCATACGTAAGTCCCAGTGTCTGGGTCAGGAGCTTCACGCCACCTTTGGCGGAAGAGTATGCTGTCACACCTGCTTTTCCGGCATGGCTATGGATCGAGCCGCAGTTGACAATCGCCCCACCAGTTCCTTGCGCCAGCATTTGCTCGATGACGTATTTATCACACAAGAACACACCAGTCAGATTAATATCAATCGTTCTTTGCCAGTCATCCATGCTCAACAGATGACCAGGTGCGTCTTTCGCGATACCCGCATTGGCAAACAGAATATCTACCTTTCCGTACTTTTCTACAGTGGCACTTACCATGTTTTTTACTTCGTCTTCTTTCGTTACGTCCGTTTTCACGAACAACGCATCGAAGCCCGCTTGATTCAGCTCTTCTGCCAATTCATTTCCACGTGGGGAGAAGTCAGCAATCACTACTTTCGCCCCTTCTTTTGCGAAGAGACGGACGGTCGTTTCACCGATTCCACTTGCTCCACCTGTTACGATCGCTACTTTATTTTCCAGTCTCATGGATAATTCCTCCTATTTTCGAAAAGGGTATTCGTACCGTTTTATCTCGCTGTTGCACCACCATCGATGACGAATTCCGCTCCTGTGACATGGGAAGACTCGTCAGAAGCAAGGAACAGCACCATATTGGCTACATCCTCGACAGTTCCAAGTCGGCCTGTTGGAGTAGCTTGTGCCAGCTCTGCTTTGGAATGCTTTGTCGTTTCCGAAGCATAGGACACCATGTTTGTATCGATATAGCCAGGATGAATCGAGTTCACGCGCACACCTTGTGCCGCATACTCCATCGCTGCATCTTTAGTCATGATGCGAACCGCTCCCTTGCTCGCTCCGTACAAGACGTGACCCGGTGCACCAAAAAGCCCAGCAATGGAAGAGGCATTGATGACAGAACCACCTTGTTGTTTTGCCATGAGTGGCATCACATGCTTCATTCCCAAAAAGACGCCCGTTACGTTAATCGCCATGAGACGATTCCATTCCTCTACGGTAATCTCCGCCAACGGTTTAATGATATAAATGCCTGCATTGTTGAACAGGATATCTACTTTCTCGTATTGTTCTACAGTGGTTGCCACTACTTGCTGCCATTGCTCTTCACGGCTTACATCATGTGCAATTGCGATGGCTTCTCCACCCGCATCCTTGATTTCGGCTACCGTCTGAGAGGCACTTTCCAGATTGATATCGGTAACGACTACTTTCGCACCTTCCTTGGCAAAACGAATCGCCGTTGTTTTTCCGATTCCTGTTCCGCCACCCGAAATGATCGCTACTTTCCCTTCGAGTCTCGCCATTGTAAACGCCTCCATTTATGATGTCTTTTGTACCTGATCTCTTGCCTTGCTTTCATTATAGGACTCTTTTATATTTAAAAATATGTAAACATACTTACCCTTCCTTAAGTACGACTAAAGGATGTGATGTTACCAAATGCATCTGGAACAACTGGAATATATCGTAGAAATAGCGAAGGCAGGCTCCTTGACCAAAGCCGCTCAGAACAAGCATGTGACCCTCTCCGCCATCAGCCAATCGCTCTCCAGTCTGGAAGCAGAGCTGGGCGTTACTCTTTTTACACGTTCGCGTCTTGGAGCGGTACCGACCCCAGAAGGGCGCATTATCATCAAAAAAGCATTTGAAGCCTTGGGAAAGATCCAGGAGATCTTGGAGGAAGCACAAAACTACACGAACACGTTGAGCGGTGAGTTGAGGCTCGCCACGATTCCCGGTCCCATGAATCTTCTGGTCGATGCCGTCGCGAGCTTTAAAAAAGATTATCCTTACATCCGTACCGAAATTGCAGAAAAAGGCACACAGGAAATATTAGAGGATATTCTTCAGGACAAGCTGGACATTGGTCTGGTCATTATTCACGAGAACCTGCTTAAAAAGAGCGAGGGCCTCGGCTTGGTGTTCGAACAGCTACTAGAGGGAAAAATGGTCGTTGGTGTGGGCAAAAACTCGCCGCTTGCCTACCAGGATTCCGTCACACCTGAAGAGCTTCGCAAGCAATCCTTCGTCCTGTACAACGACGACTACGTCAAATGGTTCGTAGAGGATTTTGCCGCTACTTATGGTCCTGTCGACATTTTGTTTACATCGAACAACACAGAAGCACTCCGCAATGCAATCCGGCAAAATCTCGCGGTAACCATCGGACTGGACTACTCTTTTGTTCATGAACCTCATTTGCAAGACTCCGATTCAATCACGCTTGATTTGGATATTCCGTATCAACAACCCATCTATTACGGCTGGGTGCGTTCGGAGGAACGGCATTATTCCCGGATTTCGATGAACTTTATCAATCGGCTCCAATACGATTTGAAAAGCAAGAAATACCCACCCACTCTTTAGCAAAAAAGGCTGCCGCTTCATTTTCGCGGACAGCTTTTTGGTTCTATGCAATTATTGACAATAATAAAATAGGTAATATAGACTATATTCGACAACGTTTTTCATGAGTCTACATACTTTTGGATGATCATTTCTTTCTACACACAACCAGATGATAGGTCCATAGAACGAAGAAAAAGGAAGATTTCCACTTTTTTGGAGCAGGTTGCTTTTCATTCGTGACTTCATTCTCTCTAACAGGAGGCACTTACATGCTTGCCGACTTTCCGATGATCGTTCTGAATACGGTTCTCTTAGCCTATTTTGCAATCGGTGTGCTATTTTTGTATTCCGAATCCAAATTTTTGCGTAAAATGAAGACTCGTAGAAATAGATAAACCGATTTTTAGATAAAGGAGTTTGCACGTACATTGAGATCATTTTTCCGCCAATTTCTGCCACGACAGAATCAACCCCAAGAAATTACCTACAAGGAACTGGATTCGAAATTGATCAAAGCTGCTCGCTACGATCTGTCTGCAAGCCACCTCTATATCCGTTTTCACGATGGACGCGAGGTCGTTTACTGTCGGGTCACTCCTTACGCTTACAATGCGTTTTTAAATGCTGACTCGTTTAGCGATCATTTTCATTCGTTCATCAGCCAACGCTACTTGAACTATCAGGTGATGTAGCCTGTCTATACAAAAATGCCCTCAGTCTGTCTTCTCGACTCTGAGGGCATTTGTTGTTGATCTTTTCTATTTTAATGCACGATGCAAAAAAGATTTGGTCCGCTCAAATTTAGCGTTTGTAAACAATTGCTCAGGTGTCCCCGATTCTACGAATTCCCCGTTGTCCATAAACATAATTTGGTTCGCTACCTCGCGCGCGAATCCCATCTCATGCGTCACAACCATCATCGTCATATGCTCCTGGGCAAGCTGCTTGATGACTTGTAGGACCTCACCCGTCAGTTCGGGATCGAGCGCAGACGTAGGCTCGTCAAACAACAAGATTTGCGGATTCATCATCAGTGCTCTGGCGATCGCCACACGCTGCTTCTGTCCGCCTGAGAGCCTCGCCGGATACGCGTCTGCCTTATCAGACAGGCCGACCTTTTCCAAGAGATCTGCACTCTTTCTGCGGATGTCCTGAGACGCCTCACCTTTGACTACGCGTGGTGCGATCTCCAGATTTTCTTTTACTGTGAGATGAGGAAACAGATTAAAATGCTGAAAGACCATGCCCATTCTCGATGTGATCTGCTTGATTTCCTGGTTACTCGTGTAAACGCCGTCCTTCACCAAATAATCATCCTGTACACGAATGCTGCCACCATTCACCTGCTCCAGATTGACCAAGCTGCGCAGCATTGTGCTTTTGCCGGAGCCAGATGGTCCAATGACCGCCACGACTTCGTTCTTTTTCACCGAAAACGAGACATCTCGCAAAACTTCCTGATTGCCAAACGATTTCTTTAGATTTGATACTTGAATGATTTCCATATTGCGCCAGCCCTTTATTCGAATTTGAACCTTTTCTCCAGCCACTTAAAGAACAACGTTAACAATAGCGTCATCAACAAATAAATGATTCCCGCAATAAAAAACGGAACGATGGTAAAATCGCGATTCACAGCCGTTTGTGCAAAGTGAAGCAATTCTGGGACGGCAACCGCATAGAGCAACGCGGTGTCTTTTACGAGCGTAATGGATTCATTTGCGACGGCAGGTAAAGCCACGCGAAACATTTGCGGCAAAATAATCTTGTTGGTCGTCTGCCATTTGCTAAAGCCGAGGACCTGCGCCGCCTCGTACTGTCCTTTGTCGATCGACAGCAGTCCTCCACGGAAAATCTCCGCGAAATACGCTGCGTAGTTCAGCACAAAGCCGAGGCATGCCGCTACGAAACGATCCATAACCAAGTATTCTCCGATCACTGGCAAGAGGGGGAGGCCAAAGACAAAAAACAATAGCTGTAATAATAGAGGCGTTCCACGCATGACATACACATAGGTGTGCGCGAACCAAGACAGACCTCTGTTGCTGCTATTCGCCATTAAGGTAATGAGAAATCCCAATGGAATTGATGCCAGGATAGCGATGAAGAACAGCAACACCGTCATCTGCGCCCCTTCTAGCATGGGCACGGTAATGGAGATAATATAGTCTAAGCTCATCTGGTATGCTCCTAATCCTTATAATAAAGCGTGGCTTCGCCAATCATTCGGCGAAGCCATCGTATCTTCCGTTTATTTCAACACGCGATTTTCGCCAAACCATTTTTCCGATATTTTAGCTGCTGTTCCATCCTGATTCATGGTATCCAATGCTTTTTGCAGTTCGTTCAATAACGCCTCGTTCCCTTTTTTGACGCCCACTCCATACTCCTCGGGTGCAAGCGATTCTTCCAACAGCTTAAAGGTTCCAGGTTCTTTTGCCATGTAGTAATCGGCTACAATCTGGTCGATGACAACTGCTTCCACGCGGCCAATCTTCATATCGCTCAATGCCAGTACATTATCAGGGTACTCGGTAATTGATTTGACCTGATTTTTCATGTCACTTGCATTGACAGCGTCAGCTGCGGAAGACAGCTTTTGCAATCCAATTCCTTTACCGGCCAAGTCTGACAGCTTGGTCAAGTTGCTATTTGCCATCGTAACAACTACTTGCGCGTTTTTCAGATAAGGCTTGGTAAAGAGAACCTTTTCTTTTCTCTCATCTGTAATCGTATATCCATTCCAGATCAAGTCGATACGACCGCTGTTTAGTTCAGACTCTTTTGCACTCCAATCGATTGGTTGAAACTCGACTTGTTTTCCCATCTTTTCACTGGCTGCACGCGCATAATCAATATCAAAACCGACTAGCTCATTTTTTTCATCCCGGAATCCCATTGGTGCAAACTTATCGTCAATTCCGATAATCAGCTTGTTCGCGTCAGCGCCAGTTTTTGCGCTGGAACAGCCCACTACCAATGAAACTATTGCACTCAACAGCAATGACATCCATGCTATTTTCTTCATCGTGATGATCCCCCTCGTTTCCCTACTCTACATTTTACTCTGATAAAGTGGTAATACGTTAACAAGGTATCATGATAGCACATTAGCAAGGAATAGTCGATACTTTAGTAAACAAAAGCACCCTAGAAATATACGCCAAATGAATGAGAAAAATGCCCGACTAGCAGATGCATGTCTTTTTCTTTTTTCCGACACTCCCCCGTTCCTCTATCTTTTTGATATACTCCGTAGCCAACGGAACCTTGCACGCTGTCTGTCCGACGTCTACATGTACTTTGCCAATCGCTTCGGCCACTTCCAACGCTTCCTGATGAAGTTCCGGGACATACGCACCTACTGAAATAACGAATTGATTCATGGTGTACCGGACGCGATTTTGTTCCTGATGAATCGTCTCCTTCACTCTCACGAGGAGCCGTTTAATTTCTTCTTTATCTAGCTGTTTATCTGGAGTAATCGATAAATAGTTCGAATATGTATTCCACCCACATGTAGCTACCATCTCTTCCGTTGACTCGATCCATTCCCGTGCCAACTCCATAGCAAAATGACTCTCAGCAGCTACACTCGCAACCGTATATTCGGCGGGCGCATACCATGACGCTTTCTTGACCCAAGCCTGTAGCCGCTCTTTTGTCATGCTCTTCGGGTCAACCGTCAATCCGGCCAAGTACATGGCGTCGTAGTTTCCCGTATCGTACAGCGCCTGAACGAGCTGCTGATCACGTTTTACCTCTTTGACCAGCTTTTTCATATCGCCGACTCGCACGCCAAACAAAGGCTCTTTTGCACCATGCCGCAATAACGTTTTTTTCGTCTGCTCTGTCCCCATCGCTTCGAGCTGCTGCATGACTTCTTCCAGCGTCATCTTGCCACCCTCCTTTTTCTTCTATATAAATAGGATAACCAGTAGCGGTACCTCCAACACGAAAAAGCCCTCCACATTCAAAGGAGAGCTTTTTCGTGTTAGAGCTTGACACTCTTTTCCTATTCTTACGCCTGATTGCGTACTCTGATATACAAAACATTTCTCACGTTAATGACAACATCATCATACTGGAGCCATCCGTCGTTTTGATTCGCGACCATTTGAATGATCTCTTCCGGTTCCGTCGTTTCGATGCTAATCATTTCACCGCCTCCGGAAAAGTAAAATTGAATCACTTTTACTTCCTTCATCAAAATCCCCTCCTATTCCTTCTAGTTATCGGATAGTTGGAAAATTTTTGTTACCGGTGATTTTTATGTATACTTTTACCATTACTGCGAAAAGGAGTTCATTCAAAATGCCTGATTCGGTGCGCACGAGAAAAGGAGCAAGTAAAGCCTCGCTCATCCCTGAAAATGTATTAGCACTCCTTCATGCTGGAGAATTAGAAAGCGTCAATTTGACTGAGTGGCAGGCTGTTGATCATATTCATCTGTTACGAAGCGTTCTGCCTCATGTTCAATTAGGTGCGCATGTCTCTCAACTTATTGATCAATTAGAAGAAACGGGATCTACAAGCGGAATGAAAGCTATCCGTCTGATTGGACAAGAACTACTTGCGATCTTACACGAATCTGGTAAACCCACAGCTACGTCTCCCGTTTTCCTATCGTTGGCCACCCACAAGTCAGACAGTGTACGTTGCTGGAGTGCCTATATCATCGGCCTGGACAACACCTTATCGCTCGAAGAAAAGCTAAAGCAAATAAGAAAACTAGCAGCTGATCATCATTTTGGAGTAAAAGAGATCGCATGGATGGCGATTCGAGATTCTCTCGTGCATGATCTCAACCATTCCATTCAACTCCTGAGCGAATGGGTACTTGATACCGACGAAAATATTCGCCGCTTTGCGGTAGAAGCCACACGCCCACGAGGGGTCTGGTGTAAGCATATTGACGCATTGAAAAGTGAGCCTGCTCGCTGCCTGCCTTTACTCACTCCAGTGAAGTCAGATGCATCTAAATATGTTCAAGATTCTGTAGGGAATTGGTTGAACGATTCGAGTAAATCACAACCAGACTGGGTGACGCAGCTTTGTGACGAGTGGCTAAGAATCTCTGATACAAAGGAAACGAAAAGAATTGTCACTAAAGCGAAAAGAACGATCCTGAAGACCCAAACCGAACAGAAATGATGAACCGAATCACATATTTATCCCAATTTTATTTGTTGAATTCATTATCCGAGGAAAGTTTGCGCTTAATCGATCAATTAACCTCCTTAACCCCTTTCCCCCAAAATACGTGTATTCAAACACCGGAAACTTTTTCAGAGGGCTTCCATTTCATCAAACAGGGGAAAGTACGTTTATATAAAGTAAATCGGGATGGGCGGCAGTTCACATTTGATATCCTCGGGGAAGGCAATGTGTTTGGAGAAATGGATTTGCTCTCATTAGGTACGAGGGAGATGTATATAGAAACCATCGAAGACTGCCTCATTTGTAAAATGAGCAAAGCAAAATTTGAGAGCTACATAATCGAACATCCTCAACTGATGATGAAGATCATGAAGCTCATTAGCGATAGAATGGCTTCGATCAGCCAGGCAGCCGAAAATCTTGCCCTTCTCCCTTTACAAGATCGCATTCTTTCCACGTTAGTAAAGCTTGCCGATCAATTTGGCAATCCCAACAGTTCGGCGTTTCAAAAAATTGATTTACCTCTTTCCCATCAAGAACTCGCCCACTTTGTCGGGGCATCCAGGGAAGCTGTGACGGTAGCATTACGTGCTTTAGCAAGAGAAGAACTGATTCAAACAGGCTTTAAATCCATTTCCATTCATCGGGACAAAATTTTGAAGAAAATGTAATTCAGATTACATCTTTCCCTCCAAAAGAAAGATATCGTAAAGCTATGGCTTCTACTATTCTTTCGAAAAAGAGGGGAACGACATATGAATAAACCACATTTTCAGAGCCTGCGCGAAGAGCTAGATAATACAACCATTCAAATAGCAGACTTCCTCACTCGTGAAGTAACGGATGCATTTACAAGATCACTCGAGGAGTTGCGGACCTCTGGACAGGCAAAGGGCTTGCCGATTGGTTCGATTGCGCCTGATTTTACGTTGAACGACCACACTGGCAAGACCTTTACCCTGTCGGAAGAAGTCGTAAAAGGCCCCGTCGTCCTCACATTTTTCCGTGGATCATGGTGCCCCTACTGCAATTTGGAGCTGCAAGCATACCAAAAACAGATCGATACGATAACCTCTCTGGGTGCTCAATTGCTTGCCATTAGTCCACAATCTCCTTCACACTCTCTTACTATGCAAGAGAAAAACGGACTGAGCTTTCCCTTGTTATGCGATACCAATAACCAGGTGGCAGAAAAATATAAACTCAGATTCAGACTGCCTGATTATTTACAGAATACTTACCGATCATTGGATATTGATCTCAAGCATTTTAACAGTGACGATTCCTGGACGCTCCCCATTCCTGCTACTTATATCCTCGACAACCAGGGCGTAATCCGGTCAGCATGCTTAGATCCAGATTACAAAAAGAGAATGGAGCCTACTGAAGTTTTCGACATTCTGCGAACCCTAACCTAACGCCTATAATGAAGAACCAGTTGATCCCACAACTGGTTTTTTGTACGTCTATGCTTTATGAACAATTAGTATCTTTTCCCTACCAAAACTTGACAAAGATATATCTTTTGGCTTATATTTTGCATGATTACGTCTAGCAAAATTCGACACGTTTTCACAAATTTTGCTAATAAATGCAAAAGGCAAAGTCATCGAAAGGTGGCGACGCAAAACCACGGGTCTACAGTCTTTGACCATGATAGCCGGGTTGCCATCATCTTGAGACCATTTTTTCGATGTTGGTAGCTTCGGTTGTTCCATTTCGATGGAACGGCCTTTTTTGGTGTTTATATTTTTGAAAGGAGGATGAAAGCACTTTCATTTTCGCAACAGATGGAAAAACATAACTTTTGAGACGTCAAACATACACAACATGGTTCAATCAGAGAAAATGATGGAGTGGACAAGTTATGTACAAACAAGTAGAAACCGTACAAGAGTTAGCAAAATTTCATGAAATCAAAGAAACAGTATGGACAAGCATGGGCTTCGAGATGGAGTACGCGAAAGAAGGCTCGGCTCTGTTCCTCTTAATTGCCGAAGATGGTGAAGCAGGTGGAACGTTTGAAATGACGCCCTTTTCCAAATCAAGTGCTTATATGAAATCACTTTTTCAGGATGTTGTTACAGAAGACATGAAAGTAATGGAGGTAGACAGTCTCGCTGTTTTGCCGAAATACCGTGGACAACTAGGGCAAAAAGGAATTTGCTTGATGATAGATTACGCTGAAAAGCATGGATATACCCACGCAATCGGTGTAGCAGATCCGACTTTTTTTACGTTCATCAACAAGAAGTATCAAGTAAAGGCGACTCAGACCAAAGAAATCGTCTTTTACAAAGGGGCCGATGCCATTCCGACCCTTTTCCATCTAAAAGATGTCTATGACAATAAGCATGATCCGAAATATTCCTGGTACAATTCGTCGTCATCCAACCAAGTAAAAGTCGAAGTAGGTGGGTAAAACATGGATAACATTGATCTATTGAGAAGAAGAAATAATTGGGTCGTAATCGTATTCGCCAGTATTATTACGGTTGTTCAAGTCTTAAACCTCTTTCTAGGCGTACCGTACACATTCGTTTTCACGGTGCTGGGTATTTTGTATGGTGTGCTGGCACCTTTTACTTACATCTCCAATCGCCCGAGCTTCCGTGAAAAAGCAGCGCCCTTCATGAAGTTTTTCAACTTCGCCGTAATCGGGATCTTCATGTTCATCGTAGTTGGACTGGACCCGCATATGATCAATATCATGACCATTATGTTCTTTGTAGCAGTCATGGGGATTTATCAAGACCGACTCATTAATATTTTGACGATTGTATCGACATTGGGTATTGTCTCTTACTACTTCCTGACACAGAGAGAAACGATTTTCCATTCGACAAGCAATCTTGATCTGATGTACTTCCTGCTTACCTTCTGCTTCGTCTCTGTCACAAGCATGATGCATGCTGTATTCAATAACAAGCTGCAAGAGGAAAGTGAGCAACAAAAGCAAGAAGCGATTGCCTCGAAGGAATCGTTGCAACGTGTTCTGGATCAGATCAACGAATCACTCACCTCTATGCAAGACTATCAAGAGAATTTGAACAAGGTGACGGACGGTGTAAATGTTCGCGCTGTCGAAACCGTCGCTTCCCTACAAGACATTATGGAGTCCTTTACGATTCAAACCAGCAATACGGACGAGCTGCGTCGGGAAATGAGCTCGACGAATCTGCAAGTTGAGGACATGACCCGCTCTGTTACAGAGATGCATGAGTACGTAGAATCGACCAAAGAAGCCACTAGCGAGAGCGGCAAACGCATTGGCAACATCGGCAATGACTTTGAACGATTCATCACGGACATCCAAGGTACGAACCAGCTGATTCAAGAGCTCAATAAAGAAACCGAATCGATTGGGAAAATTATTCAAACCATTTCCGAGATTTCTGCACAAACCAATCTGTTGGCACTCAATGCCACGATTGAAGCGTCTCGCGCAGGCGAACACGGCCGAGGATTTGCTGTCGTAGCAGATGAAGTACGCAAGCTGGCTGAATCCTCCAAGCTATCCTCAGAGTCGATCTCGAGCCTGCTGATGACTATTCGCGAAAAAATGAAGCTCGTATCGGATATGATTTCGGAGTCACAGACTTCTTTTGAGAAAAATAGCGAGGGCATCCTCGAAGTACAAGAAATGTTCACGAATGTAGACAACTACATGCAAAACTTTGCGGATAAAACGAAAAACCTGCAAGAGTTCATCGTCCATGTTCACAGCATGATTCAGGAAGTCGGCGCAAAAGTAGAAGTCAACGCAGATATTACCGACAAGAACAAAGAGAGCCTGGAAGAAGTGCTTGTTCTCGTTTCTGAGCAAAAAGACGAAGTCGTTAAGGTTTCTGGCGGCTTTGAGAAAATCGAACAACAGATGCGTGGTCTCCATATGTAACCTTCCTGCAACCGCCTTTCACGGGCGGTTGTTTTCTTTTCTCATTTTGTAACCGAACAGATATATAATGTAAATATTCTGATAGTTATAATCTTATCCAATGAAAGGAGGCACATCATTGATGGATGCACAAATCGAAACAAAAACGATTCAGACCGATCGATTGCTCGTTTCCTACCTGACAGCAGGCCTACCGGAAGGAGAACCGCTTCTCCTCATTCACGGCAATGCATCAGCCAACTTGTTCTGGGATGATACCATTGCGGCTCTGTGTGACCAGTACCGTGTGTATGCACCTGATATGCGTGGCTATGGAGCAAGTGAAGCATTGCCTATCGATGCGACACGAGGTTTGCGAGACTGGTCGGATGACCTTCATTCGTTTATTCGGGCATTGGATTTGCCAACGCCTGTCCATCTTGCTGGCTGGTCGTTGGGTGGAGGGATCGTGATGCAGTTTGCCATCGATCACCCACAGGAAGTCCGCTCCCTGATTCTCATCGCCCCCATGTCCCCTTACGGCTTTGGTGGAACCAAGGATATAGCTGGCACCCCGTGCTACAGCAGTTTCTCGGGCTCGGGTGGAGGAGCCGCCAACTCGGAGCTGGTCAAAAGGATAGCCGCTAAAGATATGAGTAGTGACTCCCCCTCCAGTCCTCGCAATGTCATGAATCAGCTTTATTTCAAGCCACCGTTCCAAGTTAGTCCAGAGCAGGAAGACCGTTATGTGAGCGCAATACTCTCTACGAGAACAGGAGATAGCTTTTACCCCGGTGCTTTTGAATACGTAAATCATTGGCCCGGTGTTGCTCCTGGAACGACAGGGATTACGAATGCGATTTCTCCCAAATACGTAAATTTGTCCGGTATTGTCCAGATTGAGCCCAAGTGCCCGATTTTATGGATTCGCGGTGCGGATGATGCCATTATCTCGGATCAGTCGCTTGCTGATTTCGGTACGCTGGGCAAGCTTGGCTATGTCCCCGGATGGCCAGGGGAAGACGAGTATCCCCCGCAGCCGATGGTCTCCCAAATTCGTGACGTGCTCGAACAATATCAGCGCGCTGGTGGTTCTTATCAGGAGATTGTCATGGAAAATGTGGGGCACGCTCCACACATCGAGAAAGCAGAGGAGTTTATCGAGCTCATTCGAAAAACCGTCAGGGCATGACCGTGACGGTTTTATTTTATGATACATTGGTTCCCCCAGCCTTGCCTCCTTTAGGCGCATCTGGGGCGAAATTTTAGCAGAGTGAACGGGAGAATTTTGAAAGAGATCAAGTTTGTCGCCGCAAACGTGAATATTATGCAAATCGGCTAACCCCATTCTACTTCCTATCTTCCTATGCCATTCACACAAAAGATTGCAAATAATGATTTTGCCTGATTTGCTGCTGGAACCCCCGCATTCCGGCATGAATAGATTGAAAGTGCTAGGAAATTATGAAAAAAGGAAGTGCAACAATTGGGACAAAGTTCAAGCCCAGCAAGTGAAAAGTACGATTATATCGTGATTGGCGCCGGAACTGCCGGAGGAGTAATCGCCAAGGAATTGACAGATGACAAGAAGACTTCTGTACTTGTTCTGGAAGCAGGTACAAATATGCCGAACCCAAGCGCTTCTCTAGAGGCAGCAGTGAATATGGCAGATGATAACAAACTATCCTTCATTGCTGTCTCGAAAATCGAACAAGCAATTGGACGCCAGCTTCCGCTATGGAGTGGGAGAGTAATTGGTGGAAGCTCCGAACATAATTTTATGTATGCTGTCCGCGGAAGCCGCCAGCTATATGATCAGTGGGCAAAACTCGTCGGAGATCAGTGGGGCTACGATCATCTCCGCTCCCTATTCAAAAAAAACGAAACCTATACGGGAGATACACAAAGCCCAAAAGAACGCGGTAAAAAAGGCCCTATTTTTGTCAGGCAGCAACTGATTCCGAATAGTGGGCTTATCCAAACTTTGGCTGAAGCAACCTCTCAGGTTTTGGGTATCCCCATCGTGGAAGATTACAATACAGGTATCCGAGACTGTACCTTCTATCAATCACAGTATATTCAACAAGAAGTAGATGGGAAGTTTATTCGTTCCTCCACGAGAGCCGGGTATTTAAATAACCAAATCGTGACACAGGGCAATGAATTCCAGCCAGATGAGTTCGGGATTGGAGGCAGAAAGTTAGTCATTTTCGGAAAAACAACCGTAAATAAAATTCTCTTTGCATCAAAAAAGAACGTGCAGACTGCCGTTGGGGTCGAATTCGTTCGAAACGGCGTGACACAAATCGCTTATGCGAAAAAAGGAATTATTGTCTCTGCCGG
The DNA here is from genome assembly GCF_001423865.2 of Brevibacillus sp. Leaf182. NCBI lineage: Bacteria > Bacillati > Bacillota > Bacilli > Caryophanales > Paenibacillaceae > Brevibacillus > Brevibacillus sp. Leaf182. The sequence continues at coordinate 14,640 of NZ_LMPN02000023.1, read as the reverse complement.
TACCTACTCCTCGGTTATCCTACAACGATCAGGGATTGGCAGAACGACGGATTTAGCTCAAGCAGGGATAGCAACATTGGTAGAGAGTCCAAATGTCGGTCACAATCTTCAGTCGCAATACAGTATTGGCATGGGCATCGAGGTAAAAACAGACCGACTCCTTCCAGTATTTGCTGCTGACCCTGATCAGCCTGTGGCACTTGGTGCATTTAAAAAAGAAAACGGACCGAGTCGCCGCCTGCAAATATTAGGTCTTCCCGTACCGTTCTTTATCCCTGTTCAAGACGTCCTTATCAATGGTTGGCAATTTGTTCCCACAAAGGAAAGCAATATCATGAGTATTGGCCTAGCAGACTTGAACCCCAAAAGTAAAGGTTCGATTACGGTTGCACATAGTGATCCGGAAGCCTATCCATCGATTAGATTCAATGTCTTTGAAAATCCTGATGACCTAAACTTTTTGGTAGACCAATATATCGAAATGTTCAAGGTGATTACGAAGGCTCGTGAACTCGATCCAGAGGGCATTTACAAAATAGTATACCCTCCCGAGCCCCTATTCCAAGTACCGGATGAAGCAGAAAAACGAAGCTTGCTCGCTGCTTATGTGAGAGCATCTTGCAGCATTTTCGCTCACTATGGTGGGCAATGTAAAATGGGGAAAAGCATTTCCGAAGGTGTTGTGGATAGGTACCTGAATGTATTTGGCACGAAAAATCTCAAAGTCGCTGATCTATCCATCTCCCCTATTTTACCTGACGGCAACACTTCCACGGCGGCACAGATGATCGGTTTGAATGCGGCCCGGATTATTCGCGAAGAAGCGGAAAAACATCGAGACGATGATGGTGACGACGATGATGATTAATTTACTCCATCCTATGTTGTAGTAGTCTGACCGTTACAATTCCCGAGGTTCTACCACTTCCTTACAAATAACCCATGATTGATCCCTTGCTCAATGAACCGTTGTGAATTCATTTGACAAAGAATCAATCATGGGTTTGCTTTATCTACCATTCGTCCATATGTAACCAGGCTATTTCGGCGTTTCTTTCTCCGCTTTCGATACCTTCAAGTTAAATTCTCTTTCCTGCTCCTCAATAATCGCTCGATCCTCTGCGTTATCTCTCACTACTTTTTGTGTCAAAATCGATCCAACTGCTACCAGAAGCATACATGCGATATAATACCCCTTTTCGTGCAGTTGAAGACCTGTTGCATTGTATAAACCGATGGAAAATAGCAGGACACCTGCGCCCAATGTAAAGTATGCCAAGAAAGTGAAGGCTCCCGTGTTGCGCATCCGATGCTTTTGTGGATACATAGTAACACCCCTCACATTTTGTTCATGTGGCTCATGCAAATAAATAGAAGTCAACCGGACGATTTCTCGCCCGGTTGCCTCTATGGATTACTTCACAGCTTCTTTCTTGCCAAAGAAAGTACGCAACGCCTTGTATACCTCGCCCTTTTCCCGAATGACACAATGCATGAATTTCGGCTCTTTGATGTGGCGATATGCTGACATGAGGGTACTGTGCCTGTTATACTGATTCACTTCGCCATAGCCGAACATGTTGCATCTCTCCATGAGCTCTTTCACCAGCTTTACGCAACGCTCATTGTCAGACGTGAGGTTGTCGCCATCGGAAAAATGGAACGGGTAAATGTTGTACTGCGATGTCGGGTAGCGGCTATCGATGATCTCCAACGCTTTTTTGTAAGCAGAGGAGCAGATCGTCCCCCCGCTTTCCCCTTTCGAGAAAAAGGTGTCCTCCGTTACTTCCTTCGCATCCGTATGATGGGCAATGAAGACGATCTCGACCTTTTCGTACTTGGTGCGCAGAAAACGTACCATCCAGAAGAAAAAGCTGCGGGCGATATACTTTTCAAACACGCCCATACTACCCGACGTATCCATCATCGCAATAATGACAGCATTAGAATGAGGCTTGATGATCTCTTCCCACGTCTTGAAGCGCAGGTCATCATCGGTGATCCCCAGCTCCATATCACTGTAGCCTGCCAGCGCATTTCGGCGAATGGCCGCGATCAGCGTACGTTTTTTATCAATGTTGCCCATCAAGCCTTTTTTCCTGACATCATTGAACCGAGTCTCTTCCACGACGATTTGTTCCTCGTCTTTTTGTTGAAGGTTCGGCAGCTCCAGCTCGGCGAAAAGCATCTCCTGCAATTCTTCTACGCTGATTTCAGCCTCGTAATAGTCTACACCCGGCTGATCACCTGCTCCCTGACCCTTTCCTGGCCCTTGCGCCGGATCGCCGTCACGGGCTATGACATCGCCTACTTTACTGTTTCCTTTACCTTGACCGCCATGTTTTCCCTTTTGGAAGTTAAAACGCAATCGGTATTCATCCAGGGAGCGAATAGGGATCTTAATGACTTCCCGACCATTCGACATGATGATGTTTTCTTCGCTGACGAGATCGGGCAGATTTTTTTTGATCGCTTCTTTCACTTTTTCCTGGTGTCGATTTTGGTCCTGGTACCCTTTGCGGTGCAGCGACCAGTCTTCCCGGGAGACAATGAACGATGATTCATCTTTCATGCCGTCTCCTCCTAGCAACTGGCGCAATCTGCGCCGAATATGACGTGCTCCTCATGTCGCCAACGTTCTGTCATCTGTTCAACAGGCTACCCACATAGCGCAGCAGCTCATTTGCGCAAACTGGGCAATATTGATGCTCTTCGATAAGTCGCTTGGTGACCTCATTGATCTTCTTGAGCTGATGCTCATCCGGTGTTTTGTTCGAGGTCGTAATCTTGACGACATCCTTCAGATCGGCAAACAGCTTCTTCTCGATAGCTTCCCGCAGACGATCATGCGTGCTGTAGTCAAACCGCTTCCCTTTACGCGCATAGGCCGAGATACGGATGAGAATTTCTTCACGGAAGGCCCGCTTGGCATTTTCCGAGATGCCAATTTGCTCCTCGATGGAACGCATCAGGCGCTCATCTGGATCCATCTCCTCACCTGTAACGGGGTCACGGATTTTGTTCATGTTGCAATAAGCTTCCACATTGTCTAAATAGTTATCCATGAGCGTTTTTGCCGACTCCTCGTAGCTGTAGACAAACGCCTTCTGCACTTCTTTTTTCGCCAGCTCGTCGTATTCCTTGCGCGCGATAGAGATGAAGTTCATATACCTCTCCCGCTGCTCCTTGGTGATAGATGGATGCTGGTCAAAACCTTCTTTTAGCGCCCGAAGAATATCTAGCGCATTGATGCACTCCGTGTCGCGGCGGATCAGTGCACTGGAGATACGGTTGATGACATAACGCGGATCAATACCGGACATTCCTTCATCCGCATGCTCGTTACGCAGTTCTTCCAGATCGGCTCCCTTGAAGCCTTCCACCGATTCACCGTCATACAGCCGCATCTTTTTCAGCAGATCGGCCCCCTGTTTTTTCGATTCTTTCAGGCGGGTCATAATGGAAAAGACTGCTGCTGACCGGAGCGCATGCGGTGCAATATGCACATGCCCCAAGTCGGATTGCTTGATTAATTTCGCGTATATTTTTTCTTCGTCACTGACACGCAGATTATACGGCATCGGCATGACGATAATCCGAGATTGCAGTGCCTCATTTTTCTTATTCGCAATAAAAGCCTTGTACTCCGATTCGTTCGTATGCGCAACAATCAGCTCATCCGCAGAAATGAGGGCAAAACGACCTGCCTTGAAGTTTCCTTCCTGTGTCAGCGACAGGAGATGCCACAAAAATTTCTCATCGCATTTCAGCATTTCCTGGAATTCCATTAATCCGCGATTGGCTTTGTTCAGCTCCCCATCAAAACGATACGCACGTGGGTCGGACTCAGAGCCGTACTTCGTAATCGTCGAAAAGTCGATGCTCCCCGTCAAATCGGCAATATCCTGAGACTTCGGATCGGAAGGGCTAAATGTACCGATCCCGACACGATTGGCTTCGGAAAACAAGATCCGGCGAACAGGGAAATCCTCGATGCACCCTCCGTATTCGGTCTCCAACCTCATCCGGTTATAGGGCGTCAATTCTCCTTCAATCTTGATTCCCAGCTCTTCTTCTACCTCTCGACGCAGCTCGTGCGGGATGAGATGAAGAGGTTCCTCGTGCATGGGGCAACCATCAAGTGCAAAGATCGCTCCGGCTTCCGTCCGAGAATACTCTTCTAGTCCTCGCTTTAGCATCGTTACGAGCGTAGACTTACCGCCACTGACAGGTCCCATCAAGAGCAAGATGCGCTTGCGGACATCCAGACGACGTGCAGCCGAGTGGAAATATTCCTCCACTAGGCGCTCAACAGAACGATCCAATCCGAAGATTTCTCGACTAAAAAATTGATACGAACGTGAGCCGTCCTCGTTCTCTTCAACCCCTGCGCTTTTAATCATGTTGTAGACGCGTGAGTGCGCCGTCTGGGCAATTTGCGGATTTTTACGTACCAGTTGCAAATATTCGGCGAATGTTCCTCTCCACATCAGGTTTTCTTCGCGGGCCCGGTGCTCAGCGATCCGTTTTAAAATGTCCATGTTCGACACTCCTCCCTCTTAAGCCCCTCTCTCTTCCCAACGACAATGTACTCTCATGTATATGTCCGCCTGCGGTCACGCATTCACGTGCAAGCCGTTTTCTCCGGTTGCCAACAGGCTCTTACAGCCTTTACATATGTGTATGCGCGACATCTGCACAAGTTTCAGCAATCTTCCCATAAAAATACGGCACATTGCTTTTTGACGGCTTGGAGGATTACGGAATTGTAAGGTTTAACGAGCGTAGCTGTAAGCTGATTCGATGGTTTGTAATCCCTTCTCCCTTGTAAAATACAATCATAAGCAGCATACACGGGCAGCCAATACGGATTGGCGTAAAATAACGGGAGGAACGAACATGGACATCCAAGCAGAACGCATTCAAGTGAAAAAAGGACTTTATTTGACCGGCATCGCAACTTTGGTGATTCTTTCGATATTTATTTACCAAGCAGTGACAGGAATGGAACTGGATACAGGAGAAATACTGAGTGTGCCCATTTCGCTTTGTGCCTTCTTGAAACTCGTGAATGACCATCGAAAATTATCACTTACGTAAGGGCACAACAGCTTTAATTCGTTTGCAAAGTGGGCAGGCTACGCTATAATGGGAGTAGTTTGTTTACGAAAGGAGCTGTCAACCGTGGGTACATTTATCGTAGCATTGGTCTTCGGAGCTTTTCTGTTTTTCATTCTGACAGCTGGCTACAACGAGGACAAAACCTGGAACATGTAAGGATCATCCAGGGAAAAAAGCAGGCTGCCGCCTATGGCAACCTGCTTTTTTTGTTTTCTTGTTATTTCTTATTCTCTTTCTTTTCTGCTTTCTTCGCTTCGATTTCAGCTTTGATTTCTTTTGCGCTCTTTCCTGCTGTGTCAACGCCCCACTTGGCAGCCTTTTCTTTCAGGTTCTCGAGCTGTTCTTGCTTCTTCGCTTCTTTTGCTGCCTTTTTCTCAGCGTTTGCTACTTTTTTTGCTACTTTTGCTTCTTTAATAGCCGCTTTTACTTCTTTCGCCGTCTTACCTGCCGTGTCAACGCCCAGCTTCACAGCTTTATCATTTAGCTTGACGAGTTGTTCTTGCTTCTTCGCTTCTTTTGCCGCTTTTTTCTCAGCGATTTCTGCTTTCTTTACCGCTTTTGCTTCTTGAATGGCTGCTTTTACTTCCTTATTTGTTTTATCTGTGGTTTCTACGCCCCACTTGGTAGCCTTCGCGTTCAGTTTTGCTCTGTTTTCTTCCTTTTTCTCCGCTTTCGAGTGAGTTACTGTAGCATCCGCTCCTGTATCTGCCGCACTCACAACAGAGATACCGCTAAACAGCAAAGTAGCCATTACCAGAGATGAAATAATTTTTTTCATACAGATTTCCTCCTTTTATTATGTAAAACGTGGCCGTACAACACCTAGCCTACCTGATGATTTTGGGAAAAGTATGTGAAAAAGCAGGCTTGACCATTTTTTCAAACGGACAGCCTGCTTCTCGCCTATTCTTTCATGGTCATTCCTTAACCTGCAAACACACCGCTTTTTTCAGAAATCGCTGTAAACAGCTCTTCTAATGATCCCCGCTGATCTACCAGATACTGAGGCTCACCGCGGTCTTCCATCCAATTGGTTACCAAAAACGTTTTCATTCCCAGCTTGGATGCGACCATGTCCTCCTGCATGTGATTCCCGACCATGACACAGTCTGTCGGTTCCACCCCGAGCTTTTGACAAATCTCCTTGTAATAACCAGGATTAGGCTTCGTGAAATGCGACTCCTCGTAGACGGTGACCAGCTCGAAATCATCCGGGGACATCCCAATCCAAGCGAGGCGATGGTGAATCGCATCACGCGGGAAAACAGGATTCGTCGCTACTGCAACCCGGAATCCTTGCTCTTTGGCGGCAGCAATAATCTGCTTTGCCCATGGCGAAGGATACGTCAGGTGAGAAAGTGTCGGAAATACATCGCGATAAAACGAATCGAACAGAGGCCATATTTCCTCCCGATCCCACTCACTGTGTTCCGTAAAATGTTCGATAAAAACTTGCTCGTTCGTCTTGTCAGGCTCTTGGTTCATGATCATTGCCTTGGTCGCATCCCAAATCAGCGCCAACAGCTTTTCGGTATCGTACTTATCTCCGACATGACGGCCTACTTCAACCAAGTAACTTTTGACAAAGGGTTCTGTCTGCATCTCTAATAACGTACCGTCCAAATCAAACAGGATAGTGTTCACAGTCATAATGGATTTCTCCCTCCCAAATGCCTTACGATAGCGATGGAAAACCTAACTGACGAAGTCCTTCAAACAAGACAATCGCTGCACAATTGGACAGGTTCACAGAACGGGTCGCACCGCTCATCGGAATACGAATAGTTTGTTCCCGATATTTTTCTGTGAGCTCTTCCGGCAAGCCCGTCGTCTCCTTGCCCAAGATAATGTAGTCGCCATCCCGGAAAGAAACGTCCGTATACAACTTTTCTCCCCAGGTCTCCACAAAGTAAAAGGTACCAGCCCCTTCCCCTTGTGCCGCAGCAAAGTGCTCAAAGCTCTCATGATGGTGAACGTTAACCGCATGCCAATAATCGAGACCAGCCCGCTTCAGGTAACGATCGTCCGTCGAAAATCCGAGCGGATGAATCAAATGCAGATGCGCTCCTGTCGCTGCACATGAACGGGCGATGTTTCCTGTGTTGGCCGGAATAAGCGGCTCATGCAAAACAATATGTAACGGCATATCTGAAAATCTCCTTGTAAATTGCGAACTTGATACCTGTACTCGTCCTATTATACCACCGTGCCCAGCTTCTGTAACAAATGGAGTGCCTGCTGCATCTAATCAGAAAACTTTGGCTATCGAAGGAGTGACGATTAGATGGGGACACCTATTTCATTTGGGCGACGCCTTGTCGCACATGTGAGCATCGTGAGTTTGATCCTGTTAAGTGCCAGTTGGATGTGGGCTAAGTTTTCTTCGTTCCCAGCACTGGAAGCATGGAGCATGCTTCTCGGCTATCTCTCATTTATTTTGATTGGCTGCACCTTGCTGATTGGTCCACTCCAGTCCTGGCTCCCTGCTGGCTGGATGGCCGTCAGCTTGTCCATCCGTCGAGATATCGGCATATGGGCTGGGCTAACTGGACTGTTGCATGTCATTCTTGTACTCGTCCTTTTTGAAGGTGAGCCCCGCTTGATGATCATACATGAAAATCGTTCTGAAAAGGCTGATGGCTGGCTGGGTCTGTTCTTTTTCGCTTCCTCTGATCCAACCATGTGGCCATCTCCCAACTGGACCCTTACAGGCGTTGCGAACTACCTTGGGCTGCTTGCTTTTTTCGTTCTACTAGCCCTGTGGCTGACTTCTTCTGCACAGGCAGAGAAATGGCTGGGTGGCTCCAGTTGGAAAAGGCTTCATCTCGCCAATCCATGGCTTTTTATCATCGTCTTGATCCATGGCTTGATTTACATTCAATCCATTAAAGGAGAACCGCATACCTTTTCAGACATGCTCGTTTTCGCAGCAATGATTTGGATGATTCGCGGCATCTCTTTTATACGAAGAGCTTTTTTTCGCTAGCGGTAATTATACCCCTCTTATATGAAAGAAGGCATAGCGCATTTTGGGCGTATAGGCTGTGGAATCCTCATATGCCCAATAACGCATGCTGCTATCTGTCGTATGGGCATTCACTAACGGCATCTGATTCGCGTCTTTTGCGACCACGATCGTATTGTGCTGAAAACGCCCATCCCCGTTAAAGTCATAACAAATGATATCACCTGGGACCAATTCGGCCGCAGAGCTTTTCGTAACCGCCCGCATAGGTGGTCCACCCGATTTTAAAAGCAAATACAAGCTATGCGCCACCGTCCAGCTATAGCTCCAAGAGGCACTTTTTCCCGTGCGAATCCACCAGCCCTTGCCCATCTCTTTCGACATCAACATAGGGATTCCGCCAGCGTGTAAACATTGCGAAATAAAATTCGTACAGTCATCCGTAAAACGAGGGTACACGGGATTGGCGGTATTCCAGTAGCGTTCCGCATACGCGACTGCATTTGCAGCGTTGTACCCTCCCACTCCATGCACTATCAGCATAGGTTGGTCAATGGCATCCTCGACGCCTGACACAACGATGATAGGCTCCTCCTCTTCTTCGATCACCAATTTTTGATCCCCATTCGACTCCCTTGCCCCGATTATCGACCATTTCTCATTCGTTTTTAGCAATTGGAGCTGGAACAATCGTTTGTTTGTCTCTTTATACTTGGTATGCTTGATCCCCAGTGTTTTATTTTCTTGCCATTGAACTGTTATTTCCATGGTGGCATCGGTATTTACCCAGCACATGGGCGTTACTTGTCCCTGGACAGCCAATAACTTGACTCCCCGCTCCTCGATTTTCCGCTTCTCCCGGTTCAGTCGATCCCATTCTTCCTGTACGCCAGACTCTCCTGTGCAATAAAAAGGCAGCAGCCGCTCATACTTTCCGTCCATAGATGACTGGTGAACTGCTTGAAAGTATTGCTGAACAAATTCACGCCACTCCACTTTCCTCTCCTCCTTTCCGCCTCTAGACTGCAACATAGACTCACGAACCGTTCGTCTCACTGAAGAATATGTCGCTAGTGGGGCATTCAGAAGAAAAAGAAAAGCTGCCCGAGCAAGCAGACAGCTTATTAGGAAGAAGCGTGAGCAAATAGTGGACCTTCTTCTAAGGACAGCAAATATTCTTTAATGGATAACCCACCGCCGTATCCGACCAAGGCACCATTCGAGCCAATGACACGATGGCACGGTATAATAACAGGAATCGGATTGCGATTGTTTGCACCGCCAATGGCCCGAACAGCTTTCGCCGCTCCAATAGCCAAGGCAATATCTTTGTAAGAACGAGTTTCTCCATAGGGGATGTTCGATAGCTCATTCCATACAGACTTTTGAAAGGGAGTACCGTACAATACGGTTGGAACATCAAACGTCTTTCGCTTGCCTGCAAAATACTCATCTAATTGTTTTTTGGCAGACTCATTGATCGAATCGTTGCGCGTCGGGGTAATTCCTAAGAACGTTTTTTTGCACCAGCGCACAAGTGGCACCAATCCGTCTTGTTCATTGGCAAACTGAATGTAGCACAGCCCTTCTTCTGTAGAAGCCAAGAGCAATGGTCCAATCGGTGAATCCATCATGGTATAGCCTAATTCCTTTGCCATTTTCTACGTCCTCCCTCTCTCTTTCAAGCTAAGCCTGCGCACGAATCATGCTCATGCCTTTTTCTATCTCTTCCACCACTTCTGGTGACGCCTCTTTTGCTTTTGCGGAAATGAGCGCTTCGTGTGCCTGCTCTCCTCCGATTTTCCCAAGTGCCCATGCAGCAGTTCCACGAATAACTGGACGAGGGTCTTCGAACAAAAGACGCTCCAAGTCAGGAACAGCCGTCCGATCCTTGAAATGTGCAAGCGCTAGTATCGCATTGCGCTGAATGGGCTTTTTGCCCCGCCAAGATGAAGAGGATTGGCCGAACTTTTCCTTGAACTCCTTATTGCTCATCTGAAGCAGCGGAATCAGCAAAGGCTTGGCAATCTCCGGATCAGGCTGAAATTCAGCATGATGGTTGTTGTCGATGCGACGATTCTTAGGGCATACCGTCTGACAAGTGTCGCAACCATACAACCGATTTCCGATTTTCGCGCGAAATTCATCTGGAATAAAGTCTTTTACCTGAGTCAAATACGCAACACATCGCTGTGCATCAAGCTGCCCACCCTGAATCAAGGCTCCGGTCGGACAAGCGTCTACACATATATTACAGTCGCCACAGCCTTCTTCGATCGGTAGGTCGCTTGGCAACGGAAGATTCGTCACAAGCTCCCCCAAGTACACCCATGATCCGAACTCCGACGTTATGATGGCACAGTTTTTTCCTACAAACCCAATCCCAGCCCGTTCGGCAACAGCGCGATCAGACAATGCTCCCGTGTCTACCATGGATTCGATCCGAGCCCCTGGCTCCAGCTCCATAATGAAACGAGTCAGCTTGTCCAGCTTGTCCCGCAGAACGTGATGGTAATCGGTTCCCCATGCTGCACGGCACAAGATTCCCCGATACGCACCCGGCTCTGATTTTGGTGGATTTTTGAGCTTGGATGGATAGGCCAGTGCTATAGAAATCAGCGAACGTGCCCCGTCCAACAACATTTCCGGGTTCGTCCTCTTTTCTAAATCAGGCTCTTCAAATCCAGATTCATAACCCTTTTCCCGGTGTACAAGAAGCCGTTCTTTTAAGGTCATGAATGGATCGGCACTAGCAAACCCGATCTTATCGATTCCGATTTCCTTGGCATAGTCAATGATGGACTGCTTTGTCTGCTCCCAGTACTGCAAATCGTTCACAGCTGTTTAATCGCTCCTGTCGCCAATTCGTCGCAGCGGTTGTTCCATTTGTTGTCGGCGTGTCCTTTGACTTTTACGTACTCTACCTTGTGGGTGTCCATCAATTGCAGCAGTTCTTTCCATAAGTCCTGATTCTCCACCTGCTGTCCTTTGCTGTTTTTCCAACCGTTTTTCAGCCAACCTTTATACCAGCCTTGTTTGAAGCAGTTAACCAAGTATGCACTATCGCTGTACAATGTCACCTTACAAGGCTCCTTCAATGTAGAGAGCGCCTTGATGGCTGCCAACAGCTCCATTCTGTTATTCGTTGTATGTGGTTCGGCACCGGACATTTCCTTGATGTGTTGGCCGTACATCAGTACAGCTCCCCAACCACCTGGTCCTGGATTGCCGGAACAAGCTCCGTCTGTATAAATATCAACCTCACGCATCGTCATCGTCAGGGGTTCCCTCCTCTGTTCTCTTCTATTGTATCGAAGCTTAGTCGCTTCCACAAAAATTTTTTGTTATACTACCAAAAATAGGTTTAGTAAGGAGTGTCTATAGATGCAGGTTCAGCTAGATTCTTCCGTATCCGAGCGTCTGCCGCAATTTTCTCTCGGCATTTTACAATACAGCAATACTTCCGTCAGTGACTCCCCTAAAATGCTGCAAGGACGCATTAATTATTATGTGGAGAGCTTGCGGCTGGAGCACGATACTGCAAACCTGACAGAAATCGAAGGCGTCCGCGAGTGGAGGGCCTGCTTTAAGCAAGTTGGCATTGATCCGTCCAGATACCGCCCTTCCTCTGAAGCATTACTGCGCCGACTGCTACAGGGAAATCCTTTTTTCTGGATCAACAGCGCTGTTGATGTTAATAATTTTTTCTCGGTTTTGCACGCTCTTCCTTTTGGGATTTATGACGTCGATCACTTAGCGGGTGATATCACTTGTCGCCTCGGCCATGCCGATGATGTCTATGAAGGATTAAATGGACGCGAAGTCAACATGGAAGGGAAACTGCTACTCGCTGATAGTAACGGCGCATTTGGGAGTCCCATCGTCGATTCCAAGCGCTCATGTGTAACGGAGCAAAGCCGCACACTGCTCCAAGTCATCTTTTTCCACGAAAAAATGGAACCATCTAAAAAAGAAGAAATCGTAGGTTCAGTTGGTCGCATGTTTACAGAAATCAACGGTGGCGAGCTGACTCACTCCTCTATTGTTACCGCCTAAGAAAAAGACGGCCCGTCATGCAGCCTGGCCGTCTTTTTCTACGCTGTCTTCCTTTTTTCTAAAAACAATATGTTCCAGAACCAGGCACACAATAACTCCAAGCAATAAGCCATTGCCGAACAAAAAGCTGGCTAATGCCGGAAGTTGCTGCCAAGCTACAGCAGGTACGAACATGACTCCGATCCCGACCAGCAGCGAGCTGCCCCCAACAATAATCGTACGTTCATCCATCTTCACATTCACGTAATCCTTCAACCCGAAGCCAAGAAGTTGCGTATAGGAAATGAACATTGCCGCATATGCCACTGGAGTAGGCAAAGCCGCCAAAAAATGAGCAACAGTGGGAATCAGCCCAATCAGCATCATCCCCAGCATCGCTATCACAAATGGCAGGCGTGAAGCCATTTTCGTCGTTTGAATAACCGCTGCTGCCAAGGAAAGGGGAATCATACCAACCACACCGCTCAAGCCCGACAGAAAATGGGATACTCCTGTAAAAATACCACCGCGGTTGTACTGCTTTTCAGTAGGCACAGTGTCTGTCGCTTTTCCCATGACCGCCAAACTCGTCATGAGGTTTGTCAACAGAACGAATCCTGTCAGCATACTTGTTAATACAACGCCCCAATCCCAGCGTGGGGGTCCCCAAAAGAAAATAGAAGGCCATGAAAATAATTGCTCAGTAGGTCGGACAGGTTCTGTCCATCCAAGAAGCGCGTACACGATCCAGCCACCAACCATGCCAAACAAAACGGCAAAACTGGAGAATCGCTTCGTCCGCATAATAAACACAACAAGGGCTACGATCCCTATGGACACAAGTGCTACACCCGGTTGTACCTCTTTTGAATGCTGAAAACCAATACCGAGCATACCGGTGAGAATGTTACTACACAAAGAAACAGCAAGCAAAATCATATACGTCCCTGAAACCAGCGGCGTAAACCACTTCTGTAATTTGCCAATCCAGCCTAATAAACCAAAAATGAAAAAGAGTAGACCTGCTAATATCATCCCCACTTGAAAGGATTGACCAATTTCTTGTGGATGAAGACCCATGCTCGTTCCGAGTTGAGCCAAAATGATAAAGATCCCCCACCATAATCCAGCCGGTCCTTCTATCATCGGATAGCGGTGTCCAATCCATACTTGCAGTAGTGACGCGAGTCCAATGTAAAACATGGTCTGCTGCATCAGCTTTCCAATTTCATCTGCCTGCAAGCCATACATATCTCCAATCATTAGTGGTACCGCCACACTGCTGGAAACAGTTACAATCATCCATTGCAATACGGACAGCGTCGTGATCCCCATTGGCGGCTTGTCTTGCAGTTTGTAAAACACCTCAACCACCTCGTCCTTTTGCGTACACAAGTTGTCTATTTCCCTGTCTACACTATGTGCTTATTAAAGCAGAAAAAAACCCTAATCATCAAGATTTCTTGACATTCAGGGTTAGCTTGTAAAAGTATGGTGCCGGTGAAGGGACTTGAACCCCCACGGTTTCCCTCACGATTTTGAGTCGCGCGCGTCTGCCATTCCGCCACACCGGCAAGTACTATGGAGGAGGCACCCGGATTTGAACCGGGGATAAGGGTTTTGCAGACCCGTGCCTTACCCCTTGGCTATGCCTCCATGATATAAAAGGTGAAACTATTTGAGAAATGGAGCGGACGAAGGGTCTCGAACCCTCGACCTTCGCCTTGGCAAGGCGACGCTCTACCAATTGAGCTACGTCCGCATATTAATGGCTGGGGTACTAGGATTTGAACCTAGGAATGACGGAGTCAAAGTCCGTTGCCTTACCGCTTGGCTATACCCCAATAAGTAATCCCCAACTATAAATTTATGGGGCGATCGATGGGACTTGAACCCACGAGTGCCGGAGCCACAATCCGGTGCGTTAACCCCTTCGCCACGACCGCCATGATTACTACTATTGTCTTAAAAAATGGCAGGGGCAGTAGGAATCGAACCCACACCAAAGGTTTTGGAGACCTTCGTTCTACCGTTAAACTATGCCCCTATAAAAGGTGGCTCGGGACGGAATCGAACCGCCGACACGAGGATTTTCAGTCCTCTGCTCTACCGACTGAGCTACCGAGCCTTATATCCATGCTTTACGCGCCAATTTCATTTGATTAGAAATGGCGGAGCTGACGGGACTCGAACCCGCGACCTCCGGTGTGACAGACCGGCGTGAACTCCAACTTCACCACAGCTCCATTATTTGGTTGCACCCACTGGGTACTTCGATCCTACTTGATCAAGAAGATAATTTGACGTAGAGCAAGTAGAAAATTTGGTTGCGGGAGCAGGATTTGAACCTGCGACCTTCGGGTTATGAGCCCGACGAGCTACCGAGCTGCTCCATCCCGCGATAGTCAGGACGACTGAGTGTCAGTGTTGCCACAGAACGTGGCGTTTTTAGCTGACCTTCCTTGTCCATTAATATAAATGGTGGAGGCTGACGGGATCGAACCGCCGACCCTCTGCTT
>NZ_LMPN02000036.1:0-264322 GCF_001423865.2 Brevibacillus sp. Leaf182 | reverse complement strand
GCCAAAAAGAAATCCCCCAAAAGGGGGTTTCTCTTCAGTCTGAGTAGACTACAAGCAATATTGCTGTAGTCTACTTTCTCTTTCAACCTTAACGCGCAATCGTTGTATGAGCCAGCTCCTCCGTCACGGTACAAACCGCACTCGAATCCCAGCTACCCTTGCCTTGTGCTTTCGCTGCCTCATACATTTGCGCAACCGTTCCTCCAACGAGAACAGGCACTTGCTGTTCACGTGCGGTTTGCGCATAGAGCTGCAAATCTTTGTGCATATGATCCAAGGAAAAGACTGTATTTTCATACGTACCATACAAGATGTTAGGCCCAAAAACGGAGAGCACACGATTGTGGGCAGAGCCTTTGTCCATGACTGCTGCCAGCTTGTGTGGATTGACACCTGCTTTTGCTCCGACACTGAACGCCTCTCCCAATGCTGCTGTGATGACGGCAACGACTGAGTTGTGACAAAGCTTCGCAACTTGTGCGGCGCCGGATTCCCCCAGATAAAAAATTTCCTTTCCAATTGCCCTGAGATAGTCCATGATTTCTGGAAGCTTGGCCTCATCACCGCCGACCATAATGGTCAACGTTCCAGCAGCAGAACCCGAAGGTCCTCCACTCACCGGACAATCGTAGTAGTAGATCCCTTTTTCTACGCCGTGCTGATTCAGACGTTTTGCTGTAGCAGGATCGATCGTACTTGTATCAAACACGAAACTGCCCGCCCCTAATGATAAGAAAAGTCCGTCCGTACCCAGCATAACTTCCTCAACAATCGCAGGACCTGGAAGCGAAGTGAAAACGACACGTGCTACGCTACCCACTGCCCGTGGAGACTCGACGACTATCGCTCCTTTTTCCTTCGCCCAGGCTTTTGCTGCCGGACTTGGATCATAGGCATACACGTGGTAGCCTTTTTGCAATAGATTACAGACCATCCCTTTACCCATTGCACCAATGCCGATAACACCAATCGCTTCCATCTTCGCTCCTCCTGCTTTCCCTATACTTATGGTCGAATATAAACTGTTTTTGTCTCGACGTAAAAATCGAGCGCTGACTCCCCTTGCTCTCTCGGCCCCAATCCCGATATCTTTTTGCCACCAAACGGAAACTGTGATTCAAAATGAGTCGACGGCATATTGACATGCGTGACACCTGACTGAATGCCTTTGACAAATTGGAAAGCTTTTTGCAAATCGTTCGTAAAAATCGTGGAGGACAAGCCAAATTCCACCTGGTTAGCCACTTGCATAGCATGTTCGAAAGAATCCACATCGATCACAGCGATCACAGGGCCAAAAATTTCTTCGTTGGCAATCGTCATCTCCTGTGTAATGCCGGTAAATACCGTCGGTGCGACGAAGTAGCCCTGGGCAAGATCACCTTCTACCAGGCGCTTACCCCCACATTCCAGTACGCCACCTTCTTCGATCCCCTTTTGTACATAATGAAGATACAAATTGAGTTGATGCTCGTCCACTACTGGACCGTTATGATTCTCTGGATCGAAACCATTTCCGACTTTCAAGCTCTTCGCTCGCTCGATCAGTTTTGCTTTTACTTGTTCGGCTACTTCGGGAACGACCAATACGCGACTGGTCCCCGTACAACGTTGCCCATTATCGAAGAATCCACTTAGTACGATGGAATCGATAGCAAGGTCAATATCAGCATCCGCGAGAATGATCGCCGGATTTTTCCCACCCATCTCCGCCTGAATTTTGCCCCCTCTGGCTCCAACTGCTCTCCCCAAGGCAAGTCCTACTTCAGAAGAACCCGTAAAGGAAATGCCTTTGACCAGTGGATGATTCGCCAATTCATCACCAATTACCGCACCCGGTCCTGTTACCAAATTCACTACACCACCCGGTACGCCGCTCTCAATCAGGAGCTCTACCAGCTTTACGCTAATCAAGGAGGTGTTGCTTGCTGGCTTGAACACAACCGTATTGCCTGCGAGGATAGCCGGGACAATCTTCCACAAGCCAATCCCCAACGGGAAATTCCAAGGCGCAATAATCGCGAAAACTCCAATTGGCTCTCGCACCGTGTAACCAATTACTCGTTCATCAAAGGAAGGGACCGTTTGACCTGTCAGGCGAGTGGCTTCCCCAGTCAACTGCTTCATGGAAGTGATTGTCTTGGTGACCTCGCCTCTCGCTTCCCGCAAAGTTTTTCCGACTTCGCGGGTAATCGTTTCTGCGAGGTCTTCTTTGTGTTTTTCCAATAAGTGAATGAGGGAGAACAAGAATTCTCCGCGTGAGGGAGCCGATTTTTGCGACCATTCACCAAAAGCATTGGCAGCAGCTTCAATGGCAGAACGCGCATCCAGCCCGTCCGATTTTTGAAAATAACCGAGAACCTCATTTGTATTGGCAGGGTTCGTACTAGGGAAAACTTGTCCAGTATGGCTCGTCACCCAAGCGCCATCGATGTAATTATTGTAGGTTGCTGTCAAATCGTCTCCCACCTTCCGCATCTTATAGGAGTATTGTATATAGCAAAAATTATGAATACAATGTATATACAGACACTTATTTCCAACTATTAATGTGTATTTCTCTACATGGAGGACACGTGGATGAATTCATTTTCGCTCCTGCTTCAAAAGCTGCACGAATGGTTTGGTGATCAGCCATTTTCGATCTGGTTCCAATTTTCGCGTGATCGACATTTTCGGCTTATTTTTTCTTCTTTCCATGAAACCGCTGCCACAAACATTCCTCCTATGACAGTACCTCGCTGTGACGGCGATGCTAGCCACATGCGTTATACATATGAGTCCCTTCCCTCCCAACAGATGTACCGTTTTTTCTACGAAAAGGAAGGACAAGCTGTTATTTGCCTTGCACATAAAGCAAACCAATCAGTCATCCTTACCTCTGACCAACGGGAACTACTGTGGTTCGGGATTCGCCTGTTGTTGGCAGAAGAAAAAATGACTGCCAAAGCGGAGGAAAGCAAGAAGCTCTTTGAAGGGATTCGCTCCATCTCTTCTACCCTCGACGTTCACCAAATCATCCGTGGCATCATTGGTAACGCACTGGCTGTTATCCCCGCTGCTGATGCAGGTCTCTTGCACTTGTATGATCCCACTATCGACCGATTGATTCCGAAAGCGACCGTCGGTTTTCATGATACGGTGTTCAAGGATCTCAAAATGCGGGTGGGCGAATCCATCGCGGGCAAAGTGTTTGAAGACGGTATCCCGCGCATGTACAAAACCAGTCAAGAAACAACCTACGCGATGAAGGACATCTCCGCTGACAACTTTCACTCCCTGAACCACGCAAAAACATTGCGAGACTTGAATGGGCTGCTATGCGTTCCAATATCACGTGAAGAAAAGCGTATCGGCGTGCTGGTTCTGCATCAGTTTTACCAGGAAAATGTGTTTACGGAGTACGACCTCGACCTCCTCCAAGGCTTCGCAGACCAAACTTCCATCGCCCTGCAAAATGCCGAACTCTATGCAGAAGTCAAGCGAGCGTATGAACATATGGCTGCCATGAGCGCCCAATTGCAAGCCAAGCACGATGATTTGATACAGCGCAACCAGATCCATGAATCGATCAAGCAGTTGTCCCTGCAAAATAAAGGGGCGGAAACAATCGTAAAGACCCTCAGCAAAATGACAGGCCATTCCATTTATTTTGCCGATTGGCTTGAGCAGAAAATGTATCCGGAAAAGAGTGTTTTATTTTTTAGCTGGGATGAACTGTATTCATTGCTGAACAAAAGAAGACAGCCTGTTTCCGTCAGCCTGTTCTCTCCCGCTGCTGGTGACGATCAACTGTTCTGCTTGTATCCACTAATCAATGGGAGCATCTTTCTCGGATGTCTCATGATTCCCTTGGATGAACGCGGGCTATCTGATCTTGCACGAATGACGGTCGAGCAAGGGCGTGCTGTGCTCATACTCGATTTGGTGAAAAAGCAATCGATCAGCTCCGTGCTGTACAAGCGAGCACACGATCTTTTTCAAGAGCTGATTGCAAGCAAAGGCAATGAACTGGTTGACCGCGCCCGTTCGATGGGGTTACAGCCACAAGCAAAATACTACGTAATATATGCCCATCTGACGCAATGCCACGATCTGGCTTTGCTAGAAGCAAACATTCACCGGCTCATTACCCGTTGGAAATGGGAGTTCAGTAAAACGCAGATGTTTGTCTATGGATTCCATAACCATGTCACGCTTCTTATCCGGTCTCTCGGGTCCCGAGATGGCAAGGACATCCGGGAGAGACTACAACAGGCGTCCTATGAGTGGGAACTTGGCAAGGAAGCATCGTTATCGATTGGTGTTGGAAGTATGGCAAGCGGGATTGAGCAAATCAGCAAAAGCTACGAAGAAGCCAAGAAAGCCGCTCACTACTTGACCAACCGCAGCCGTTATGGTGTGGTGCACTACAAAGACCTGGGCGTCAATCGCCTCATGCTGAACCAGAGTCAGGCCGATATTGATGCATTCATTCAAGATGTGTTTGCGCCATTCTGGCAAGACCCGGAAAAATATCAGGAATGGGAACAGACGATCATAACCTATATGAAATATAGTCAATCCCCTCAACTCACCGCCAAGGAGCTGCACATTCACGTCAATACGTTGTATCAGAGATTGCGCAAAGTCGAGGAGCTTCTTCATATCGATTTGCGAAATCCGGAAGACTTGCTGAAATTACAGCTCGCTTGTCATTTGCGTCAGGAAGGATGAATAAAAAAAGGCAGGGGTAGCATTGGACAAGAAAAAGTCCTGGGCTACCTTTTGTTTACCATAATAAAATTATGTAAATAATGAAATTTTTCCTTGTAATATTTGGATACTCATCCATAATGAACTTGGGGGCATCAGACTACACACACCCCAGAGATTCGCGCCCTACTCTAGGTAAAGGAGTGATGATGTTTTGGATTCGCAAAAACAAATGGAAAATCATATGAGAGGTTCCAAACGATAATTTCATCCCTTCTCTCATATGCTATGGGAGGAAATGAACGAAATGTTTGCTCAAAAAATGGTTCAAGGAACGGAACTCACAACTGATAGCTTCCATAGCGCGACCAATCTGTTTGAAACGTTGAAGCATCATATATCCATCAAAGGCGTCATTACAGGTGTGATTCCCGGTAGAATATTCCTGTCAAATGACGCGAGATCAGCCTTGTTGACAAGCCCCCAAGGTATTTTTCTAGGAGGCAGTATTGATAATCCGCTCTTCTTTGTAGAAGTGAATGCATTGCTCAAAGAGGAGATTTTACCGCAGCTTGCTGCTGATGAACAGCTTGACTACGTCCTGTTTTATCCTACGGATGAGAAGTGGGATGACATTCTCGATATCGTGATGAAAGATCTATTTCCCATGCGAAGTGGACGAATGATCTTTACTCACCATTTACAGGATCTGTCCCTTCCTGTTGACAATCATATTGTCCCGATAGACAGCACCTTTTTGAAGCGTAAAGAATGGATAGGTCTTGAGGATGTTCTTGATGAAATAGCAGAGAACTGGCCATCCATTGAAGCCTATGAAGCCAAAGGCTTCGGTTGTGCCGCAATTCAAGATACCGATGAGGGGCCTACCATTATTAGTTGGTGCATGACGGATTGGGTAGTAGAAGACGAATGTGAATTGGGTATTGAAACCGATGAGGATTATCGGGGTAACGGATGGGCTCGAAAGACAGCATTGGGTGCTCTCTCACTCGCCAAACAACGCGGAATCAAAAGAGTGGGATGGCAGTGCTGGTCAAACAATTTAGGTTCACAGCGAACAGCCTTGTCTGTCGGTTTCGAGCTGCTCGCGGATTTCCCGGTTCTGTTCGGATGGAACCTTCCTTTAAACAATTTCCTTGTCAACGGCAACCACTACATGCGAGGCGACCTGAAATATGGCGTGGAAAAAGACTACGCCCGTGCCGGATGGAGTTATGCCCAAGCACTTGATAAAGGCTGGGATTGGGATGGCGATCCGGCCTTGTATTGGAATGCTGCTTGCATGTTCTATCTGAGTGGTGAAGAGGATCGTGCTAAGCATTACTACAAAAAGGCTATCGAGCACGGCTGGGTAAGCATTCACCACCCGCATTCTCATGATTATGTGTACAGAGAACCGGACAGCGAGCAGATCGCTCGTGTTCTTGCTGTATCCGTGCGATAATGGAAACGGCCGCCGTTTATCGGCGGCTTTTTGCTGAGCTCATCCATTTTCCCTCTCCTTCTCTGCCTTTGAATGAAAAAGAAATGGCTTGCCGTTCAAGTAGTTTTTGATCATAGGTATTGCATAGGGCTGTTCTTCTTTTAGCCCCTCCGTTTCTCTGGGGTCAGGAGCATGGTGACTATAATTTTCAATCATGACCATCACCGCGAAGCTCTCTAGTGCAGGGAGCCAGTCCCCTTCTAGTTTCCGCAAACTCTCGTAGCCTTTTATGACTAGCTCTCTTTGTGCAGGATATAAACCCAAAATGGTATGGGCGATATCATAAAGATAGTGACCAAATCCACATCTTCCAAAATCAATCGGATGAGGATCTCCGTTGAGAAACACGATGTTGCCTTGGTGCAGATCGCCGTGAATGATTCCATAGTGGCTGCTATTTTTGTCCAATTTGGCGAGACAAGTGAGTATTTTATCCGCCGCCAATTCATACAGCTCGAATTCTTCGTCTGTCAGAAACCGTTGGTAATGTTCCGTCAATCTAGCCATGGCCTCCTTGAAGCTATCCTCTCCCCAGATCGGACGCGCAAATTCAGGGGTCAATTGGAAATCCTGGGATGCGGTATGAAGCTTTGCTAACAGGACGCCCTCTTTGTAAACTTGGTCTTCCGAAAGCTCTTCATCTGCATGCTCCCCTTCGACCCAACGCATGACGGATACGCCTACACAGTCACCATTCGCAAGATCGATGCTCACTGTCTTGGAACCATTGCGGCACTCGATGCCCGTTGGAATCGCTATCTCTATTTTCTCATGCAAATAGCTGAGCCAAGCAAGCTCGGAATCAATTTCATTTCTGTTCTTGTTTCCATGTATGCGGAGTAAATAGGTACCATCCTTCTCTGTTTCGATTACAAACGTGCAAGTATCGGATAGTTGATTGAAATGAAGCTGTTCCCCATCCAAGTCGTATTCGTGCATCGCCCTTTGTGCGATTTGCTGCGCCTGGGCCACTACCTTCTCGATGTCATCTTCAGAATCCAACTGAAATAACCTCGTCATGCGAATCCCCCCTATCCACTATATGGATCATATGCTTACATTCGTTTGATTTCCGCCATACTCCTCTTTCTTTTTTTTTCGCTTGACTCCAACCTAAGGTCAGACTGCAAACTCAACTTCAGGAGGTGAATCACCATGTTGTATACCGTTAACGAGGTAGCAAAACTGTCTGGTACCACAATCAAGACCCTGTACCATTATCAAAAGATTGGTTTGCTGATGCCCGAAGTCGTCACAGAAAATGGATACAGATATTATGGTGAGAATGAACTCAAGCGGTTACAACAAATCTTGTTTTATCGTGAGCTTGATTTTCCGTTAGACAGCGTGAAAGCTGCACTCGATCACGAACCAGACAGACTTCGTTGTTTAGGTGAGCAGCAAGCGATGTTAAAGGCACGCCAGCTTCGATTGGAGCGCATCTTGCTTACTTTAGAAGAAACGATTCAACACGAAAGGAAGAGAATAAATATGTCCACTGATAACATGTTTGATGGATTGAACGAGGACGAATGGAAACAGGCATTCACTCAACAAAATAAGCATTTGCAGGAAGCGTACGATTTTCAATTGGATACAGAGAATCTGGACGTGGCTTCCATGAATGAAAAAGCTGCTGAAGCAACTGCTTTCATGAAGTCTATGGCAGCGGCGTTAAAAAACAACAAAAGTATCGAGGATGAAGCAGTAGTTTCTGCGATCGAAAACCACCTTGCTTTTTTACAAAAAGACCATCCAATTGATGCGAGAGCTTTTGCCGAGCAGTCAAGGTTTTTCCTGTTAGATGAGTTCCACCGCGCTATGTTGGAAGAACAGCAAACGGGTTTAAGCTACTACATTTGCATTGCTGCCGAAAATTACGCTTCCAAGTAAAGTAAAGGTAAACGATCGTTTAACACTTAAACCGGGTGAGCTGCAACTCCCCGGTTCCTTGTTTCGATTCCTATCTGCTGCCTTAGAATACCGCCCTGATAATATGCTCCTTGATTAGCGTCCATCGATCACGAGGATTCGGCATGAATTCCGATGCAATGGCTACGACGAGGTTTTTTTCTGGGATGCAACAGATAACATTACCGCCATCACCCAGTGCAGTGTATGCAAAAACACCGTCCTCTTCACGCAACCACCATAGATACCCGTATTGATTGGGATTCATCGCTGTCGATTCATCTATCCAAGCCTCTGGAATGATCTGATGATTGTTCCAACAGCCACGATTCAGATAGAGCCAACCAACACGTGCCATGTCACGAGGAGTTAAGGTGAGCCCCCACCCTCCTGTGGAGTTGTGGTTTGGATCCTTCACCCATCCTCTCACATCTTTCCCGAATAAATCCTCAAACGCAAACGCCTTCATCTCATAATCAGGGATTTCCTCCATGCCGATGGGTGTAAACAAGCATTCGTTGGCGAATTCTCGGGCACTTTTTCCTGTGCTGCGTGTGAGGATGGCTGAAAGCAGGTGCGCTCCAGCGGTCGAATACTTAAATGCTCCAATCTCTCCCTTTTGACCGAGCATATCCAGAGTAAATGTTACCCAATCGGATTGCATACACAATTTGTCCAGTGGTTCGTACCAATCCTCAAAAGGATAGGGGGCTGTCATCGTGAGGAGATGGCGGATGGTGATTGCTTGTTTTTGCGTATCAGTATGATCAGGTGCATAGTCGGGGAAAAATTCCAGCACCTTTTGGTCGACATTTTTGATAAACCGTTTCTCTATGGCAATACCAATGAGAGCAGATAGAATACTTTTCGTTACAGACGCTACATGGTGCCTATCTTTCGGTCCATAGCCATGATAGTAGCTTTCATGGGCGATATATCCATTTCTCACAATCATGATCCCGTTTATGTTGCTGTACGCGGATTTTATGATAGGATCTAGCTCTGCTAGTTTTTCAGCGTCTATGTTCAAGAGGGCCGGGTCTACTGCTTGCCATTCTGTCGTGGGCCAATTGCTTCTTTGCATGATAATTCCCTCCTCAACAAGTGAATATCATTTTTTTCTGACTGGAAAATACACTTCCGTAACAAGCTTCTCAGGAATACTGGCTTGATCGGGTGCGGTTACATAGACTTCGTAGGGCGATCTCACCAATTCATAGCCTTCATTTTCTACCCACTCCCGCAATCTGGCATACACCGCAGTCAATTCTGAGTAAGGACCCTTACATACAGACTTTGCACAAAGTCCCCCAGGCAAATCTTTTGTTCCCTTTACCGCCTCCGCGACCGGGAGTGCAAACTCGGTATCGTTTCCGGCAGGATTGAATTCAGGGCTGTGATAAATCGTCATCGGCGTACCGAGCAAGGTGAGCTTTTCAGTCGCAATCCTTTCATACAGCTTACTAAAATACTTACCATACCCTGTTGCATAATCATCACTCGTCATCATCTGGCGTAAAGAGACAATATGGATTGGCTGGGTCTCTACAAGCTGTACTTCTATGTTGTCAAGGTATGACATCATGGAGATGCCCTGCTCCATTTTGGAAAGATCATGGTTCAGTTGTTTGATGGTATAGTCCAAAGCGTTTCGTTTTTCGGACATTTCCCTTTGCTTGCGAAGAAGGGCGGAAACAAGCTTCTCCTCCGACTGATCTTCTTCCCATTCCAACATGGCTTTTATTTCGTCCAGCGAAAAATGATACGATTTCAAACGGTTGATGAAGAGCATCTTTTTCAGTTGCTTGATGGAATAATACCGATAGCCATTTTCAGGATTAATCTCGTCCGGGTTCATTAGTCCTATTTCGGCATAATAACGAAGCGTTTTGGTAGACACTCCGCATATCTTTGAGAATTCTCCGATTGATAGCACAGGTTCACCTCCATTGTTCATTCCGTATCGCTATTCTACTTATACCCCTTCCCCTAAGGGCAAAGTCAACGGCAAGTATAAAAACTTACATTCATAAACGATGTAAAGTTTGATTTGCAACTGTTCTTTCCCTATTTCTTGGCAACGAATGCACAAATAATAGTCTTACAGCGAAGTTTGCTACATGAATAGAAAAAGAGATAGGAGTTCGCTTTTTATGTCACAATCCGAAAAACGTAATCACTTCATTATCCTTGCTTTGGCACTGGGCTTACTGATGTCTTCCCTCGACAATACCATTACCTCGGCGGCCATTAGTCACATTATTAAAGATATCGGTGGCTTTGAAAGTATGAGCTGGGTCTTTACCTCGTACGTGTTAGCCGCCACCAGTACGATGCTCATCTTCGGGAAAATGTCCGATCTATTTGGACGCAAGTTGTTTTACTTACTTGGCATTACTATTTTTCTCATTGGGTCGGCACTTTGTGGCGTTGCCCAAAGTATTGAACAGCTGATTGCTTTCCGTGCCCTTCAAGGAATAGGTTCAGGGGCTCTCTTTCCCATTACTTTCACAATCCTATTTACGCTTTCCTCTGATCCGAAATATACAGCGCGAATCTCCGGCGTGTTTGCCGGAATCTTTGGGCTCTCTTCTATCGCTGGACCTCAAGTCGGGACCTTGCTCTCGGATTATTTGGGGTGGCGTTGGTGCTTTTATGTCAATGTTCCGATCGGTTTGCTGTCTCTAGTAACGCTTCTATTTTCCCTGAAAGAATCCCGTTCTCATACAAAGCCAAAGATTGACTATTTGGGTACCGTTACATTAATCGTCTCCTGTATAGCTGTCATGCTGGCGCTTGAATGGGGAGGAAAAGCATATGAGTGGTTTTCGTGGCAAATCATCTCACTATTTGCACTGGCCGGAATAGTGGGGGTTGCTTTTATTATGGTAGAACGTCATGCACAGGAACCGATTCTTCCTCTCCAAATTTTTCAAAATCGTATGGTGGTCGCGACTTGTATCGCCTGTCTTTCTCAAGGTGCCATCATGTTTGCCGCCATCACTTATTTGCCTATTTTCGCTGTGGCCGTACTTGGATATCCAAACTCCAATAATGTTTTGACACCGTTGATGCTCTCTTTGACAGGAGGTGCTGTGGTATTCGGAATGTTACAAACAAAATTTTCCTTTCGATCTCTCATGGCGTTCTCTATGCTCGCTTGTGTAGTAAGTTCTATTTTGCTTATGTACGTTTCACCTGGCATTTCCTTCTTTTTCTTAACGCTCTTGATGATTTTGTTCGGGTTTGCTGCAATCGGGCCGTTAATGAGCATTGCACAAAACGCGATAGTGCATTCGGTCGATAAAAAATATATGGGCATTTCTTCCTCGATCGTTGGGTTTTGTCGGAACATCGGAGGCGTTCTCGGTGCATCAATCACGTCTGCTGTTGTGAACCAAAATTATGCGAGTATCGTGTCCAAAGGGGCGTCATTACATGGCATTTCCTTGGAGAAAGCAACTGATCTGCTTAACCCTGAAGTTCTCATGCGTGAGCCTTTACAAATCGAGCCGAGTGTTCATTCTTTTTTAAGTGATTCTCTAGGTAGCGCCATCAATCATGGTTATATCGTGGGATTGATTTTCGCCGTAATTGGTTTCTTTTCCGTACTATACGCAGGCCCTGGAAAGCTTGAGCGTTATAAGCACGGTGTCGAATCATAAAGGTCTACGTTTTTTTGCGCGGCATCACTTTCTAAAAATGGAAGTATGTTGTATGGTAAAGTATATGCATTTACTAACCATACTTCCCAGAGGAGAGTGTACGTTGTGCGTGAAACCTGTGTTCCGACTGGCGTGGAGCTGAAAGACACTGGCTTTGGTTATACGTTGTCTTTAATAGGCGGGAAATTTAAAATGATCATTTTATATTGGCTAGCTGAAAATAAAGTGATGCGGCATAATGAGCTGAAGCGAAGTATCGGTACCATTTCCTTTAAAACGCTGAGCTTGATGTTAAAAGAGCTGGAGGCAGATGGCTTGATCATCCGCAAGGAATTTCCTCAAGTCCCTCCCAAAGTGGAATATTCCTTATCTGAGCGTGGCCTTTCTCTCATACCGTTGTTAAATATGATGTGCGACTGGGGCGAGAAGAATAGCTTGCCCCCTCAGGAGGATGTAAAGCAGCAGGCATGACGATTGATTCTAACAGGAAAAGAAGTATCTCCTAACCGAGGAAATACTTCTTTTTTCATGGGCTTCTTACAGGTTATCAACGAATTTCAAATAATCTTGCGCGCTCTTATCCAATACGCTGCCGATCGGCTCAAGTTCTTGACCAGGTACATTTTCCCCTGACTCAGTCTCCGTACCATAATACGCAAAGAATGAACGATAATCCGCATGACAATAGCGGAAGGTTGTTTCAAAAGGGGTCAATATTTGCTCCAGTGTATACCGGTATCTTCCCTCTTCCTGATAATCCTCTTTCCTAATTCCAGCAGATACGGCTAATGCAGCTTTGCGATTCTTTAATTTATCGCCTCCCTTTGAACCGTACGCCCACCCATATGCAAAAACATCGTCCAGCCATTTTTTCAGGAGCGGCGGACAATTAAACCAGTATACCGGGAACTGTAAAACAAGACTCCCATGCGATTCAATCCATTGCTGTTCTTTTTCCACATCAATGTTTCCATCTGGGTATGCCTTATGCAATTCATGTACGGTATACTTTTCTGGATATTTTTTGAGTTCTTCTACCCATCGCTTATTGATGACGGATGTTTCGATGCTTGGATGAGTGACGATGACAAGAGTTTTCAAAATAGCGTCCTCCTTGAAGGGTTGTTGTTTTATGAGTATAAGATGCTTGCTGCAAATTTGTAAGTATGCACATTTTGTTCAGTTACTTACATAAAGGTGAGTGTAAAAAACAGAAAAAAGCCTCCCCGCGACCTAATTAGCTTAGGTTCGTATCGTGGGGAGGCCCCTTTGCAAATGTTTGATAGGAGTTTTTTTCCATATACAGCGTGCCTTTAATCGGTTGATGCTAACGATGCCAGCTCAGAGATTCTTCCAGGAATAGGCTAAACGTTTATATTCTCCTCCTCTATAGCAATAACCTCCCTTGCTGCTTCTATGAAAGATAATATGATTGGTGAAAGCCACTTGTCTTTATGCCATAACATCTGTGTATACACGCGCAAGTCTGGAATTTGCCATGGTAGAGCAACCAGTTCGCCCCGTTCAACTTCCGCTTTCGTTGTCATCTCAGGAAGAAAGGCAATACCGATTCCCGTAATTGCACATTGTTTAATGGCTTCCGCATTTTGAAATTCTAAATACGTAATACTATCAATGCCCTTTCTCTCAAATTGCCGGTCAAACATGGTTCGATAGGGACAACCCTTTTCATTTGTCAGGAACACTTCTCCGTGAAAATCTTCCAGGTGCAGTACAGTTCGTTTCGAGAGTGGATGGTCTGGAGCGGCGAAAAATCGGAAAGTTTCTTCTACCAACGGCTCCACTGCAAGTACGCTCGAGTGAATGGGTTCGTCCAACATAAAGACGACATCCGCGGTGCCCTCAAGGAGCGCTTGCTTGAGTTGCTGATTGGAAACAGAGCGGAAGATAAGACGCACTCCCGGATAGCGCGAACGAAATAGGTGAAAGACAACTGGAAGCCGATAGGCGCAAAGAACCTCGTTGGCACTTATCGTTAGGGTGCCGCTTAGATTTTCATTGTCATGAACGACACTGCGAGCTTCGTCCAATTTGTTAAGGACACCTTGGATATGTAGTAAAAAGCGTTTACCCGCAGTTGTGAGAACGAGCTGCTTGCCCAAGCGGTCAAAGAGACGAACACCAAGCTCATCCTCCAATGCCTTTATTTGCATCGTGACGTTGGAGGGGACGTAGCCCAGAACTTCCGCGGCTCGACTGAAATTTAAAGTTGATGCAACCGTGCGGAACGTATTCAATTGGCGCAATTCCATTATACTACCCCCCAATTACTTTCAATAATATTGAATACTACTTTGAATTCTATTCACTTTTATTGAAAATAGCACAGGTCTATACTAGGTACAAGAAATACATTCTAAATCGTGGTTTCAATTTGAGAGGAGCAACCATACGATGGATTATGAGATTTTTGAATTGGGTGACGTAACCTTGCAATCAGGAGTATCTTTACCGAACGCTTTTCTTGCTTATAAGACTTATGGAAAATTGAATGAAAAGAAAGATAATGTCATCGTCTATCCAACTGCTTTTGGCGACCAGCATGTTCAGAATGAATGGTTGATTGGAAACGGTATGGCACTCGATCCACAGAAATATTTCATTATCGTTCCAAATCTGCTGGGCAACGGATTATCTTCGTCTCCCAGTAACACGCCTCCCCCATTCGACCGGGCTAATTTTCCGCAGGTAACCATCTATGACAACGTTACACTACAGCATCGGCTGGTGACCGAAAAATTCGGTATTCAAAAGATCGCTCTCGTAGTTGGATGGTCAATGGGAGGCATTCAATCGTTCCAATGGGGGGCAAGTTATCCAGATATGGTGGAACGAATTGCACCTTTCGCCGGAGTTGCCAAGACTTGGCCCCAAACGTTTTTGGTTCTGGACGGAATGAAAGCTTCGCTCATGGCTGCAGTTGGCTTCGATTCAAGTAAACTAAACCAGTTGACTTCTGCAGACATGCGCGCCGTTGGTCGTGTCTATGCGGGATGGGGGTTATCGCAGGCGTTTTACAGAGAGGAACTTTATCGGGAGTTGGGCTATGACTCATTGGCAGATTTTGTGACTGGCGTCTGGGAAGATAGCTTTATGAAGATGGACCCGCACAATGTCCTAGCTATGTTATGGACAGGTCAATTTGCAGATATTAGTGCAAACCCTGCCTATAACGGAGATTTCCATAAAGCGCTCAAAAGCATTAAAGCGCTTACCTGCATCATGCCAGGGAGCACGGATCTCTTCTGCACGGCGGACGATAACAAATACGAAGCTACATTTATACCTAATGCTGTTTTTCATCCTATCGAGTCAATCTGGGGCCATTTTGCCGGTCGCGGAATCAACAGTGCCGATAATACATTCATTGATGACAACCTAAAACGCTTGTTGGCGCTTAGTCCAAACGGATAGAGCATTCCACGTAACGACGTACGGCTTTTCAAAACTACTAAACCAAAATAGATGAATTCTAAAAGAGTCCATTTGGAGGTAATTAGTTTTAGACTAACCTTGTTAAAAGAGCCAGAGGCAGTCCAGGACACGCTAATAGTTCCTAGACTGCCCCTGTTTTTTCATTGACCTAACAAACAGAGATTTACCGATATTGCGCCAATAGTTTGTCCAGCATTTCTCTCATAACATGAATCAATTCGTCTGGCGCTTTTACCTTTGCATCCGTACCTAATCCAATAAAAAATTGGCCGAAAAATGGAAAGCTGCTCGTGGGGATTCGATTGTCCAGCCACCCCGTGCCGTCTTCTCGAACATGAATTTGCATTTTGTGCGCCGGCCACAGTTCGAGCTCGCATCTCTGCACCCCTGTTGCAGTAAGCTCAACATAAAGTTCCATAGCCGGACTTTCCTCTTCGATGTAAGACTCCCAGTTTCCTATATGCAATTGCGTCAAATCGACCGCTTTCCGATCGGACAGTTCAACAGACCTAACCCGGTCACAGCGAAACAAGCGAAAATCACGGCGGTGAAAGCAATAGGCCGGACAATACCAAAACCCGTTACTGGCATATATTCCGATCGGCTGAACATCTCTTAACCGCTTATGCTGTTTCGATTCGTACTCCATGCGCACCACTTTTTGATCGATCGCAGCATCCAGCAACAAGCTCAAATAAGGCGTGCTTGCATGCCTCATCGGCGTAACCAGATCAAATCGTTCCCGCATCCGGTCGATACGGTCCCGAATATCTTCTGACATATAAGAGTAAAATTTCCGCAACACTGAATCTGTTTCCGCCTCAAACGGAAGATTCGCGTAGTGCCTCAATGCATGGCTGGCAAAAAATACAGCAAGCGCTTCGCCTTCCGTAAAAGCGACCGGGGGCAGCATTCTCTCGTTAAGCATCTTGTATCCCCCATTCGGACCGACTTCCGAATAAAAAGGAACCCCTAGCGCGCTCAACTCCTGCATATCCCGCATAATCGTCCGCGTGGAAACTCCAAATTCACTGGCAAGCTGTTTGGCGTTGAAAGACTTCATTTTGTTGACGGCCATCATAATCTCGATCAGTCTTTTGGACTTTGCCATTATTAACTCCTTTTCATTTATTACGACAAATATTGTCACTATTGTACGATACGATGCTAATGAAGTCCAAAACAGCAAAAATTGGACAATTTCATTTAAAAGGAGATTGATTACATGTCAATGCGCACAACGTCGTTCATTATGCTGGATGGAAAAGCTGCGGAAGCAATTGAGTTTTACCAGGAAGCGTTGAACTCGAAATTACTGTTCAAAACTACGTACGGGGAAGGCAAAAATGCCGATAGTTTGCCTGAAGAAGTGAAAACCCGTATTGCCCATGCCGTGTTGCAAACCGGTGAAAATGATATGATGGTTGCAGATCTCTTTCCCGGGCAACCTTATGTAATCGGAGATCAGGTGAATATTTGTATAACAGCGACGCAACAAAGCGAGATTGAAGAAATGTTTAATAAATTGAGCGAAAAAGGGCAAGTCTTGTTCCCGTTGCAAAAAACTGAATTCAGTCCCTGCTTCGGAATGGTGAAAGACCGTTATAACATTACGTTCCAATTCTACATGAATGATACAACAAGCAGTTGGAGCTGAAAATACAAAGCCTTATCTGGGGAGGGATCCCCGGTTCTTTTATGAAATTGTGTTACTTATGCAAACTATGAACGAAACGCTATAAAGCTCCGAGGGGAACCCCGGAGCTTTTCTGACCGATACTTTCGGATGATGACTCTATTATAAATCGTACCCCCTCTTTTAAACGATGGCTATTCCTTTTTCCCAATCAACAATTCCACTTCTTCGACTTCCTTCGGGATCTGCGATGAGAGCACCTCGCAGCCGTCTTCTGTTACTAACACATTATCTTCAATCCGGATGCCAATCGCTTCTTCCTCTATGTACAGACCAGGTTCAATCGTGATCACCATACCAGGTTGCAAAGCAATATTGTAATCCGGGATATCGTGTGTATCCAATCCAAGGTGATGGGACACGGGATGATAGTAGTATTTGGACAGCTCACTGCTCTCTTGGATGAGACCGAGACGTAGCAGTCCATCCGTCAAGACTTGTTTCGTGACTTCATTTAGTTGTGGAAGGGTGACACCTGGCTTCACTGCTTCGATGGTCTTGATCTCTGCTTCGAGCACGAGTTGATAGATCGCTTTCTGACGATCGGAAAAGCGACCATTTACGGGAAACGTTCGCGAAATATCAGCCGCATAGTAATTCGATGCTGCCCCGAGGTCGAGAAGGACCAAATCACCATCTTCCGCACGCTGATTATTCGCTTCATAGTGCAAGATAGTAGCATTGATCCCACTAGCAATAATCGGTAAATAAGGAAGCTCCCGAACACCATGCGACTTCAACGCGAAATCATAGTGCGCCTCTAGCTCATATTCCATGATTCCAGGACGTGCATGCGACCACATACGCCGGATTGCTTCATCCGTGATCGCAATCGCACGTCTGATTTCTCCGATCTCTGCCGGACTCTTCACCTTGCGCAGTTCCTTCAGCCATGGGCCCGCATCGTGAATCTGCAAGGTCCGGTATTTCTTCTGCACGTCTTCGGCAAAAATCTCTGCAGGGGTCAGCTCGTCGCTCCACTGATAGCGATGCAAATCAAGATAGAGCGAGTACTTGCCTTCGCAGCGCCTCATAAAGGTTCCAAATGACTGGAGCCACTCATCGAGATAATCGAAGTGTTCGATACCAGACTGCTCTTTCGCCTCTTGATCTGATAAGACGGCCCCTGTCCATTTCGCTTCCAGCTCATTTGGGCGCTGAAGAAATAACGTTTCGGTCACAATGCCAGCGCGTTTCGTGATCAGGAGAATGAGGTTACTGCGCGCAATACCGGTTAGATAATAGAAGTTGCGGTTCGGTGAAAATAGATATTTATCGTCATGGCTGCGTGTCTTGACAACCCCTGAAAATAGGACAAGTGCGCTGTGATCAGGCATTTTTTCTGCGAGCTTTTGACGGCGATTGATGAACTCTATTGAATTTATGGTTATTGTCATTTGTTTTATACCCCTTCGTTCGTGAATTTCTTCATGGATTGAAATAGCTTATGAAAAGCGCTCTTGATCGTTTTGAGTTCAGTATAATCTGACAATTACCCGCCGACCTCAAATTGAAATAGACCTGTAATGTATCCTCCTTTCTTCTATATTTTAGGATACTTTCAACATTTGGGAAACGAGTTTCGCAATAAACCTTTTATTGAGTCCCAAAAACAAGGAGCAGTTGCTTTAGGCAAGCTGCTCCTTGTTCTCGCAGAATACAACCGCATTTTATTAAACGTTACTCTTCCACTCTTTTGGCCCAGCGCAGATCCGGTGTCCCAGTTACACTGAAGCGGATGCCTTCGATTTTTTTGCTGTTGAGGTAGTTTTCGTTATTGAAATAAACCGGGATGACGGGCATGTCCTGCATTAGAATGGTTTCAGCTTCGTGCAGAAGCTTCATGCGTGCTTCCTCGTTTTGCTCAACCTTTGCTTTTTCGATCAGCTCGTCAAATTTCGGATTGGCCCAGTTCGTGAAGTTGCGGGAGCTTTTCCCTGTGTACAACTCCAGCATCGCGAGCGGATCGAGGTAATCGCCGCCCCAACCCATACGGGCAATCTGGAAGTTTTTCTGCTTGAACGTATCGATGTACGTTTTCCACTCCTGATTTTCCAGCTTCACTTGCACGCCTAAATTTTGCTTGAACATTTCTTGCAGCGCTTCGGCGATCTTCTTATGGTTTTCCGCGGTGCTGTATTTCAGTGTAATCGGCGGAAGCTCTGTCCAGCCTTCTTCCTTCAAGCCTTCAGCTAGAAGTTGCTTCGCCTTGGCCGGATCAAACTGATAGTACGGAGCCACTTCTTCTCGGAAATCCTTGCCCGAAGGCGTTTTCACCCCAAATGGCGTATAACCGTACGCCGGGAGCTGGCCGCCCTTGGTCACGTTTTTCGTTAGGATATCCCGGTCTATCGCGTAGGAAAAGGCCTGACGAATTTTCGCATTAGTAAACGGCTTTTCCTCTACGTTGAACGTGTACGTATAAATGCTGTAGTCCGGGAATGATTTGTACTCTTCTTTTTCTTTTTCCTGCTCAATTACGTCGATCGGCAGGGAGTCAATCAGGTCGAGCGCTCCTGTTTTGAACATCTGGTAGTAGGTGGTCGCTTCGTTCACCATCTTGAAGTGGACGGTTTCCATCGTTACCTTTTCTTTCTCCCAATAGCTCTGGCTTTTGGCGATTGTCAGTTGACTGTTGTGGTCCCAGCTCTCCACGGTGTACGGGCCATTGGTCACGATGCCTTTGGCTTCGGACGCCCAGTTTTTGTCTGCATCCACGACTTTCTGGTTCACCGGCAGATAGGCGCGACTCATCATGATTTTGGGGAAATAGGTGATCGGGTCTTTCAGTCCGACGATGAGTGTTCGGTCATCCTTTGCTTTGATCTGAACGTCATCCATGCTGCCTTTTCCCGTGTTGTATGCCTCCGCGCCTTGTATGTAGTAGAGTGCGGATGGTTCATAGGCGGCAGTCTGCGGATTCAGCACGCGCTTCCAGGAGTATTCGTAATCATGCGCCGTCAACGGATCGCCGTTCGACCATTTCATTTCGGGGCGCAGAGTAAACGTGTAGGTTTTGCCGTCCGGGGAGACTTCCACCTTTTCTGCTGCGCCTTCGCTGATGTCTCCATTCTGACTGTATCGATACAATCCTTCATACAGATGATCAATCACCCAGTACGAGGTGGTATCGGAAGCGAAAGCCGGGTCTAATGTGTACGGTTCGCCACGCAGGTTAGCGGTCATGACTTGTTTGACGGCTGCTCCCGTCTGTTGATCGGAAGACGCAGCCGGTTTATCGCTGCCGCACGCAGAAAGCGCAGGTACAGCGAGCGCCAGTAATGCGGTAAAAGCAAGCAATCCCTTTTTCATGATGATTTCCTCCTTGTTCTCCTCTATCTACTGTACAAGATGGCAAGCGATCCAGTGTCCGTGCCTCACCTCCTTCCAATCCGGCGCTGTTTCGGTACAAACGCCTTGGGCAACCGGACATCTGGTGCGAAACGGGCAACCACTTGGCGGATGAATCGGGCTGGGCGGTTCTCCATTCAGTACAATCTGCTCCCGCTCTTCGCGCTGGGCTGGATGGGAGACGGGCATAGCCGAAATCAAGGCCTGCGTGTACGGATGTAGCGGCGTGGCAAACAACTCCTCGCTCGGTGCCAGCTCCATCATTTGCCCCAGGTACATCACGCCAATCCGGTCGCTGATGTACTTCACCATCGACAGGTCATGGGCGATAAACAGATACGTGATGAACCGTTCTGCCTGAAGATCCGCTAAAAGGTTGACGATTTGCGCCTGGATAGACACATCCAGTGCGGAGATGGACTCGTCTGCCACGATAAAGCTGGGCTCCACCGCAAGCGCGCGGGCGATGCCGATACGTTGTCGTTGTCCGCCGCTAAATTCATGCGGAAAGCGTTTTGCGTGGCTTGGGTGCAATCCTACTAGCTCCAGCAGCCGATAGATGCGTTCTTCTCGCTCTTTTCCTTTTGCCAATCCATAGGAATCAATTCCCTCGGCAATGATGTCACCCACTCGTAAACGCGGATTGAGTGAGGCCTGCGGATCTTGGAAGATCAGCTGCATGTGGCGATTTGCGTCCCGTCGCTCACGTCTGTCCATCCTGGCAATGTCTTTACCTTGAAACAGGATGCGCCCCGCACTAGCCGGGTAAAGGCCCACGATCGTCCTGCCCAGCGTAGACTTGCCGCAGCCGCTTTCCCCAACGATTCCGAGCGTCTCCCCTCGCCTGATTTCAAAAGAGACGCGGTCAACAGCTCTAACCCGTTGGCCTCCGCCAATCTCAAACGATTTAGCGAGATTCTCCACCCCTATTATGTTGTCAACCATGTGTCTCCCTCCCCATCCACGCTTCTGCTCCCCGGGCACGCGGGTCGTTCAGCCAGCAGCTCGCCTCATGCTGATTGATAAACGAATTCGATTGCGGCATATGCTCCAGGCAAATTTCCATGGCAAACCGACAACGTGCAGCGAACGGGCAACCAGCAGGCGGACGAAAAAGATCCGGCGGTGTCCCTTCGATGGGGAGCAGCCGCTCTTTTTTGCCTGTATCGAGGCGTGGCACAGACTGCAACAGTCCTTGTGTATATGGGTGGCGCGGATTGTCAAAGATCTCTCCCACAGGGCCGCTCTCCACCACTACGCCTGCGTACATGACCGCTACATGATCGGCCACCTCTGCAACAACGCCCAGATCGTGGGTGATCAAAATGATCGACGTGTTTAACTGCTCCTGCAACTCCCTCATCAGACGAAGAATCTGTGCCTGAATGGTCACGTCGAGCGCTGTCGTCGGTTCGTCGGCGACAACCAACTGCGGTTGGCAAGCAAGCGCCATAGCGATTCCAACACGCTGCCGCATGCCTCCGCTTAGCTCGTGCGGATATTGTTCAAAACGCCTCGCCGCTTCCGGAATGCCCACTCTCTCTAGCAGTTTCAGTGTCTCTTCCTTTGCTTGCGACTTCGTCTGCTTTCGATGTTTGATCAGCCCTTCCGCAATCTGTAAACCGATTTTCATCGTGGGGTTCAGCGAAGTCATCGGGTCTTGGAAAATCATGCCGATCTGCGAGCCGCGAACCTGCTGCCATTCCAGCTTCGTCAGCCCAGTCAGTTCACGCCCGCGAAACCGAATGCTGCCACCTTTTACCTGACCGGATCGCGGCGGAATCATCCCCATCAATGCCCGAGCAGTCACACTTTTTCCGCATCCGCTTTCCCCGACAATCGCCAGCGTCTCTCCTTCCTTCACAGAAAAGGAAACCCCTCTTACTGCCTGCACCTCTCCACCGTACGTGCGAAAGGAGACGCGTAGCTGATCTACTTCCAACAATGGTTTCACGATGTACTCCTCCTCATTTCCTGATCCGCGGGTCCAGTGCGTCCTGCAAACCGTCCCCGAGTGCATTGCACGCGAACATGGTAAGCGAAATCATGAATCCCGGAAAAAACAGCCGCCACCACTGTCCGCTCAGCATAACCGCCAGCGCGTCGTTAGCCATGGTTCCCCAGCTAGCGGTTGGCGCCTGTACACCCAGCCCAAGAAAGCTGAGAAACGATTCGGCGAAAATCGCGTGCGGGATCGTAAAAGTCAGGTTGACGATGATGACGCCGATCGTATTCGGCAGCAGATGCTTCCTGATGATTTTGGCATGCGAGGTACCCAGCTTTTCTGCCGCCAGTACAAACTCCTGACGCTTGATCTGCATGATTTGCCCTCTGACCAGGCGCGCCATGCCGACCCAGCCGGTTAGTGAAAGGGCAATAATGATCGTTGTGAGACCAGGCTCCAGAACCACCATCAGCAGGATTACCACTAGCAGATACGGAATGCTGTATAGAATTTCAGCTAACCGCATCAGGATGTTGTCCACACGATCTCCCAGCTTGTTCCTCCCTGCCATGTAACCAGATATCCCGCCGATGATTACGCCGATCACTAGGTCAATGGCAGCTGCCGCCACACCAATAAACAAAGAGATTTGACCACCTACCCAGGTACGTGCCCACATGTCCCGACCCAAGTCATCCGTTCCAAACCAGTGCTCGCCCGACAGTGGCAGATTACCCTTCGTCAATGACTGTTCATGCGGGCTATGGGGTACGAGCATCGGTCCGATGATCGAGAGAGTCACCACTGCTGCGAGCAGGAAAAACCCGAGCATGGCCAGCTTGTTGTGGAATACTCGCTGCAATACCTCCTGCCAGTACCCTAGGCTGGGACGTTCGCGAATTCCTTCGGATAGTCGGTTTCGGTCTACTGGTCGAAACAGGGAGTCTAGCTGTGTTGCCTGATTGGCCATGTCGTTACTTCCCTCCACTCGTCAATCTGATGCGCGGGTCAATCACCCGATACAGCAGGTCGATGATGTACAAAGTAAAAATGAGCACAAAGCTGTAAAACACGGTCGTCCCCAAAATAACGGGGTAATCGCGGTTAAAAATGCTTTCCACGAAGTATTTGCCGAGCCCGGGAATGGCGAAAATCTTTTCCACCACAAAGGTTCCGGTCATCAGGTTGGCAAACAGTGGTCCGATAAAGGTAAGAACCGGCAGTATGGCATTGCGCATCCCGTGTCTAATGACAATGGAAAAGGTGCCAAGCCCTTTCGCCTCCGCCGTACTTATGTATTCCTGTTGCCAAACCTCAAGCATGCTGGCTCGTACGAAACGAGCGATAATGGCAAGCGGACCGATAGCGAGCGCAAGCGTTGGAAGAATCGAGTGTTCCCAGCTCCCCCACGCAGCAACAGGAAGAAGCTCCCATTTGACCGCCAAGTACTTAATCAACAGTGGCGCCAGAATAAAACTGGGGACAGAGATCCCGATGATGGCTGCAAACATAGATAAGAAATCCAGCGTTCGATTGTGATAGAGTGCCGCTACGATTCCGAGTGTGATTCCACCTGCCAGCGCGACAATAAACGACTGGAGTCCCAGAACAGCCGAGGCGGGAAATCCCTCTGCAATCAACGTGTTCACATCCCTCGTCTTGGACTGGATAGATGGCCCCAAGTCAAACTGTAGTAAACCTTTCAGATAGAGCAGGTACTGTACCGTGATTGGCTGATCCAGGTTGTACTCCGCCCGCATGTTCTTTACCACTTCTTCTGGAAGCATTTTGGCGTCAGACGCGAACGGGTCACCCGGAATCAGGTGCATGGTCACAAACGTCACCGTGACAATAATCCACAGCGTAACGATCATAAGAAAGCCACGCTTGACCGCATAATGAAGCACATTGTTTCCTCCTTTGTATAATAGTAAGTAAATAGATGTGAATACTACGAATTATAAATACAGAAAACCCCTCTCCGAAAAGAAGAGGGGTAATTGCACGGTTCCCACCTTCTCATCTCGCAGAATTACTCCGCAGGAATTAGCACCGTAAGGTCAATTAGACCAAGGTTGCCGGGTTTCATCGGGCCAGTCCCTCCACCACTCTCGATAAGAATGTTCTATGAAATTTTGTTTCATCGTAAAATTCTTTTTTATCTTATCATTTTACTCGGATATGTCAATGCTGTTCAATGACAATTGATTTTTCTTTATTTTATTTATGAAAAAAGTAAATCTTCACACACGTTTGAATAGGAGGATGTCAGCCCAAATCTTAATCGTGGTGGCTAGGATCAACAAGGCAAGAATGGTTTGGAGAATCCGTGTGTCCAAACGTTTGCTGACCATCGTACCCAGTGGCGCTGCCATGATACTGGCGATTACCATGATCACGGATGGCCACAGCAATATGTCCCCCGCCATCCCTTTCCCTACCGTCGAACCGATGGAAGAAAGAAAGGTAATGGCAAGAGATGAAGCTATTGTAACCCTTGTCGGGATCTTAAGGATGATCAACATGATGGGAACCAAAATAAAAGCGCCAGCAGCTCCGACAATTCCTGAGGCGCCTCCGACAATCAAAGCGGATAATACGGCTGTAGGTTTATGAAAGAGAACCTCTGTCTGTTCTCGCTCGTCCACTCGCTTTTTTGGCAGGAACATCAAGATTACAGCAAGGGTAGCCAGGATGGCGTAAACGATATTGATGGCTTCTGCCGAAAGATATTTTCCTCCATATCCCCCAAGCAAGCTCCCGACAATAATTGAACTTCCCATATACAGTACGAGTTGGTAATGAATAAGCTTATCTTTGCGCAGAGTCCAAACAGCAGCTAGGGTGGCAAAAAATACTTGGACTGCACTTATTCCGGATACCTCGTGAGCTGTGTAAGCAACGAATCCAAAGGCGGGCGGAATGTACAGAAGCATCGGATACTTGATGATGGAGCCCCCGATTCCGACGAGACCAGAGATAAATGATCCCGCGAAACCGATAACAAACAGTGTGATCACAAGGTCGATAGTCATACGCTCACCCTTTGCAACACCTCACTTCGTTTTATCCTCGTTCTACAACTGCCAAGCCATCTATTTGCCATCTCAAGATTCCGCCGCTCAAATTCATGACATCCTTGAATCCATTTGCCTGAAGAATGCTTGCTCCAATAGCGGAACGAGCACCGGAACGGCACTGTACGAGAAGCGGCTTATCGTGAGGAATTTCCTCCAGCCGCATAGCGAGCGTACCGAGCATGATGTGCTGTGCATCTGGAATGTGTCCTTCCTTCCACTCAGAGAGATTACGTACATCTACTACGTGAACCTCTCCCTTTTTCACCTGTTCGGCAATCTCCAACGGTGTTACCTCTTTGATTGTCTCG
Source organism: Brevibacillus sp. Leaf182 (assembly GCF_001423865.2). NCBI lineage: Bacteria > Bacillati > Bacillota > Bacilli > Caryophanales > Paenibacillaceae > Brevibacillus > Brevibacillus sp. Leaf182. The sequence continues at coordinate 238,711 of NZ_LMPN02000036.1, read as the reverse complement.
AGTGCAGACACTTCGCCTTCCAGTAGCTTGCCGCTGTCGATAAAACCTGTGACATGATCAATCCCTACGGAATGCAAGGCTTGCAAAATCTCATCCAGCTCATCTGGGGTGCCCAGGATATGAACCGGGCGATCGTAATCGACGATCCAGCCCGCCCAGTTGGCAAATGACTTGTGAAAAGGAATGTGAAGTGTTCCCGCCAAATGCCCCTTCGCAAAATTCTGGAAAGGACGCGTATCGACAATCTGTCCCTTTTCCAGCGTTTCCTTAACCGCTTCAAGCGAATTGAACTCTTGAACAACAGGGAGTTCGTTGAGCAAGGCAGGGCCTTCCTTATTCACGCGTTTCATTACGGCAAAATACGTTGGTGGCTCTGGTTGTCCATCCAGGAGTACCTGAACGAATTCCTCTTCATTAGAGTGTAACATCGCCCAGTTAAAGAGCTTTTCATAACCAACGGTAGAAGACGGCACGGCCCCCAGTGCTTTCCCGCAAGCGCTTCCTGCGCCATGCGCTGGCCATACCTGCATGTAATCCGGCAGTTGCTTGAATTTTTGGAGGGACTGGAACATGGCTCTTGCACCTGATTCGGACGTACCCTTTATTCCCGCCGCTTTTTCGAGTAAGTCCGGTCTGCCGATATCGCCGACAAAGACGAAATCCCCCGTGAAGATCCCGATAGGCCGATCTGCATTCCCTCCAAGGTCTGTCAAAAGGAAGGAGATGCTCTCGGGTGTATGGCCAGGGGTATGCATGACTTCAAATAGCAAGTTCCCGATAAAAAAGCGATCCCCATCGTGGACAAGCTGATGGTTCAACCCTTCCAAGTATTGATATTTCCAATCTTTATCGCCCTCATTGGATAAAAACAGCTTCGCCTGATGAGTTGCGCCCAGTTCTCTGGCACCGGAGACAAAATCAGCGTGAATGTGGGTTTCCGTGGCGGCTACAATGGTAACCCCTTCTGCTTTGGCGACTTGAAAATAAGGAGCCAGATTGCGGGCGGGATCGATCACAATCGCCTCCCCGTTTTTTTGGCAACCGACCAGATAAGATGCATGGGCCAGTTTTTCATCATAAAAGTAACGTAACAACATGGCGCATTCCTCCCTTTTACACGTCTATTTTTTGTTGGATTTTTCTGCGGGTACTTCGAGCAACGATTGGGTAAAAAAACATTAACGGGCTCGCTTTTATGTTCGGCTCGTGCTTTGGCATCTTATCAAGCAACGTGAATAGGGCGTCTATCGATTCTTTTTCCACCAAGAAACGGGACAGTTGACCCTCTTCGGCTGCCAGGACGGTAACTTTTTCTTCGGGAGCTTTCGGATCAATATGGTGATTGCTTCCTGTCGTTCAAAATGTTGCTCTCCCCCTCTCTTTCAAAGGCGCCTTACATCAATCCTTTTAACATCCCATTCCAATAAAGGATGGGAAGCAGCTCTCTTTTCATCAGGTACATACTGAATCTCTCTTTAGATTGGTCAAAAGGAAAGGTTTCACACGGTGTCAGGTTGTAATCAAATTCGGCCAGTACCAGTTTGTTGTACCCCGTTACGAGTGGGCAGGAGGTATAACCGTCGTACTTGGCAAGCATTGGAGTACCATTGATCAGTGCGAGCAGGTTTTTCTCGACAACTGGCGCCTGTTTGCGAATAGCAGCTCCTGTTTTGGACGTCGGAAGATTCGCGCAATCGCCTATGCCGAAAATAGTGGGAAATCTTTTGTGCGCAAGCGTAAATGGATCGACATCCACCCAGCCTGCTGTGTCTGCCAATGCGCTGTTTGCAATAAAATCAGGCGCTTTCATGGGAGGGGTCACATGAAGCATGTCATACTTCCATACCACCTGTTCTTTCGTGTCCAGATTCTCGAATACGGCTTCTTTGGTATCCGCCCGCACTTCCATCAGGTTATGTTTGTATCTGGTTTCGATGTTCTTACGACGAATAACGTTAGTGAGGGTATTGGCATACGTGGGAACGTCAAAAATACTTCCCTTCGCCGATGCAAAAATAATCTCTGACTGGTTGCGAACATGTAACTTGCGAAAGTAATCATCGGCCAGATACATGATTTTCTGAGGGGCTCCGCCGCATTTTACGGGTGAATTCGGGTGGGTAAAAATGGCAGTGCCACCTTTAAAGCTCCGGATCGCTTCCCATGTACTGTCTACCGTTTGGTAAGCGTAGTTGCTGCAAACGCCGTTCTTGCCGACGGCATCCTTCAGGCCCTTTACCCCCTCCCAATCTATTTGCAGACCGGCAGCAACAACGAGATAGTCATAGGAGAGGAAGGTTCCCTGCTCAGTATGAAGCGTGTGCTCTTCCGGTTGAAACGAGGTGACCGCATCGCAAATCCAGTCGACGCCAGCGGGAATCAGAGAGGAGAGTTCTCGCTCGGATTCCTCCTTTTTCGCGGCACCTCCTCCGACTAATGTCCACAAAGGCTGATAATAATGCTTGGATGCGGGATCGATGATGGCGACTTGTCCCATGAGCCTTTTGGAAGCCCGGACGATACGGGCAGCAACAGAGATTCCTGCTGAGCCTGCACCCACGATGACAACCGAATAATGAACTTGTTTTGCCATAGCTCCTCCTCCGACGACGATATGGTTTCCAATCGTAGATGATGGTTCATAAGTTGTAGTCTCTCTATTCAGTTTATTTCTCTGTCATTTTTTCTATATAGGGGAAGTCCCCTACTTTTTGCTCTATGCGATTAAAATGCCAGATCGAGATATCTGTTTTTAATGGCGTATTGGATCAATTGATGTTTGGAATCCAGTCCTAGCTTCTGCATGATATTCGTTTTGTGGTTCTCCACGGTTTTGACACTGATCAACAACTTATCTGCCATTTCCTTATTGGTATAGCCAAGCACAATGAGTCTGACAAGCTCCTTTTCACGGAGCGTTAAAACAGAAGGCATCGTTTTGGCATCCGATTTCAGCCATAGATTGATGATCTCTTGCGATACGGAAGTCTTGTAAAAGCGCTTTCCTTTGTAAACCTCTACAATGGCTTGAAACAGCAGCTCGCCATGGCTGTTTTTTAAAATATATCCATGGGCTCCGACGGCGATGGCCTTCTGGACGAAAATCTCCTCGTCATGCATAGTCAAAATGACGATTTTCACGAAAGGATTCGACTTGCGAATCTCATTGCTCGCGGTAAACCCATCCAGTCCATTCGGCAATGACAAATCCATCAGCACCACATCGGGATTGAGCTGATTGGCTTTCAGGATGGCATCATTGCCTGTATGACTCTCCCCAACAATTTTTATTTGAGAGTAACTTTCGAGAAGCACACGCAATCCCTTCCGAATCATCGTGTGATCATCAACCAAAAGCACTCGTATCACTCTGCTCTCCCCCCTTGCCCCACTACCGTTACCTTGATCGCTGTACCTTCGTGGAGCACGGATTGAATCTGAAGACTCCCCTCCATCTGAGCCACCCGTTCTTCCATATGTTTGAGTCCCAGACCAACCTGAACCTGATCGCGAACAAAACCGATTCCGTTGTCTTGAATCAGCAAAGTCAGTTGGTCGTCTTCCTTGTACAAAATGACTTCAATGAGTGTCGCTTTCGCGTATTTCAGAGCATTATGTAAGGCTTCTTGGATGACACGGTACAGATTGATTTCCAAGATTGGCTGAAAATGATCGCTGACATTGCTGTAGGAAAAGGTAATGGAAACATCCTGATGTGCTTTGTTCAAGCTAGAAACAAGATGCCGGACTGTAGGTATCAGCCCCAATTGATCGAGACTATGCGGACGCAGTTGTAGAGAATAGAGCTTGACGTCTTGTATCGCTTTTTCCAGCTCATTGACAATCTCTTGCATGAATTCCCGGAATTGTCCTTCCTGGTTGAGACGCGTTTGAATAGCTTGAATGCCAACCGAAACAGAATACAAGGATTGTCCTACGCCGTCGTGCAGCTCCTGGGCCAGGCGCTTATGTTCGTTTTCCTGTGCTTCTAGCGTTTTTTGCAGCACCTGCTTGGAGATTCTGACTTCCTCTTCTTTTTTCTTGATCGTCATATCTTTCAAAACCAAAAGGACATCCTGCATGTTTTGTTCACCATTTTCATAGATGACAGCCGTGCTCATTTCCATGTCGACGTACATCCCCTCATACGTGGGCATCGCAGAAAGAAAATAGGGAACTTCTCGTTTGGCAAGCAAATAACATCGTTCTTCTCCCTCTTCCAGCTCTCTGTTTTGGCAATAGGAGCAGAACGGCACCTTTTCTCCTCGTTTCCAACCGGTCATTTTTTCTGCGGATGGATTCATCACCATGATTTTTCGTTCCTGATCCATGAGAATAATGCCGTCCTGCAAGTGGTCGAAGATTTGCTTCAGATAACCGTTATCCGTCGCTTTTCCTTCATCACCAGAGCGTTCAAATAAAGTGAGACATTGATCCATCATTGGTCCTCCATACTGATCGTATTTCTCCTATGATCCAATCGTAAGAGACGCGGCGCAACTTTCAAATAGGTACCTTCCCCTATCTTCTGTGACGCTACATGATGATCAAATAGATACTGCGTTTTGATTCGCATCTGCGTATGAAAAAAGCCGAGTAACAGCCAGGTATCATCCCCTAGCATGTACTCGACTTACCACCTGAATATTCTCCTACGTGGTCCAACGACGATCTCTCTTATTGTACTTCCACAGAAGTTTTGCTTCGTTCATAGGCAAAAATGATCATCGTCACGCCTAAGATCGCGCAAATCATATACATAAAGGAATAGGAGAAATAATCCGCGACTGGCCCCATGATGACTCCTCCCAGAGAAACACCCAAATCGGCCATCGCTATGAATAACCCGATTAACACATTGCGATCGGTCTTCGGTAGAACAAAGGTTAAATACGTCGTTAACGTAGGGTAAAGGAGGGCTTGCGCAATCCCCATTAATATGGCCCCTCCATACAAATAGGCTGCCCCACCCAGGGTAGAAAAGCTCACACTTAACGCCGCTGCTGCAAGAGCAAGCATAATTCCCATCATAAAAGATGAACGCCACTTGCCGTCAGACGGGATTTTCTTTCTCAATACAAACCGCGATAATACGACGGTGCCTGCTTGAAGCATGAGGTAAATTCCTGCATTCCCATATTTGATTTGTACAGCGTATAGCGGGATAAAGGTAGTCACAGCTCCAAATATAACGGATGCCGCCAGCATCAAGACACTGCATTTACATAGGTGCGGATTTTTGACTAATTGGCTTATCGAACCAAACATCGTTGCTCCCTTTTCTGTCTGACCCTGAACGGGCTCGGCCACTTTTTTGTCCATTTTGGCACTATAGCCCACCACTCCTGTAAGGAGCGCAATGGTAATCATGGCAACGGTAAAAGAATGGCTATCCCCTGCTTGCCAGATGCCTAAAGCGAGTAGTGGACCAAGAATACCAGGCAAATAAGCACATAAGGAATACATGGAAATCCCTTGTGAGCGATCCTTGTCCGGCAACGCATCAATAATCCCTAACTGCAAGGCCATGGAGAAAAAAGCGGTACACACCCCTTGCAGCATCCGGGCAACGATAAAGCCCTCTAATTCAGTGAACGTATATAAAATAAGAGCCGCACCATTGAAAATCAGAATCGTGCGGAGCACTTTGATTGCACCATGTTTTTGGATGATATGGCCTGCCCATGGCCGAAAAAACATCGTTGTAAACAAATACGCTCCCATAACGACTCCGATGGTTGTATTGGTTGCACCCAACTCTGCACCCTTCAACGGAATAATGACATTCAGAATGGAGTTCGCGCTAAAATACAAAAGAGTCAAAATGTATAATCGCAAAAACGGCCAAGACAGAGCCCCTCTCATAGCTCCTTGCTCCTTCCTCTGATCCTGTTCACCCTCATTGGCAATTCCATTACGCAATAACCATTTGCAGCAATTTCTGCGTATAGACGGACTGAACTTCTTTTAATTGTTCAACCGCTACGATTTCTTCGATTTCACCCTTTCGTATGATCATGACTCTGTCGCAAATATAGGCGGCTGCCTGTATATCATGGGTGATGAAGATATAGCCCATGTCGTAACGTTTTCTCAAGCTCTTCAGTAATTCAAGCACTTGCATTTGCACAGAGCCGTCCAAGGAACTGATTGCTTCATCAAATAGGATGCATGTTGGTTCCGTTGAAACGGCTCTCGCTATGCATACCCTCTGAACCTCTCCCCCTGATAACTCATGCGGATATTTTTTTCGATAGGAAGGATCCAACCCCACTTGAGATAATAATGGGTCAATCTGACTTAGTGCATCTTCCCGTGCCTTTCTTTTCATTTGTAAAGGCTCCAGAATGGCCTCCTCAACCGTATAAAATGGATTGATAGAGGAAGTGTAATCTTGAAAAACAGCGCTTAGGTTCCCTGCTCTCACTTTTCGATTCTCTACTTTTTTGCCCGCAAACAGGATGATACCTCGATCAGGCTTTTCAATCCCCAATAGCAATCGTCCTAATGTTGATTTGCCACTTCCACTTTCTCCGATGATGCCAAGACACTCTCCAGGCTTGCATTCGAAGCTAATGTTTTTCAACACATGCTCTCTTTTCCTTGAGAACAATCCGCCTTTTCGATATGATTTCTCTACGCATTCAACGCTCAGCAACACGAACTCCTCCCATGACTCTCGTAAAATGTTGATTCATCGCCAGCTTCGTGGAGAGCAAGTAACGGGTATAGGGATGCTGCGGTTCAGAGAAGATGGCTTGGGTCGTCCCATTTTCAACAATTTCTCCTTCTTTCATGACGAGAACGTCATCTGCGATTAATTTGACAATCCCTAAATCGTGAGAAATGAAGATCATGGAGCAGCCCATTTGTTCACGCAATTGCAGGAACTGTTCAACGACTTCGAACTGAGAGATAGTATCGAGTGCTGTTGTGGGTTCATCCGCAATCAGAATGTCAGGCTCTAATACGATGGAAAGCGCAATCATGACTCGTTGCAGCGTTCCACCCGACAACTGGTGGGGATACTTGTTCATCACCTCTATCGGATCTTTCAGCATGACACTTTCCATGGCATTTTTCATTTTGGTTATAATTTCGTCACGGCCCCATCCAAAATGCTCCACAAGCGTCTCCTTTAGATGGACGCCCACCACGCAAGAGGGATCAAAGGCACGCATGCCATTCTGCAAAATCATGCAAAGCTGTTTCCCCCTCTTTTTCCTCATCTCCTGTTCGGAGAGCTCCATAAGATTTTCTCCTCGTAACAGAATGTCTCCCGATTGGCGAATCCCGGCTTGATTCAATCTCATGATGGCCTTGCAAGTCACCGACTTCCCACTCCCACTTTCTCCCACAATGGCCAGGCAGCTTCCCTGCTTCACATCAAATGAACTATTTGGAACAATCACTCGATCATTGCGACTGTCCCAGATTTTCAGGTTTTTTACCTCCAAAATGTTCGTCATCCGATCATGCCACCCCCTTTCCTTCCTGCTTAACGGCAGAGGCTCTTACGAATCCTTGCTGCTTATTTTTAGTAGTCATTAATTTGGGATCGAGAGCCATTTGAAGGGCATCAGACAAATAGTTAATGGCTGACACGACGATCACGATGGTCAAACCGGGAGCCAGCATCAATTCCGGGCGTGAAAACATGACGTCCCTCGCTTCATTCAACATCATGCCCCACTCTGCTTCCGGTGCTTGAATGCCTAAACCGAGAAAGGAAAACCCCGATATTTGCAAAATCATTGAACCGAAGGAGCTGCTTGAAATGACGGCGATGTTGGGCAACGCAACCGGAACAATGTGCTTGATCATGATTCTCGTATTGCTTGCGCCGATTGCCTTTGCAAATTTTACATAATCGGATTCCGCATATTGCATGACTGACGTTCTGATGATTCGAGCAAACCACGCCCATTTCATCAATACAAAGGCGATGATTATATTTTCAAAACCGACACCCAATATGCCGATGATCGCCAGGGTCATGACATATCCGGGAAAAGAAAGGATCACATCGCAAACGCGCATCAAGAAAGCATCTGTTTTTCCACGAAAGTAACCCGCGAGAACGCCTACAATCGACCCAATCAATACAGATAGAAGCAGCGCAGCAAAGACCCAGAGCATGCTGGGACGAATAGCGTAAATGAGTCTGGATAAAATGCATCGCCCGAGGTGGTCGTTGCCCAAAAGATATTCCCATGATGCGGATGCAAATCGAAGCTCCATATGTACTTCTTCGGGATCATTCGGTGCAACGAATGGCGCAAATATCCCAGCCACAGTTGTGACCGTGATAATCGATAAGGATAGGACCGCGACCCTGTCTTTCCACACATTTTGTAATCGCTTCATCTAGAGACCATCCCTTAGTTTAGGGTTCAATGCCACATTGATGATGTCGGAAACGATGTTGAACAGAATAAAGGCAACTGCCAACACAAGGACATAGGCTTGGATAATCGGGAAATCCCTGCTTAAAATGGATTTGACGCTTAGCGTTCCGAGTCCCGGCCAAGCAAAGATGTTTTCCACTACGACTGTGCTTCCCAAAATAATGGGAATCGCCATGCATAGTACGGAAATGCTCACCTGCAATGAATTTCTGAGAATGTGCATCGTGATCTTTTTCTCCGGTAAGCCGCATGCCCTTGCGTAGAGAACATAGTCTTCATTCATGTTGCTTAACATGGAAGTTCTGATGATTCGAAAATAGATGCCAGCATAGCTGATTGTAATCACAGCAACGGGTAATACATAGCTTTTGTAAGACTCCATTCCGCTTGTCGGGAGCAAATCCAGCTTTACAGAAAAATACCAGATCAGCAGAGCTGCGAGCCAATAGGACGGCATCGATGTCAGGAAAAACGAAACACCTCTGACTGATTTGTCCACCCATTTCCCTGCTTTCAATGCGCATGCCACCCCCAATACGATGGACAGTACAACAATGGAAAATGTCGAAACCAGCGTCAGCTTTACTGTATGTAGAAAGGCTGGTCCTAGCATTGACCACACGGGTTTTCCCGTTATATAGGAATCTCCAAAATCTAGCTGCAAGCATGAAACAACCCAGTTAAGGTAACGATTCAGAAAGGGTTGGTCCATCCCAAGTTTCGTTCTTGTTTGCGCAAGTAACTCATCCGTTATTTTGGGTATGCCTTGCGAATGCAGCACCACTTCGGCGGGATCCAAGGGAGATAGATGAATGAAGGCAAACGTTACAAACGAGATGATCAGGACTAAAGGAATCGATAGTAATAACCTTTTGAGGATATAACTACCCATAGCACGCTCCTTTTGTTTATTTATTCAAAGTACATCCGCTCGAATGGAAGCTCGAATTGCGTTTGCTTAAACGAGATGCCCTGCAAGTTTTTGGGAGCCAAGATCGTCACTCTTCCATTCGTAATCGGAATAAATACGGCTTCCTCATGGACAATGGTCAAAATATCGGTATATAACGATTTTCTATGTTCCTCATCCGTCGTCACCATGACTTCTTCTATTTTTTTATAGAGCTCATCAGCTTGGGCGATACCTCTTGTCGTATGGTAATAGGAAGACTTGGAAGTAAAAGCAGCGATTGTGCTCTGCGGATCATACGCGAGTCCCCATGTTTGATTGAAAAGCAGGTCATAGTCACCTGTAGACCTTCTGTTCGCAATCGAAGAAGACTCCTCTCCCACAATCTCCAGATGAATCCCAAGTCGTTTTCCCGTATTTTGAATGAACTCAGCCTGCGTTTTTTGAGTGGACGAATTGACATCATAATAAAGCTTCATGGCTAATGGCTTTCCGTTTTTTGTTCTGGTTTCACCCGCATTCCCGATATCCCAGCCTGCTTCCTCCAAAAGCTTTTTCGCTTTTTCCAAATCGTAGCCCCGCTTCTCTACTTCCACATTGGCGTAATTGACATTCGAAGAGAAAAGGGTATAAGCAGGTTGTTCCGTGCCTTCAAATATTTGTTTACTAATAGTCTCTCTGTCAATCGCATGCCAAAACGCTTCGCGTACAGCGGTTTCATGTACAGGGCTCTCGGTTTTGCTACTATTGGCGACAATGATGCCTGTGTTCATTGGTTGACTGCGAATAATCTGGTATTCACCGGATTCAACCAACTGATTCATGGCTTCAACATCGAGACTATTCGCGCCTCGATCATCCGTAAATACAAAGTTGACTTCTCCCTTTTGCAGTGCCAAGAAAGTAGTTTCGCCTGCGGGAAGTACTTTGGCTGTTATTTTTTTTACCTTGGGCACGCCGCCCCAGTATTTTTCATTCGCTTCCATTACGGCATACTGATCGACTTTATGTTCAGTGAGCTTATAGGGGCCCGTTCCGTTAAAACCACTAACGCCATCTTTGGTTCCCCCGTTCACAAAATTTTTGGGCGAGATGAATACGTAAGGTCTTGTCATCGACAATTCGACCAGTGTCGGATAGTACGGTTCGGATAAGACCAGTTCAACTGTATACTCATCGAGTACATTGCAATCCACGATCTTGGTGGATAGCTTGATCCAGGAGTGCTTGCTTGCATTGCTTTGCACCGCTTCTATATTCTTTTTCACTGCTTCGGCATTAAACCGCTCTCCATCATGGAACGTCACGTTTTTTCTCAAGTGAAACTTGTACACTTTCCCATCATCGGAAATTTCCCAAGATTCAGCTAACAATGGTTTGATCCCATCTTCTGTATTTTCTACTAACGATTCATACACCATCCCTTGTGCTGGCATGGAGCCGGAATAAAAATGGGGGTTCATATCGTTCATATCTTTCGAAGTGGCATACACAATCTCTTTCCCTGTATCAGTTGACGTCGTTTTTGCCGTATCACCGTTACTGCATCCAACCAGTAGTACGATTGAGAGTGTAAAAGTCCTTACTAAAAAGCCCATTCTACCTGTCATACCCATTCCTCCTGAAAATACGTGCTAGTACAGTTACTTTGCTCCGATACCCTTGCCGATCTCACTGCATATCCTCTTCAAATCTTCTTCAAAGCTTTGTACCACAAATGCATTCGATAAGCGTTCGCCCTTATGTGCTCGCGAGACTTCGGCAATTTTACGCTCGTACGTTTCAATAAATGTATCGATGGTAGGGCAACTGCTACCTATGAATCTCGCAATGCCCTGTATGATTTTTATCCGATAGTAATCTTCCTTTGGCATGCGCGGGATATCCCAATACCCTTCTCTATTGATAAACATTTTCCGGATGGGGACAGCAGAAAAATCGAAGTATCTTCCATCTGCATCTGGCTCCGAAAAAGGATCGATCAACAACGAGGTATACCGAATGAACAATAAATACTCTTGATGAATCGCTTCAAAATGAACGAAGTTTTCGATATCCTCACGTGATAGACACTCCAGCCTCACCGGATAGTTATCATCCGTCATGAACTTCAGCAAATTGACTCCTTTCATATTGAGCTTTTCCACCACATTTGTGATCTCTTTCCATTGGGTCAGCATACCGCGAATGAGAGATTGCGTGATGGGGCCCTCTGGAAACATTTTGTATACGTACTTTTTGATTGTTTCCTCTCCAAATATCACACGAAGGGAGAAATCATTCATAAACAGTGGCGGATGCACATACAGGGATATGTTTCTCGTTTCCGCCTCAATTGGAGAGTCCATGACTTCCAAATCGATACCTACTTGCTCATATAACTCACATAGTCTTTTTACATACTGGGAGGGAGAGTGCGTCGAGCCCATGTAAACTTTTTTCTTAACCCCTGTCGTAATCACACGATTGGAAGGCTTTTCGTGGAACCAGCGAGTATCGCCAAGGTATGTAGAAAAACTGATAATCTCCGCATTTGAATGAATACTGTTTAGATAATGGCGTAGTAAACTGTTGGAACCAAAGGTCGGAGAAACTAAAACCAAGCACTTTACTTGCTGTAAGACTTGCTCATTGATTTGTTGTAAAACCTCTACATAAGCATCTGTTGTGACAGCTAATAGGAAGGTATCCCATTCCCCTGTGACAGTCCCATATCCCTGGAATACTTGATCGATTTGGCATTCGCCTTCCATCGTTTGATGCTTTTCATTTTGAATATCTACGCGAATTTGCTGGCTATTTTGCTTAAGTTCAGTAAAGAATGATTCGGAACGAACAGACTCACGCCCAACGATCCCAATGTAGCAATCCCTTTGTTTTTTAAGCAGGACAGCCATTTGAATGGAAGCAGGACCTGTTCCCAATAGCAAGATTCTTTTCAAAGCACCCATAAAAACCTCCTTATAAAATCAGCATGCAGCCGATGCTTTTTTATACAAAGCGATATCAAATACATGGTCGGGACGCAAAATGGTTTCAATCAACGTCCATTTCCGCTCATCTACCTCTCTCATGGGGTAGTTAAAAAGGGACTTCATTTGATTGCCGTATCGGATCGCCACGATCACTTGTTCGTTTGTCAATGGATGCAATTGTTCCAGCAGGTCATATTTATTTGCAACCGTCGAACTAAAGATGATATGGGTTGCATCCTTCGTCACATCGAGTCGTTCCACAAACTCTTGCTCCAAGCGGATAGGCAATCCGCTTCCCAGCCTTTCTACAACACTCCGCCCTAGCTTGATAGCCTCCTCATCAATGTCGATTCCAACTACTTCTGCTCCAGTTCGCTTCGCAATCAACAATGGCGTCATGGGAAATGAGCCTGAGCCAACCATCAACACCTTTGAATCAGCAGTAACTTGAAAACTCCCAAATTCTTCTTCAATACATGATTCGATGTTTTGAAAGTAGTCGGTCTTATCAGCAATCCCATCAAGCAGCTTCAACGCACGATATTTCTCCATAATAGCAACGCAAATCGCCGACGATTTCCTTACATCCTCCACAAGCTGATCCAACTGGCTTACGATTGACTGTTCTAGTTGCTCCCAGGCTTCTTTGTTTCTTTTATCTGTTATGAATGTAGAATACTCATCGATGATCTTCTCTAACTCCGAGCTCTGATGGATGGTGCCGTCATATCGGTCGGCTAAATGGGTGAACCTTTCTAGAAATGCAGTCAAATGCTGTTGCAACTGTTCAGGTCTATTCATTCCGTTCTCCCCTTGCTAAATAAAATGTGAACCCTCAATCGGTATCGTGTATCTCGATGAATGCTTTGCCTCGTGCCACAATTCCGACTGCCCCCTCAATTTTCAGGCTTGTTACCTCTTCTCTTTGCCAAATAGCCGTTACATGAATCGTGCCTCCCGGTTGCCTGATTGGAGCAGCGATATCGCCTTGCTTTTTCCACGCCAGATAGGCTCCAAGTGAAGCAGTACCTGACCCACAGCCTCTTTCCCAGATCATGCTATCTACTGGCGGAACAAAAATCAGGGGAGCCATTTCATTCGAAGCTGGCTGATACAATAACACCCCGATCAAATTCGCCCCTACAGTTACTCCCAGCAGCTTGGCTAAAGATTGTGCACGATTTCTTACCGCTTCACTGAACTCGTCCACTTCAATCACGATGTGAAAGAAACCAGGATACCTCACAATCACCATGTTGATTTCGTCGCCATCATAGTTGATTGATTGCTGCTCGATCTTTTTAGGAAGGGGCATCGAAACTTGGCAGTAATATTCGTCTTCGATTCTTTTTACTCGACAAGCAACGAAATGATCTGTACCCGAAGCTTCCAATACAATGTTGGTCCACTCATGATGCTGTAGACCATTTTCATGCGCGATGAACGTCGCTAATGCCATGCATGCATTACCGCAAAACTCACCCCCAGCCATTTGCAGAGAGGCTGCCGCTCCATCATGATTCGATTTTTCGATAAACCCCACTTGTTCAGCATGGACACTGTCGTAGGACATTATTTTTGAGGCGATCAGCGTATGCTCTTCAGCAGGATGATTATTTTTCACAAGAATGGTCATATTTTGTGTGGGATTAAACTTTATAAAATCGATTTCCCGTTTCATCACAACCTACCCTCTTACCCTATTTTTGATGAACAGATACTTACTTCACTTTAAACGTAATCATTACGATTTAAACAAGAAAAAAATAAACCGTAATGATTACGATTATTAACGAGTAAATCATAACCACAATTTGGTTATCTGTCAACTGCGCAATTCAAACAGGTCAGTCAAGCATGCAAAAAGAATACCTTGACTTAACAAAGTAGAACAGGTAATCTTTACCCGCTACTATAAACGACAGTTTCACCGGAATTTTATACTGGAGAAAGGTTGTATTGACTTCATGGACTTATCTCACACTACTACCAAGAAACAGGCCAACAAGGAAAAGTCTTCTATCTCTTTGCTCTCTCTTACCGTGGGCTCTTTTGCCATTGGGATGACGGAATTTGTCATTATGGGGCTTTTGCCGAATGTTGCAGAGGATTTGGGGGTTAGTATCTCTTCCGCGGGTCAACTCATTACTATGTATGCGCTAGGGGTAGCCGTCGGTGCACCGATACTGACAGTCCTCACTCACCGAATTCCCCAAAAGAAGCTACTCTGTCTACTAATGGTTCTATTTATTCTCGGCAACGGAATCTCTGTTTTTGCTCCCAACTATGAGATACTGATGGGGGCACGCCTGATCACCGCTTTGACACACGGGACATTTTTTGGAGTTGGGGCTGTTGTAGCCTCCAGTCTTGTAAGTCCTGACAAACGTGCCGCAGCCGTTTCCATCATGATGGCAGGCCTGACGATCGCCAATATTATTGGTGTACCTTTGGGGACTTTCATCGGTCAGCACATGGGGTGGCGAGCCTCATTTGGCTCTATTGCGATCATGGGAATAATAGCACTCATCGGAATACTCGTTTTCGTCCCAAACATGCGGCAAAAAAGCACGGGGAGTATCACTGGGCAAATTACCGCTCTTCTCAAGCCCAAGCTCCTTCTGTACCTTCTGATTGGAGCACTGGGCAATGCGGGTCTCTTCACCGTATTTACGTACATTGCGCCACTGCTGACGCAAATTACCGGTTTTGCTGAGTATCATGTTACGTGGATTCTTGTCCTCTTTGGCTGTGGAGTGACCATCGGCAATATCGTGGGCGGAAAGCTTGCGGATTGGAAGCTGATGCCTTCCATACTCGGACTTTACTTTACGATATGCATCATTCTCACGCTGTTTACGTTTACCCTCTATAGTCCCATAGCTGCCGTTTTGACCATTTTTCTATGGGGCGCTGCTTCTTTCGCTGTATTTCCAGGGCTGCAAGTGCGTGTGATGAACCTCGCGCAGCATGCACCAGCGCTTGCTTCTACCTCGAGTCATTCTGCCGGAAATTTAGGAAATGCAGCCGGTGCTTTCATTGGCGGATGGGTAATTACTCATCTTGATATTACCTCCCTCCCATGGGTCGGTGCTGTGCTCGTAGCATTGGGACTGATTTTGGGAATCGCTTCCTATATGGCTGAACGCAAGCTGCAACAAAGTGAAAAAGGGTACTCCATTTGAGCACCCTTTTTCTTTTGCGCTGGTTAAGCCGTTCCGTACGGTTTTGCCAGGATTCGCTCCCACATCGGAATAAACTGCTTGATCAGCGGTCCGATCGCAAGGGCCGTCACAAAGGTTCCCACCGAAACGGGCCCACCAAGCAACAAGCCTAGCACCATGACCGTGCACTCTATACCGATCCTGACTTTACCGATGCCCCATCCCATTCGCTCATGTAGAGCTAACATAAAACTGTCACGAGGACCAGCTCCCAATCGCGGTGAAATATACATGCCCGTTCCGATCGTATAGATGAGCAGACCGACTACGAACAAAATCACTCGTTCTGTAATGGTCTCTCCTGTAGGAATCCAGTTCAGCCACATGAATAAGTCAATAAACAGCCCGAAGAAAAACATGTTTAAAAACATACCCACGTTAGGCCGAATCTTGCCAATGATGTAGGAAGCGAGAATGATCATGGCTCCTACGATCTGCGACCATATGCCGATGGTCAGTCCAAATGTCTTCTGTAATCCAATATGCAGTGTATCCCAAGGTGCAACACCTAAATGAGCCTCAATCATCATGCCAATGCCAAACGCCATGACCGCCAGTCCGATCATAAACACACTGTATCGAACTGCAAGCGGATGAAGCAGTACCTTCCTCCACATGATTTTCTCCCCCTCTAAAAATTCTGGCTTTTTCAGCACACATAGGTGGGGATTTGGTGAATGTTACCTGATTGCCAACGATTTGCGTATTCATTAGGTTCACCTTCCTATTTCGAAATGGGCAACCTGATTTCCACGATGGTACCCTTGTTAATCTCACTTGAGATGGTGATGGTTCCTTGATGATCTTTCATTATTTTATTGCTGACAAGTAAACCTAAGCCTGTTCCTTTCTCTTTCGTGGTATAAAAAGGTTCGCCGAGTCTAGGTAGCAGCTCTTGGGAAATGCCACATCCATTGTCAGTAAAGCGAATCAGCACTTGGTTATCATGTAGGCATATGGTTTCTATGCTGATTTCGCCACTCGCCGTGATCGCATCCAGGGAATTCTTCAAAATATTGATAAAGACTTGTTTTACTTGATTTTCTTCTCCTTTGATCGCTATCGGTATATCGCTAAATATTGTGTTAATCGAAATGTTGTTGAGATTCGCTTCCGATTCGAGGAACTTTACCACACTTTCAATGAGCGGGTGTAAAAGAATCCGCTTCACATGGAGCGTTTGCGGTTTGGCCAATACAAGCAGCTCACTCACGATAAAGTTAATGCGATCTAGCTCGGACAACATAATATCTGTAAAAATGGCGCCCTCCGATAGCGTTGGCCGTAAATACTGGATAAAACCTTTCAATGAAGTAAGCGGATTCCTTATTTCGTGAGCGATACTTGCAGCCAATTCACCGATTACGGACAGCTTCTCTGTTCTGCGGAGAAGTTCTTCGTTCTGCTTCCTCTCCGTTAAGTCACGTGTCACGTTGATGAAGTACTGATTTCCACCATCCGAGCTAAAAAACGGCATTCCTCTTGATTCAAGGTAGATCCATTTCTCGTTTTCTAGTTTGTATCGATACTCACATGTAATGGGGATATTGTATTGAATCATTGAAACAAATTGCTCACAGACGAGTGATGCATCTTCCGGATGTATGTTTTCAAAGATTATTTGGCTCGTACCTAACTTCTTCTCATGTGAAGGAGAGCTATACGATACGTGACCGTACTTATCAATGACGGAAATGAAGTCTGCCGTGTGCTCAGCGATGAATCTATACTGTTCCTCGCTCTTGCGCAAAGCTTCTTCGGAGTGTTTTCGCTCGGTGATATTGCGAGAAACGAATAGGAAGCTTTCGACCTCATTGTTCTCAGACATGATGGGTACACAACGCGACTCCCAATTCACCCATGATCCATTTTTGTGTCGTAACCTGATCTCCATTTGAATACTTTGGGGATACGTGGAGATTAAGGAACGCATATCTTTCACGATAGTAACATCATCGGGATGAATGTGATCAAAACTACTCGTTTGTAAAAATTCATCCGGTGTGTATCCCAAGTGGTGCTCGATAGAAGGAGATACAAAAAGATTATTCATGTGTACATCATACTGACAAATAACATCGCTCGTATGTTCTACGAGGATACGGTACTTTGCCTCGCTTTTCACGAGTGCTTCTTCCGCCATTTTGCGGTCCGTTATATCTCTGGCGATGACTGAAGTGCCTATGATCGTTCCTTCTGTATCCTTTAACGGAGAAGCTGTTAAACTAACCTGAACGATCTGACCATTTTTACGGTGACGCACGGTCTCATAGCCCGTTATATTTTTTCCTTCAAATTTAATCTCGTGGAAAATGTCCTTTGTCTCGTTAATGAGATCTTCAGGTACAAGACAGTACGGGTCATTCAGGAGGTCTTGATGTGTCCAACCATAAATTTTTTCAAAAGCACTATTCAAAAAAAGTATATTACCCTGCATGTCCCTAATTGAAATCGCGTCCGTAGTCGTTTCAAAAAGTGACTGAAGCAGCTCTTTCATGTTGAACTGTTCTTGTCTAAGGTCGATTCGCTCAGCTTCTTTATCCATAGGTTTATACCTTCCTCAAACGAAGATTGTGAATAATGTTAATATTCTATACCCGTTGAAAATATCCTTGAGAAAATATCTATCCCACTAAAAAATACCACCCCTTAAAAAGGAGCGGTATATTCTGGCACCAATACCTATTAACTCGATTCTTGCGTGCTTTGCTCAGAAGCCATGGCACTGGCTTTCGTCTCATGAACGGTGCCAAATGGATGATGAGGTGGCGCGTAGATGGAATATACTTTTAGCGGCGTATTACCCGTATTGATGATATTGTGCCACGTGCCCGCAGGGACCATGATAGCATCGTTATCATTGACTCTTTGTTCAAAATCTAGATGATCTTTGCGATCCCCCATCCGAACAAGTCCTTGACCTTCTTCCACTCGGATGAATTGATCCGTATTCGGATGATTTTCTAAGCCGATATCATCTCCAACATTTATGCTCATCAGCGTCACCTGCAAGTGATTCCCTGTCCATAATGCCGTACGGAACGTATTGTTTTGCTTTGTGGCTTGCTCAATGTTGACGACAAATGGCTTTGGTCCATAATCTCTCAATTCGATGGTATTCTGATAACGATTCCAGTATCGATTCCCATTCGCATGACCCCAGTTGTAATAATGAGGGCTCCAACCATAGTGAGAATGGTTGTTATTCCATCCGGCAAGCACGGGATAATACCATTGATAGTGATGGTAATAGTTGTTGTACATCTCGATCCCCTCTCCAGTGTAAAGGATTTACCCTTTAGCCTATGTGGCTACCTGATGACAGGTAACTATTCTGAAGAGCAATTTCAGATCAATAACAGCACTCGGATGAATCGAATTCGTTCGAGCAAATGTGATGATTTCCGTGCCTCCGGCGTAATACATGGGATTTTTCTTCCGTTTAAGCAGCAACTGAAACCATTCCACAGCTTTCTGAATGGAGGCGGGTCTCCAGCAGCGTTACTCAGACTATTAGCCAATGCTGCGGGCATGCCAATCAAACCATGTTCTCCGATGCCACGCAATTCGTAAGGCGCTTCCAAATGAGGTGTCTCAACGAAATTAATGAGGTACTGCGGCTCGCCATAATATCTTACTTTGTCTATTGCGATTGGAGGACGGTCTTCCAGTGGTGACCCTGTCAGTATCGGGTAATATCGTCCGGTTATGATCGCTTTTACACCTGGAGTGCAACGCTCCCGTACTTCCTAGCCTATATATATAACACTCGCTGTCCGTATTCATGAAATGGCTCTAGCTATGATTGGTTTCCTGTCAGCCTTTCGCGCGTATCAATTTCTATGCCGGATAATCGTTTGGTAAAGGTCGCTCGCCAATTTGAGGATAGCTCCTCTACTTCCAACAGCTTTTTCATGCCATCGATATTCTCTTTTTCTTGATGCATGATTCGGTTTGCATAAGAGACTGTTATCGCTCTTGGATGAGAAGAAAGTCTTGTCAATCCATCCATATGAGATACAAGCCCTTCTTTTAGCACCCGAAAATAAAAGCCAGTATAGCCGGTCTCTTGGACCTTAACCAACATTTCAGGCACACCGTAACGAACAGATAATTTATAACAAGGCTGTCTCGGTTGACTGACCTGTACGATCGCTTCCCCTAGCTGAAAGGTATCACCGATGCATACGTCCGTCTCAACTAATCCCCGAATCGTCAGATTTTCTCCGAAGGCACCGATTGCCAGCTCTCTCTGTAATTCAGCTTCCCAGAATGGGTAGTGCTCATAAGGATAGACGCATACCGCCTTCTCCTTGCCCCCATGGTGGACCAGATCTGCCTGTCCATCTCCCTCGAAATTCAAAAAGGATAGGTACAGAGGTTTTGTTGCAGGGGTCTTGTAAATACCGGTAGAAACCTCTTTGTTTTGATACTGTACTTGTTTGGGCTTACCTACATTCAGTGAAATGATTTCAATATTCACTAGCGATCACCTCATTCTTTTATGGAAATGCGCATTGCGCACTACTTTCATACAAATCGATAATGGTTTGTTCTATAATGATAGGAAAAACCTATTGTTCGATCATAAATCGTCGGAGGGATAGTCCTTGGAGCTCAAGCAATTAGAATACTTTATGGCACTGTGCCAGGAGTTGAATTTTACTCGCGCAGCCGAGAAATTGGGCATTGCGCAGCCCTCACTCAGTCAGCAAATCCGTCTGCTTGAGCATGAAATCGGCATGCCTTTGTTTGATCGCGTCGGCAAACGAACGGTTATGACGGAAGCAGGCAGAACATTGCTTCACCATAGCTACAATGTGTTTCATGAGCTGTCACAGGCACGTGCAGCGATTAGTGAGCTACAAGGCTTAAGCAGAGGCTCCTTAAAAATTGGCGTACTGCTGACGGTTGTCAATTATTTGCTCCCGCCCACTGTAATCGAGTTTCACCAGCGTTATCCGAAGGTTGAATTGTCTATTTTCGGGCTGAGAACCGGTGATATTTATGAAGGACTTCTAAAAAACGAACTTGATCTCGGCATTGTTTTTTTGCCTATGGAGCATGACGATCTGGAAACCATTCCACTCTATACGGAAAATCTGGCATTAGGAGTACCTGTAGATCATCCGATCGCAAAGGAACCGTTTGTTTCACTTGCGATTTTAAAAGACCTCCCCTCCATTTTATTGCCGAACACGTACTTTTTGCGTCAATTAATTGATGAAAAGTGTCAGGAGCTGGGCTTCTCGGCACAGCCTGTTTTGGAGATGACCACAATGGAATCGATTACGAATATGGTCGGGCAAGGTGTCGGTGTCACGGTCCTTTCGAAAGGCTACCTCGACTATATTGATGATAAACGGATTCGCACGATTCCGATCCAACAGCCTACTATCACGGCGCAAATCGGTATCGTTTACCGGAAAAACAAGTATTTGTGTGCAGCAAGCCGAGTCTTTATGGAGCAGTTACTTGCCACGGTAAAACACGATGATGTTCGCTGATTCGGGAGTCAAGATCAGTTTATGACGAGGTAAATCCTTGTTCAATAGCATCGTTGTTATCATTTCCATAGGTATTGCCTATCATTATTTAGTCATTCCCAGAGGAAATATGCTCGGGGCATTCTTTCAAGGATGCTTCATGCGTAAGGTACTTTTCAATGAACGCGCAATAATGGGGTGTATGGGAATCACCTGTATTCGGCCGAAAATGCATACAGCCTAGACAGGGCTCCGCTACAACGAGATAACCACGTCTCTGCATCGCTGTTATCACGGAACCGAGCCCGATCTCGAAATCTTCCAGTATCTCATCCGGAATCGAATGAAGGGCTTCTTCCAGTGTATACCCCCATTTTTCAAGGCTTGATGCAGCTTCTTTTCCCTTTGTAGTCAGTTGAAGCAGGGTCACTCGTCGATCTTCTTTTTTAGGTACTTTCGTCATGTGTCCTTTTGTTACAAGTCCATTGATGATCTTAACGGCTGTCACATGTGTCGTTCCGATTGCCTTGGCAAAGTTACCAATGGTAGCCACGTCGCTTCTCGTATAGAAAGTGAACAGTAACGCCTGAATTTGTACGGGTGACAATCCCTGTACATCACTTTCTGCCTGCGTCACCTTTTTAATCGCCTGGGACATTCGAAATAGAGCCATCATGATACGGGCTGAGCGATTTTCCTTACGTTGTTGGGGATCAAACATCATGAGCGTATCTTACCTTCCCTGTTCCATTCTTCTATCCATTGTAAATGGAAACATGGTCGTGTAAAAGCGTAGGAAAAAGGAGGCGCCCCAAAAGCACCTCCTTTTCTCATTTAGCCGTTTTTCACATCTTCCAAGCTTGCCCCAAAGTTAATGTGGTAGACGTTTTCGCCAATCACGAGAGCAGGTACTGATTGAATACCAGCCTTCTCTGCTTCCTCAATGCGGTTCCGCTCTGTACCAAGGTGGACAATTTCAATATCGAGCTTTGTTTGATCCAGGTAATCAAGGACGACTTGCTCCGCATCTACACATACTGGGCAACCTGCATGATAAAAAATAGCTTTTAACATTTGAATCAGCTCCTAACAATTTTACGTAGCATTGCTACGTATTTTATTATAGGAGCGACTATCTTTCGGAACAATTACAAATTCCCTATGATTATCATAGGGAACGACAATGAATTCCGAACTAGATCGAGCGACAAACTGTGGTCCATTTGAAAAAAGGGAAAAAGGTACCCATGTAAGTTTGACATGTGTACCTTCCTCATTACCTTTTGTTTATTTGGTATTAATCTTTAAGTAGCCTGTTAATCCACCGTAGACTAGATCCCCGTTTGGCAAGAGCTGAATCAAGGAATAGGCCCCGTTAAATGCCTGGCTATCCCCCAAGATTAAGCGAGTTTTGACCTCACCTGTGTCCCAGTCAACACCTGTAATCTCCCAGGCTCCTTCCACATAGCGATTGAAATACGCTTGATTACTACCAGCACTCACCATAGGGACTACCGAGGGAGCATTGACATGTGGATTCGCCCATGCTCGTTTCCACTGGTTTTTCTTCGGATCCCATTCAAATTTCTCGACACCCTTTGGTCCTGCCCGTGTAACACCAGACACAACAACGTTTTCAAGCTTCGTCGGGAGTTTATCAGGAAGGCTGTTGTTGACAACAAAGGCACCGTACCCTAAAACGGCTACCGATTGCTCCGACTGTGCCTCCTCCAGTTGGTCCTGCCCGAAATTCACCTTCATCTGCCCCGCTATACGGCGGGATTTTGTCCCAGCCTGCTGTGTAAAGTCAGCGGGGATTTCATCGCGCCAAAAGGCGACGATATTCATTACTTCAGAACCGTCTGTGATGACGACGAGCTTGTCTTCATCATCTCCAAATCCCATAAGAGTCGGGGTAGAGCCTGATCCAGCGTCAAGCTTGATACCACCTGCCTCCCCGTCCACATCGTACGCTGATTTCCAGGCACCATCCTCTGAACGATCACTCAGCTTCTTGCCATCCCAAACAAATTTGTGCATATAGTTGCTCGATACGACGTAGATCCCACCTTTTTCATCCAGTGCAAAGGAGTTCGAAATCGTTTCTCCATCCAGCTTGATGTATTGCGGCTGCTCTTGAAAATCCCGATCGACTACTCCAACTACACCGCCCAATGTAGCAAACACCAAATAGCCGTCATACGTCATATTCAACCCTAAAATGGCGTCTGTGAGCTTAGCGTTTGGATTGAGAATCTCCTTTGGCAAAGTTAACTTCCGTTTCAGTTCTATTTCCGAGTAGGGATCATGTGAGACCTTGTCGCCGAAAACCATAATGCTGTCATTGACGACTGTATAGAAATTCCCCTCGAAATCCATAACGGGATATACCCCGGAACGAACAGAATATTTTTCACCGTAATTAGAGAAATGGGTATTGATGTAATCGAGCAAATCTCGCTCACTAGTGAAACTGTCTAGCTTATCCGTTACGGCATTCGCTTCTTGAGGAGACAGATAGGGCTGACCGGGAATCTTATACTCGGCTATCAGCTTGGATTGGTCATTTTCAATCATGACTTTGGCGATACGGTTATTGTTTGCCAGCCAGATCACCTGCTCACCGGTGGGGTAAACCGGGCCATTCACGTAGCTGATGTTAATGAGACCTCCAGGGAAACGCTGAATTTTCTCTTCAGGAATTTGCTTGATTCCAGTCGGACCTGGGATGACGGTTGCATCTGTCTGGGCAGGATTCCAATGGGTAAGCGCAGATGGTCCATCTACCAGAAACGGGTTCTTTGGAGGCATATTCGGTACCTTGTCATGACGTAACGGTCCTGTATTTTCGCCTTGTTTCATGCTCGTGACAGTCGTATTCACAAAATGAACGGTATTCGACTCCGCCTTGACTGGAAGTGCAGTGGAAGATACCAATAGGAAGCTGCTTGCCAACAGCAATGCTTTCATGTTCATAATGGATACATTCTCCTCTCGATGAGTTATGAATTTGCAGGAGCTGGGACGACCGAACCTAGAACTTGTTTTCCGACAGCGGCAATAACCTCCGCAGGAATGGGATATAGTGCGCCTACTGGATCGGCGTGCACGGCCCGAATCGTTTTTTCCAGATCATTGACAGTTGCATGGTAAGATGTAAAGTTATTCGGCAGCCCGACTTTCTCTTGAAGCGCTTTAATTTTTTGAACAGCCTCTTTTAATTTTTGCGCTGGTTCCCCTTCATTGCGAACTAGTAATGCCTCCGCCAATTTGTGTGCATGGGCTTCATAGAGAGCGGGTAAATTTTCCATCACAACAGGGAGTAATACTGCATTGGCCATGCCATGGGGAATATCATACAAGGCACCATAAGCATGGGCAAAGTTATGAACAGGCCAAATGAGCGGGGCGTAGCAAAAGGCTAAAATCGCCATTGTGCTGGCTTGGAGCATGAGCATACGAGCGTTTAGATTCATGCCGTTTTCCACCACGAGAGGCAAGTTCTCTTCAATTAATCGGATGGCATGGATCGCATAGGAATCTGTAAATGCGGTTGCATGGGGAGAAACCAACGCTTCGATCGCGTGTGTCAAGGCATCAAATCCAGTCGCTGCGGTCATCAGTGGCGGAAGTCCTACGGTCAAATCCGGGTCAAGTACTGCCATGTCCGGAGTGATGAAAGGATGCAACATCCCGGATTTGATATTCAACTTTTTGTTCGAGATCACCGTTCCCGGGGAAACCTCCGATCCTGTACCCGCAGTAGTCGGCACTGCGATATGCGGAATAGGAATATAGGTTGCTTCTGGCCAATTCATCACAACAATGCCAGCAGGAATCGCTTCTTGAATATCTGTCATTCCCTTATGAAGGGCGTACTTTACAGCTTTCACGGTATCCATTACACTGCCTCCGCCGACTGCTAATAAAGCATCAGCGCATGTTTCACGGGCATACCGGAGAGCTTCGTTGACACATTCCTGATCCGGGTCTGGCTTGATATCGACATAAATACCGACTAACTCTGGTCCGGCCCCTTGAGGAGTTAACTCGAACAGTTCGGCTACTTGCTTGACAACACCAGCTTGTTGCAAGCCTTTATCACTAAACAAAACCACCCGTTTTGCTCCCAGTCCCCGAAACAGATCAGGGATCATTACCCGGCTTCCCGAACCACTATGAATCACTGTACGCATCATATAAGCAGAATAAGTAGTCGACATACGACTCACCTCTTATCATTTTTAATGAAGATTAGGGAAAAGAAGGCGGTACACCGTTTTTTTCTCCAGCTCCGTTACCAGAGAGGTATGGACATGCTTGACTTCGGTATATGCATCCAAGCAGTGTCTGCCCAGCTCACGCCCGAGACCACTTTGCTTGTATCCGCCGAATGGAGCGTCATTGCGAAGAATATGCCAGTCATTGATCCAAACTGTACCAGCTCGTAGCTTTCGGGCCACATGATAGGCCTTGTTCACATCTTTGGTCCAAACTCCGGCAGCCAAGCCATAAATTGTGTCATTCGCCATTCGAATTGCTTCATCCATGTCGGAATAACGGATGACACATAAGACTGGGCCAAAGATTTCTTCCTGAGCAATTTTCATATCGTTCGTTACATTGGAAAAAATGGTTGGTTCAATAAAATGACCATTTTCGCATCCTGGCACGGTGACTTCTTTTCCACCGCAAACGAGCGTTGCACCTTCAGCTAACCCTGCTTCAATATAAGAGAGGATGGTTTCTTTTTGCTGTTTCGAGATGACTGGACCAACATCCGTAGATTCATCTAAGGGATGTCCAATGTTAAGTTTACTTGCCCACTTCACAAGCCCTTCTATTACTTCATCGTAAATACGGTCCGGTACAAAAAGCCGCGTTCCCGATTCACATAATTGACCTGAATGGAAGAATACACCCAAAAGACTGCCTGGCAGAGCGATATTCAGATCGGCATCCTCCAAAAGGATATTGGGTGATTTTCCGCCTAACTCCAATGTCGTATTCTTTATGGTCTCTGCTGACAATTGCATGATTCTTCGCCCTACTTCAGTTGACCCAGTAAACGTAATCTTGCTTACCTTGGGATGTTGAGCGAGCGTCTCTCCGACTTCTCGACCAGGTCCAGGAACGACGTTAATGACTCCTGGAGGAACTACTTCTGAAATGATTTCCGCTAACTTTAGCGTAGAGAGAGGTGTATGACTGGCGGGTTTAACCACGATCGTGTTCCCCATCGCTAATGCGGGGGCGATTTTAAAGCCGGCAAGCATTAACGGCATATTCCAAGGGGTAATGGCGGCGCAAACTCCCACTGGCTCCCGCCACACAAAATTATGCGCAGGTCCCGGAAAAGGAGGTACAGGCAAGGCTTCCGAATAGGGATAATCGAGGATAAATCTGCCCAACGTTTGAAACAGATCAGCAAGCATGAGAATATCAAAATTTTTCAGTCGCCGTATCGTGGCACCCGAACTAATCAGCTCCAAGTAAGCGAGCTCCTCGGCGTGCTCGGCAATTTTCAGACTGATGGTAACCATAATCTGGGACCTTTCTTTCGGGCTCATCTCACGCCAGGCCGGAGATTCAAAGGCCTCACTTGCCGCTTCGACAGCCAGCTCTATATCCTGTTTCGTACCTTTAGCCACTCGAGCCACTCGCTCACCGGTAGCAGGATGAAAAACGTCAAATGTCTCTCCACCAACGGAGTCAACCCACTTGCCATTCACAAACAGCGGAAACGATTTCACTTGGACATCTACCGACATTCCGATTCCCTCCTCTTCATCAACACCTTGATCTTCCAAGAGTCTGAATAGCAACACATAGATTAAGTGAATATTCATTTCGTTAATTTTACTGAATCCAAAAACATCTAACTATTCCTATAAAAATAGGGATTGTCATACTGATAGGTTTCCTTTAGGAAGGATTCTTATTGTATGAGATGTTGTCTCAAAGCCTCAGCCACCGCTTGCGTTCGATTCGTTACATTCAGTTTTTTTACAGCGGAGGTCATGTAATCTCTTACGGTAAACTCACTAATTTCTAGCAATGCGGCAATTTCTTTATAAGAATAGCCGTCAGCAGAATGCTGGAGAACTTCGATTTCCCGTTTGCTTATAGGCTGGAAAGGTTTGGCATACAGAGAGGAAAGAATTTGACTGGATAGAAAAAAATAAGATTTGATAGATTGGAGCATCTGCTCATTGCAAGGTTGAGCATTTTGATATTGATCAAGAACCACAAATCCTTGAACCGTATTGGCATAACATAAGGGAACGATCCAAAACGTAGAAAAATGAAATTGCTCCATATATTTCACTGGGACTTGGCTTTTTTCTGCATTCATGACACAAATTGCTTGCTTTTTTAACGCTGCTTTCAAAACATTCGGCAAGTTTCTTATATCATCTCGTTGATTACTTAGTAGAAGCGTATCCTTTTCCTTGGTAACAAAAAGCTCGGTAATAAAATGGAGGGGGGAAAAAGCAAGGAGACTGATCCTGGAAAATGAAAAAAAATGTTGCCCTCCTTCCAAAATCATTTTCGTTTTTTCATTCCGGTCAGAGATGTCTTGCAAATCTGCAAGATATCTTCTTACTTTTGGATCGATCATTGCCTCTCCTCTCCTTTTTCCCGTACGACATACTTATCTCATCAACAAAAAGGTCCGATATTCCTCATTTCGGACCTTTTGTAGCTTCCTCATTCAATTAACCCGCCGTTTTTGGGATTTCCAGTATTGATCTCGCAACGAGCGTTTTAAAATTTTACCGGCCCCGCTTTTCGGCAGCTCCTGCAAAAAATCAATCGATTTCGGTACTTTATAGTTAGCCAATCGCTGGCGAGTGAATGATAAAATATCCTCCTCCGTTGCTTCGTGATTCTGCCTCAGCACGATGGCGGCTTTTACAGCTTCTCCCCAGCGCTCATCAGGGACACCAAAGACAGCGCATTCCAATACAGCGGGATGTGAAAAGAGCACCTGCTCCACTTCTACGGAATAAACGTTTTCACCGCCTGTGATAATCATATCCTTGGCTCGGTCTACAACATAGAAGTATTCATCCTCATCCTTGTAACCCATATCTCCAGTATAATACCATCCGTTTCGAAGGGCTTGTGTTGTCTCCGCAGGCAGGTTCCAGTAGCCCTTCATAATGTTAGCGCCACGGGCAATAATCTCACCGACTTGACCAATGACTGCCTCTTCCCCTAACGAATTGATCACCTTCAGCTCCACGCTTTGTATCGCCTGACCACAAGAAGAGAGGCGTCTTTCGTTTTTTTCGGTCCCATCCATAACATGATCCTTCGCTTTTAACAATGTCAGGATTGGCGAAGCTTCAGTCATCCCGTACGCTTGGAAAAAGCGTGCAGCGGGCAACGTTTTGAACGCTCTTTTCAGTAACTCGACGGGCATTGGTGAAGCTCCATAAAGAATCGTTTGCAAAGAACGAAGATCAAATTGATCAAAGTCCTTATCCGATAACAGCATATTAATCATGGTTGGTACCAGCATACTGATGGTTACTTTCTCGTCCTGAATGGCTTGTAGCGTCTTCGTTGGCGTAAACATACGTACTATCACATGTGTCCCACCCGTCAGAGTGATCGCAAATGTGGATGCTTGGTCGGCCAAATGAAACATAGGCGCTGCATGAAGATAGACATCCTGTTCCTTATAATCTAAATTCGTCAGTACATGAAAGGCATTCACAACCAAATTCTTGTGGGTTAACATGACCCCTTTTGCTCGTCCAGTTGTTCCACCAGTATAGAACAAACCAGCTACATCGTCTTCATCGACATCTTCATACGTGAGATGTTCGATCGAATATTCCTCGAGCTTGTCTTCGTAGGAAAGTATCCCGTCATTTGCGTGTGATTCGGTAACAGCCTTGTCTTCCGCCAGAATCACTGTGGTTAAACTCGCGACATTTGCTCGTAATAGAGGAATGATAGGGAAAAACTCCTTGTGTATAAAGAGAACCTCAATCCCTGCATCATTCAGAACATAAATATTCTCTTCAGGGGTAAAACGTATATTGAGCGGAACTACGATTGCTCCTAATGCGGTTATTCCATAAATCAGCTCCATAAAACGAAAATCATTCAACATTAGGAGGCCAACACGATCGCCTTTCTTGACCCCGATATCCACCAATGACTGTTTCAATTGAGCTGTTCGCTTCGCTAATTGTTTGTAGCTGAACCTGTTTGCTCCATCGATCAGTGCCGTTTTATGCGGAACAGTTCGTGCTGCATACAATAACCCTTTCGTAATGATCATGGCAACCCCCTCTTTTTGAAAGAATCTAAGCAGGTTTTAAATCAATACGAATACCTATCTCAATCATAAATCATTCCGACTCTTCTGTTAATTTTACATATAGAAACCACCGCTAATGTTCAGTACCTGACCGTTGATATAGTTCGAGTAGGGAGAGGCGAGGAAGAAAATGCCTTCCGCTGCTTCCTGCGCAGTCCCTGATCGCTTTTGAGGAATGGCTTGGGCGAACATTTGCTTCACTTTATCAGGAATGCCTACAGCCACGCCAGCGACGGTCTCCCCGTTTTCCTTGGACTGCGTGAGTCGCGTATCGATGACCCCAAATGCTACAGCATTGCAATTAACATGGAAGCTTGCCCATTCCTTGGCCACTGTTTTGGTCAACCCAATCAAACCGGCTTTCGCAGATGCATAATTCGCTTGACCAACATTCCCCATCACACCCGCGACAGATGAAACATTCACTATTTTACGATGCCTTGTTATTCCCTCTTCTATCTCTCTTTTTCCTGCGTCACGCATATAGGGGGCTGCTTCGCGAATTAAGCGAAACGGGACAACCAGGTGCACGTCGAGCATTTTTTGGAACTGCTCATCGCTCATCTTGTGAATCAGGTTATCCCAGGTATAACCCGCATTATTGACCAAAATGTCCAGTTTTCCAAAGGCATCTATCGTTTCTTTCACAATCCTTCGGGAAAAATCAGGCGCGGTAATATCGCCAATCACGGCAATAGCATCTCCGCCTTTATCTTTGACAGCCTGAACCGCTTCTTCAGCAGGTCCATGATCCAAGTCCGAAATAACGACTTTCGCCCCATGTTCCCCTAACATTTCTGCCAATGCACGCCCTACACCGCGCCCAGAACCTGTAACAATCGCCACTTGATTTTCCATGAGCTTCATCGTTATCTTCTCCTATTCCATTCATTGTTTTTTCAATACAGCAAATTGCCCCTTCAGCTTGACCTCTTCCTCTTTATTCCGCACCACAATTTCCCCTAGTAGATGTTGCTCACCGTCCTGCTCTTTTTCTCCGGTGATCTGTCCACTCACAGTGAGAAATTCGCCAGGAAACGTCATTTTGGCAAAACGGACTTGAAACTGCCGCAAATCCTTTCGGGGAAACCATTGTGTCAAGGCTTGCCCGGCAAAGCCCATAATGAGCATTCCGTGTGCGATCACTCCTCCAAGTCCTGCTTGTTCACCTACCGGCACAACGGTATGGATTGGATTAAAGTCACCCGAAGCACCTGCGTACCTGACCAATTGCGTATGGGTTATGCTAGGCTTTTGTAGATCTTGCAAGGTCACCATTGAACTCACCACCTTTTTTATTCATGTCTTTCAATGAGGATGGATTGTGCTACCAGCACTTGCACCCCATGCTGATTGGTATACGTTGTCTCTACTGTGAACAGGTTCATCCCTTTTTTGACAACGGCATTGCTTATCCGAGAATTCGCGTGCAGTTCATCACCAGCGCAGATGTCTGTGAGATAACAGTAGCTCATCTCGCCATGCAGGACTTTCAAAGGGTTGAGTTCTAACAATTGACATATGGTATCAAAATCAGGTCCAGCCCACATATCCATGACAGTAGCAAAGGTGGGAGGAATCGGTACGTCTGAAAAGCCGTTTGCTACAGCCTCCTCTTTGTCAAAATAAATCGGGTTGTCATCTCCGACTGCAAGGGCAAACTCTCGGATTTTTCCTTTCTCTACGACAAAGCTGTATGGCTCAAAAGCAAGGTCAATTTTCGTAGATATATCTTTCACCATCTTCATTCTCCTCCCTTCAAACCGAGATTTTTTGCAATGATAGATTTCATGATTTCATTACTTCCCGCAAAGATCGAAGCTACTGGAACATCTCGATATCTACGGGCAATCGGATATTCCTCCATGTAACCGTAACCTCCATGCAATTGCATGCATTCCGCAGCCACTCGTTTTGCTAGGTCCGTCAACCACCATTTCCCCATGGATACTTGTTGCACGATATTCCCACCAGACATAAACGTGGAGATGAGATGGTCGACATACACACTTCCGATCTCTATTTCTGTGGCCATTTCGGCAATTTTGAACTGAGTATTTTGCAGCATGCTGATTGGTTGACCGAATACTTTTCGATTCTTCACATAATCCGTCGTGAGTTCTATCATGACTTTTGCTTGAGTGATGGAGGCGATGCAAACGTTGAGACGCTCTTCCTGTAGCTGGTTCATCAAGTAATAGAAGCCTTGCCCTTCCTGCCCCAACAGATTGTTGACCGACACAAGCGCATCTTGGAAAATTAATTCGGACGTATCCTGGGCGTGCATGCCAATCTTGTCCAGTTTCTTTCCTCTCGTAAAACCAGGTGTATCCCGCTCGACAACGATCAGGCTAATTCCTTTATGTCCGGGGACTGCTTGCGGATCTGTTTTGCATACAACCACGATCAGATCTGACGAGATGCCATTCGAAATAAACGTTTTCTCACCATTGATGACGTAGTGGTCACCTTCCCGACGTGCAGTCGTTTTGATCGCTGCCAGATCTGAGCCTGTTCCGGGCTCTGTCATTGCAATGGCTCCAATCAAATCACCACTTACACATCCAGGCATCCACCGTTCCTTTTGTTCTTCTGAGCCATAGGCATGTAAATAAGGGACGACAATATCATTATGAAGACTGAACCCCAGCATTCCTGAGCCTACTCGAGTTAACTCCTCGTTAATAATGACATTGTAGCCGTAATCGGCATTAAATCCCCCATATTGTTCATCGACCCATGGACATAGAAAGCCTTTTTCCCCCATCTTGTTCCAAAGAGAGCGGGGTACCATCCTTTCTCTTTCCCACTGGTCAAAGTTGGGAATGACCTCAGCATTCAGAAATTTTCGAAATGCTTCTCGAAAAATGTGATGCTCTTGCGTTAAGTAAGATTTACTCATGTTGAATCTCCCCTCTCACGTTATCTTACATACGCAAGATACATGCCAAGGAAAAATTCAACCTTTTCACTGTAACTCATCATCTAAACGTTCGAATATCAAACGTTTTTGTTTATAAACGTTTAAGCACCTTACACTTAACGCTCATGAAAAAAGAGTCCCTTTGCCAGGAACTCTTCGATAAAGAGAGGTTCTATATACGAAATTTTATTTCATACTTTCTCAATTTGTCATAAAGGATGGAGCGGCTAATTCCCAATAATTGCGCTGCTCTCGTTTTGTTCCCCCCTGTTTTTTGCAGCGCCTCCTGGATTGCAGATTCTTCGGCCTTCTCCAATAAAGATCTGTCGCTAGACCTGTCGGTTGAATCGGAAACCGTCGCTAACAACAAGTATTCCGGCAGGTCATCCTTTTCGATTTTTCCGTGCTCAGCAAAAATCATGGAACGTTCCAATACATTTCGCAGTTCTCGAATGTTCCCAGGCCAGTTATGTTGAAGCATGACTTGTTGGGTTTCTGGAGATATGCCGGTAACAGCCGTCCCGTTTATTCGATTCAATTCAAATAGAAAGTTTTCACTTAATAACAAGATGTCACCTTTTCTGTTTCTCAGTGGGGGAATTTGAATCGAAAATACATTGATGCGATAATACAGATCTTCCCTGAACTCCCCATTTCGTACCATATCCTCCAAATGCCTGTGTGTGGCTGCAATAATTCGAACATCTACTTGAATGCGTTCCGTTCCTCCCACTCGAAAAAATTCCTTGCCTTGCAATACACGAAGCAATTTTGCCTGCAACGGAAAGGACATATCTCCTACTTCATCGAGAAAGATGGTGCCCCCGTTTGCCATGTCGAATTTCCCTGCTTTCCCCTTGCGATTGGCGCCGGTAAAAGCTCCTTCTTCATAGCCAAAAAATTCAGACTCCAACAAATGCTCGGGAATCGCTGCACAGTTTACTGTGACGAAAGGGCGATCTTTCCTGTTACTTGCTTGATGAATCGCATGAGCGAAGAGCTCTTTTCCAGTTCCACTTTCTCCTCGAATTAATATGGTTGATTGTCCTTTGGCTGCTTTGGTCGCACTCTGGATGATTTTCTCCATTTGCTTGTCTGAAGTGACGATCTGCTCGAAAGAATACTGAGCATTTTCCATATTTTTATGATCTTTTTGCTCCATTTTCGTTTGACTCAACTCAAATTGGCGGGATAATTCTTTCATTTCGTTTAAGCTCCGAAACACGATTTTACCGATGGCGCCGATCACTTCATTGTCCTGGACTATCGGGATACGGTGAACCGCATATCGAATGCCTTTTACTTCTTTCATTTCACTAATATCTGATATTCCTGTCTTGATCGTTTTGGATAAACCCAATTCGGGAAGGACGTCATCTACATGATTATGAAGAATGTTGCCTTCGCTTCGTTCGAAAAGCTCTAACAAGGAAGGGCTAATAAATGTAATCATTTTTGACTCATTGATCATCAAGAGGCCGTCATAGGTAGAGTTGATGACAGTTTGCAGGATCGTCTTCCATTTCAAAACGGTTTGCAGCTCTTGCGCCATTTTCTCCACATCGGAAATATCCTGCAACAGCACAATAAACCCTGTATGCCCATTAATAGTTCGATACTTGGACAAATTGGCGACAGCATGATAGATTCCGATTTTCATTCTGGAGTGATCTGTCTTTTGCAATTCAGTCAGTTGGAAATTCGGGATCACATCTTCCAAATCACGATATAAAATTTCGGATTCCTTGTAGCCGATCATTTCACAAAATTTTCGATTCACGAAAATGATTTGTCTGTTTTCATCCGTCATTAAAGCCCCAAGCTTCGTCGTATCAATAATGTCTTCGAGCTGGTCTTTTAAGGATACCGTGGCTTGAAGTAAGGTCGATACGAAGTGAGATTTCGTAATCAACCCGACCACTTGCAGTTGCGAATTGACAATGATACCTGTGCCAACATCTGAATTCTTTGTCAATCGTACGATTTCCTCATAGGTTGTATTTTCATGGATCGTTACGACATCTCGTTTCATATAAGCGCCGATCGGAGTTTCTAATGGCTTTTCTTGCAAGACCATCGAGTAGAGAGAGGATTTTGAAAATACTCCTACTAAAAGACCGGTAGCATCCGTAACAGGGATTGTTTGAATTCTCAATCTCTTCATCAGCTCAACAGCTTCTGATAACGTATTCTCTGGGGAAAGACATTGATCGATAGGAGTAATGATATCTTTTATTTTCAGCAAATGAATTCAGCTCCTCCCTTACTAGACTCTATCTTTTCCTCATTATAATGAGGAATATTTGGTCAGACAAGAAAACAGCCTGCCTGATGACAGACTGTTTAATCGAAAATAGCTGGCTAGTGGAGTCTTTCGTTTTTGACGATATATTGTTCACGCAGTTTAAATTTTTGCAGTTTTCCTGATGCATTTCGTGGTAATTCGTTAACAACATACACATCCCGCGGAATCTTATAACCTGCTAGATGCTCGCGGCAAAACGTTTGAAGTTCTTCAGTATGGATTCTTTCCCCTGGTTTTGGAACAATCACTGCCGTAACAGTTTCTCCCCACGTAGAATTTGGTGTACCGATGACTGCTGCCTCCAGGATTTTTGGAAACGCATACAAAACATTTTCTACTTCAACAGAGTAGACATTTTCTCCCCCAGAAATAATCATATCTTTGCTTCGATCAACCAAAGTGACATAACCGTCAGAATCCTTTACCGCCAAGTCTCCGGTATGTAGCCATCCGTTCCGTAAGGTTTCTGCCGTTTCAACCGGCTTTTTATAATATTCCTTCATGATCGTCTCGCCTCGGAGTATAAGTTCCCCTACCTCTCCAGGTACTGTTTCGTTTCCATCGGGAGTAACGACTCTAGCCTCCGTTAATAATAGTGGCGTTTTCCCAGATGCTCCTATTTTCGTCCGATGTTCTTCCGGCCACAAAATAATTCCGCTTGGTCCTCCCTCTGTCAAGCCGCATAAATTATAGAACTGGTCGGTTTGGAATAATTCCATGCTCTTTTTTACGAGCTCAGCCGCCATCGGAGCTGCTCCATAGCCGCAACGTCGGATCGATGACAAATCGTAGGTTTGTCCATCTGGAACTTGTAGCAAGTAATTGTACATGGTTGGAACGGAGAAGAAGAAAGTAATTCGATGCTTTTCAATTGCTTTCAAGACCTCAAGCGGGTGGAATTCCCGATGTATAACATTCGTTGCTCCTACAAAAAAAGCGGGAATCAAGCATATATTCAACTGGGCAGCGTGGAATAGAGGAGCAACATGAAGGAAGCGATCCTGGGCATTATGGCCCAACGTCCCAAGCATGGCTATCGTGACATTTTGTATTCGTTGATGGTCAAACAAAGCTCCCTTGGGTCGGCCTGTTGTGCCTGAGGTATACATAATCTGTAAATCATCAGCGTTGTTTATCTTTACTTCCGGCTCATACTCCAGCTCGGAAAATACATCATGGATAGATACATGTCCCGTCACTTTTGGGTGTTCCACCGTGATGACATTCCGGATCGCAGAGACCCCCTGCCTTGCTTCTTCGATCAACTCATCGAGTTCTTCCTCACAAATGATCAGTACGCTATCAGATTGCTCGAGTATATACCGGACTTCCCCGGCAACAAGGCGAAAGTTTATCGGAACCAATACCGCTCCAATTTTGGCTGCCGCAAAAAAGCAGATGACGAAATAATCCGAGTTTTTTAGCATCAATGCCACTTTCTCGCCTTTTTTTATACCTAAACGCGACAAGCCATGTGCCAAGCGATTGACGGTTTGATTAAATTGCGCATACGTATAGGTGCGATCCTCATAAATTAATGCCAATTTATGGGGATGTCTACGAGCATTCTGTGCGAGACAACTCAATACATTCATCAGATCATCTCCAAGTTCTTCATTTTGCTCTCACGATATTTAGAGGGTTCAGCATCCTAGAAATCTTGCTTCACGCTTCTCTGCAAAAGCCTTTCTTCCTTCTGAAAAATCTTTTGTTTGAAAGATGATTGATTGCCCGTATGCTTCCAGCTCTAACACATCCTCTAAAGACAGATGAGCGGCTTGATGCATAATGCGTTTTGCCATTCCTAATGCTTTCGTTGGGCCGTTTGCCAATGATTTTGCGAGTTCTCTTCCCTTTAAAAGTGCCTCATTGTTTCCTACAACCTCGTTAATGAATCCATATTCGAAGGCAGTATGCGCACTCATTTTTTTCCCAGTAAAAATAAATTCAGCCGCTCTGTGCATGCCTACCTTTTTCGGGAGGAAATACAATCCTCCAAAATCAGGCAGTGCACCTACTTTTGCGAATATTTCCGAAAAAACTGCATTATCCTCTGCGATTATTAAATCACAAGCAAAGGCGAGGTTGCAGCCAGCTCCAACAGCAGGGCCATGTACGGCAGCAATCACAGGTTTCTCCATGCGATAAAGACCTAAAATAGCTTCATGACCCTTTTGCATGAAATCTCTTAGGGCTATTGGATCGGTCGTTTCCACTCCAATATCCTTCAAGTCTCCGCCTGCACAAAATCCTTTGCCTTTTCCATACAGGATAACGGATCGGATAGCCGGATTGCGTTTTGCCTCGTTCACCGCTTCTGATAAGTGTATGATGAGCTCATAGTTCAATGCATTGAGGTTGTCAGGGCGATTTAATTCAATTTCAAAAACGCCATCATAAAATTTTGTATGAATCACTGCCACTTTGATGCACCCCCTCCATATCGCTACTTCTTGTTACTAGCCGCTCCTTACTCTTTTCGATATAAAGTTACGACACAAGCACCGCCTAGCCCAAGGTTATGCTGCAGGGCAACCCTTGCCCCTTCAACCTGCCGTTTTCCTGCCTGCCCTCTTAAATGCCATACCAATTCAGTACATTGTGCCAAGCCTGTTGCTCCGAGCGGGTGGCCTTTTGACATTAGACCACCGGAAGGATTGACCACATACTTCCCGCCATACGTATTTTCACCATCATGGATAAACTTCTCTGCTTCGCCTTCTTTGCAAAGTCCTAGCCCTTCATAGGTGATGACTTCATTTGGCGTAAAGCAATCGTGCAACTCTACAACATCAACATTCTCCGGTCCAATTCCAGCTCTCTCAAATACCAGTTGCGCCGCTCGCTGCGTCATTCCTGCTCCGATCATTTTTATAGGGTCATCGTAACTGTCAGCTCGGTCTGTGGTCATAGCCTGAGCGACGATTTCAACGCTATTGGTTACTCCATGTTTTCTGGCAAATGCAGGACTGCAAACGACGGCGGCAGCCGCTCCGCAGGTTGGTGGACAAGCCATTAAGCGTGTCATAGAGGGAAAGATTACGGGAGCATCCATTACTTCTTCTACTGTCAGTGGGCTTTGGAAAAGTGAATAAGGATTGTGAATAGCATGCTTCCTGGTTTTCACTGCAACACGGGCGAAAATGTCAGGATTTGCTCCATATCGTTCTAGATAAGCCTTTCCTCCAGCCCCAAATAATTTCAAGGCCATTGGCGCTTCAGGCAGCTCAGGATAATACTGATTCAATTGTTGGAGGAATCTATCGAGTGGACCAGTTCGGTCATTCCAAATATTCCCCAACGCCCCTTTCTGCATTTCTTCAAATCCAAATGCCAACGCACAATCCACTGCACCAGATTCAACGGCCTGACGAGCCATGTAAAGAGCTGTTGATCCCGACGAGCAGTTATTATTCACGTTGATTACTGGGATTCCTGACATTCCTACTTGATACAACGCCGCTTGCCCGCAAGTGCTATCCCCATAAACATAGCTGGCATAAGCTTGTTCAATCACATTGTAATCAATCCCCGCATCTTCAAGGGCCCCTCGTATCGCGTCGGCCGCCATTAATTCATAAGGCGGTTGTTGTCCAGGCTTCGTAAACTTCACCATACTAACACCAATTACTTTAGCCGAATGATTCATGCTTTGTTTCCTCCTCTAGCAAATTTATTTGACAGGTGTGAGCTCTCCGCAGCGATCACAATATCAGCAGTCATAGCCAGCTCTACTCTGCCCAAACAGGCCTTTCTCTCTCCATTCATCAATTTGCTGCTGACTAAACTTCAACTTTAGAAGGACATCAACCGTGTTTTCCCCGAATTTGCTGCCAATACTCTTATACAATGGTTTTCCCGATGAGAATTTAATGGGAAAGGCGATTTGCTTCTGTGTGCTCCCATCGGGCTTTGGGACTTCCACTACCATCTCACGAGCCTGTATATGCGGGTGGGCACATGCTTCAGAAAATTTCAAAACGGGTTCAACACACGCATGAAGATCCTCAAATACATCGAGCCACTCTGCGTACGTTTTGCTGAGGAAGGCTTTTCGGACTATCTCTTTAAACCTAGCGATATCCTCTGGTTGTTCACTTAGCCCGATTTCGATCATCTCAGGATGTCCGATTGCTTCACAAAGCAGCTTTCTAAACGGGGGCTCAATACTTCCCACCGAAAAATACCGACCGTCTTTGGTTTGATAATAATCATAAAAAGTTCCACCATTCAGCAGCGTGGCCTCAGGAGCTGGCTCGATTTCACATGCAAGATAACCAGGGCCATAGATGGCATTAAGCGCAAATGCTGCATCTGTCATACTTACGTCGATAAATTGACCTTCCCCTGTTGTTTCACGATGGAGGGCAGCAGCCAATATCCCGATGACGGTATGAAACGAACCACCTGCGACATCTGCGATCTGTATGCCCATTGGCACTGGTCCAGCCCCTTTTCGACGGGAGTAATCCGCCACCCCAGAGATGGCTAAGTAGTTATTGTCATGCCCGGGACGATCCCGCAGCGGACCTGTTTGACCAAAGCCCGTCAACGAACAGTAAATCAACCGTGGGTTTGCTTCCTTAAGTGCTTCATAGCCTAGGCCCAGTCGTTCCATGACACCTGGACGAAATTGCTCTAATACGATGTCATATTCTTTTACCAGCCGCTTGATGATTTCCACCGAATCTTGTTTTTTCAAGTCTAGGGCAATTGATCTTTTGGAACGATTGATGTAACTGTGAACTGCCGATTGATCACCGTCAAAAGGTGGAGAGACTCTGAGGAGATCAGGTCGGGACGGAGCTTCTACCCGCAATACTTCTGCACCCATATCCGCAAGCATCATGGAAGCAAAAGGACCTGGCAATAAAGTTGAAAAATCTAAAATTTTCAAACCTTTTAATATGCGCACTGCTTCCCATCTCCTGTCCTGCTTCTGTTATCGAATTTCGCATTATCTATATACTCATTTGTTATTTGCAAATGACATGCCAATATTTATCATGTAGAACAGAGCACCATTCTCGAGAAAGAACCGTTTCATAATCGAACGTTTTTGTTTGTAACCGATTGTTTTATGCACGATATCAGATATTTTCACAAAAAAAGTGGCTGACAAGGTCTGTCAACCGCCTTTTATCATCTATGGAGTTAGCTTAGCTCCGCTTTTTTCAACAAAACATGCACAACCAAGCCTCTTTCCGAGGATGGAGCAATAGAGATGCTTCCTTCGTGATCTGCGACAATCGCTTGGGCGATGGCCAGACCGATCCCGCTTCCTCCCCTTTTTCGAGTACGGGATTTGTCCACACGATAAAATCGCTTAAAAAGGTGGGGAATCTCTTTGGCTTGAATACCGATCCCTGTATCCTCTACCACAATGTGCACGGCCTCTTCATCCCCATATGCTCGGACCTTCACTTGTCCTTCATCTGTGTATTTCCGTGCATTGTCCAAAAGGATGTCCAATAACTGTCGAATCCGCTCTCGATCCATCAAAAGGACAAGAGCTTCTTCCCATTCAAAAAGTAGCTTGATTTGTGGAGGAAAAATGGGCACCCATGCTTGCTTTACTTCAAGGAGCAGAGGGGTTAATGGCTGAACGACTTTCGTTGAGCCTGGTTGTGACGTATGCTGCAATTTAGCTAGCGATAGCAGGTCATCAATGAGTTTGAAAAGTCGTTTACACTCCTGCTGAACCGCAGAGAGTGCTTCATCCCTTACTTCAGGCCTGTGCTGCCCCCATCTTTGCAGAAGACTTACATACCCTTCAATAATCGAGAGTGGTGTACGCAACTCGTGTGATGCATCTGTGACAAATCGCTGCTGATAGACCATTGCTTCTTCCATACGGTCTAACAACAGATTAAAGGCATGGATCAGCTCGTAGATTTCAGTCTCTACGTGATGATGGTGAATTCGTTGGGAGAGACGTTGAGGGAAAATGGAATGGATTTGCTGGATAAGATGATCGAGAGGCTTAAGTCCCCAGTTACTCAACCAATAGCCCCCAATCGCGGAAAGTAGCAAGGTAAAAAAGGAAGAGAGAAAAAGAATCGTGAGCAAGATGGAAAAATACCATTCAAGCGCCTCTGTCGTCGTAGAAATCTGCACAAACAAAAGCTCGGATGTGAACGGTAGCTGCACAGGTTCTTTAGCCACCAAAGTTCTCTCATAGTAGTCTTCCGGCTCTTTTGTCCAATTGGCGCCCTGTATCGAAGCGATTTCCTTGCCGTTTTGGTCGCTAATGTTTATGGATTGATTGACGTCAGCGTAATTGGTTAACAAACGAGTCAAATAGTTAATGGTCAGCGATGCTTCCTCGGTGATTTCCGTTTTTAAATCGGCTGCGATGGCCGTTGCTTTCTGATTGAGTAATTTTTGCTCATGTTGATGGACGAGATTCGAGGTGCTGAAAAAAATAAAAATGGACAAAAAGAGAAGCAGGACCAGCATGCCAGAGCTAAAAAACAGCGTAAGTCTCCATTTGAGTGAGTGTCTGCGATGTGTAAGCACTGCGTTCTCCTTTTAATCTCGTAGTGTATATCCAATTCCTCGCACAGTATGAATCAGTTTGACGGATGGATCACTTTCAATTTTGTTCCGCAAATACCGGATATACACATCCACGATGTTGGTATTTCCCATAAAGTCAAAACCCCAAACGGCTGTGAGAATTTGCTCTCGCGAGACCGCTTGCTCCTTGTTTTGAACCAGATAATAAAGCAAATCAAATTCGCGTGGTGTTAACATGATTTCCTCTTCATCGAGGAACACGCGCCGCGCGTTTGGCTGGATACGCAATCGGCCAATCACTATCTCCTGATTCGCTTTTGATTCCCGCTGACGCAATAAGGCCCGAATCCGGGCAAATAACTCCTCGATGGCAAACGGCTTCGCCAGGTAGTCATTGGCTCCACTGTCTAATCCCGTCACGATATCCGGAACCTCTCCACGAGCCGTGATCATGACAATGGGGACATCTTTGGTTTCCCGAATGCGTCGGCATAATTCAATCCCCGATAATTCGGGCAGCATGACATCCAGCAGGATGAGGTCGTACTCAACCGTTAGTGCCTTTTCCAATCCGGAAAGCCCGTCGTATTCAATATCCGTCGAAAATCCTTCATTCTCTAACTCCAACTGTAAGTATCTTGCCAAGTTATGCTCATCTTCCACGAGCAGCAAATAGCCTTTTCCATCTGGCGTAGGCATGTATATCATCTCCCGTTTGAATATCTTACCAACAGTTTTCTCAGGAAACTCTCATGAAATTCTACCGGGAATCTTAGTTTTGTTCTGTACGATAAGAGCGTGGATGAGAAACACACAACAAGATCAACGATTCAGAAGGAGGAACATCATGACAAAGCGAAACTGGAAAGGTACAACTACTACGGTCGTAGCTATTCTAATGGGAACTTCTCTTCTCATGAACGGACAAGCCTACGCGGCTTCAGAGACAAGTCTCACCTCCACAACTACACATAAACTGGATAAACAGCAGAAAAAACATAAGAATGAGCAGAACCTGCAACAAAGCATCGAAACATCCGTTGAAGATCAGAGCAATGAACAAGCAGAATTTCAGCAATTTTCTCAAATGGTGCAAGATGGTACGAATAACGACCTGACAGCCAATGAGGAAAGCACAACTGACCAAAATGGAACAGATTCATCTTCAACCATTTCTGATCCTGGCACTGAGAAAGATAATAGGGCTAAGATTACTTCAGCCCCCTCTTCCGACATTGCCGATCAGGTCATTTCAAAAGGCTTGAACTATAAAGGCGTACCCTATAAGTTCGGTTCGAGCAAAAAAACAACGCGTACATTTGATTGCTCTTCCTTTACACAGCGGGTGTTTAAAGAGGTCGGAATAAGTCTGCCGCGAGACTCACGTCAACAGTCCAAAGTCGGTAAAAAAGTCTCGAAGGATCAACTGCAAAAAGGAGATCTTGTGTTCTTCCGCAGCTACGGCAGCTCGTCTTCTCGCATTACGCATGTTGCCATCTACGCTGGAGACAATAAGCTGCTGCATACGTACGGTAAGCCGGGAGTCACGACAACCAAATTTGAAGGGACTTCCTGGGAAAAACGATTTGAGCTTGGAAGACGTGTGATTTAATCATCTTCTTGGTTAGCTGCTGAGTGCTTCAGCAGCTTTTTCCTATCTCCTAAAAACGAACGGCCTGATTCGCTCACCGTCACGAATGAAGTGGGCTCTTGCATAATGGCACTGTGCGGCAAACCTATAAATCGGCTCTTTGTAATCCGATAGAGTGTGAAAAAAAGCTGAAACGTTGTCAACTGTTCCTCGTCAAATGGAGTGAAACTTCAAAAATAGACGAGGTGGCTACCATGAATGTCAGACAAAATATGATGTCTCTCTCCATCCTTGCTTTTTTAACTGTGTCATTCGCTCAACCAAGCTTTGCTGCAACGACTCCTTTTACAGATCTTGCCCAGTCGGGAGCGAAAGATAAAATTCTTTCCTTACAGCAACAAGGTGTGATAAAAGGCGTAGATGATAGCAAATTTGCACCGAACGAAACGATAACGGCTGCTCAAGGTATTCAACTGATTGTAAATGCCTTTGATTTGAGTCTGGCAACGATCCGTTTTGTAAAGGCTCCACAAGCCACAGATTTTTTTTCCAAAGCAGATAACGATGCTTGGTATGCAGAGAGTCTGATCATAGCGGCAGCGAACGGATTGGACTTACCTGCTGATCTCGATCCGAATGCAGTATGGACCAAAGAGCAGTTCATTCACCAGCTAATGAGAGTCATGGAGGCCAAGGGTAACCTGCCCATGATCAAACTCGTACCGGTAGAAATCCAAGATAATCATGAACTCACCGTGGATTACCAAGGTTCCATTC
The DNA here is from genome assembly GCF_001423865.2 of Brevibacillus sp. Leaf182. NCBI lineage: Bacteria > Bacillati > Bacillota > Bacilli > Caryophanales > Paenibacillaceae > Brevibacillus > Brevibacillus sp. Leaf182. The sequence continues at coordinate 195,255 of NZ_LMPN02000036.1, read as the reverse complement.
AACGAGCCCTTGCAAGAGATATTATCGAATTGGATAAGGAAAACAAGCTGCATCCGCAAAAGACCATCACTCGTGAAGAGGCAGCCGAAATGATATATAATGCCCTTGCGTATTTAAAAAGTCATAAGCCCCTGAACTGAAATGAAAAAATGCAGCGATCCTCGTGATGAGGAGCTGCATTTTGGTTTACTTACCCCATAATCATCTGATTCACTTGCCCGGTTATCAACAGCATCGCTTGCAAGACGGGCATCATACTAACAACATCAGGCGAATGGAAGCGTACCGTTCGTCCTTCGATGAGTTCAACTCCTGGCATCCAGCTTACTGCTGTGGCAAATTGTGATTTCGTAAACTCGACTTCTATCGTATTCTCTGCTCTTTGCTCAAGCGGTTTAACGGTACTACGATGGAGCAACGCTTCTTTTGCTTGCTGACGGATCAGCTCTCTCACACGAACCGGATGCATCGCTTGCGACGAGAGTCCAGTTATCCCGGTTTTCACGGCGACCGTAAAGACCCCAGGGATATCTTCTTCCACCTCTTTAGCCGTCTGGGAGTCTCCGGTAACGAGTACGACAGGGACACCAAAGGCTCCCGCGATTGCTGCATTTAAACCTGCTTCGCCCACCTCTTTGCCATTTAAGATAAGCCGATGGATAGCGAGACCAGACAACGTATGATTGAGTACCGCCTCTCCTGTTCCCGCTTTTCCATGATAACCGATGAAAAATGCGGCATCGCAGCTACTGTCGATCCCCTGCATCATACAAAGAGGCTTGAAAAAACCGCGGATGACATCTGCCTGTGGATTCAATTCTTCCAAAATGATATTATTCATCGGTCCATGCGACTCATTGACGATAATTTGGGTAGCTCCTGCTTCTAGTGCACCCTCAATCGCTGCATTTACGTCTTGGGTCAGCAGTCTTCTCCCCGCTTCGTAATGTCTGCGGCCGGGGATAACATCCTCCCATTCGCTTAGTCCAGAGATCCCTTCCATGTCCAACGAAATAAACACCTTCATGAGCAATAGCCTCCCTATCTTTGCTTAGATTACTTTCGGCATTTGGCGCGAACCAAACGCCAAGCGCTTGATCTCACCGTCTGGATGGCGAACAAAGCGGATGAGTGAATCGATGTTGTGGCGCGTGAACAGAAACGTATCTTCGCCAACAGAACGCAGTGGGAACACATCACTGCCTAGAACGAGTACGAGCTGTCTTTGTGCTTCATCGAATGTAATCTCTACGACGTCACCTTCTCCGGATTTATATGTACCGGGGCATTGCTGCAAATAAGCAAGCGGCACTTCACATTCGGAAAACGTGGCGAACTGCGTCTCGAGCGGGCGACCGAACATGCTGTTCAACAGTCCTAATGTCAGATTGGAAATGGGGGCATCATCCATGTTGGTCAAAAGAACGCCAGTTACTCCCGCCTCTGGAATGATGAACATTTGCGCGGTCATCCCTTTTAAGCCGCCAGTATGGGTAAGTAAGGTGTAATCTTCGGAAAATGGAAACACGCCGAGTCCGTAACCATAGCTGCGGCTCAAGTCAATACGGACATGGGGGGCAGTCATTTGTGAGGCGCTATCTCCCGAGAAGATTCTCGCTCCATTTGAAAGCCCGCCTGTCCGATAAACATCTGCATACCGAAGCATGTCACGTGCGGATGATTTGAGGAAGCCTGCTGCACGCATGGCGGGAGCATCCCACCAGCCGGGGGCACGTACTACTTCTCGAACGCCATCGTTCATGCGACGTGTGTATAGCATGGTAGTATTGTCGTCCTCCCCTAATTCCTCCACATGAAAAACTGTTCGTTCCATGCCGAGTGGCTGTAAAATATGCTCTTGGACATAAGCTTCGTATGTTTTGCCGCTGACACGCTCAATAATTGCCCCAAGCAAGCCAAAAGCTTCGTTCGAATAGCTGAATTCCGTTCCAGCAGGTCCCAACAATTCAAAGGGCAGCTTCTCTATATATGCCATGAGTTCTTCAAAGGTATCGATTGGGTGTTTACATTGCGCTTCAAAATGTTGAAGTAATTCTTCTGCTGTCGGATCGGCTTGTAAGCTAGGTAGCATGGCAGGAATGAGAGATGGAAGCGGTGGAAATCCGAGGGTATGTGTCATGAAATGATGAATGGTGATGCTCTTCGTTTGGGTTTCATTCGGTGTGCGAAACTCAGGCAAATAGGTGATAACCGGATCATGCACGGAAAGCCTTCCTTCTTCCTGAAGCTGCAGGATCGCCATACATGTAAACGACTTCGTAATCGATCCGATGCCAAATACCGTATTCAGATCGATGGGAGCTTGCTTTTCGCGGTCCCGATAACCAAACGCTTTTTCATAAGTGAGTTCTCCGTCTTTGGCTACAGCAATGATCGCACCGGGAACTTGAAAATCATCCATCAGCCTTTGGACGTACGCTTCAAACGACGCTTCCCACTCATTCATCTTCATGTCATGCCTCCTTAGGTTCATTCCTTACAAAAAGGAAAGCAATTTCAGTTCGGATTTCGAAGTATATACTTCAAAAAAATAAGGATATGAAGTTCATGCACTAGTAGAATTATAAGCGGCAGATGAAAAAACGACAATATATAATTCCGAAAATAGAGAATATTAATAACAAAGCGCAGTCAAATAAAAAATGACCCTTCGTCTTGTATGACGTCAGGCCATCCTTCTATTACTTATAACACCTCTATGGTTTTACACGCCGCCTTTTTCCGTTCCTGACGCTTTCTGGGCTTCACTATACGCTCGTTGATAACTTTCGATGAGCAAACGATAATTAGGGAACAGGTGGGCAAAAACTTCGGCATATTCATTGGCATCTGGACGATTCCAGGTTTGTTGTAGCTCGGAGAGGACTGCTGCTGTATCGATTGGAATGGCCCCTGCTTGCACGACACGGGCAAGTGTGATGTCTGTCGCCATTTTGCTCCAGTTTCCGGATGCGTCAACAACATTATAGACTTTGTAACCCGCAGCCAATGCAGACAATGTCGGGAAAGCCATGCATACGCTGGTGAGAGTACCTGCAATAATCAATGTTTTCTTCCCGGTTGCTTCGACGGCTTTTACGAAATTAGGATTGTCCCACGCGTTGATTTCTCCGTTGCGCGGTACATAGACGTTGTTTGGTAAAATCTCACTGATTTCCGGAATCAACGGGCCATTGGGACCGCTTGGAACTGAATCCGTTGTGATAGTAGGAATGTTTGCCAACTTGGCAACTTTAGCCAAAGCGATCACATTTTTGCGTAGGGTAGGCACATCCATATCCTGTACGGTTTGGAACAAGCCGCTTTGGTGGTCGATTAACAAAAGCGCGACATCTTTCGGATTCATTAGGACGCTATTCTGAGCTGTCAAAAGTGATTCCTCCCATTTACTTGAGGTTTTGCTACAGTAGTAAAATTACAGTCTCGAGTAATTTTTCCTTGTCGATGCTGCATTATTCGCGCTTTGCCATCAAACCTTTTTTCCATCCAATGGGTGTAAGCACATCCCCATTTTGTCCGCTGCTGTTTTGGCCTGACTTACCATTTGCTGTATGAGTTCTTGCACAGTTGGAATATCACGAACCAATCCGACAGATTGACCGCATGACCAGATTCCTCCATCGACATCACCATCGTTGTATACACGTACGGCTCTTGATCCCGTAATAAGTGGCAAGAGTTCCTCCAATGTAGCTCCCCTTGATTCGGCCTCCAATACTTCGATGGCGACAGCATTTTTCGCAACGCGTGATTGTGAGCCAATCGATTTTTGAATTAAAGCTGTATCGGACTCCGTAGCATTTGTCATCCATTGCTTTACATGCGTGTGAATGATCGACTCTTTTGTTGCCATAAAACGGGTTCCCATCACGATTCCTTCGGCGCCCATCGCCAGCATGGCTGCCAGGCCGCGTCCGTCTGCGATGCCACCACCTGCAATCACTGGAATTTGAACAGCATCAACCGTTTGGGGAACAAGAACGATGCTTCCGATATCATCCATGCCGGGATGTCCGCCCGCCTCTGACCCAATAATCGTCACAGCGTCACAACCCACTCGTTCTGCGGTCTTTGCGTACTTGGCTCCTGCTACTTTGTGAATGACCTTCACGTGATTGTCCTTTAGCACCTTCATGTATGGTTCCGGGCTTCTTCCAGAAGTCTCTACGATACGGACATCTTCCTCCAAGAGGATCGCGATGTACTCCTCGTTTGGCATTTTTCTTACACTCGGAAAAAGATTGATGTTAACTGCGATCGGTTTTTTGGTTATTTCCCGTGCCAGCCGAATTTCTTTGCGTAAATCTTCTGGTTTTTCAAAAGTTGCCGATGTGATGATCCCAAGACCTCCAGCTTCAGAAACAGCCCCGGCCAACGGCGCACGGCCAATCCGGAACATTCCACCACAAATGATCGGGTATTCAATACCAAGCAAATCGGTTATTCTCGTACGCAAGATGAAGTCCTCCTTTGTTCACACGTTTTGCAGTGACGTCTCGATCAGGAATGATACCTGTTCGACCACTTCTAGCTCCCCGACCTGATTGGCCAAATGTTGCGCCGCTTCCAAGGGAATACTTTTTTGGGCGAGCGTCAGGAATTTTTCCATCAGTTCCTGTTCACTCGCCGGGTTTTCCGGATCTCCTTTGGGATAAAAGGTTTCTTTCGTAACGGCAGTGCAGTCCGCATAGTGAACAGTCACTCGTGCTGGCCACTGCGCGGGATAGAGACGATCAATGAATGGATCGACCCGCAATACGACTTGATTGGAAAGCTGCCGAATTTGCGGATCAAAGAGGTTTTCTACCGTAAATTCATCCAATCCGGCCCTTCCCTTGGTTGCCATAAGGGCACAACTGTAAGGCAAACTGAATTTGGATTCAAAAACACTCCGTGGATCTGGCTTATTGGTTATGTTCAGGGCCACTTGGTACGTTTCTACGATAATTTGCCGGATTTCTTCGGTTTTTGCCCCTGTTTCTGCCACAATTGCTTGCAGGCAATCCAGGGCCGGATGAATATGTCGACAGCATGAATGAATCTTGAAGGTATTTTCCACGATTTTGTAATGGTCTCCCAAATTGTCAAAAAGCAGTTCCTGATTCACTTCCTTGACCATTCCCGCAAAAAATCCCCGACGCCCTTCCAAGATTCGGCTTGCAGCTGTAAATTGCTCCTTTGCAAGTACAGCAGACAACACTCCATTCGACGCAGCTTTGGCAGGATGTAATTGCTTGCTCATCGCCCCATCCTCAATGAACTCCCATAAGCCCGCCGCTTGTGTTCCAGCAGAGCCGAGGGCATGGGTCATCTCCTCGACGGTTAAGCCAAGCAGTTTCCCGGCCGCAATCGCCGCTCCAAATGTTCCTACAGTGCCTGTCGTATGAAAGATTTCATAATGCGAAGGAGTTACCGCTTCCCCAATCCGAATGCCAACTTCAAATCCGAGGGCGATGGCTTCTATCAATTGTTTACCGGATGATTGTTTCCACTCGGCAACCGCGAATGCAGCGGGGATAATAGAGGCGCCAGCATGTAAAATAGAAGCTTTATGGACATCATCCACTTCCAATATATGTGACGCCCCACCATTGATCATCGCGGCGTAATGAGCAGATGTTTTTTGTCGGGTGACCAAATCTGTCGCTTGCTGATTTCCGCCAAATTGGCCCAATGTATGCGATAAAAGAAGGGCAGGCTTCTCCTTGCCACCCGCCAATGTAGAACCTAACCAATCCAAGAGGGACAACTTAGTCAAATGGATGGCTTGCTGTGAAAGCTGTTCATAGGAATGATTGACTACGAAATTAGCAAAAGCTTGAGAAAACGTCATGATTTCTACCTCCTCCGCCCTGCACCTAGAATCGCGAGGAAAGGGATCGCGCCAATGGAACGGTTTGCTTCACTTTTTCCAGGTGAACGCCTGTGTTCACTCCAAGCTCTGATAACATCAGGCTGATGTCTTCTGTAGCGAGGTTTCCGGCTGCCCCTGGTGAAAAGGGACATCCTCCGAGCCCGCCGATGGAACTGTCAAACTTCTCGATGCCAGCCTGCATGGCAGCCAGTGTATTGGCCAACGCCATTTTTCTGGTATCGTGAAAATGGCCGACAAACACAGTGTCTGGATACCAATCTTTTAATCGTGAAAATCGTTCATAGGCCATTTTGGGATTGGCAAAACCGTTTGTGTCGCCGATATCGATTTCGTCGGCGCCTAGCTGGACGAAGCGGTCACAAACGCGCCTGACCTCCTCCAAAGTGACCTCTCCTTGATACGGGCAGGAAAAAGCCATCGAGACGTATGCCCGGATGAACATTCCGTTCTGCTTTGCCAATGCGAACATCTCTTCACATTCCACCAGCGATTGCTCTGTTGTTTTGTTCACATTTTTTTGGTTAAAAGCGCTGCTGGCACCGACAAAGACGGCAATCTGCGGAGCTTTGGCAGCTATCGCTCGCTCCAGCGCCATTAGATTGGGGGTTAATGCAAGATAGGTAATGCCCAGCTCATGGCAATACTTGCTGATTTCTTCCGCATCCGCCATTTGAGGGACCCACTTCGGGCTGACAAATGCGGCTGTCTCCATTCGCCGAAACCCGGCTTCCGCCAGATGCCGGATCAGTTCTTTTTTGCTACTGGTTGGGATGGCGATGGGCTCATTTTGCAATCCATCCCGCGGGCCAACTTCTATAAGTTCGATTTTTCGCGGAAAATACATCTACTCACCCCCGCTGCTTGAACGATTGAATGATTGTTTTAATAAGATCTCGGCAGTCCCAGGACATGCTCCGCCACATAAGAGAGAATGAGATTCGTAGAAATGGGAGCGACTTGGTAGAGTCTTGTTTCCCTGAATTTCCGTTCCACATCGTATTCTTCGGCAAAGCCAAAGCCACCATGGGTTTGTATCGCTACATTGGCTGCTTCCCAGGATGCATCTGCGGCCAGCATTTTTGCCATGTTGGCTTCTTTTCCGCACGGAAGCCCTGCATCGAATAGTTCAGCCGCGCGATAACGCATCAAATCAGCCGCTTCCAGATGGATATACGACTTGGCAATCGGAAATTGAATCCCTTGATTTTGGCCTATTGGTCGTTTGAACACGATTCGCTGATTGGCATACTGAGTGGCCCGATCCACAAGCCAGTAACCGTCCCCGATACACTCAGAGGCGATCAGGATACGTTCCACATTCATGCCATCCAAAACGTACGAAAAGCCTTTCCCCTCTTCACCAATCAAATTTGCAACCGGTACCTCCAGATTTTCGATGAAGAGCTCGGTTGTCGCATGGTTCATCATGGTCCGAATCGGCCGAATGGTAATCCCATTGCCTATGGCCTCTCGCAGATCAACCAGAAGTACGGATAGCCCCTCTGTGCGCTTTTTCACCAGTTCAAGAGGAGTTGTCCGAACCAACAGAATCATTAAGTCAGAATATTCCGCACGAGAAATAAAAACTTTTTGGCCATTGACTATGTATTTGTCGCCATTGCGTACGGCCATCGTCTTCAACCGGGTCGTATCTGTGCCTGTATTGGGTTCGGTGACACCAAAGGCTTGCAAGCGAAGCGAACCATCAGCAATTTTGGGAAGATACGCCCTCTTTTGTTCTTCCGAGCCATGGCGGAGCAAAGTACCCATCGTATACATTTGCGCATGGCAGGCACCCGCGTTTCCTCCTGAACGATTGATTTCTTCCATGATGATGGAAGCCTCCAGCACAGACAGACCAGACCCTCCGTACTCTTCCGGAATCAATGCTCCCAGAAAACCAGCTTTGGACAACGCAATGACAAATTCCTTCGGATATGCTCTTCTTTCATCGAGTTCTCGCCAATATGAGTCAGGGTAATCTTTGCAGATCGCACGTACACTTTGGCGAAGTTCGTTGTGAAAAGAGTTTTCTTTCATAAAAATACCTTCCTTTCTGTGTTGACGTCATGAACCGATGACTTTGTTTATCCGGAAGTCCTCAATTTCTTGCTCAGAAACACCTAACTGGCGCAATACTTCTGACGTATGTTCACCTAAAATGGGGGCACCCGTATTTATCTTCGTAGGTGATTTTTGCATCCGTATCGGCAGCCGCGGGACTTTTACAGATTGAAGAGTCGTATGGCAAACGGCAGGCATCATTTCTAATGCCTTTACTTGCGGATCATTCCACACCTGCGAGACTTTTTGAATGCGTGAACAAGGGACTCCTTTCGCATCCAGCCTTTCCACCCAATAGCTGCAAGGCTGTGCAAGAAAACAGTCATTTAGTAATCGGTCCAGTTCCTGGCGGTGATGCAGACGGGAAGCGTTGTCGATGAACCGTCGATCCGCCGCCAATTCCTCACGTTCCAGAGCCTGAGTCAAACGGGAAAACAGAGAGTCGTTCGATATCCCGAGCAGAAGCAAATCATCGGCTGTTTGATAGGCACCATAGGGAGCGAATGCAGTATGAGAAGTACCCTGCGGCACAGGGTCCATACTCATAGCCGGAAATGCTGTCAAATGGTAATTCATCCAGTAGATCCCCGTCTCAAAGAGAGAAGTGCCGACAAGCTGCCCTTCCCCAGTTTGGCTGCGATGCAGTAATGCGGACAAAATCGCAATCACACTCCACATTCCGCTTCCCATGTCTAGAATGGAAACACCAGCTCGGGCCGGCTCATTCTGGCGAGACCCAGTAATGCTCATAATCCCCGTTCGCGCTTGGACGACTGCGTCATAACCGGGTTTTGCCGCATCCGGCCCCTCCTCGCCGTAGGCGGATAACGAGCAGTAAATTAAACGCGGGTTTAGCGCACATAAGGCAGGTCCATCCAAACCGTATTTGGTAAGCACACCGCGACGGAAATTTTCCACGAGGATATCGACTGTATTGGTAAGCTTTCGGATCAGCTTCTGACCTTCTGCTTTTTGTATATCGATGACGACGGATTTTTTGTTGCGGTTGATCGCTAAAAAGTAGGCGGATTCGCCATGGAGAAACGGGCCCATGCTACGGGCATCGTCTCCTTGGCCAGGGCGCTCAATTTTGATCACTTCTGCCCCCAAGTCAGCAAGAATCGCCGTCGCGCTGGGCCCTGAAATGTTACTGGTTAAATCCAGCACACGTATTCCGCTTAAAGGCTGCGGGGATTCAGATGAGTTGGACATACTGCCCCTCCTTTTCAGAGCCTTTTCTTATTTTCCCAGGAAGCGTGGTTCACGCTTTTCTACAAAAGCCTGTACTCCCTCAAGGCGGTCCTCTGTATTCACGCATTGATGATAGAAAACTAACTCTTTTTTTCGCGCCGCCTCCTCTTCCAGACCAAACAGGGCTTCAACGGCTGCTTTGCTATACTGTACCGACAACGGAGCGTTTTGCGCGATTTGTTCGGCGAGTTCCAGCGCTGTGTTCCATAACGCCTCGGAGGATGTCAAACGGTTTAACAAACCAGCATGATCTGCTTCTTGTGCGTTCACCTTGCGGCCGGTGCAAACCCATTCTTTGGCATGATGCACGCCAATGCGCTTTGCCAACAGCCGAGTTCCACCGCAGCCTGGCATGATTCCACGTGTCACTTCTGGCAGGCCAAAAACAGCCGTTTCTGCGGCAACAACGAAATCACAATTGAGCACCAGCTCAAATCCGCCAGCCAAGGCATAGCCCTCCACGACAGCAATCACGGGTTGGGGCATATCAGCGATGGTGTAGAACATTTTTTCAAACAACTCGTGCTGTGCCAGCCATTCTGTTTCTGTCATGCCATTGCGTTCCTTGAGGTCTGCTCCCGAGCAGAAGGCTTTCGGATTCGTAGATCGGACCAGCACAACCCGCGAATCGCTTCGTTTAATAGCTTCAAAGGCGTCCATCAGCTCTTCCGCCATCCGGGTGTTGAAGGCATTGCGCATCTCAGGACGATTCAACTCCACAAGGGCGATGTGATCCGCTTCGCCCGTAGTCAACCATCGGACAAATGACATGGTACTCCCTCTTTTCGCTTATTTACGAATATTCTTTGATCAAGCGTCCGGCGATGATGTTCTTTTGAATTTCTGAGGTACCTTCATAAATCCTGGTAATTCTCGCATCCCGGTAATAACGCTCTATCGGGTATTCTTTGATATAGCCGATCCCTCCATGGATTTGTACCGCTTTATCTGCTACACGGTTATACACTTCGGAGGCAAACAGTTTCACCATCGCGGCTTCTTTGATCACATTCTTGCCTTGATCGACGAGCGATGCGACATGATACGTAAACGCACGCAGTGTTTCGCAGTCCAGTGCCATTTCTGCCAGATAGTGCTGGATAATTTGTTGTTCAATGATCGGCTTGTCAAATTGGATGCGCTCCATCGCATATTTTATGGACATATCCAGTAGCTTTTGGCAAGAGCCGAGATTTCTGGCAGCCAATCCTGCACGTCCATTCGCCAGGATTTTGAGAGCATTGGTATAGCCCATTCCCTCTTGGCCTAGGACGTTTTCAATGGGTACTTCGCAATCTTCAAAGAAGATTTCAGCCGAATGCGAGCCTCTCAGGCCCATCTTTTCCTCTATTTTTCCGAGCTGGAAGCCTGGGAAGTCTTTCTCCACTAAAAAGGAAGTGATCCCCTTCGCCCCTTTGGAAGGATCGGTGACAGCCATGACCGTGAAAATGCCCGCAATAGGTGCATTCGTGATGTAATGCTTGGAGCCATTCAAGATGTATTTGTCTGATTTTCGTACAGCCCTTGTCTTTAAATTAGTCGCATTTGAACCAGCACTTGGTTCTGTTAAAGCGAAAGCGCCAATCATTTCACCTGTAGCCATGCGCGGCAAATATTTTCGTTTTTGCTCCTCAGTCCCCATCTCGACGATCCCTACAGAACCAATGCCATTATGACAACCAATAACGGTAGTAAATCCATTGCTTGTTTTTCCTACCTCTTCAAAAATCACGCATTTTCCCAGCATATCAATACCCAGACCGCCGTATTGTTCCGGGATACTCAGTCCAAACAATCCCATGGCTTTACACATGTCCATGACCTGATCGGGTATATGATCTTCACGTTCAATCTGATCAGCGATGGGGTCAACTGTCTCGCTGATAAAACTCCGGACGGCTTTGCGTAGTTCCTCTATTTCACTGTTACATGAAACGTTCATGTCATCCTATCCCCTTCTTACTGTAATTTCAGCTTCTCTTCTTCACCACAAAGCTCGCTTTTCGTTTCACTTCACTTCGTCTGGCAGGCGATTGGTGTAGAGGGTATTCTCCTCCACGAAGTCGTACAGCTTCTGGGCCATGCAATTTTTCCTGCCGGATTCGATCTCTTCGACAATGTGGGCTATCAGTCCGACTGCCCTTGCCGCGACTGCAAATGATTTCACGACGCTGTAGTGCAACCCCATATCCGACAGCACAGCACCAATCGCACCCGCAACATTTAGCGTAATTGGCTTGCCCTTTTTCGTGCTGAATTGCTCATGGATTTCTTTCATGAGAGCGACATGGCCTCCGGAAAACCCTAACTCTGCTGCCAACGAAAACAACTTTGGTGTGCGTGGATCAACTGGTCTGTGAATCGGATGGCCGAACCCAGGCATTTGCAGTCCTTTTTCTTCCCGCTCATCCAGAATTCGTTTGGCGGCCTCTTTCACAGTGCAATCGGTACTGTGCTTCTGCAACCCTTCCTGGAGCATTTGTGCAACGTATTCCATGGCTCCCAGATAGACGGAACCTGCCCCCAATAATCCGGCTGCAACTGCTGCCTGAACGGCTTCCGGCGCTCCCAAATAGGTCAAGCGTGCGGAAATCGAGCTGGGTGTGAACCCATGTTCACATATGGCCACCATGCAGGCATTCAGCATCTTTGATTCATTCTGGGTAGGTTTTCGGTGGGCTGCTCCCAGAAATGCCATATCGGCCAAGGTGATTTCTCCAATTAAATCCTCTGTCAAATCATAGCCATGTACATAAATCTTGTCTGATTTTGATACACCGATCTTTGTTTGGAATTCCATTCTCTTCCCTCTCTTTCTTACTCATGGAACTTGTTTACGAGCATGGTGAATCGGCTTTCCATTTCGTTTGGGCGACGCTTTACTTTTTATTTAGCAATAATCGTGCCATTCTAGACCAGCCAGAAAAGAACCTGTTTTGATAATCAATGGAGCACAATATGTCTTGTAACCCGGACGAAATGTCTCATTTTTCAAACAATAAAATGAATTCAATACAATTCACGATCGAATGCGTGTATGATAGATAGAACAGTTCATGACGATTGAACAGGAGTGAAAGCATGTTAGTCAAAGAATGCATGACCGATAACTACTCTTCGCTTAAAATGGCTAGTTCATTCCGCCAGGCTGTCACTTATTTTCTGCAAGTAAAAACAGGAATATTGCCAGTCGTTGATGTGGACAACAAAATTGTAGGCGTGTTCACCCGGTATTCCCTCTATCGCGCTCTTCTTGATGGCGTTCAGCTTGACTCACCGATCACTTCCTATATCATTTTTGACGTTGTCACTGTCTATGAGGATGAAGATTTGTCAACTGCGCGCCTTTCTTTATTGCGCAACAAAATTGCACATGCGATCGTCGTCACGCGGGACAACCGTGTATGTGGTATTTTGGGTCACGCTGATACCACGCGAGCTTATGAAATCAAAACAAAGTCTTTGGTTGATTCACTGGAATTTCTGATAGCCAACATGCCTACAGGTGTGATTGCGATTGATCGAAATAATTCGATTTTGGTGATGAACAAAGCAGCGGATTCCATGTGCGGCCAGTCGGATCAAGCGATGTTTGGAAAGCAAGTATCTGCCGCACTCCCAGAAATACACGAGCTCCTTGCTTCTCATCAAATGCAGGAAGAGACACTGCTGAACCGTATTACCATCGGGAACAGAAAGTTGCTGATCATTGCCAAGCTTTTAACGCATGTAGACCATCCATGGGGTGCTCTTGTTCTCTTACAGGATCTTACCGATTATGAAGCGATTGCCGACGAGCTCGAATCTACCAAAAGTCTCAAGCAAACCTTGCAAACGTTTTTAGACGCAGCCTATGACGGACTCATCCTGATCGATGAACAGGGAAAGACTCAAATGGTAAACGATGCTTTGTGTGAACTGGTTCATCAATCCAAAGAAGAAGTGATCGGACAGCCAGCGGACAAGTTTTTTCCGGAACTGAAGATGGGCGAAGCTTTGGCCGAGGAGTTCCCGGGAGAACAGATTGAAGCGATTATGATGGGCAAGCGCCGATCCCTCGTGACGAAAATACCGATCCTGCGAGAAAAAAAGACAGTTGGAGCAATCGGAAAAATCATCTATAAAAATTTGAACAAATGGAAAAATGTCGCCACGCGATTGGAAAACCTCGAAAAGGAAGTATCCTATTATCGGGCCGAGTTGTCATTGCTTGGCGGATCTACCTTTGATCTGGATGACATTCTGACGCGCAATGACGAGATGGACCGAATCAAGCGGATGGCACGTCAATCAGCCACAGGATTTTCCAGCATCCTTCTATTGGGCGAAAGCGGAACAGGCAAGGAGCTGTTTGCCCGCGGCATCCATGCTGCTTCCAATCGCCCTGGCAATTTCATCAAAATTAACTGCGCAGCAACCCCTTTTGAGCTTTGGGAGTCAGAATTTTTTGGGTATGCGGATGGAGCATTCACGGGTGCGAAACGCGGAGGCAAGCCGGGGAAGTTCGAATTAGCGAACAACGGTACATTATTCTTGGATGAAATTGGAGACATGCCTTTGTCGATGCAGGTAAAACTACTGCGTGTACTGCAGGAGCGTGAATTTGAAAGGGTTGGAGGAACAGAGACTATACGGGTTAACGTCCGAATCGTGGCTGCGACTAACAAAAACCTTGAACAAATGGTCGCAGCCGATGAGTTTCGGGAGGATTTGTATTATCGCTTAAATGTGATACCGATTCAGATCCCACCGCTTCGTCATCGCAGTGAGGACATCCCGCTTCTTGCCACTGCTATTACCAAAAAATTTAGGCATCTAATGGGAATGGGACCTGTAACGATCAGCAAAAATGCAATTATGAAGCTGTCATCTCATCACTGGCCCGGAAATGTCAGAGAGCTTGAAAATGTCATTGAACGGGCGATGAACTGTTTGAATGGCAATGTGCTGGATGTTCATCATCTTCCCGAGTACCTACAGTACACAAGAAAAGAACGTGAAACGGAATTTCGGATGACTTCCGCAAACGAACAAGAAGTTGCACGTTCAGATGTTTATAAAAAAATGGTGTATGAGGCGGAAAAACAGGCAGTGGAAACGGCTCTCAGAGCAGCAGGGCAAAATCGTACCTTAGCAGCCAAAATGTTGGGGATCAGCCGCTCTCAATTCTATAAAAAGCTAAGTAAATTTCAATCGAACGAACGTGTGTAAAAAAGCATCGCCGCAGCGGACAACCCTTTTGGGACACTCGCTACGGCGATTTATTTTCGTACGGTGGAACAGCGGATCAGGACCATTTCCCCCCACTGATTCGCTAGATTTTCACTTGGAACTGACACTGCTTTGCTCTTCCTCGGTTGGGCTTGAAAGAGAAATACCTGCATCCGGTTTCGTAAACAAAGCCATCAGCAAACCTGAGAGTACGCAAAGAATCGCGGACACCAGAAACGCCTGAGAAAAACCTGTCTGAATCATAGTGCCAGAGCTTTGAATGATTTTTCCGCTAACGAGCGGGGCAATGATGCCTGAAAGACTGCCGAAAGCGATACCGAGACCCATGATGGTTCCTGGACGATCAGGCATGGCTGTTGTAATGATTTGTGGTCCAATCGAAATGATCAACGCAACAAATCCTCCCTCCAAAGCATATCCGACCATCATCATAATTGGGGATTCAACCATGGTGATCGAATAGAAGCCCAGCCCTGCCACAATCATTCCGATGCTTGAAAAAAGGACACGGGAGCCTCGAAACGTTTTTCTTTTTTTGAACAGATAGTCGGAATACATGGAGAAAACCATACCAAGGACTGCTCCTCCTAAACCGCCAATAGCAATGACGATTCCCATCCATTGTGGAGAAAGTCCGCGCACTTCCGTAAAATAGTTCGGAAGAAAGACAAGGGAGAACGCTACGACCCAGCTTCCTGCGAAAATGGCGAGGGAAGGAAATAAAAAGGAAGGATTTCGGAATACCGGCAGAAGGCTTTTCCAGTGCAGCTTTTCCAACTGCGCTCTTGCTTGGACCATTTCTTCCGCAACGATCCCCGTGGGACGTTCCTTGGAAAGAGTCATCCATAGGAGAAACCAGACGAAGCTTGCAACAGCCGTTGACAAAAACGCTACGCGCCAGCCATAATTCACCACGAGCAATACCAGAACAGGAATGATCACCGATTTGCCTACGATCGCTCCCACACTGATGATCGAGGTAGCCAAGCCTCGCTGTTCTTGCGGGAACCACCTGTTCATCTGGTTAATGGCAACCGGCCAAAACGGACCTTCTCCGACACCTAGAAGAAAGCGTGCAAACAGCAAGAGAGCAAAGCTCGATGCTACAAACGGGATGAATTGAGCCAACGTCCAAATGATTGCCATGTACGCCAATACTTTTCTGGGTCCAAAGCGATCAGAAAGTGCTCCTCCGATCGCCGTAGCCACAAACATCAACCAGTAAAAGCTGCTGCCGACAAGCCCCCATTGCTCGTAATTTAAACCCAGTTCTTTCATCATCGGCGCTGCTGCAACCCCGATGATCGACTTGTCCGTGTAGTTCAGTACATTCAGTGAGAACAATAACGCCAAAACGATCCATTTCATGCCTGATATCCCCCATTTCCATGTGGTTCAGTAGATGCCTCTTTCAGTGAAATGGATATGTATAGTGGATGGTATGCGAGAGCGAATGAGTGAAAGGTGCGGGACGTAGGCTGTTTCGCTCCCGCCAGTGCTACCTTACAAGCCAAAGTTTTTGGCAATGATGATTTTCATGACTTCATTGGTGCCTGCAAAAATCGGAGAAATGGCAATATCTCTATATCGTCTGGCGATCTTGTACTCTTCCATGTATCCGTATCCTCCGTGGAGCTGCATGCATCGAGACGACATTCGGCGAGCCATATCTGTTACCCACCACTTGGCCATGGACACCTGTGTTACCACATCCTGCCCTTGCATGTGTTTAACAATGAGGTCATCAACGAAAACACGTCCGATCTGGACCTCTGTTGCCATTTCAGAGATTTCAAATTGCGTGTTTTGAAAAGAAGAGATAGAGCGTCCGAATGCTTGTCGCTCCTTTACGTAAGCAGTCGTCAAGTGCAGCATGTCCTCTGCCGCTACGAGCGCTCCAACGGCACATAGCAAACGTTCCTGCTGCAATTTTTGCATCAAATACGGAAAGCCCATTCCTTCTGCTCCCAACAAATTCGAGACTGGGACCCGTGCATCCTCAAAAATCAGTTCCGCTGTATCCTGACTGTGCATACCCACTTTATTCAGTTTTCGACCACGTGAGAAACCGGGGGTGTCTTTATCAACCAGTAGCAGACTGACACCTTTGTGAGCTGGCTTGGCATGCGGGTCTGTCTTGACCGCTACCACGATCAAGTCAGAGTGGATGCCATTTGAAATGAATGTTTTTTGTCCATTTACCACATAGTGATCACCATCACGTACGGCTGTGGTACGCAAGTTGGCCAAATCAGAACCGGTTCCTGGCTCCGTCATCGCGATGGCTGTAATGATCGTTCCATTGATGCAATCGGCGAGGTACTTCTTTTTTTGCTCCTGAGTACCATACGCCTCGATATAGGGCACAACGATAGCGTTATGAATATTCACACCACCCAGACCTGCTCCGACACGGGCGAGCTCCTCACAAATGATGACGTTAAAACCAAAGTCCAACCCCAATCCCCCGTATGCTGGATCAACTTGCGGACACAAATAGCCTTGGTCGGCCATCTTTTTCCAGAAGGATCGAGGAATCAGACGATCTTCCTCCCATTGCTCAAAATTTGGAATGGCCTCTTTTTCGATGAATTTGCGAAGCGACTCGCGAAACATGCTGTGTTCCTCAGAGAAAAACGGGCGAGACGATTTTGAAAAATCCAGGGATACAGTTGCTGCCATGGTGCTCCCCCCAAAATGGTTTGATTTGATCTTTCTATTTGCCAGTAAACTTCGGTGATCGTTTGGAGAAAAACGCTTCTACCCCTTCATGGAAGTCCTCGGTTTGAAAACACAACGCCTGTGCGAGCGCTTCCATTTCGAGGGTTTCTTCCAGATAGTCTGTCAGATTCTGGTTTGCTATTGCCTTAGTCAATCCAAGCGCGACACCGGGAAGATTGGCGAGCTTTTCCGCGGTGGCATAGGCTTTCTCTAACAAGTCATCGTTTTCTGTCAAGTGGTTTACGATTCCCATCTGATGGGCCTGATCCGCAGTCACTCGCTCTCCCAGCATCATCAATTCCTTGGCACGGTGATGACCAAGAAGTCCCGTTAAAAAATGAATGGAACCCAAATCCGGGATGAGCCCGACTTGGATAAAGCTCTGTACAAAAAAGGCGGAACGAGTAGCGAAGACCATATCGCAGGCAAGTGCGAGACTAAATCCGGCACCAGCCGCTGCTCCATTAACGGCTGCAATTACGGGCTTTTCCATTCGTAGCACGGTGCGGATTAGGTCGTGGCCGATCTTCACACGTTTCCGTCCTTCTATGGAATTGGTGTCTTTTAATGTGCGCAAGTCTCCACCTGCACAGAAGGCGGTTCCAGCACCAGTCAGTATAACAACATGGACGCTGCTGTCATTTTGCAATTGCTGAAAGGCGGCAAGTAGTTCCTTTCTCGACTCCATCGTCATTGCATTGCGAATATCCGGCCTGTTCATCTTGATGAGACCGATTTTGTTCTCGACGTGGACTTGAATTTGCTTGAAAGACATGATTGCTTCCTCCCTCTGCTCTCCACCGACGCCTCTAGCTGTTCGCATGCTTCTTTTTCTCCTCCTCTATCAATACACGGCGCAGGATTTTACCAACGGCTGATTTTGGCAGCTCATGACGGAATTCGATCACACGCGGTACCTTGTATCGAGCCAGCCTCTGATTGCACCATTCCATCATCTCCTCTACCGTCAGCTCAGGATTTTTCGGGAGGATTATCGCCTTTACGGTTTCCCCACGATAGGGGTCGGGAATTCCAAATACGCATGCTTCAGCTACCCCCTCATGCCGATAAAGCACCTCTTCCACTTCCTGCGGATAAACATTGTAGCCACTGGCAATAATCATTTCTTTTTTGCGGCCCACAATGAAAAAGTACCCGTCTTCATCCATAGTGGCGAGGTCTCCGGTATAAAGCCAGCCGTTTCGGATAGTTGCGGCTGTATCTTCTGGATTTTTCCAATATCCTTTCATGACACCCGGTCCCTTGATGATAAATTCACCCGTCTGCCCAGGCGGCAGCTCTTCTGTCCCCGTATGCAGATCAACAATCTTGGCGTCGGTACCAGGCAGTGGAATCCCGATGGAGCCTTGTTTGTACACAGCAGAACGAGGCGTTTGGTGAGTAATGAGACCTTCTGACAGTCCGAATATTTCAATAATTCTCTGCCCTGTCTTCTCCTTGAATTTTTGGACTACCTCCATCGGCAGAGGTGCTGTTCCACTTGTACAAAATTTGAAGCTGCTCGCAATATTGTCAAGCTCAGGATGAGAAAGCAGCGCTACATAAAGCGTAGGCAAGCCTGGAAAAACAGTTGGGCGATGCTTGAGAATCAATTCCACCGCCTGCTCCAATTGGAAACGTCGCACCGTGATTAGCGTTCCGGCGATCAAAATGCTCCTGTTCAAGCTCACGATGCCAGATATATGAAAGAATGGCGGGATGCCTAGCATTCGTTCCCCTGGAATAGTAAGAAGGTCTGTATAGACGGAGTAGGACTGGTACACATTTGCAATCAGATTGAAGTGGGTCAGCATGACACCTTTGGAGCGCCCGGTTGTCCCTCCTGTATACTGAAGCAAAGCGACGTCTTCTTTCGGGTCGATGAAGGCGATCGGTGCGAATTCCCCACTTTCTCCTATCCACTGGTAAAAAGGAGAGATGCCTTCGTTTGGATCATCTGTTTGGATGAATACAATCTGATCAACCAAACCGATTTGCTCCAGCTTTGTGTGCTGGCCCCCTTCACTTATGAACCATGCGGGCTCAGAATCTCTCAAGATATGCTCCAGTTCAGTTGGCGTGTACATTGGATTCACCTGGACGACAGTCCCTCCCAAGCGTTGAGTGGCGAAGTTCGAAATGATGTATTCAACGCAATTGGGGAGCATGATGGCTACCCTGTCACCCTTTTGGAACCCTCTTCGATGCAGCGCGGATGCCAATCGATCAACAGATTCCCTCAACTGTGCATAGGTCGAAGTTTTATCCCCGTCTATCACCGCGATTTGCGAAGGATATTGCAAAGCGGTGCGTTCCAAAAGCTCATACAAAGAGATCAGAGGGATCGTTGTTTGCGGGGATACACTTTTTGGGTAAAACGAATTCCATCGCCGTTCCATATTTTTTGGCTCCCCTTCGTCATGGTTTTGACCTAAACGATCGGATCATAAGGAAAAACATCAGACGTTACTTCCAGACGAGTAAAACTGGATTTGAAGGATTCCATGGCAGTTTCCCCAATCCGCTCAACGGTCCACCCTTCTGAATGTGTGGCAGATCGAACTGGTCGCGGTTGAG
This sequence comes from Brevibacillus sp. Leaf182, assembly GCF_001423865.2. Taxonomy (NCBI): domain Bacteria; kingdom Bacillati; phylum Bacillota; class Bacilli; order Caryophanales; family Paenibacillaceae; genus Brevibacillus; species Brevibacillus sp. Leaf182. The sequence continues at coordinate 175,514 of NZ_LMPN02000036.1, read as the reverse complement.
AGAACAGGACAATTTCTTTACCCCGAACGCCAAAAATTTGACCGGAAACGTCTGCTGCCAGGTCGCTTGCCAGGTACGCCACCAGCGGCGCGATATGCTCGGGTACCATTTGTTTGATTTTATTGATACGTTTCTGTTGATCTTCCGTCTCAGTGGGAATCGTACCAATCAGACGGCTCCAGGCGAATGGGGCTACGGCGTTTGCTGTGACGTGATAGCGTTTCATTTCCAATGCAGTAGATTTTGTCAGACCGACGATCCCGAGCTTGGCTGCCGCGTAATTTGCTTGGCCAATGTTTCCGATTAAACCGGAAGTCGAAGTAAAGTTGATGTAGCGTCCATGTTTTTGTTCCTTAAAGTAAGGAGCAGATGCACGTACCATATTGAAAGAACCTTTCAAGTGCACATTGATCACGGAATCCCATTCGTCTTCTGACATTTTGAATACCATGCGGTCTCGTAAAATCCCTGCATTGTTCACGACGATATCGAGCCTCCCGAATCTTTCAATGGCGGTTTGAACCATTTTCTCGGCGTTTGATAGCTCGGCGACTGAATCATAGTTCGCGACTGCCTCTCCACCCATTGCCACAATTTCCTCTACAACCTCGTCGGCAACTTTCAAATCATTGCCTGTACCGTCGGAACCGCCACCCAAATCATTGATTACGACTTTGGCGCCTTCCTGAGCCATGAGCAATGCAATCGCCTTTCCGATTCCACGGCCTGACCCTGTCACTATTGCCACTTTTCCCTGTAATGATTTCATTCTTTATCCCTCCAATAGAAAGTTGTTTTCTAAAATCTAGCAAGCAGCGTGCCAATGCGAATGCTTTGCCATAAATCTAGCGTTGTTCTAACAAGCCGTCCGTTACATGTAGCATGGTGTCTCTTTTTCCGCACAAAGCTGTTGGATAAATGAGACAGTTGTTACAAGCCAAGCCTCGTTAGCAACAAAAAAGCCGCCCGTGCCAGGCGGCTTTTCTCTAACCATCATGTTTAGCCTGCTGGTGCGGATTCAGCAAACTGACTGTTGTATAAATCTGCATAAAAACCACCTTGTACCATCAACTCGTCATGTGTTCCTTGTTCTATGATCGTTCCCTTGTTCATGACGAGGATCAAATCTGCATTTCTGATTGTAGACAGTCGATGTGCGATCACGAAGCTGGTGCGCCCCTTCATCAGCTCATTCATCGCTTCCTGGATATGCACCTCGGTTCGAGTATCCACGCTGCTTGTTGCTTCGTCCAAAATCAGAATCGTAGGGTCTGCCAAGATAGCACGAGCGATGGTCAACAGTTGTTTTTGTCCTTGGGAAATATTGGAGGCTTCTTCATTTAACACCGTCTTGTATCCATCTGGTAGCGTGCGAATAAAGTGATCGGCGCGAGCTGCCTTCGCCGCGCGAATGATATCCGTATCAGAAGCGTCGGGTTGTGCATAGGCCAAATTATCATGGATCGTTCCGTTAAACAGCCATGTATCTTGCAGGACCATGCCGAACAGAGAGCGAAGATCGCTTCGTTTCATTCGAGTAATATCGACGTCATCGATCAGTATCGCTCCACCATTGAGCTCATAAAAGCGCATAAGCAAATTAATCAGGGTCGTCTTACCCGCACCTGTTGGACCCACAATCGCAATCTTTTGTCCAGGTTCTACTACGAGATTGATGTCTTCCATCAACAAATGACCTTCTTTATAACCAAACTTGACATGCTGAAATTCCACTTTACCTTTCGGCGCTGCGATCATAACTGGCTGCGTGCTTTCAGGCACTTCCTCTTCTTCATCCAAAACCTCAAAGACCCGCTCCGCTGAAGCGATCGTCGACTGGATCAGGTTGGCGATGTTCGCGGTTTGCGCAATTGGCATCGTGAACTGACGAGTATATTGGATAAAAGCTTGGATATCCCCGATTTCAATGGAACCGTTCGTAGCGAGAATCCCGCCGACAATGCAGACGAGCACGTAGCCGATATTTCCGATGAAGCTCATGACTGGCATGATAATCCCTGATATAAATTGTGCTCTCCATCCGGCTTCGTACAGCTTGGCATTGATTTGATCAAATGTCTGTTGTGACTTCTTCTCATATCCAAACGCCTTTACAACCTGATGCCCCGTAAACATTTCTTCTACATGCCCATTCAGTTCACCAAGCGAGCTCTGCTGTCCGATGAAATGCTTTTGTGACTTCGAGGCGATCTGTTTCGTAGCAATGGCACTGAGCGGCAACGTCAAAATCAGAATGAGAGTCAATAATGGGCTAATCGTCAGCATCATAATGATGACACCGATGATCGTCACGATGGAAGTGATGAGCTGTGTCAGGCTTTGCTGGAGCGTGTTGCTGATATTATCAATATCGTTTGTGACACGGCTCAAAATATCCCCATGCATTTTCGCATCAAAGTATTTCAGCGGTAGGCGGGACAACTTCTCATTTACCTGCTCACGCATGTCATAGACGATCTTCTGTGATACTCCTGCCATCACATATTGCTGCAAATAGCTGAACAGCGCACTGATGACATACAATCCGATCAAAAGGATCAGGATATTTGCGATATACCAAAAATCAAATGCGATTTCCTTTGGCTGTCCCTGCATGAGACCGATCATGCCTGCGAAAAGGCTCGTCGTCGCCTTCCCCATCAGTTTGGGACTGACAATAGCAAAGATCGTACTCAAAACGGCAGCCAGTAACACGATGATCAGTTGAACACGATGTGGCCGAAAGTAGCCGATCAAGCGCTTGAGTGTACCTGTGAAGTCCTTTGCTTTCGCTCCTGGCATAGCCATGCCCATCGGGCCACCCATGTGGCCGCCCTTTGAAGCTTGCTTACCTCCTCGCGGGTCACTCATGCGATCTCCTCCTCTGTCAGTTGGGATCGTACGATTTCCTGATAGACTTCGCAGTTTTTCATGAGATCTTCATGTGTCCCCATACCCGCAATCGAGCCTTCGTCCAGCACGATTATCTGGTCTGCGTCCATCACAGTGCTAACCCGCTGAGCCACGATGATTAACGTGGATTGGTTCTTCTCAATCTCTTCTTTTAATGCGGCTCTCAATAACGCATCTGTCTTGAAATCCAACGCAGAAAAACTGTCATCAAACATGTAGATGACCGGCTGGTGAACAATTGCGCGTGCAATCGATAACCGTTGCTTTTGCCCACCGGACACGTTCGTACCGCCTTGGGAAATATGTGCGTCGTATCCGCCCTTCATACTCGCAATAAAATCGCCTGCCTGCGCAATTTTTGCAGCATGTTCGATTTCGGCATCCGTAGCGTCCTCTTTCCCGAAGCGAATATTGTCGGCGATCGAGCCTGAAAAGAGCAGCACTTTTTGTGGGACATAGCCAATTTTTGCTCGCAATTGCTCTAAAGGCAGGTCACGTATGTCAAGACCGTCTACCCGAATGGCTCCGGTAGTCACATCGTAGAATCGCTCAACCAGATTGAGTATTGTCGATTTACCGGAGCCTGTCCCTCCGATAATCGCGGTGGTCTGCCCCGGACGAGCTGTAAAAGTGATCGAAGTCAATGCGGGATGTTCTGCACCCGGGTAAGAAAATGTGACATCTTGAAACGCTACCGTGCCTGAAGTCGTCGCTTTCGTCCGCGTCACAAGCTCTGGGCGATCACGAATAGTCGAATGTAAATCCAACACTTCGTTGATACGGATAGCGGATGCAGAAGCACGCGGAACCATGACGAAAATCATAGACAGCATGACCAATGAAAACATAATCTGTGTCGCATATTGGATGAACGCCATGAGATCACCGACTTGCAGGTCCATATTACTGACACGAATGCCACCGAACCAAAGAATGGCAACGGCAGACAAGTTAAAGGTCAGCATCATAAGCGGCATCAAGGCTGCCATGATTCGATTCACGTTAACCGCTGTCTGCGTCAAATCAGTATTCGCTTCGTTAAAACGCCTTTTCTCCACATCCATGCGGTTAAATGAGCGAATCACACGAATTCCCGTCAAGCCTTCCCTCACGACCAAATTCAGCTTATCCAGCTTCTTTTGCATCGCTTTGAAAAGAGGCATCCCCTTTCGTGCGATCAGGAAAATGGCTAGTGCTAGAATGGGAACAGCTACTGCAAGAACAAGTGTCAGTTTGGCATCCTTAGATGAAGCCATGATAATTCCACCAATACACATCATGGGAGCAACCACCATGATACGCAAAATCATGATCAAAACCTGTTGTACTTGGTTAATATCGTTCGTTGTTCTCGTAATGAGCGAGGCTGTACCGATTTGACCGATCTCCTGCATAGAATAGTGTTCTACTTGGTTAAACACCTTGGCACGCAGCTCACGACCAAAGCTCATGGCAACCTTGGATGAGAAATAACTGGCTCCGATGGCACAAAAGCCCCCACCAGCAGCGATGAGCAGCATAAAAGCGCCAACCTTCCAAATAAAGAAGGTGTCCCCCTTCACAATCCCAACATCAACGATATCTGCCATTAACGTTGGCAAGTACAGATCGGATAACGATTGGACGAATACAAGCACCAATATCGCTGCGATCGGCCATTTGTAGGACGTCAAGTATCGAAACAGCCTCATCATACGATGCACGCTCCCTTTCCTGCCTCTTCCATACTACATTTCCATTTGGGATGTAGTTGTATGCAGAAAAAAACGACCCTTTTTCAGGGCCGCGAAATGGTTTGCTTTTATTTTTCTAATTCTCCATCACTATTTGTTACCGCAAAGTTGTAATTAATAGAGCGTGTAAATGGCTCGCCGTCCTCATTGATACCGGTTACGTCAAAGGAGAGATTATAAACGCCTGGCTTAGTCGGCACGGTAAAATTACCAGTCAACTCATCTTCTTTTACGGCAAACTTCACTTCATCAAGGACGCTTGCTTTTTCGCCGTTCAACGAACGAGTCAGATTTGCTTTTTCCAGTAACGATTGATCAATTTCGTTTTTGCCCAGGTCGACGGAAATCTTCGCTTTGTCGCCTTTCTTGAATACCTTTTTGCTCGCTTTTACCTTCGCTTCTTCTCCACCTTCCACAGAAGCAACCATGAAAAAGGCGTCGTCAGAGCCCTCCACTTCAAGTGTCCATTCGCCTGCTTCAGGCTCCTCTACTTCAATGAAGTGATGAACAGCATCCTGGAATATCTCAGGTTCATCCTCCGATTTGCTTTTTTTACTGCGATCCGCTTCATACTCTTTGCCAGACGGACTGATCAACGTCACAACGGTGTCTTCTGACGAGGTCATCGTATCCAGGTTCAACTGATTGATTCCGCTCTCCAGGAAAAATGTTTCGGAGACGTTGTCTTCTACTTCGCCGCCACGGAGAATGACGGAGCTCTCTTCCACAGTACTAGATTTTGATTTGTCTTCTTTGCTTACTTTATTTGCACGATCGCGAGTAGAGGCCTTTTGCAATTTCGGCTGGACCAGATCCCATGTTTGTGAGGCTTTCGCTATTTGACCGTGGGAAATGTCTTTTGTAAAGCTCTTGATCCCATACGGCAAACCGAAAGCAGACTCAACGGAAACTGCTCCATCGTCTTCACCAGGAAGAACCGCATGAGCAAACCAGGTAGCACTAAACCAGCCATCATCCCCTGTTCCTGCTGCCATATATGTCTTTGTTGAACTATTTTCGCTACGGCTGTCAGTTTGCGCACGGAAGTTAGCCATATAGGATGTTTGCAGGGAATACACGGCATCGTCTTTTTTGCCAAGAATGTCGGCGAGCCAACCCGCCCAATTGCTGTACGCCATGTCAGCCAATTCTGAACCTTTGTTTGGCGTGGAAAGCTGGTGAACAACGTTGACATACGGATGCGCCCCATAGTGGACGAGTGCTGTCTGTGTATCAATGCCGCCTTTGGAATGAGCAATGATATTAATTTTGGAAACGCCGTAATATTCTGCAACCTTTTTAATGACTTCGGCGAGCTTGGCTCCGTTTGTCCACATGTTGCCACCAGTACCATCCGCGTCCTTCAGTTGCACAAATGCGGTACGATACCCGGCGTTATAGGCTGCATCATAAAATCCGTCTGTTGTATACCAGGTATTGTAGGTGGAGTGCAGACCTTGAACAAACAGGATCACAGGCTTGTCGTTGGATGCATTGGGAGGAACCGCACCTGTGTACCAGTCACCAAAATGACCATTTGGATTGTCGTCATGTAAAGCCGGAGGTGGAGCCGCTGCGCTTGCAGCTTGCGGGTAGACCAGCGCCGTTGATAATGTAACGGCTGCAAGCAAACGAGATAGTGCTTTCTGATTCATGAATAGAACACCAACCTTCACCTTAGGATTTATTGTTGCCGTGCACAATCGTTAGAATTGTGCACGGATTGCAACTGCCCGTTCTACCTTCAAAGTGTCTTGAATGATCGCTAGGATCGGATTCATTTGGTGATGAATAAAGAAATGCCCACCAGGCATGGGGTAAAATTTGCATTCTCGCCCGCAATAGTCTCGCCACGCCACAATATCTTGGACTTCAATAGAATCTTCTTTCCCAAACAAAACCGTCATATCGACAGGGATTTGCTGAGGAAGCTCGGGATTCATCTCATAAGTTTGCACGGCCTGGAAATCAGCGCGAATGATAGGCAAAAATAACTCCAAGATCTCCTGATTATCCAAAACTTCATCGGGAGTGCCCCCAAGTTTACGTAGCGATTCGATGAACTCGTTATGTGGCAGGTTGTATGTTTTCACCAGTTTGTGGTACGCATGTGGCACGCGAGATGCAGACAAGAACAAATGCTGGGGCAGTGGCTTTCCATTCTGCAACAGCTTTCGCGTCAGTTCAAACGCGATTAATCCGCCCATGCTGTGGCCAAAAAAGGCAAAAGGTTCTTCCCCCAGCTCTGGTGTGATCCGTGTGTATACATCCTCCAAGACCTCATAAAACGAGGTGGAAAGAACCATGCTGTCGCTCTGAAGTGAAGGTCGTACCTCGAATGGATCAATTTCCAATAACGCTGGCGACAATACCCGCTTCCAACCGTAATAGATCCCGGGAAGTCCACCTGCGTACGGAAAGCAGAACAATTTCATTTTTTCCCGCCCTTTCCTCATTACGTAATTACCTCGAGATCTTTCTATGAAAAATGGCCTGATACAAATCTTGCAAATCTTTCCTTACTACATGAGCAGCAAACTGATTGGTGGTCGCGCAAACTGACAATTTGTAGCCTGGATCGATCTCATACTGCTGAAATTCCCAAGCATCGCGCGAATCACTTTGCGATATCGTAATCGATTGGTCTCGTTTTTTTCTAATGGCGAATGATTGCAACGGGATGGACAGCCCCATGCCTCTCGCTTTTATATAACTCTCCTTCAAAGTCCAAAGGTCGTAGAAATACGAAACTTGTTCATCCGGATGTTTTGCCAAGAGATCCTCTACTTCGGCTGGTGCAAAATAATGAGTGGCAATATCCAATTCAATCGGACTTATTTGCTCCACATCAATCCCCACCTGCGAGTCATGCGTGGCGCAGACGACCCATTCCCCAGAATGCGAGACGTTAAAGCAGAAGTTGGGAAATGATGATTTCAAAGAAGGTTTTCCGTATGCATTGTAGTCATACTTGATTTCGTCATTGGAAATCTCGTAGGCTTCACAAATGAGAGAACGTACCAGCACGTCCGCGAGCAACGTCCGATAGGAATCAGCCGGATTTCTGAAACGGTGGACCCGTTCCCGCTTTTCTTCGGGTAATGCTTGCAAAAATCGGTTGAACAGTTCTTTCTCCATGACAGCAGGACATTTCAACGCATAAATGGCAATCATGTAGCACCCACTCTTCTTTCTGTCAATTCAAAACTATTGACTTGTTCTGCTCGATCCTTTCGCTGCTGCACTTCATACAAGTTGGCATACGTGCCGTTGTACTTCATTAACTCAACATGGTGACCTTGCTCGATGACCTTTCCTTGATCCATCACGTAAATCACATCGGCATCCTCTACCGTTGACAAGCGATGAGCGATGACCAGTACCGTTTTATCCTTCATGAGTGCGGTTAATGCTTGCTGCACCCAATATTCCGATTCTGCATCCAATGCGGAGGTTGCTTCATCGAGTAGTAGGATTGGTGCATTTTTCAAGATGGCTCTGGCAATGGCAATTCGCTGACGCTGTCCGCCAGATAGCTTGGCACCGCGTTCTCCTGTTTTGGTCTGGTAGCCGTCTGACAGTTCCATAATAAAATCATGCGCATACGCTGCTTTGCTTGCGTTGATGACATCCTCTTCCGAAGCATCCAGGCAGCCGTAACGAATATTGTCTTCGATGGTTCCTTCGAACAAAAAGGCATCCTGAGGCACGTATGAGATCAAGCTTCTAATTTCTGCAAGAGAATAAGCTCCCATGGGCTTGCCCAGTAAATAAAGTGAGCCGCTCGCAGGTGGGTAATACCCTAACAGAAGTTTCATGACGGTGCTTTTTCCACTGCCACTCGTTCCGACTAGCCCAGCCATTTGGCCTTGCTCGACTCGCAACGAAACACCATCCAGCACATTGGTAGATTCGTTGTATCCAAAAACGACCTGCTCCAGCTTTAGCATGCTTTCGCAATGCTGGTGTTTGTCGGAGTTCTTCTGGTACTCTTCTGGTTCGAGAGGTTCATTCAGAAAATCGACGACCCGAGAAGCCCCTGCTAGCGAGCTCTGCAACGCTGTGATGACTTGGCCAAGCTGGAGAAACGCCAGTGTCACAAGCATCTGTTGTTGAACCAGAGCGACCAGCACGCCTAACCCGATCATTTGTTTGGATACCATCAGGATTCCAAAAACAAGCATTCCCCCGAAGCTTACGAATTGGATGAAAAAATTGGTCCCTTCCAATAATCCGTGTTTATGCCCTTGCTTGATGGCAGACGAAGCTACTTCTTCGTTTGCTGCCGTGTAACGCGCGGTCACAACGTTATGTAAATGAAACATTTTAATGATGGGCAGCCCAGACAAAAAATCATTTAATCTTTCTGTCCCAATCCCCATCTGTTGCTGCATTCGGTCACCAATTCGCCGGACTGATTTGGCAAACAGCGTATTCACATAAAGAGTCAATGTACTTATGAGCAACAGGACGACGGCAATTTTCCAATCCATAGCAAACATCCCTATGATCGAACCGATCAGCGAAAGCAGGATGATGCTTAACGTCTTCAATTGCTCCGCATACGCGTTTTCCATGAGGACAACATCGTTGCCCAGTCTCGACATCGTATCTCCTGAATGGTGCTGCTCATAATAATCGAAAGGCAGCTTGCTCAATCGCTGATAGACTTGAAGCCGAATGTTGGCAATGAGCTCGCGGACGCATCGACGATAGATATAGCTGAAAAATGGAGACAGGATACTCAGCAAGAGGAACATCACAGCCATGGTCGCAATCGCTCTGGTTAATAAAGCAGGGTCTTTTGTGTTCGCAAAGTCCGTCAGATCCTTGAACACGAAAGGTAGAGATACCAATACAGATGCTTGACCGATTCCGTCACCCACGAGTCCCAAAATATACGCTCTCTTTTTCGATTTCATAAATGACAGCAGTTGAAGTAGCTCCCGCATCAGATTCTGGATGAACATGCCTATACCCCCTCTGCTGCCAACGAGCTCTGCATCTCTGTGGCAAACTGTTTTTGATACAATCTGGTGTAAACTCCGCCTTGGCCAAGCAAATCGTAGTGTGTTCCTCGCTCAACAATTTGTCCTTGCTCCAAAACTAGCACTTCATCCGCCTCTTTTATCGTAGACAGTCGATGCGCAATGACGAGAACCGTCCGATTTTTCATCACATTTTCCAACGCTTCCTGGACCAAAGCTTCCGATTCTGTATCCAAGGCAGACGTTGGTTCATCCAGCAGCAAAATCGGGGCGTCCTTCAAAATCGCTCGGGCAATCGCAATGCGCTGTTTCTGTCCTCCGGATAGACGCGAGCCACGTTCTCCCACTTTTGTTTGATATCCTTGCGGCAGCTCCATGATGAAGTTATGCGCATTGGCCGCTTTTGCCGCTGCGATGATCTCGTCTTGTGTCGCATGAATACGTCCATACGAGATATTCTCCGCAATAGACACGGGGAATAGCGTCGTATCCTGAGAAACCATGGAAAGGTAGCTCCGCATGTCCGTCATATTCCAATCCGTCATGGAATGCCCGAAAACATTCAGTCTTCCGTTTCCCGGTTCCATTTGATAAAACCCGCACAACAGCTTTATGATGGTGCTCTTTCCACTTCCGCTGGCACCTACTAACGCAATGGTCTTGTTCGGATAAAGCGTAAAGCTAACGTTATGAAGAATCCTTGCCTGATCGTAGGCAAACGTAACATTCTCAAACTGCACAGGAATCGCCTCTGGATCAACCGAAATCACTGGCTGATCATTTTGTTCGACTGGCTGTGAAAAAATTTCTTGCAGCCGCTTTGCCGCACCTGATGTCTCTTGTACTTGGGCAAACAACACGGGTGCGAGAGATAGTGGTTCGATAATAAAGTGAAGCAAATAACTGAAGATGACCAAGCTGCCCAGATCCAATTCTCCCGCCTGAATCAAGTACCCACCATAAGCGACAAAAAACAGGATCGGGGAAGAAAACAATAAAATCCCTGGTGCTGTCATCCACGCGCGTTTCTTCTCTGCCTGGATCGCATTTTTCAATACCTGCTTCATACCCGCGTGGTATTTACGATACAGGACGCCTTCCAATTGAAAAGCTTTTACCATGTGAATCCCGGAGAGCGTATCCTGCGCGATGGCGTTTGTTTGACCCAGATGGTCCTGCATTTGCTCTGAATATTTTTGTAGCGGTCTGCTCATCCATCCTGTAATGGCGATGGCGACTGGAAGGATTGCTACGCTGAAGATGATTAACTTCCAATTGATCGTCAACAACAGTCCAAGAGCTCCCGCAAAAACAACTGGCAGATAAAAAAGCTGGAAAAAATGCTGTTGCAAAAACCTTTGCAGGATTTGGGCATCCGTTGTTAAGCGAGAAACGAGATCGCCGGAATGATATTTATCCATAGTGGACATGGGGACTTTTTCGAGATGAGAAGCCATGCTGTTTTTCAAATCTCTCATGGCTCTTGAACTGAATCTAGCTGCCGAATACGTGATGAAATATTTCGAAAGAAAACCGACGATGGTCAGACAAAAAATGATGAGGGCAATACTGACCAACTTGTCGAAGTTGTTCGTATGTTCGACCATGGTCTTGATCAGGATTCCCATCCAAATGTCTGCCACAGCCACAAGAAGCGAGGCAATGATACAGGTTATGACCCAACCTCGATATGGCTTTATATATGCGAGTACCCAGCCAAACGCGGGCGCTTTCTTTCTTTGCTGAGCTTGCTTGGTAAAAATCATTTGCTGCTCCTCTCCAAGGATGTAATGGATGAACTCCCCTTGGAAAACCTGTTCCCAAGGGGAATCATCACAAAGCCGTGATCTTATTTCAGAATGAACAGCTCTTGCAGGATGTCTCGGAGGATGGAGGCATTCATTGACACGTAATTTCCTCCCAACATCCTGGAGTGGATTCCGTACCCTTCGTACGTCATCAGTCGTTTCGTAGCCTGTGCCCAAGCGGTTTCATTCCACTTGACCGCGACCAGATCATCCTCGCCCGATTCCAGCTCTGATTGAATGAGATGGATCGCTGCGCTCGTTGCACCCGTATTGATCAGTTGATTGTGGTACATCACGTAGCTGACTGTTTTTCGAATGAAGCTTTGCTTGACGAATTCATTGGCAGCGTACAAATTGAAGTCTTCTTGTGTCATGTTGAACATCTCGATGTTTTCTCCAATTTCGGCAAATAACTGGGCAATGTCACTTTCGGTTTCCGCCAGAGTCCGCTCCATCACCTTGTCTTTCCAGTAGGAATCGAACAGGATGAGGTCGGTCACGACATATCCTTGGTTCTCCAGTTCTTTTGCGACTTCAAAAGCCAGATTGCCTCCAGAGGAATATCCCATGAGCGTATAGGGTCCTTGTGGATCAATCGCCACGATGGCTTCGATGTACTGCTCAAGTCGATTGTCTTCTTGAATGAAATCAAAGCTATACAAGGAAACGCCCTTAATTTCATCAGCAAGCTTCTGGTAATAGACACTTTGGGCTCCGATCGGCGTAAAGCAGAATACCTTTCTCGCCATCTCTTCATTTAAGAGAATGGCACTTCCGGAGTTGCCCTCGAAGTTCTTGTGCGTGATGAAATCCGCTACCTTCTCAATCGTTGGATGCTGGAAGATGAGGTTCAACGGCAGTTCAATCTGCATGTACTCATACACCTTTGCAACCAGCAGCGTTGCTTTCAGTGAATGTCCACCCAGTTCAAAGAAATGGTCAGTAATGCCGATTGGTTCTATCCCCAGAACCTCCTGCCAAATGGAAGCCAATTGATGCTCGGTCGCAGTTCTTGGTGCCACGAACTCACGCGTGGTCGCATCCGATGGCTTTGGCTTCGGCAACGCTTTGCGATCCACTTTTCCATTGGCCGAAAGCGGCAGTTGATCCAACTGGACATAATAGCTTGGAACCATGTAAGCAGGCAGTTCCTTCGCCAGATGCCTTCTCAGCCCAGAAACGGATACCTCTGCTGATGGGACGAGATAAGCGCAAAGATACTGTCCGGCAGTTAATTCATCTTCTTGCACAACTACCACTGCTTGATCAATGCCATCGTAAGCAAGTATGGTGCTTTCGATTTCCCCGATCTCGATGCGGTACCCTCTCACCTTCACCTGTTCGTCAGCCCGACCAATGTAATCGATCGTGCCATCTGTCCGCCATTTCACCAAGTCACCCGTTTTATACATGAGCTCTCCTGGCACAAACGGATTCGGAACGAACTTTTCTTGTGTGAGCTCTGGTTTATTCAAATAACCTCTTGCAAGTCCGGGTCCTCCGATGCATAGCTCTCCCACAACGCCGATCGGTTGCAAGTGATGTTGTGTATCTACGATGTAAACCTGAACATTGGCTAGCGGTCGCCCAATCGTGATGTCTTGCCCTACTTCGATCGAACGAGAGATGGTAGTGACGACGCTGTTTTCGGTTGGACCGTATTCATTGTTGATCTCGATTGCTGGATGTTTTTCTTTTGTTTTTTGCACTAGCTGTGGAGGTAGTTTCTCGCCCCCCAATGTTACGCAGCGCAGAGGAGAGAAATCTGCAGCAGTCGAGCAATCCAGAATCGCTTGGAACAGACTCGGTACTCCGTAATAATGTGTGACTCCCGCCTGGGCAATCAGCTTTTTCAGTGCTACCGGGTCTTTGGCCTCTTCCTCTCTCGGCAAGACGCAAGCAGCACCTCCGAGAAGCGGAGCGAACAAGCTGGCTACAAACCCATCGAAGGCAAACGAGAATACCTGCAACGCCTTGTCTCCCGGTCCGAATCCATACTCATCTCTTCTCCACTGCAAGCAATTGACGATTCCCTGATGTGGAATCATGACGCCCTTCGGCTTACCGGTCGTACCCGATGTATAGATAACATAGGCGAGATCGGTCGGTTGATTGAGAGATGCGAGATTGGAGCCATCCATCTCGGCATCATGCTCTGCGTTCAAATCAAGCCAGTCAAGTCCGCTCGACACGCGAGACAATAGTTCTGACAGATGGGATTGGCAGAGAAGCAGTGCTGCGTCGCTGTCTTCTAGCAAATACTGAATGCGTTCTTGCGGATACGCCGGGTCGATCGGAACATACGCTCCGCCTGCCTTTAAAATACCAAGGATGCCAATGATCATCTCTGGTGAACGCTCCCCCATGACTGCTACAAGACGATCAGGTCCAATTCCTTTGGTGCGCAGAACTCTTGCCAGTCTGTTGGCTCGCTCATTGAGCTCGCTGTAAGTCAGTGACTGGCCGTTAAAGAGAATAGCCTCCTGATCTGGCGTCTTCGCGACTTGCTCTTCGAATAATTGATGCAGCGTTTTGTCTTGTATATAGCTGACAGCTGTATCATTGAACTTCTCGAGAATTTGCTGCTTCTCTTCCGTCGCGAGCATGTCGATCTCACTCAAGCGGATATGTGGATTTTGCACAACGATTTGTGCAATTGCCATGAAGTGGTTGCTTAACCGTTCAATCGTTTCTCGTGTAAACAAGCTTGTGCTGTACTCCACGCCAATGCTAATCTCTTCACGATCTTCTGTGGCAATCAGCGTCAAATCAAATTTGGAATGGTTGCCAGCCTGATCAGTCATGAAAGGAGCAAGTGTCAAGCCCCGCAGGTCGATAGAATCATCCGAGTTGTTTTGCAAAGTAAACATCGTGTCGAAAAGCGGGTTCCTGCTTAAGTCTCGCGCAATGTCGAGTTTTTCCACCAGTTCCTCAAACGGATAATCCTGATGAACGTAAGCGTCTAGTGCATTCTGCTTAACTTCCAGCAACAACTCGGTAAATGTTTTCCCAGCATGCGGTTTGTTTCTCATCGCCAATGTGTTTACAAACATACCGACGATTGGTTCCAGATCAGCATGGGATCTGCCTGTAATCGGTGTGCCGACGATGATGTCCTCTTGCCCGGAATACTTGGAAAGCAGTACGTTGTACGTCGCGAGGAGCACCATGTACAGTGTCGTTCCCGTTTCTCGAGCTAGCTGGTTCAAGCCTTCCATGAGTTGTTTACCGGTTCCGATGCTATACTGATCCCCTGCGAAATTTTGAATGCTTGGTCGGGTGAAATCCGTTTGCAGGTTTAGCACGGGAATTTCGTCTGCAAACACTTGCGCCCAGTATTCTTCTTGCTTGTTGAAGGCATCGGATTGGAAAAGCTCCTGTTGCCATACAGAGAAATCTTTGTACTGAATTCGTAGCTCTGGCAAAACGTCCCCTTGGTACAACTGCACTAAGTCAGACAGGAGAATGCCAGAGGATACACCGTCGGAAATGCTATGATGCATGTCGGTAAAGAGCACATGACGGTCTTCTCCGATATGCAGAAGACGGACGCGAATGAGCGGCGCTACACCCAGATCGAATGGTTGAACGAGTGTGGAAAGGACTTCTTGAGCCTGGTCTTCCGTGATCGTTGTATACGAAAGTTCAAAAGAAACT
Source organism: Brevibacillus sp. Leaf182 (assembly GCF_001423865.2). Taxonomy (NCBI): domain Bacteria; kingdom Bacillati; phylum Bacillota; class Bacilli; order Caryophanales; family Paenibacillaceae; genus Brevibacillus; species Brevibacillus sp. Leaf182. The sequence continues at coordinate 160,415 of NZ_LMPN02000036.1, read as the reverse complement.
TCCTCGTGAATCTTCTGAACAGGTTCTCCATTTACAACGGCAAAAGACGTACGAAGACTCTCATGGCGCTGTATCAATTGCTTGAACGCTGTCTCCAATCGTTCCGGTTCCAGTTTCCCTTCAATCAGCATGGTGGAAGGCATATTGTAGCTGATGCCAACTCCCTCAAATTGATGGAGGATATACATGCGCTTTTGCGCCGATGAAACAGGATAATACTCTTGCGCAGGTGCTGGTTGAATCGAAATGACATACCCTCTTGCTGTCTCTTCGATATGTGCAGCCAACTGTTGAATCGTCGGTTTTTCGAACAAAACACGAAGCGGGATATCGACTTGATATTCGTTATGCATGCTCGAAATCACACTCATCGCACGCAGGGAGTGACCGCCAATTGCAAAGAAATCATCCAGAATCCCAACTTGCTCCGTATTCAGCACTTGCTCCCATACGCGGGCCAATTGTGCTTCCAATTCCGTACGAGGCGCTACGTACTCCGTCGTTCTAAGCATGGATACTTCCGGCGCCGGCAAGGAACGTCTGTCGATCTTCCCATTTGCGGTAAGCGGCAATGCTTCAAGAGATACGAAATACGATGGAATCATCGCTTGAGGCAATTCCTTTAACAATTCCTGGCGTAATTGTGCTGTGTCGATCTCGTGCTCTGCCACCATGTACGCGCATAAATACTTTTCTTGTCTGTGATCCTCTCTTGCGATGACAACTGCTTCCAAGATTCCGTCCAGCTTGCGTAGCTGCGTCTCGATTTCGCCCAGCTCGATACGGACACCCCTGATTTTCACTTGATGATCGTTACGACCCAAGAATTCCACATTGCCATCCGCGCGCCACTTCGCCAGATCACCCGTACGATACAGCAGCTCACCTGGAGCGAATGGATTCGGCACGAACTTCTCCACTGTCAGCTCAGGTCTGTTCAAATAACCGCGAGCGACCCCTGCTCCACCGATGCACAACTCACCCACGACTCCAACAGGTTGAAGATTCAATTGTTGATCCATGACATACATCTGCATATTTGGCAGCGGTTTTCCGATCGGTACCGTTCCCGAGCGAATGGATGCGACATCTGTTTCTTCGTAATAACTGGAATCGATGCACGCCTCTGTTACGCCATAACTATTAACAATACGCATCGTCTGGCTGAATCTCGCGAGCAAGGTCTTGAAGTCTTCTGCTGGACAACTGTCTGCTCCGAGAATCAGAAGCTTCATCTGACTGATGTCGAGCTGATTTTCGTAAATGTAATGCATCAACGGCATGATCAAAGCTGGTGTCGCTTCGAAAATCGTAATTTCATACCGCTTGATGATTTCGTACAAGGAAGCCGGGTCCATTTTGACCTCATTCGGGCAAATTACCAGTTGCCCTCCTGTGAGCAATGCTCTGGCAAAGTCGCCAGTCGATACGTCGAAAGCGAAGCTCGCCATTTGCAGCAAGCGAACCGGGAAGGTATCCAAGTGATACTCATCCTGCCATGCAAACGCGACATTCGCATAGCTCCGGTGTTCGATCACTACCCCTTTTGGCTTGCCAGTCGTACCGGACGTATAAATGATGTAAGCGGCGTGTTCCGGCAATGCCACAGGCTCCAGATTGCTCGCTTCTCCCTGATACAGCCCTTCTGCATCCAGATAGAGAGTTTCGTGAGGGAATGCAAGCTGCGTATTCAACTTTTGCAAAGTAAGGAACAGCTTCGCATCGCTATCTTCCAAAATGAAAGCTTGACGCTCCAATGGATAGTCTGGGTCAATCGGGACGTAGGCGCCGCCGGCTTTCAAAATACCAAGCGTCCCTACTACCATGTGCAAGGAACGGTCTACCATGATACCGACAGTGCTCTCTGGCTTGACTCCCTTTTGGCGCAAAACACGTGCGAGCTGGTTCGCTTTTTCATTTAATTCCCGATACGTTAGCTGTTCATCCTCGAAGATGACAGCTACCTGGTTCGGTGTTTTTTCGACTTGCTCTTCGAATAGCTCCTGGAACGTTTTATTCGTTGGATAAGCGGCTTTTGTTGCATTGAAATCATGCAGCATTTGTTCTATCTCATCATTTGACAAGACGCTGATCTCTGCCAGCTTGCAATCTGGATTGGCAATGATCGCTTGTAGAAGATGGACGTAATGATTCGCCATGCGGTCGATCGATTCTTTGGCAAACAACTTCGTGCAATAGTTGAATTGCACGAGAAGCTCATCTTGTTGCTCCATCGCATCCAGAGCGATATCGAATTTCGCGATCTTGCCATCTACCGGGTAAGCGGACATGTTGAGTCCTGCAATTTCTAAGGCAGATGAGTCTGCAAGCCCCAGACTGAACATCGTATCGAACAGTGGATTTCGGCTTAAATCGCGCCGCACTTGCAGCTTATCTACGAGATGTTCAAACGGATAATCCTGATGTTCAAACGCATGTAGCGCATTTTGTCTCACGTCACCCAAAAACTCGCGGAAGGTCAGGTTGCCTCCTGCTACATTTTTCAAGGCAAGCGTGTTGACGAACATGCCGACGATTCGTTCCACATCTGCGTGGGATCGACCTGCAATCGGTGTGCCGACTACGATTTCTTCCTGTCCTGCGTATTTGGATAGCAGCACATTGTAGGCTGCCAAAAGCACCATGAACAGTGTTGAGCCCGTATTTGCAGCGAGTTGTCGCAACTCCGCAAGCAATTGATTTCCTGTACCGATCGCTACTGTGTCACCTTCGAAGCTTTGAACAGTAGGTCTTGGGAAATCATTTGGCAGATTGAGTAACGGGATCTCCCCTGCAAAGACATTCGTCCAATAATCCTCTTGTTTTTGGAAACGCTCAGACTGGGACAGCTTCGCTTGCCAAGCAGCAAAATCTTTATACTGGATGCGCATGTCAGGGAGCTGCTTTTCTTCGTACAAGCTCGCAAACTCCTTGGCGATGACGGCAAGCGATACTCCATCCGAGATAATGTGGTGCATATCCATGAAGAACAAATGTCGTTCTGCTCCCAGTTTGATCAAGTCAACCCGGAACAGCGGAGCTACTTCCAAATCAAACGGCTGGACCAACTCCTGAATGCGTTGCTCTACTTGGTCTTCTGTCGCCTCGGAAATACCGATGAGCAGCGTGACATCCTCATGGACTCGTTGCACGGGTTCCCCGTTTATCGAATGGAAGGATGTTCGCAAGGATTCATGGCGTTTTACCAGTGTTTGGATCGCATGTTCAAAGCGCTCGTAATCCAGATGGCCATCTATTATCAGCACATTCGGTACGTTGTAGCTGATCCCGCTTCCTTCAAACTCATGCAGGATGTACATTCTTTTTTGAGCGAACGAGACTGGGTAAAAGTCTGCTTGCTCTACTGGTTGAATGGTCTCGAACTGTTCAATCTCACTCGCGGTGATATAGGCAGCCAGTTCATGGATCGTAGGAGATTCAAACAGTGCTTTTAATGGAAGCTCTACCTGAAATGCTTTGTGCACCTGCGTGATCACATTCATGGCCTTCAGGGAATGTCCGCCCAGTTCAAAGAAATTGTCGTGAATGCCTACCGCATGAATACCCAGTACCTCTTGCCAAATTTCAGCCAGCTTCGTCTCCGTCACGTTTTGTGGAGCGACATATGTGGAGCTTTGAACCCGATCACCAGATGGTTCAGGCAATGCTCTGCGATCCAGCTTTCCGTTTGCAGTCAAAGGCAGTTTATCCATTTGGACATAGAAGGTTGGCACCATATAGCTAGGCAATTCTTTGGAAATCGCTTCTCTCAACTCTGCTACGTCGAGTTCCGATTCTGGAACAAAATAAGCGCAGAGAGCTTTTTGGCCGTTCGTATCATCCATCACCGTAACGACAGCTTCTTTTACCTTTGCCAGATTGGTGAGAACAGTCTCGATTTCCCCAAGCTCGATCCGATAGCCTCTGATCTTTACCTGTTGGTCGATACGTCCCAAATACTCAATCGTTCCATCCGCCTTCCATCTCGCCAAATCCCCTGTGCGGTACATGTTTTCACCGGAAACAAACGGATTCGGAACAAACTTCTCAGCGGTCAATTCCGGCTTGTTCAAATAGCCCCTGGCTACTCCATCTCCACCTACGCACAGTTCACCCGGCACCCCAATTGGCTGCGGCTGATTGTAGCGATCCACAATATAAGCAGTGGAGTTCGTGATCGGCTTCCCAATCGGAATATTGTCTTCGAATTCCTTCTCAATCAGATAGCATGTAGAGAAAGTTGTGTTTTCTGTCGGGCCGTATCCGTTCCAAATCTCCAGAGCGGGATGGGCGATGTTAACTTTGTTGATGTGTCTCGGCGACAGTGCTTCGCCACCGACGATTAACGCACGCAAGCCCTCAAACATCGCCGGGTTGTCTTGCGAAAGCTGGTTAAACAGTGGTGAAGTTAACCACATCGTTGTAATCCGATTCTCTCGCAGGAAGCTGCTCAGCTTCTCCGCATCCAACAGAACATCCTTGCTAACTAGGAACAAGCTAGCACCATGTAACAGAGCTCCGAAAATCTCAAACGTCATGGCATCGAAGCCAATAGCGCCCGTTTGAATCATGCGGTCTTCTTCGCGTACCTGAACGTAATTCGTATGTTTCACCAATCGGATGACATTGCGATGCTCGACCATGACTCCTTTTGGTTTGCCTGTTGAACCCGACGTGTACATCACATAGGCCAAGTCCTTGGCGTCATTGAGGTTGGCCAGGTTACTTACATCTTCTTGCTCCAGACTCTCGTCATCCAACACGATTGGAATGAGACCCTCTTCGACGAGGTGCAGCAGATGTCTTTGAACAAGGACAACCTTTACGCCGCCATCTTCGAGCATGTAAGAAATGCGATCGGATGGATGCTCTGGATCAATCCCCAGGTAGGCTCCTCCCGCTTTGATGATCCCCATAATACCTGTGATCATCTCGAGAGAACGATCTGCCAGCATACCTACAACGCTGTCTTTTCCTATTTCCAATCGGCGAAGAGCACTTGCGATCTGATTCGCTTTTTGGTTCAGCTCCCGATACGTCAGCATCTGTTCGTTCATCACAACTGCTGTATGCTCCGGTGTCCTTTCCACTTGCTCCTCGAACAGCTCCTGAATCGTGCTTTCGCGTGGATACGCGGCAAACGTGTTGTTGAATCCAACTGTTACAAGGTGTTTTTCCTCCTCACCAAGCAAGTTGATTTCATGTAACGCCGCTGTTTGGTCTGCAATGACTTCTCGCAGTACCTGGAGGAAATGACCAGCCATTCTTTCAACGGTGTCTCTTTGGAACAATTTCGTGGAGTACACGAGACCAAAATGAATTCCTGTCTCATCTTCATGCGCTTCCAGTGTGAGATCGAATTTGGCGTTGCCTTGCTGCCCTTTTCCGGAGTAGGCTTCAAATTTCAGTCCATCCAGCTCATAAGCTTTTTTGTCCAGGTTTTGCAAAATAAACATGGTGTCAAACAGCGGGTTTCTGCTGAGATCCCTCTGGATTTCCAGTTTTTCGACCAGTGCTTCAAACGGATAATCCTGATGGGCGTATGCCTGCAGCGTATTCTGCTTGACATCTTCCAAAAATGCCTGGAATGATTTCGTTCCGTCAGGGTTGTTTCGCAAAGCCAATGTATTGACAAACATCCCCAAAACTTTTTCTACATCCGCATGAGATCTGCCAGCAATCGGCGTTCCTACTACGATGTCTTCTTGGCCACTGTATTTGGAAAGAAGCACATTGTAAGCCGCCAGCAAGACCATAAACAGCGTAGTTTGGTTCTCATGAGCGAGCTTGTATAAACCGTCCATCAACGTTTTGTCTGTTTGGAACGTAATGCAATCTCCCTCAAAGCTTTGAACCAGCGGTCGTGAATAATCGGCGGGCAGATTCAGTACCGGAATGTCACCCGCGAAGGACTTCAACCAGTAGTTCTCGTGCTTTGCATAGATGTCTGTTTGGAACAGGTCCGTCTGCCAGACAGCAAAATCTTTGTATTGAACAGCCAGCTCTGGCAAATATTCGTTTCGATACAGCTTCGAGAATTCTTCCATGATGATTCCGACAGAGACGCCATCCGAAATGATATGATGCATATCCATCAGGAAGAGATGTCGCTTCTCTCCCATTCTGAAGAGTCCGACCCTCAACAATGGAGCCTTCTCCAGATCAAATGCTTGCACAAATGATTCGATGGTTTGCTCGACTTGGTCTTCTATCAAATCCTCATAGCGCACATCCAGTTCGACTGCCTCATGTACACGCTGAACAGGCTCGCCATTCACTGTGTGGAAGGATGTCCGCAACGATTCGTGTCGCTTGATCAGCCCTTGTATCGCGGTTTCAAAGCGTGCATGATCCAGATCGCCTTCGATATACATCACGCTTGGCATGTTATAGACTGTGCCGGTGCCTTCAAACTGACGCAGGACAAACATCCTTTTTTGTGCTGAGGAAACGGGATAATACGCTTGCAACGGTACAGGCTGGATCGGTACATGTGTGTCTTTTCCACTTGTCTCGATATACTGTGCCAATGCCTGGATGGTAGGTGTCGCAAAAAGTACTCTGAGTGGAAGCTCAACTTGATACTCTCGATGGATTTGTGCGGCGAGCGACATGGCTTTCAAGGAATGCCCACCTAGCTGGAAGAAGTTGTCGAGAACACCGATGTCGTTCACCCCAAGCACACGTTCCCAAATCTCTACCAGCCTGCTTTCCACAGGACTTGCTGGCGCCACATATTCTGCTCCCGTTACAGGTCTGCCTTCTGGTTTCGGCAACGCTTTTCTGTCGATCTTTCCATTCGGCGTAAGCGGGAGAGAATCGAGCTGGACCAAGTACGCAGGAATCATGTAAGACGGCAGGGTATGCGACAAATACGACCACAGATTCGAGGCTTCAAGCTTTTCTTCCGCCGTGTAATAAGCAGCAAGCGACGATTGGCCCTGTTGGTCCTCATAGACAATCACGACAGCCGAAGTCAGCTTTTCAAAGGAGAGCATAACCGACTCAATCTCCCCGATTTCAATCCGATATCCCCTTACTTTTACCTGTTCATCCAAGCGACCAACAAATTCAATCGTTCCGTCTGGGAGCCACTTCCCTAGATCGCCAGTCTTGTACATGCGATCGCCTTCCAAATAGGGATGGGAAACAAACTTCTCTGCTGTGAGTTCCGGCTTGTTCCAATATCCACGTGCCAAACCGTGGCCACCGATGCAAATTTCCCCGACGACACCGACGGGCTGTAGCTGATGGAATTTGTCCACGATATAGATGCTGGTGTTGGCAATGGGACGTCCGATCGTTATCGCAGAATCCAGTTGCGAAATTCGCTGCCAAGTGGCGACGACACTGCTTTCTGTCGGACCGTATTCATTGACGATGACCAATTGCGGATACTGCTGATTGCTCTTCTCAACGAGCTGAGCAGATACTTTTTCGCCCCCAAGTGTGATGGTTTGCAGGGAGCTGATATCCGCAGCAGAGCCGCATTCCAATATCGCTTGGAACAAACTTGGCACGCATGTCATTTGGGTGCATCTCGCAGATGCAATGAGGTTTCTGAGAGATACAGGGTCTTTGGCTTCTTCATCCTCCGCCATGACGACGGTTGAACCGGAAAGGATCGGTGTAAAGAAGGAAAGAACAAAGGCATCAAACGCAAAGGATAGAGGCACCAGACTTCTATCATGGACGCTAAACTGATACTCCTCTTTCTTCCACAACACGCTGTTGACAATGCCTCGATGCTCGATCATTACTCCTTTTGGCTTGCCTGTTGTCCCCGATGTGTAGATGACATAAGCCAGATCGGAAGCGGTTTGAATCGGCTCGAGATTCGAACGGCTGGGAGAATAATTCTTCTCCTCCTCCAGATACAGGCATTCCACACTCGTATTAGAAGCCAGCTTTGCTCCAAGATGTTTTTGAGTAAGCAACAGTCGGGCTTCGCAATCCTCCAACATGTAGGACACACGATCTTCCGGATATTCAGGATCGATAGGTACATAGGCTCCACCAGCTTTCAAAATGGCCATGATTCCCACAACCATTTCCACAGAACGGTTTGCCATGATTCCTACGAATTGGTTAGCCTTTACTCCCCGTTCGCGCAAGGTAACGGCAAGCTGGTTTGCTCGCTCATTCAGTTCGTAATAGGACATCTGCTTGTCGCCGATTTCAATCGCAGCAACCTGCGGTGTTTTTTCCACTTGCTCCTCAAATAGCTCACATAGTGTCTTGTTCTGCGGATATTCCTTATGCGTATCGTTGAATTCTACTAACAAGCGATGCTTTTCTTCATCTGATAGCATCGTGATTTCGGACAAGGTAATGGTTTGTTGCTCAATTACGGCATGAAGGATTCGGATGAAATGTGCCGCTATTTTTTCAATCGTCTCTCTTGTAAACAATTTGGTGCAGTAATCAAGGCTAAAGATGATCTCCTCATCTTCTTCGTACGCTTCTAATGACAGATCAAACTTGGCCTGATTCACGTCTGCCATATAGGGTGTAAACGTCAGTTGCTCCAATTCGAACGGCTTCTGATCCATATTTTGCAAGATAAATACGGTGTCAAACAAAGGATTACGGCTCAGATCCCGTTGAATGTTCAGCTTATCGATCAGCTCATCCAGTGGATAATCCTGATTCTCAAAGGCTTTCAGCGTATTGTTTTTCACTTCTGCCAAAAAGCTAAGGAAAGTCTTAGCCCCCACAGGCTCGTTTCGCAATGCCAGTGTATTGACAAACATACCGATGATCGAATCCGTTTCTGCATGGGACCTGCCTGCTGTAGGCGCACCAACAATAATGTCCTCTTGTCCAGAGTACTTGGAGAGAAGTACATTGTAGGCCGCCAGCAAAACCATGTAGAGCGTAGCTCCTGTACCATGGGCAAGACGATTCAATTCTTTTTTCAAAAGGGCACCGGAGTTGAAAACAAATCGCTCACCCTCGAAGCTTTTCACAGAAGGTCTCGGATAATCCGTTGCAAGATTCAATACAGGAATTTCACCTGTAAAGGTATCGATCCAATAGGCTTCCTGAGCAGCAAACTCTTCCGTCTCGACCCATTGCTTCTGCCAATGAGCAAAGTCCTTGTACTGAATACTCAGTTCTGGCAGCTCTTCCCCGTGATAAAGCTGGGCAAGCTCTTGAACAAGAATGCCGATCGATACTCCATCCACCACAATATGGTGCAAATCCAGCATGAAAAGATGGCGTTCCGGAGCCAGTTTGACCAGTCCAGCGCGAATCAGTGGAGCTTTTTCCAAATCAAACGGTTGAATAAATTGCTCGACGATTTGTTTGAGCTCTCCCTCTGTTGATTCCATCAGCGAGATCTCCAGCTCGACATCTTCATGTACGCGCTGAACAGTCTCTCCTTTCATGGAGTGGAACGAGGTACGCAGAGATTCATGGCGTCTCACCAGACTCTTGAGCGCCTGCTGCAAACGCTCTGTATCCAGCTTGCCATCGATGTACAGGATGCCCGGCATGTTGTAGCTAATGTCTGCACCTTCCATTTGTCGGAGAATAAACATTCTCTTTTGGGCAGAAGACACCGAATAATACTCCTGCTTCTGAACAGGTTCAATGGTCGTATACTTGCCTTTGCCAGCAGCAGTAGCGATGTATGCCGACAAGTCAGCGATTGTAGGTGATTCAAACAGTGTTTTCAACGGTACATCTACTTGAAGGGTGCGATGGATCAAAGAAATGACGTTCATCGCCTTCAAGGAGTGTCCGCCCAACTCAAAGAAATGATCGTGGACCCCGATTTGGTTCACACCAAGTACACTTTGCCAAATATCTGCCAGCGTGGCTTCCACTTCATTGCGCGGCGCTACATACACTGCCTCAGATGAGGATGCTCCCTCAGGTTGTGGCAATGCTTTGCGATCTATCTTGCCATTTGCCGTGAGCGGCAGCTTCTCCAAATAAACAAAATAAGAAGGAACCATATAAGATGGCAAATGGGACGCCATGTAAGCTCTCAGGTCGGCTGTCTTGATTTCCTGATCGGAAACGATATAGGCGTACAAGTTGTTTTGCCCTTTTTCATCTGGACGAGCAAGAACAATGGCCGTTTTAATCCATTCATGCTGCAAAAGCCTTGCTTCGATCTCACCCAGTTCGATCCGGTGGCCTCTGATTTTGACCTGATGGTCGATGCGTCCGAGATATTCCACGTTGCCGCAGGCTAGGTACCTTACCATGTCTCCAGTACGGTACATCCTGCTGCCCGGTTCAAACGGATTCTCAATGAAGCTGGCTGTTGTCAGTTCTTCACGATTCCAGTAGCCGCGGGCCAAACCATCGCCAGCAATGCACAGCTCTCCTGCAACCCCTACAGGCTGGAGCTGATTGCTCGCATTTACGACGTACAAACGGACGTTATCAATCGGTCTGCCAATGGGAATCACGCCATACTCCGGCAAACGAGGGCAAATCCAGTATGTCGCATCAATCGTGCTTTCTGTAGGGCCATAGAGGTTAATCAACTGCGCCGTTTGATTCTGGTAAAAACGCGAAACAAGTGCAGGTGTCAATGCTTCTCCACCGCAGAAAACGCGCTGCAAGCTCGTGCAAGAGCTCCATCCTGGTTCGGTCATGATCAGGTCCAGCAAGGAAGGAACCATCTGTAAAGTCGTGATCTTCTCTTCTTTGATCATGCGAGTCATGTACTCGATGTCCCGATGTCCGTCTGGCTTTGCCAGTACCAGGCGTCCCCCCGTGATCAGCGGCAAATAGAATTCCCATACGGAAGCATCGAAGGAAAACGGCGTTTTTTGCAAGACAGCATCCTCTGTAGTCAGTGGGAAGGCATTCTTCATCCAAAGCATGTGATTGCAAATCGCTTGATGCGCGATCATAACCCCTTTGGGATTTCCGGTCGATCCAGATGTATAGATGACATAGGCCAGGTCATCCCTGCCAGCGACATTGTCCAGATTGGTGTCGTCACCTGCATAAATTGCTTCATCGTCTACGTCGATGATTTCTCCTGCATACTCTACTGTCTCTTTCAAATGACGCTGTGTCAGTAGAATCGGAGCTTTACTGTCGCTGAGCATGTATTGGATTCTTTCTGGCGGGTAAGTAGGATCAATTGGCGTATACGCACCACCCGCTTTTAACACGGCCAACATGCTCACGACCATCCCAATGGAACGGTCTACCATAATCCCGATCAACGTATCTGGTTGCGTTCCTTTGCTCCGCAGCAAACGAGCTACTTGATTGGCCCGGGCGTTCAACTGGCGATAGGTCAAGGTGTATCCGTCATAGGCTACAGCTACTTGATCTGGCGTAAGCGCTACTTGCTCTTCAAATAATTGATGCAAAACCAGATCAGCGGAACGTTCGACAAAAGTATCGTTGACGTTCAGGATAAGAGCACGTTTTTCTGCTTCTGTCATCATGTCGATTTCTGCTAGTTTGGCATTCGGTTGTGCACTTATGGCAAGCAGAATTTCCAGATAATGATGGGCCATTCTTTGGATGGTTTCCTTCTTGAATAACTTCGTTCCGAATGCGAATTGGAATTGAATGTCGGACTTCGATTCACTCGCATTCAAAGCAAGATCGAACTTTGAAATTTTGTTAAATAACTCATACGGAGCTGCTGTGAGCTGCTCGATTGCCAGCGACCGCTGATTCGCATTTTCCAAAGAAAACATGGTGTCAAACAAAGGGTTTCGGCTAATGTCACGTTGAATCGCCAGCTTTTCCACCAGCTCTTCAAATGGATAATCCTGATTATCAAAGGCCGCCAGCGCGTTTTGTTTCACTTCTTGCAAGAATTGGGTAAAGGTTTTGTCGCTCGCAGGATGATTTCTCATCGCCAACGTATTCACGAAGATCCCCATGATGTTTTCCACATCGGCATGAGAACGACCAGCGACAGGCGTACCCACTATGATATCCTCTTGGCCGGAATACTTGGACAGAAGTACATGGTAAGCCGCGAGCAAGACCATATACAGGGTGGTACCCGTATCTGCTGCTACCTTGCGCAAACGCTCGGTCAATTCTTTTCCAGTGTCAAAGAGGACAAGATCCCCTTCAAAGCTTTGAATGGTTGGACGTGGATAATCAGTCGGCAGATTGAGTAAAGGAATTTCATCAGCAAACGTATTTAACCAGTGAAGCTCCTGCTTCTTGTACACGTCCGTCTGGAACAGCTCATTTTGCCAGACAGCGAAATCCTTGTATTGGAGAGAAAGAGGCTGCAAGGCTTCCCCTTGGTACAACTTGGCAAATTCACTCAGCAAAATTTGGGACGAAACACCGTCCGAGATGATATGGTGCATGTCTAGCAGGAACAAATGGCGGTCTTTGCCCAACTTGACCAAGCCTGTTCGAATCAAGGGAGCGATTCCGAGATCAAATGGACGGACAAAATCGCGCATGATTTGCTCTGCCTTGTCTTCTGTAGACTTCAGCATCAGGATTGGTATTTCTACCTCATCATGCACTTTCTGTACTGGCTCACCATCGATACGGTGGAAGGAGGTGCGCAAGGCTTCGTGGCGCTCCGCCAGTCGTTGGACCGTGCTAGCAAAACGATTGTAATCCAGCTTTCCATTCAGCAACATTGCTCCCGAAATGTTATAGCTGATGCCACTTCCTTCAAATTGCTGAAGGATGTACATTCTTTTTTGAGCAGAAGATACGGGATAAAATTCTTTTACCTCAACTGGTTGAATGGCTGTATACTTGCTTTTCCCCGATTTCGAGATAAAAGCAGCGAGCTGGGATACGGTCGGATTCTCGAACAATGCCTTTACTGGCAAATCCACTTCCAACGCTTTAGAAACTTGAAAAATGACTGTCATAGCCTTCAGTGAATGTCCGCCCAAATCAAAGAAATGATCGTGAACGCCTACACGGCTAACCCCCAGGGCCTGCTGCCAAATCTCAGCCAGTATGGTTTCCGTTTCATTCTGGGGAGCGACGTACGCTGTTCCCGTTACAACTGCACCGTCAGGCTTCGGCAATTTCTTCCGCTCTACTTTTCCATTGGCTGTCAGCGGAATTTCCTCCAAACGGACAAAGAAGGACGGGATCATGTAGGAAGGAAGTGTACTTCCCAAATGCTCTCTCAATTCCGATACGGTCAACTCCTGCTCGGAAACAATGTAGGCATAGAGCACATTTTGACCACTGTCATCCTTTTCAGCGATGACGACGGCTTCCTTGATCCATTCATGCTGCGTCAAACGCGCCTCAATTTCGCCCATCTCAATTCGATGCCCGCGGATTTTGACTTGATGGTCGATTCTTCCCAAGTATTCCATATTGCCGTCGGGTAGCCACTTCGCCAGGTCGCCTGTTCGATACATTTTGGTCCCCGGACGGAACGGATTATCGATGAACTTTTCCTCTGTCAGCTCCGGTCTGTTGAAGTAGCCCTTGGCGACTCCATCTCCAGCTATGTACATTTCGCCGATGGAGCCAACAGGTATCGGCTGCATAGAAGAATCAAGCAGGTAGAGTTGAACGTTGTCTGCCGGGACGCCGATTGGTACCGATTCCTGGATGGTTTTTTTAGGGTCATACAAATAAATCATGCAACCCACAACCGTCTCGGTAGGTCCATACTCATTGAAAATCTTGACATTCTGTCCAAAGTTCTCATAGATTCGCTTCGCCAATTGGGTTGGCAAGTTCTCACCACCGACAATAAACCGTCGGATGCTGCTGTTTGTTCCATCTATTTCTTCAATCAGCTTCAAATGTGTTGGCGTCAGCTTGATGATGCCCACTTGATTATCTTGGATGATGTCTAAAATAACCTGTACTTTATCTGTTCCTCTGTAGACATAGATCGTATTGCCTGACAGAAGCGGCGTGAAGATCGAGGTGACAGTCAAATCAAACGAAATGGAAGAGTATAACGGGAAGTCTACCGCTTCCCCTTGGACATACTCCTTGTTTGCCCACCAAATGTAATTGACTAGACCTCGGTGGGTAATCATCGCGCCTTTTGGATTCCCCGTAGACCCGGAAGTATAGATCATGTATGCCAAATCGTCCGGTGTGCATGCTGTGTCAAGATCCGTACTGTCGCCTTCAAACAAGGAAGGATTGTCTAGGTAGAGGATATCGCCTTCAAACTCGACCTTTTCCTGAAGATAAGACTGTGTCAAGAGAATCGTCGTCTGACTGTCATCCAACAAATACTGAATTCTCTCTATCGGATACTCGGGATCAATCGGCAAATAGGCGCCGCCTGCTTTTAGAACTGCCATAATAGCCACAATCAGCTCGAGTGAATGCTCCGCCATAATGGAGACGATACTGCCTTGGGTAATTCCTTTCCCACGCAGAGCTCTGGCCAACTGGTTGGAACGCTCTTGAAGCTCCTGGTAAGTAAGGCGATCTTCCCCGCAAACAACCGCAACCTTCGAAGGCGTCTGTCTTGCTTGCTCCGCGATCAGCTCGAAAATCATTTTGTCGTGTGGATAATCGGCGTTCGTGTCGTTATAAGCTACCAGCAATTGCTGTTTTTCCTCATCTGTGATGATTCCGATATCTTCAAGCAGTACATTCGGATTGTGAATGACCTGCTCAATGATCGTTTTCAAATGCCCTTCTACTCGGTTCATGAATGATTCTTCATAAACCGATGCATTATAGCTCAATTTCACATACATCTCGTTCGAAGGTGCGACCGCGACCACAACGTTAAAGTCATAGGAAGTCTGTTCTTCACCATTTTCCACATTGAATTGAAAGCCTAAGGAATCCTCCAGATCATTCAAAGTATTATCCGGGTAGTTTTCATACGTCACCAAATGATCGATTAACTCCTGTTTCAGTACCGTCTTGCTCTGAATTTCGTACAGCGGAGCGAAATCATAAGAAGCAGAAGCCAAGGCTTGCTCCTGAACTGTTTTTAACAGCCCACTGAAGGTTTGTTTAGGGTTTATTTTCACGCGGGTTGGGATCGTGTTAATGAACAATCCAACCATGCTCTCAATCCCTTGAATCCCTGGCGGACGACCTGACACAACAGAACCGAATACCACATCGTCCGAATTTTTGTACTTGCTCGCCAAAATACCCCAAAGAGATTGGAACACACTGCTCATCGTAGCCTGATTCTGATTGGCAATCTGCATCAGTTGCTGAGTCTTCTCAGGTGCAACGGTGAAAAGATTCTCCACATGTACATAATGTCTATTTTCCGCTACATTCTTCTTTTTAGGGAAATCAGCCTGCTGGTCATAGCCTTCCAGGTAGTTCTGCCAGTAAGTAAGTGCTTCTTCTTTGTTTTGCTTATCCAGCCATTTGATATAGTCGCTGTATGGTTTGGTCGCTTCCCGCAAAACAGCCTCGCCCTTGCGAATGGCGGCATAGTACGAGAGCAGCTTATGAAGCAATACGCCCAAAGTCCAACCGTCGACGATGATATGATGGAAAGCCCAAACGAACTGATACTGGTTCTCCCCCGTTTGGAAAATGGCTGCTTTCATCAAGACGTCTTTCGTCAGCTCAAATGTATGATGCTGGCTGGTATACGCTTTTATGTAATCGTTCTGATTATCTATAGGTAAATGCGCAATGTTTTCGAAATGAACGGTAACTTTTCTTTCTTTAAAAACAACCTGTCGAGGCCGCTGCAGGTTTTGATAAACAAACACAGTGCGCAAAACCTCATAGTTCTCTACGAGCTTGTTCATGCTCTCTTCAAAAATAGGCAGGTGAAAATCACCTTGAAGCTTTGCGGACATCTGGAGGCAGTAGGCGCTGCTGTCTGTATCTTTGACAGCATGAAACAACATACCCTCTTGCAATGGGGTTAACGGATAAATTTTCGCAATATTTTCCTGCTTATTCATTCTGCACCTCAACTCTGTGATTTATCGATTTAAAGAGGGTTCCCCCAATAAAAGCGAATTGTCCC
Source organism: Brevibacillus sp. Leaf182 (assembly GCF_001423865.2). NCBI lineage: Bacteria > Bacillati > Bacillota > Bacilli > Caryophanales > Paenibacillaceae > Brevibacillus > Brevibacillus sp. Leaf182. The sequence continues at coordinate 144,499 of NZ_LMPN02000036.1, read as the reverse complement.
AGCTTTTATTGGAGGAATAGCATTTCTCATGTCGCCTGATTAGATTAATTCCAGGATGTTCTCCAGTTCTTCCATCGAAAGGTCATCATCACCCAGATCGCTCGGGGTCAATTCTCCATTTTCTTTTGATAGGCAATGCTCAATAATACTGAGCAAGTGATTCCGATAGTTGTCTGCCAATTTCGCGATGGTTTCTTCCTGATACTGGAGACTGCTATAGCCAAAACTGATCTGGAGCTTTCCATCCTCGATCATGCCGGAAATATCCAACAAGAATACTCTCTCCGATTCTGGACTGAAAAGCTGCCCCGTACCGAGTGGCGAAAAAGTAAGCCCGCCAGATTTTACATCCGAATCAAATTGCCCGAGGTAGTTAAAACTGATTTCCGGTTGCAGGCTAAATTGCAAGGATGGACGCAGTTTATCCGCCGTCATCGTGCGTAAAATCTCGTAGCCAATTCCTTTTTTCGGAATATGGCGCAAGTTTTCTTTGATTTGCTTGATTTGGTATGACAAGTCCTTTGACTTTTCCATATCAAGCACGACAGGGAACTGGGATGTGAACCACCCAATCGTTCTGGTCACATTCATTTCATTCTGAATATCTTCGCGACCGTGACCTTCCAGGTTGATGACAGCGTAGTCGGTATTCGCCCACTCTTTCACGGTTAATCCCAACGCAGTCAGCAACAGGTCATTTATTTCTGTGTGATAGGCATGATGTACGTGACGTAACAGGTTTTCTGTCTCTTGCGCTGTCAACTCGACCTTCACTGTACGGGTGTGCTTTTGTTTACGATCTGCTGTAACAAAATCAGTTGGCAACTTTCCTGCCGTGGTCGTGCTTTCGAGGTTGTGCCAATACGCAGCTTCACGCAAAAGCTCGTCACTCTCCGCATAGTTTTGCAATTGAGCCGACCAATCCTTGAAGGAATCTGTCTTTTTCGGCAAGACGATCTCCTGATTGTGGAGAGCCTGCGAATAGGCAGAGGAAAAATCTTCAAACAAGATGCGCCAAGAGACGCCATCCACGACCAGATGATGAATGGCAATCAGTAAATGATCCCCTTCCGTTGTGGAGAAGAGTGCCAAGTGGACGAGTGGTCCCTGTTCCAAATCGATACTGCTTTGGATGTGATCAGACAACTCCAAAATATGGGCTGCGCTATTTGCATGGTCTTTTAAGTCATACGAATGGAAGCGGAATCGCTCACCTGTCAGCGCTCGATTGATTTGCGTGATTGTTCCATTCTCCTGTTTGTATATCATGCGCAACGCATCGTGGTGCTCGACGATTTTATAGAACGCCTGCTGAACAAGTCCCGGATCAAAGCCATCCTCTCGGAACAGCATGACAGCCTGATTCCAGTGGTGATGGTCAGTGAAATTGCACTCGAAGAACCACTTCTGGATGGGCGTCAAGCCAATCTCGCCTTCTACTACTCCCTGATCGCTCTCTCTGTTGTTCGGTATGACATGAGCAGCCACTTGTTCAATGGTCGGATATTGGAACAGTTGCTTCATCGCCAGTGTCCAGCCTGATGCGTGCAAACGCGTGGATACCTGTATGGCTTTGATGGAATCTCCGCCCAATTCAAAGAAGTTGTCTTTCATTCCCACTTGCCCAATTCCCAATACCTCTGCCCAGGTCGTAGCAAGTAAGTGTTCCAGTTCGTTTTGTGGTGCTTCATATTCCCTGCCCGATTTCTCTTCGTGACTTGGCTTCGGCAATGCTTTGCGGTCAATTTTGTCATTCGGTGTCAATGGCATCTTATCCAACTGAACGAAGAAGGAGGGAACCATATAATTTGGCAATTCTTTTCCCATAAATTCACGCAGTTGAGCCGGACTTGCTTCCCCATCGGCTACATAGTATGCGCACAGGTAAGGTTGCCCCTGGTCATCCAAATGTGTGATAGCTGCTGCCTCAATGATCGTCTCATATCGCAACAGGACACTCTCGACTTCGCCCAGCTCTACCCGATGACCGCGTACCTTCACCTGATGATCGATTCTGCCGAGATACTCGATATTTCCGTCCGGAAGCCATTTGGCCAGATCCCCGGTGCGATACATCTTCTCTCCTGGCACAAACGGATTGTCGACGAATTTTTCAGCCGTCAATTCTGGTCGATTCCAATATCCTCTGGCTAGCGCCACCCCGCTGATGCACAATTCACCTATTTGACCGACTGTCTTCAATTGCATTTGTTCATCCACGATGAACAACTTCGTATTCTGAATCGGTTTGCCAATCGTAATGGTCTGACCAACTGGTTCATGTGGCAAAGCTTTCCAGAGTGTGGCGCAAACTGTATTCTCTGTGGGGCCGTAGCCATTGATATAGGTCACTTTCTCTTTCCATTGCTCTACCAACGCGATAGTTGCAGCCGATCCAGCAGTAATCAGGATACGCAGGGACGGCATACGGTCAGCCTCAAGATAAATAGCATACGTCGGCGGCAACGTGAGAATGGTAATTCCGTTTTTGTGGACATATTCCTCAAACTTGCGGAAATCGTTGATTGTATCGCGGGAGATAATATACAAGGTCGCTCCTGTCAATAGAGCTATAAACATATCCCACACCGATGCATCAAAAGAGATACTCGCAAAATGCCCTGGCCGATCTTGTGGCGTTACGCCGAGTTGATTTTTGAAAACCGCCTGTAGATTGGCTGCCCCTTTGTGCTCCAGCATGACTCCTTTTGGATTGCCAGTGGTACCAGACGTGTAAATGATATAGGCCAGATCTGACGGCTTGTTGATGCAAAGCAAATTGTCTGAATGCGACGAATAGCTCCCCGCGTCGTCCAAATCAATAATTTCTGCCTGACTGGACACCTTGTGGATCAAGTGAGAATGCGTAAGCACGAGCTTCGCTTGACTGTCCTCGATCATGTAGCGAACTCGATCTTCGGGATAATCGGGATCGACAGGCAAAAAGGCTCCGCCCGCTTTTAAAATGGCGAGTGTGGCAATGACCATTTCCAAGGAACGCTCTACCATCATGACGACGATTTGCGAAGGACCTACCCCTTTTTCCCGCAAAACCGCAGCTAGCTGGTTCGCTTTTTCATTGAGCTCTTGGTATGACATGCTCTTCTCTTCAAATACAATGGCCGTTTGATCAGGCGTGTTCGCTGCCAGTTCCTCAAAGAGCTGTTGTATGGTCTGGTCTTCGGTGAACTCTCTGTCTGTATGATTGAATTCCACTAGCAACAACTGCTTTTCTTCTGCCGTCAGCATCTCAATCGCCTGAAGCTGCCTGTCAGGTTCTGCCGTAACATTGCGTAGAATTTGCATAAAATGACGCGACATTCTGTCTACGGTGTCTCTTCTAAACAGCTTGGTACTGTACTCCAGTCGCAGCAACAGGTCTGTTTCCCGTTCAGTCAGGTGAAAAGACAGGTCGAACTTTGAAATGGCAAGTGCGCTCGTCGATTCATAGGGATGATAGGTCAGTTGACCCAGTGTTTTTTGGTAAAGCTCGTCGGTTTGCAGAATGAACATGGTATCAAAAAGTGGATTGCGTCCCGGATCACGTTGAATGCCAAGCTTTTCAACCAGACTTTCCAACGGATAATCCTGATGATCATAGGCATCCAGAGCATTCTGCTTGACTTCCATCAGAAACTCCTTGAAGGTCTTCTCTGCTGTCGGTTTGTTTCTGATTGCTAGCGTATTGACGAACATGCCGACAATCGGTTCGAGCTCAGCGCGCGTCTTACCGGAGATTGGCGTTCCGACAACGATATCATCCTGCCCCGTGTACTTCGAGAGCAGTAAATTGTAGGCGGCAAGCAAGACCATAAACAAGGTCGTTTTCGTTTCTGCAGCCAGCGCGTGTAAAGCTTCCAACAGAGGTCTATCGGTAGCAAGTACGATTTGATCACCCTCAAAGCTTTTTACAGCTGGGCGTGGAAAATCTGTCGGAATCTCCAAGACAGTGTTATGACCCTCAAAAGCATGGTACCAATACTCTTCCTGCTTCTTGAAGTCATCTGACTCGGTAAAGCGTTTTTGCCAGACAGAAAAATCTTTGTATTGGATACGCAGCTCCGGTAATGGTCTGCCTTGGTACAATTCCGCCAGTTCATTGAAAATGATCGTGACAGACGAGGCATCCGAAGCAATATGATGCATGTCATACAAGAGAAGATGACGTTCATTCGAAATTTGCACGAGACCCATGCGCAGCAGTGGCGGAACAGCCAGATCAAATGGACGGACAAACGCATGAAAAATTTCATCGATCTGATGTTCTTCTGCACTCCGATATTCCATTTCCACTTCCACATGGTCATGAATTTTTTGGACCAACTGATCTCCTACCATCTCAAAGGAGGTTCTCCAAATTTCGTGACGATCTACCAATGCTTGCAGCGCATGCTTCAATTGATCGCGATCCAGTTGACCCTCTAGCATGATCATCCCAGGCGTATTGTAGCTGATGCCCGCGCCTTCCAACTGATGGAGTACGTACATCCGCTGCTGGGCAGTAGATACCGGGTAGTACTCTTGTGGTTCTGCTGGTTGAATCGATGCATCTGGCGCATTCTCACTATTTGCTATCAACCTGGACAAGGCTCGAACGGTAGGCTGTTCAAAGAAATGCTTCAACGGAAGATCGGTTTGAAACTCCCGGTGCACATGCGCCACTACCGTCATCGCTTTCAAAGAATGTCCACCCAGCTCAAAAAAGTTATCCATCACGCCGATGCCTGTGATGCCAAGGACGTTTTCCCAAATCTTGGCCAGTGTTGCCTCTACTTCATTGGCAGGAGCGACATACTCCACACCTGTTGTAGGCTTTCCTTCAGGCTTTGGCAGCGCTTTGCGATCGATCTTGCCATTTGGCGTGAGAGGGAAAGCATCGAGTTGAACCAGATAGGTCGGTACCATATACGCTGGCAATTCTTGAGATAGATGTGTTCGAAGCGCTGCTTCCGAGATGTTGTCTTTCCCGGTGAAATAGGCAGTCAGATACGCATCCCCGCTTCCATCCTGATAAGCCACGATAATCGCTTCATTTGTCGTTTCATAGCTGAGCAGAACCGATTCTATCTCCCCGATCTCAATCCGGTATCCTCTCACTTTTACTTGTTCATCCAGGCGTCCTGCGAATTCAATCGTACCGTCAGGGAGCCATCTGCCAAGGTCGCCCGTCTTGTACATGCGTTTACCTGGCTCAAATGGATTGGAGACAAACTTCTCCTCGGTAAGTTCTGGTTTGTTCCAATATCCGCGTGCCAAACCGAGTCCGCCTATGCATATCTCTCCCACTACACCGATTGGAAGCAGCTGGTGCGAATGGTCCACGATGTATATGCTTGTGTTTGCTATTGGCCGTCCAATGGTGATCGGAGCATCCGGGAGCGTATCGCACAGATAGGTGGCGATAACGCTGCTTTCTGTCGGACCGTACGCATTGACAGCAATCATCTGCGGATTCATCTCTTTGCACATCTCAACTAACTTCGGCGATAGCTTTTCTCCACCGAGCACGGCCATTTTCATCGGACTGATCTCGTCGGCGGTGCTGCATTCCAAAACCGCCTGGAACAAGCTCGGTACGCATAACGTGTAGCTGCAACTCCATGTTGAGATCAGGTTTTTGAGCGCTATCGGATCTTTGGCTTCTTCATCCTTCGTCAAGACAACCGTTGAACCGGATAGAATCAACGCAAAGAAGGTAAGGACAAAACCATCAAAGGCAAAGGATAGAGCCAACAAACCTCTGTCATGGACAGATAGGGCAAACTCTTCTTTGTTCCACGTCACACTGTTGACAATACCTCGGTGCTCCACCATGACCCCTTTTGGCCTACCCGTCGTACCCGATGTGTAAATGATATAAGCCAGATTCGTAGCCGTATGAATCGGGTCAAGGTTTGTGGTGATACGAGAATAGTTACTCTTATCCTCCAGATACAGGCATTCAACTCCAGCCGCAACCTTTGTTCCAAGATGATCGTGGGTAAGCACCAGACGGGCTTCGCAATCTTCCAGCATATAGGCAATGCGATCATTCGGATATTCTGGATCAATAGGCACATATGCTCCGCCAGCCTTGAGAATGGCAAGGATTCCAATCACCATCTCCAAGGAACGATTTGCCATAATTCCAACTCGTTGGTCAGCACTTACTCCTTTTTTCCGTAATGTACGAGCAAGCTGATTGGCCTTCTTATTGAGCTCCTGATATGTCAACCTTTGGTCCCCGCAAACCAGCGCGATTTGATCAGGGGTTTTCCCTACTTGTTCTTCAAATAGCTGTGGGAGTGTGCTTTCCAACTGAACAGGCTTGAATGTGTCATTGAAATGGACCAGCAATTGCTGCTTTTCTTGCTCGGTGAGCATCTCTATCTGATAGAGAGCCAAGTCCGTGTTCCGGATGACTTCTTGCAAGATTTGGATGTAATGACGCGACATGCGTTCGATGGTCTCCTGCTTGAACAGCTTGGTGCAAAATTCGAAGCAGAATAGGAGACCTGCGTGGTTTTCGGTTGCTTCGAGCGACAAATCGAATTTCGCCATTTTGCCCTCTGGCACGTAAGGCGTCACTGTCATGCCTTCGATCTCGATCGGACTGGCATCCATGTTTTGCAAAATAAACAAAGTGTCAAATAATGGATTGCGGCTTCGATTTCGATTGACCGCCAGCTTTTCTACGAGTTCCTCAAACGGGTACTCCCCATGCTCAAATGCAGAGAGTGTATTGTCCTTCACTTCTCGTAAAAATTGCTTGAAGCTTTTGGTTGCCACCGGTTGATTTCTCATTGCCAGCGTGTTGACGAACATACCCGTGATGCTTTCGGTGTCAGGGTGCGTTCTTCCAGCTGTCACAGTCCCGACCACCATGTCTTCTTGCCCGGAGTATTTTGCAAGCAAAACATGATAGGCTGCCATGAGCACCATATAGAGCGTGGTACCAGTATCTGCCGCCACTCTTTGCAAGCCATCCAGTAGCTGTTTTTCCGAGCCGAATAAATAACGTTCGCCCTCAAAGCTTTGCATAGACGGTCGAGAGTAGTCTAAAGGCAGGTTCAAGACAGGAATTTCACCAGCGAATCGCTCGGTCCAATACGCTTCCTGTTTTTTGTATTGGTCTGTCTGTGCCAGACCTTTCTCCCAAACCGCGAAGTCTTTATATTGAATGCGTTGCTCAGGCAAGGATTTGTCTTGATAGAGCTGCGCAAGATCATTCAGGATGATTTGCGATGACACACCATCCGAAATGATATGGTGCATATCGATGATCATGACATGGCGCCGCTCTCCCAGTTTGACCAGTCCAACCCGACTTAATGGCGCTTTTTCCAAATCAAACGGACGCATGAAATCCGTGATGACTTGATTCAAACCATCTTCTGTCGCTTCCATGTAGGCGATTGGCAGTTTGCATTCCTGATGGATGCGTTGAACCGGCTCACCGTTAATGGTATGGAAGGAGGTCCGCAGCGATTCATGACGACTCACCAGATTGGAAATGGCATGCTCTAGCTGCTGCACATTCAATTCCCCATCGAGTACCGTCACAACGGGCAGATTGTACACCGTACTATCCGGATCAAGCTGGTTTAATATCAGCATGCGTTTTTGCGCAGAGGATACAGGATAGTGCTCTTGCATGGCGACCCGCGGAATAGCGAGATACGTTCCTTCCTCTTCACCTTCCACATACTTGGCGATTTCTTGAATGGTTGGTCTGTCAAACAACACGCGAAGCGGAACATCTGCTTGGCAGTCTTTTTGCATCCGGGAAATGAGATGAATGGCTTTTAACGAATGGCCTCCCAGCGTGAAAAAATTATCCTGAATGCCAATCGGGGACACGCCGAGTACGCTTTCCCAAATCGCTGCCATTTTCTGTTCCAGTTCGGTTGTCGGAGCGAGGTAATCCGCTCCCTTAAAAGCATTACCCTCAGGGATGGGCAAGGCTCTTCTGTCTGTTTTTCCATTAGGTGTGACCGGAATCCGCTCCAAGCTCATAAAGAAGGAAGGGATCATATACTCCGGCAGCGTTCGTGATAAGTACGCACGCAGTTCTTCGTTGCTGACTTCCTCTGTCCAAACAACATAGGCGCACAAATACTTGCCACCTGTCTCATCCGTTCTATCGATGACCACGGCTTCCTTGATGGAGGCGTGGTTGAGCAAGTGCGATTCGATCTCTCCCAACTCAATGCGATGCCCCCTGATTTTTACCTGATGGTCGATTCGCCCTAAAAACTCGATATTGCCATCTGGCATCCAACGAGCGAGGTCACCCGTTCGATACATTCTTTCTCCTGATTGATACGGGTTCTCGAGAAACTTCTCCGCAGTCAGCTCCGGATTGTGCAAATACCCTCTTCCTACATTCGCTCCAGAGATATACAGCTCCCCAACAATGCCATCTGGTTTCATTTGCAGCTTTTCATCCAGGATATAAATGCCTGTGTTGCTGATCGGTTTTCCGATTGGTGGCAGCTCTGGTATATCCATGCTAGGGTCCATCGTGTAGGTGGTTACCACATGTGTCTCCGACGGCCCGTAATGATTGTGTAAAAATACGTGATGGTTCCGCAGATATTTCTGTAGCTCATGAGTGACGACGAGCTGTTCCCCGGCAGTGATAATGTGCTTGACGCAACGCGGGAAGCTTTGCACATAATCTTTTTCGTTAAAGATAAATTTCAAGAAAGATACAGGGAGGGACAAAATGCTGATCTGTTTCTCCTGGATAAAGGCAAACAGTTTTTCTACATGACGTCTCATCTCATTCGTGATGAGATAGAGCTGTCCCCCGGAAAGCAACGTGGAGAAGATCTCCTGGTAGCAAACATCAAAGCTGCATGTGGTATACTGCAATACTTTTTCATGAAAATCGATGTTGGTCTTGGCAAACGTAAAGTGCATCAGATTTGCCATGTTCTTATGCTCAAGCATGACCCCTTTTGGTTTGCCTGTCGTTCCGGACGTGTAGATGATATAAAACAAGTCATCTGGTTGATTGATCGTTTCCACAGACGCATGGCTCTCTTCCCAGATGGCTGGAGCGCTAATATCTATTTTTTCAGTAGAAGCAGAGACCTTCTCTAGTAGATGCTGCTGGGTCACTACCAATTGAATCCCGCTATGCTCGAGCATGTAGGCAATTCGTTCTTCTGGCAGCTCCGGATCAATCGGTACAAACGCACCACCGGCTTTCAAAACCCCAAGAATTCCGACAATCATCTCAATCGAACGATCCATCATCGTACCAACCAGACTGTCTGCTGCAATGCCTTTTCTCCTCAAAAATCTGGCGAGCTGATTGGACTTTTCATCTAGCTCCCGATACGTCAACTGCTGTTCTCCGAATACGACAGCAACCTGCTCAGGTGTCCTATCCACCTGTTCCATGAAGAGCTCGTGCATGGTTTTCGCTGGATAGGCAGCGGAAGTATCAAGGTTTCTGGCCATTAGCTGTTGTTTTTCAGTTTCTGTCAGCAAAGTAACCTGCTGAAGGGTGACCTTCGGATTGTTTGCCACGCAAGCCGCAATCTGCTTGAGATGTCCAGCCATTTTTTGGATAAAAGCTTCGTCGAAAACAGCAGCATTATAATCAAACCGCATCGCAATCTCTTCTTTGGGCATTACCATGACGGTCATGTCATAATTGGTAGGCTCAAACATCTCGACATCGGAAATGGTAAAGCCTACTTGCTGTGTCGCTACTTTTTTCTGCAAGGCCTCGACTAACGGATAGTTTTCGATGACCATCAGGTGATCGATCAAATCTTGTTTCAATACAGAATCGTTTTGAATATCGTACAAAGGTACATGCTCATAGGACTGGGATTGCCGTGTTCTTTGGTGCACATCCTGTATCAAGTCGGCAAAGGTTTGATCGTTTTTCGCTTGAATGCGGAATGGAATGGTATTGATGAACAACCCAACCATTTTGTCGATTCCAACGATTTCAGTTGGTCGCCCGGATACAACAGAGCCGAATAGTACATCATTCGTAGCGTTATAGGATTGGAGGAGAATCCCCCATAAGGTTTGAATCACCGTCGGCAATGTCACTTGGTTTTGACTTGCGATCGCAGAAAGCTGCTGCGTCAGCATGCGGTCCAACGCAAAACGATATTGCGCTGGTAGAAAGGCGGCTTTGCTAGAAGACTTCCCAAATTTCGGCAAGGAAGTTTGCTGTTCAAATTGTTCCAGATAGTCTCTCCAATATGCGCGAGCAGCCTCCTTATCTTGCTTTTCCAGCCAACGAATAAATTGGCTGTATGGCTGCACCGGATCAAGCGAAATCGGTGTCTCATTCTTTAAGGATAAGTAGACGGAAAGCAAGTCATCAAAAATAATGCTAAAGCACCAACCGTCCATGAGTATGTGATGAAAACTCCAGATGATTTGGTATTCGCTCTCCGTCATTTGGAAAATAGCCACTCTCATCAACGAATCTTTCGCTAGATGAAAGGTTTTCTCTTGGTCATTCCTTTTGTACTGTGTGTAGCGCTGCTGCTTTTCTTGCTCATCGTATGCAGTTAAATCGCAAAATAGGATGGGAATGGGCCGTTCCTTCAAGACAACCTGCAAAGGCTGTTTTAATTTTTCATAGAGAAACAACGTGCGGAACACATCATATCTCTCTACCAGTACATGCAAGCTATCGGTAAACAAACCAACATCAAGATTGCCCTGAATCGAAATGGACATCTGTACAAGATGAGAGTTATGTTCTTCGTCTAGCAAGGCGTGAAATAACATTCCCTCTTGCATGGGCGTCAATAAATACATATCTTGTACTTGTTCTTTGCTAAAAACACTCATTCCGGCACCTCGATATCGACATTATTTGTTATATTTACATAAAAATGTAAGCCAAGAACATGTTTAACCCTACAAAATAGTAGCAACTGCTTATTTATTTAAGCGTATTGGCCAATAATTCGAAGATGTCGTCCATTTCTTCCATCTGAAGTCCTTTTAGACTAAAGTCACTGGGTGTCCGCTCGACTTCTTTTTTCTGCAAGCAATGTGTAATGATTGCCCGGAGATGTTTTTGATAGTTCTCACTCAGTTGATGAATGGACTCTTCTTTAAACTGCTCCTCGCTGTAAGTAAACGTGATGAGAAGCTCTCCACCTTCAATTCTTCCTGTAATATTCAAGGCGGTATAAATCTCCGAATCGGGGCTCAGATTGTTCTTCCCATCCGCACCGAGCGTGTTGCCTGAACTATACGGAGAACGGCTAAACATTTCGTTGGTAAGGCCTGCGTCAAATTGACCCAAGTAGTTAAACGTCACTTCGGGTTGCAAGGAAAAAGACAAGGAACGCCGTTTTTCCGGTTCTGTCATATATTTTAAAATTTCATAGCCAATGCCTTTATTGGGGATCTTCCTCAGGTTTTCTTTTGTGCATTTGATATGGTCAGGTAAGTGATTCATTTGACTCAAATCTAGTAAAACTGGATATTGGGAGGTAAACCATCCGATTGTTCTTGTCACGTTAGCGTGTTCGATCACATCCTCGCGCCCGTGCCCTTCCAGATTAATCACGATTTGGTCAAGCCCGCTCCACTCTGCAACGGCCAGCCCCAACGCTGCCAGTAACAAATCATTGATTTCTGTTTGATAAGCAGAATTTGCCTGCTTCAACAATTGTTCGGTTTCCTCTGCTAGCAATCCGACCTGTATGTTGCGGATACTCTTCTGTTTGCTGCCCACCGTTTCATAGTCCTTCGGAAGGGAAGCATTCCTAGCTCCTGATTCAAGATTCTCCCAATACGGGATTTCACTCATCAACTCATCACTATTCGCATACTCGTTCAACCACACTGCCCAATTTTTAAAAGAATCCGTTTTTTCCGGGAGAACGATTTCTTTTCCTCCTAGTACCTGACTGTATGCAGTTGCTAGATCCTCAAACAGAATGCGCCAAGAGATTCCATCCATGACTAAATGATGGATGGCCAAAAACAAATGATCGCCTTGGAGTGTATGGAACAAGGCTGCCTTCACCAACTGTCCCTCTTGTAAATTCATGCTGCCATGCAATCGTTTTGTCTCTTCTTCGATTGCTTGCTGGACATCCGAATGCGAGGTCAGATCATATTGAAGGAAATGGTATAATTCGCTATCCAACCCACGATTTTGTTGTACGATTCTCCCATTCTCGTTCCGATAGACCATGCGTAGTGCGTCATGATGTGAAAGAATTTTATCCAAGGCCTGTTGGATGGCTTCAGGATCAAATCCCTGTTCGCGATACAATACATACGATTGATTCCAATGGAACATATTCGTAAAGTTCTTTTCAAAGAACCATTGTTGAATGGGCGTTAAGGTAACAGGGCCTTCGATGATTCCCTGCTCGCTTCTCCTCGTCGTATTTTTAACATAGAGAGCAACCTGCGAAATGGTCGGGTAATTCAGCAAATCTTTCGTGTCTAGCTTTAGTTGATAGGCATGCAAACGAGCAGCGACCTGGATCGCTTGAATGGAATCCCCACCGAGTGAGTAGAAATTGTCGCGAATCCCAATTTTCTCAATTCCCAATACCTCTTGCCACACAGTTGCGAGAATCGATTCTGTCTGATTTCTGGGAGGTTCATATGCAGGATTTGTCTCAGCAGTAACATCGGGTTCTGGCAATGCTTTGCGATCAATTTTGTCATTCGGCGTAAGCGGCATTTTATCCAGCTTTACGAAATACGAAGGAAGCATGTACGCAGGAAGCTTTTGAGCGGCAAATTCTCTGATCTGCGCAGGGGTTACTTCCTCTGGCGAAATAAAATAAGCGCACAAATAGGGTTGAGCGTGTTGGTCTTCTCTAGCGATTACCACTGCCTCTTTTATTTGTTCATGTTTCAGCAAAACGGACTCGATTTCTCCTAGCTCAATCCGATGACCCCTGATTTTCACCTGATGGTCGATTCTGCCGAGAAACTCGATTTCTCCATTCGGCAGCCATTTGGCTAGATCTCCTGTCCTGTACATCTTCTCTCCTGGTACGAACGGATTATCTACAAATTTTTCGGCGGTCAAATCCGGGCGATTCCAATATCCTCTGGCTAAGCCTACTCCACCTATGCATAATTCGCCTTCACTGCCAATTGGCTGTAATTGAAGCTCTTCATTGACAATATAAGCGGACGTATTTTGAATCGGTTTGCCGATTGGGATCGTTTGGTTGACGAGCACATTGGAAGGTGCCTCCCAAATCGTCGCGCAAATGCTTGTTTCCGTAGGTCCGTATGCATTCACGTACCGGACTTTGTTTTTCCATCTATTTACTAAAGGGAAGTTGGCAGCAGAACCTGCCGTGATCATGATGCGAAGTGAAGTAATATGATCTGGGTTGAGGTGAGTCAAATATGTGGGTGGCAACGTGATGATGGTCAATTCATTTTCATTCAAATAGTTTTCAAAACTGATGAAATCATGAATCGTCTGTTTCGAAAGGACGTAGAGGCTGGCACCGGTTAGTAAAGCCATGAACATTTCCCATACCGATGCATCAAAAGACATGCTGGCAAACTGTCCAATCCTGTCTGCAGGTGTTACACCGAACGCATTTTGAAAGAATGATTGCAAATTAGCGATTCCTTTATGCTCCAGCATGGTTCCTTTCGGCTTGCCGGTTGTGCCTGAAGTATAGATGACATACGCCATGTCAGTAGGTTTGCTTGGCAAGTGAAGATTGGAATCTGCACGAGAATCCAGATGTTCTTCCTCGAGTACGACTACAGGTCCACGGTATCCGACGTCATAAACAAGTTGGCTGACTTTTTTCTGAGTGATGACGATTTTCGTTTGACTGTCTTGCAGGATATATTGAATCCGATCTCGGGGATATTCGATATCGATAGGAACATACGCTCCGCCAGCCTTGAGGATGGCAAGAATAGCTGTCACAGTTTCAATGGATTTCTCCATCATCACACCGACAATGCTGTCTCTTGTAATCCCTTTTTCAATCAGGGCTCTTGCCAATTGGTTGGCTTTTCGGTTGAGCTCTTGGTAGGTCAAGCGCTCATTTTCATAAACGATGGCAACTCGGTGTGGCACAGCTTCTGACTGTTCCTCAAACAACTGATGAATCGACTTATCCTGTGGATATTCAGCCTTTGTATCATTCAACAAGGCTACCTGTTCTTTTTCCCACTCCAAGTCGATAAGATTGGCCTGATTTGCTAACATATGTCCCCTCCGATAATTGGCAAACTTTTGTCTATCATGAAGTGTGACAATACAATGTGATGGCCAAACAAGTGAACGACACTACAAGGAAATGGTCTGCTAAATCTGAAGATGAAGCCTCAGTGACGAATGGATCACATTGGAAATTCCTCATCAACACCATTTAATATAATGGGCAAATGTAACAAAATATGTGGGTTTTTGTATCTTTTTTGTAAGTATTACCCAAATTCATATTACTATGGTCATGAACCAATTTTCACCTACAAATTTTCCGTGATTTTACATTTTTTCACAATGGGAATAATTCCCTGTTTACTCAAAGCGGTTTTCAGGACAAAAGTCACCTACCATATCTTGGTCAAAGCATGTGCACTGATACTCTAGCCTAATGGATTCAGGACATGATTCCCGACCATTACGAACGAAAAAAATACATTACCTGAAAACAAATGTGCTGGCCTGCACACCTCCTTACAATCCAGCAGAATAACGTATTCATATGCACCTGTTCGAGAAACTGTTATTCATTATAACAGAGAGTGTTTTGGAAATCAGTTAAAAAATAGGGATTTTTTGTTAATTGTGTTACTTTTTACCCAAACCCTCTTTCAATCCCTACAAAAAAGGCTCACACTTTCTCGTTTCATTCGAAAGTGTGAGCCTTTTGATTTACGACTTCATTGTGGAATCGAAACGGTGGACACCTATTCTTTCAGGAAAATATTCTTGTCCTTCAGTCGCTTGTTCGTCGTGCTTCTGACAAGAGTATATACGACGGCATAAGCAGGGATTCCAAGCAGCATTCCCATCAACCCGAACAATGCTCCCCCAACCAATAAGGCTGCGATCACCCATAAGCCATCCAATCCGATTGAATTCCCTACCACTCTTGGATAGATAAAATTACCTTCAATTTGCTGCAAGACAAGAATAAAGACAATGAACCAAACAGCCTTCACTGGATCGATCATTAAAATAATAAAGGCACTTGGAATCGTCCCGATATAAGCACCAAAAATCGGAATGATGCTCGTTACGCCAATGATCACACTCACAAGGAGTGCATACGGCATATTAAATGCCCACATCCCTACAAAACAAAGCCCGCCAAGAATGAGTGCCTCTGTTAACTGGCCTGAGATGAAGCCACTAAATGCACGATTTGTGATTTGTCCAATTTCTACAGCTCGATCCGCCTTTGCTTTTGACGAATAGGCATAAACGAGTTTTTTCGCAATGAGCGTCAGCTTTTCCTTATAGAGGAGCAGATAGACGGACAACATCAGCCCCATGATGACATCGATAAAGCTAACGGTAAACATTTTCGTGTATGTCAGTAATACAGGAATGGAAGTCAGGAAAAAATGGCCTAACTTATTTACAATTTCATTCCACTTCTCCATAAGTGTATTCCATAAATCGCCGGACAAGTTAAACCTCTCTGCAAAACCATCAACGAAAGCCTTTAACGATTGCATGTCATTCGGAATACTTGCCGCAAGCATGGAAATACTCGTGAGAAGCTGAGGGACAATAAACCACATAAGAAATGTAAAAAAGACCAGGACAGTCGCCAAAGTTAACAGGATCGAAAAAGGACGTTTTACTTTTGACCAGATTCGATTGTTACTGCGGGTAAGGGGCGAGAAAAGTCTTTCTTCATAAAATCTCATTAAAATGTTCAAGATGTAAGCAATGGCAATCCCATAAATTACAGGATCTAATAAGTCAAATATTTCATAGATAAATGACTTGACAGAAGGGAAATTCCAGACCACAGCAAACAGCAATACGGTGTAAGTCGCGATCATTATGTACTTCTTTATATCTCGCCAGTGTACTTTCTCCATCATTTTCTAGCTGACTCCTAACCTTTGTGAGTTCTAAGTTGAGCGGTTTGTTCATAAACTTGTTCATAAACTTTTCCATTACTATGTCCACTCAAAAGTATACTATGTTTTTCAACCGTCCGTTATCATTTTTCCACTTTCACTAAAACTTCCCTCGAACTTTCCATAATCCTATATCAAAAACATTGCTGAAAAAGATAACAGGCTACCCACTAAGGGCAGCCTGCCTATCTTTTATAGGGGACCTGATTCCCCCTTTTTTACTTGGATGAGTTAGGCAGTACGCATCAATTCCCGATCGCGTTTTCCGTGTAGCCAGTGATAAAGCGGGATACTGAAAAGGATGAAGGCAACCATCCCGACGAAAATCGTACGATATCCCGTATGTGGTACGATAAATCCGAGCAGATAGGGCCCGATTCCTAATCCTAGATCGTACAAAATATAGTACGTAGAGGTTGCTAATCCAAAGCGATGCGGATCTGTCACCTTCACAGCTACGGTTTGGGCAATGGAGTTAAAGTTTCCGTAACCTACTCCAATCAATGCAGCAGATAGCAGCAGCATCCAGGAAGTGGAGGCTTGACTGAATAAAAGCATCCCGACAGCAAATATCACCAGGCTGGGGTATGTCACGATGTTCGCCCCTCTTGCGTCCATTAGCTTTCCTGAGAATGGTCGCGAGAGGATAATGACAATGGCATACACCAGGAAAAAATAACTGGAAGCGGAGGAGAGATTAATTTCTTCCGCATAAAACGATAGAAATGACAAGACACCCGAATAGCTGAAGCCGATTAATAAGGCGATGAATGAAATCGGCAAGGCTTTCGGCTCGATGAATTTCGAAAGCAGGGAACCTTTTGTTTCCTCTTTCACACTTGAGGAAGGAAGCGGAACATTGATTTTTGCCATGGCATAAAACAGCAAACAAATCAGGGAAAACACAACATTCATCGTAAAGATCCAGGTGAAACCATTTTCAAGCCGCAATAAGATCATGCCGAGAAAAGGACCAATCGCGGTGGCTAAAATCGCACTTAAACTGTAATAGCCAATCCCCTCACCCTTGCGTGACGCTGGCAAGATTTGAGCAATAATGGTTCCTGTTGCTGTACTCGCAATACCAACGGCAATCCCTTGCAGCAATCGATTTACCAGTAGCAAACTGATATGGCCAGCAAAAAAGTAAAGCAACGAGGTGACAGCAAAAAATGCTAACCCAATCCAAAGCGTTTTTTTCGTACCAATATGACTAATGGCTCTACCAGTGAGTAGGCGGCCAATCAAAGCACCAATGATAAAGATACTGGATACTAATCCGGCTGAACTCGTTGAAGCGTGAAATTCTGTTTTGGCATACGAAGCAATCGTAACCATTAGTAAGAAAAACATAAGTGTCAAAAGAAAATTGATGAAAGAAACAATAACGAACTCTTTCGTCCAAAGCCTATCCTTATTCACTGCTTACCCTCTTCTCTTTAGGTTCATGATTATTTTTTCTAGTATGGTGGCTGCTGCGTCTCTTTCTTCTGGTGAGATGCCCTCCAATATTTCTTCCAAGAACGGATCAGTCGCTTCCATAATCGTCTTATGTAGCGCTTCACCTTTCTCTGACAAATACATAATTTTTTGCCGTTTGTCTGATCCAGATGAGATCAAAATGATTTCACGCGCAGCTAATTTTTGCGCAATAGGTGTAATAGCCGGCTTCTCTACTTGCCAATAATCGGCGACATCGCTAAAAGTAGCAGAACCGTTATTTTTCAGATAACGAATTAACGCCCATTGTGTAACGGATATACCGAATGGAAGTAACTCCTCTTGCAATTGGTTATTGTACATACGATGTGTGAATGCGACTTTTGAAAAAAACGGGTACATGTTAGCTCCTTTGTATTAGTTAATTAATTTAATTAATTATATCTCTTTTCTTGCTGTTTGAGAAGGTCTAAATCATGCTGGGTTAGCTTGTGGCTTTTTCCGTGCACATTCGTCTAACCTATATCATCATTCAAAAGGAGAAAATCATGATGGTAAAAAGGTTTTTCGTACTTCCCTTCTTATTCTTGCTTTTCTTGGTCCTTTATTTTCCAATACCTACACTTGCGAAGGAATCCTCCTTTCAAAATCTGTATTATGTGTTTAGCTGGGATGAGGCAGGCAATATCCGTATTACCGATCTGGCGAAAAATGAAATCCTCTCTTCTATTCAGTACCAAGCCGAATATGGCACCATCTATAATGCGATGACTCCTTCCCTTCCGAAAGGCTCCAATCAAATAACGTTGGATCAAAGTCCACCCTTTCAATCAGGTGCGGCCATCGAAATTCGCTCCGAATCGTTTGGCGGCAGAATGAATGCTCCGCTTGTCCATCAGGCAAAAGTAACTGCGGTCCGTGGAAATGACGTCTATTTCTCTTCTGCTACGACAAAAGTCATCGACCGGAACATTTTTATCAAACGGGGCAGTTACTGGGTTCGCAAATGGGATGATGTTAAGGTGGAACAACAGGAGACCGCTACCGGTAACACAATCATCGTCACAGGCCATACTCCGATTTCAGTGGTTACAACACAATATGAATTGCACAAAAATAGCCCTGCCATCGATGTCACAGTAAAAACCAGCTACAAGCAAGTGGCAAAGGTTTTTCGAGAGGCATTCGCCCTGCAATTCAAACCAAAAGTAACAGAGGTATACCGCAAAAACCGGAAAGTGGACACACAAGCATTCCAAGCATCTTACTGGCTGGATCACCAAGGTGCGAAATTCGGTCAAGGGAAGCAAGCAGCTTTTTTGTACCATGCTCCCAACGTGTCGTCACTTGAATTGAATACAATGCAAAAACAGCTTATCGTCAATCTGGATCACATGAACGATCACAGATACGTACAGCAAGGCTCTACGAATCAAGTCGGAAAAGTCCGCCACGCTTCCGAATATCGTGCAAACGATGAACGGACGAATTCATTCTCGTTGGTAGTTGGGTATCAACCGAAGCTCATGCCGCGATTTATGAGTCAGCCTTCTGGCTATTTGGCGACACATGTATGGACAGAGCATGCTGACGAGCAGACGCTGCAAACGAATCGAGCTATTTATTTCGGCTCCGAGAAGATTACATCGTCAGCACAAGCGACAGGCGGTTTTGTCAAACACCGGATTCCAGTTACGAAAAGCGTATTTTACTCCAATCCGTATTTTCAAGTGAAATCACCTATCAATGTCGCCATTGCGCAAAGTCCTGAATTTTTGCAGTTTCTGGATGATCTGAATCGGAACGGTGATGATATTGGTCTGCATACCCTCTATCCTTACGAAATCAGGCACTATCAAAAAACGACGGAAGATGCGTTGCAAGTAATGAAAGATCACTTCCAAAGCAGGACCTGGATTGACCATGGGTATTTGAAGACCAGCTTTGCGTTTAACGGGCTCGACAATCAAACTGCGAATTACTTGGCGCATCAGTGGGGAAAATACGGCACCTCGTATTTTTGGCATTACAGCTCAGAGGATATCGCCAATCCGAATAATGGCCTTGATCTGTACCAAACTCAGAAAGGCGACGCCCTGCGCACCCCTCTCTATTGGTCGCATCCGACAGTGACTGGTTCGTTTTTTTCATGGTCGGCTGCCACCATTCCGGAAGATACACTGTATCTGTATCGGGAGCAAAATCTCCAGCAGCTCATTCAAAATCGTGGGGTTTTTATTAACCATACCTACTTGGCAAGATTTCCGGCCAAAAAGCAAGGCGGGAAATTTGTCATTCGAGATGCCAAAGGTAACTGGATCATTCATCCCGATTTTGACCGCTTGTTGAAGCGAATGGGCGCGCTGCGGGATCAAGGCAAATTGCATTTGACGACGGTACGTGAAATCATGGATTATTGGCTCGCCCTCTCTCAAGTCAGAATGGAATATGCACCAAACGGCTCTGTTGTTCTACACAATGATGGCATGCGCAAGATTTCTGGTCTTTCCATGGCGACAAAAGCTTCGGAAGTCTATGTGAACGGGTTGAAGCCGTCGCAGAAGAAAGCGGATGGCGATCTTATTTTTTGGTTCGATCTGGAGCCGAATGCAGTTGCGGTTATTGCTGCGAATAAAATGGATAGTGCTGCACTCCCGAAATAAAAGGAAAATCAATGCTCTCAAATACAAAAAAGCTTCCCTTCATGTTTCCAGGGAAGCTTCTTATTCCTTCATCTATTGAGACAATTTTACCAAGCTGTAGTTTTTCTTGCCTTTGCGGATAATGATGAAGCGACCTCCGATAGCGAGACTTGGCGTTACTTCCAGTTCCAGATCGGTAACGCGCTCGCCATTCATGGAGATAGCGCCTTTTGTAATATCCTCACGTGCTTGACGCTTGGATGGCTCAATGCCGATCTCAACGAGCCAGTCGACAATGTTCTTCGTTTCGAGGGTAGATTCGAATGTCGGCATTTCTTTGAACCCTTGCTCGATCTCATCTGCCGATAGTGATTTAATATCACCTGTAAACAAAGCTTCTGTAATACGCTTCGCCTGCTCCAGCAATTCCTCGCCGTGCACAAATCTCGTCATTTCCTCAGCTAGCGCTTTTTGAGCTTCGCGTTTATGTGGCTCGGATTGTACTTTTTCAGCCAGCTCTTCAATTTGCTCTTTCGAGAGGAACGTAAAGTATTTCAAGTATTTCACAACATCGCGGTCATCCGTATTCGCCCAGAATTGGTAGAATTCGAATGGTGTTGTTTTGTTTGGATCAAGCCAAATGGCTCCTCCTGCTGTCTTCCCGAATTTCGTACCATCTGCCTTCAGCATCAGAGGAATGGTGAGACCGAATGCTTTCGCTTCTGGTCCTTCTTTTTTGCGGATCAGATCGAGACCGCTAGTGATGTTGCCCCATTGGTCGGAACCGCCGATTTGCAGTTGAACATCTTCATGTTTGTACAGATGCAGGTAATCCAGCGATTGCAGAATTTGATAGGAAAACTCCGTAAACGAGATGCCGCTTTCCAGTCTGCTCGACACAACATCCTTGGCAAGCATCGTATTGATGCTGAAGTTTTTACCGTAATCTCGCAAAAATTCAATGACATTGATTTTGTGTGTCCAGTCATAGTTGTTCACCAAACGGATTTGGTTGTCGCCTTCTGTTACGAACAGCTTCTTCATTTGTGCGGTGAGCGCATCTACGTTCTCCTGAATTTGTTCCAGTGTTTGCAAAGAGCGCTCAGATTGACGTCCGCTCGGATCACCAATCGTCCCTGTTGCACCACCGATCAAAATGACCGGACGATGACCAGCGAGCTGGAAGCGTTTTAGTACCATGAAAGGAATCAAGTGACCGATATGCATGCTGTCACCTGTTGGATCGACACCACAATATAGCGAGACTGCTTTTTCATTCGTTAATTCTCGCAGCCCTTCTGCATCTGTTTGCTGATTGATGGCTTCGCGCCATTCGAGTTCGTCGATAATATTCACTGCCATACACTCCTTCAATCTCCTATGGTAAAAACAAAAAATCGCCCCTTGTCTATTGTAGACATAGGGACGATTGAATAACCGTGTTACCACCCATCTTGCACCAATGAACCCAGCGTTAGCGCAGGCCATTCATGCCACTCGTAGCGAGTTATCGTTCGCGATTCCGCTCGGCATTACCCGAGATACTCCAGAGTGTAATTCGCTCGCTTATTGTGTACCGGGTTCCATCAACCCCCGGCTTTCTAGGACAGGGAATAAGCTGCTACTGGGCTCTTTCAACGTATGTTTCATATGAAATTAAAGTCAGTATAGTGAATTCAAATAGCAATGTCAACCATGTTGCAATGATTCCGCTACGATCCCTTATTTTATTTTCGTGAGACCGTCGGAGGTGAGTTCAAAAACAGTTGTTGCGACTTCATGTAAATACCTTCGATCATGCGAAATACTGATAATCACACCGTCAAAAGCCTTTAAGGCGCTGCACAGAAACAGGAGTCGTCAACGGACTGAAGTTTCGGGTCGGTGCATCCAGTATCAATATTTCGAACTGATCCAAAATCATTTTCCCCAATAATCGGACTTTTTCCAGCCCCTTGATCGATAAATGAATCTGTTTCGATAGCTGTTTGTTCGTTATTTGCAGTACTTCCAATGAAAAGTCGAGGATTTGTTTACTGCCAGGCACATGTACCGCAGAATCAAATCGGGTTTCTGTTCCAACAGACTTAAAAAACGGTATTTGAAACGCTCACCACCGGACAGAACACCCATCTTTTTATCTGAATCCAATTCACAAGTTCTTTGCTCCAATGATTTTCGGCAAAAAAGTCGGCGATGGTCATTTGTTTTTCTTCGTCCGATAGCTCCTGAGAAAGAAAACCCATGGAACATTCGTTTCTCAACACTTTCCCTTCAAATGTGCTCTTGTTTATTTATGATAGGATTGGCTTTTCCAATAAATAAACAGTTGCGCAAATGATTCACCCTCCGTTCCACGTAGTTGCGTTCAATATAGCATGGCCTTCTAAATAATGTAAATGAAGCAGCTATTCGACCAAGGCCAGCACTTGTGCAAGCTTGTCTTTGAGGGGGGAAGCTTCCTTTTTTACCGCCTGTGCGAGCTTCTTATTCCCTCCAAAAAGACGATAAATAACAGTCTCCCGATGGTAATCTTCCATTGCTGCAAGCTCCTCTATGAGTGCATCCACCAGTTCGGCACGATCGAGGGTGATATTTTTCAAAGGCTTCGCCGAGTCGCTACTGCCAAGCACCAGAGAGACGAGTACGGGGATATTCTCTACGGTTATACCATGCGCCTCCATAAAAGCCATGGCAAAATCGTCCTGGGCAGACTGATGCTCCGTGTCGACCAGCTCCATATAGCGGCGAAAGAGTGGAAAATAATCGCTGCTAGACAAGCCAAGAGCCAGCACCGCATAGGTGCCAGGCATGACGGATTTTTCACTAGGCTCTACATCCCCGTACCAAGCAAACTCCTCCATCGCAAGCTCGGCATATTCTGCGATTTTCGGGTATAAGCCAGGATATCGGGACGCATTGCCAAAAAACTGGTGGAGACCTGACTTCGCCAGTTTTTTTACTGGCAGGTAGTGCTTTTCGCTGCTTTTCAGCTTGAGCTTGTACCCTTTAGGAAAGCCTTCACGCAAAAGGCCGTTGATAAAATCGATGGCTTCACCGTAGGCCGTTTCTTCCTCAGATATAATCCGGATGTCGATCGCTTGCAAAACATCATTGGCATTTGCTTGAATCAGACTGCTTTTATACTCGTTTTCAAAGCGACCACTGCCCCGTTTTACGTAGTCCGCAGCCTGCTTGGAGCCAAGCTGAACAGCGAGGTCCAGGAACTTCTTGCGGGTGTCCGACTCCTTGTTACCTATTGCGAGAGCGACGTACAGGAAAAAGTCCAGCTCCTCCGTTTTTAGTTCCTGACGTTCCTGCTCAGGTTTCAAAACCCAATCCATTCCATAATGCCCGGTACGATCGAAAAATTTGACTAAAAAGCGCTCATTCGCCCAGCCTTTTAAAGCTAAAGTAGCGTGGTATGTCCACGAATCACTGCGTTCTTTATTGGAGCGCAGCTTTTCACTAAGACGCTGGATGAGTGGTTCGATAAGCTCTTGCTTCTGTTCCATCAAATCAGGATTGACGAGACAATGGGCGAAGAAGAAATCGTCTCTTTCTTTCGGACGTACAGGAAGCTCCGCTTTAATTTTTGTCTCGATAAATTGATCCAGTGTTTGTTTTAGACTCTCGCGTTTTCGCTCGTTCATGAAATGGCGAGCATGGCATTGCACCGATTGTTTCCACTCGAATTCGAAAACAAGCTCGAAGTGGTAATTAAAAAAGTGAGAATCATAGTCGGTGGAATGGAACAGGGATTCCATTCGATCACACAGTGCGGGGAAAAACTCATTCATGAGCATTTCCTCTGTAAGCTCCTCAATATAAGAGCCAGCATCGTATTTGTACGAGTCGTCACTCCAACTGAAAGGTTCGTGGACATCCACGTGGATTTT
The DNA here is from genome assembly GCF_001423865.2 of Brevibacillus sp. Leaf182. Taxonomy (NCBI): domain Bacteria; kingdom Bacillati; phylum Bacillota; class Bacilli; order Caryophanales; family Paenibacillaceae; genus Brevibacillus; species Brevibacillus sp. Leaf182. Next base: position 120,438 of record NZ_LMPN02000036.1, on the reverse strand, counting down.
GCCATTGGTCCAATTAGGTTTTCCTTTTCTCCACGCCACTCTCAGGTAGTCTTTGACCCCCGCCTGCAGTAGACTCCAGTCTTTGATCTCTTTGATCCGCTGGTTCTCTTTTTGGTAAATTTCTTGGATGGAAGTCCATACTTCGTTTAGAAATGCTTCTGTTGCCTGATGCATTGACTGACTCTCCTCCTCGCCAAAAACAGCGCTGTCGCCTTAACCGATGACCTTGACGACATTGCCCTCGCTATCGGTAATATTCGTTTTCACAATGTTGATGGCAATTCCTTTCAGGGAAGGGATCTCAAAGCTGCTTTCCTTTGGAAGCAACTGCTTGGTTAGCGTAATCGTTGTCGCGTCATCGAGGACAAAGCGAATGACGTCCTCCCCTGGATTACATTCAGGCTTCTCTCCTGCCTCAAATACAACGCGGACATCAGGTCCCACGAGGCTCAGGCTTTCTCCTTTTCGCATACGTCCACGGAGAATTTTTCCGATGACTTCCGCTTGCTTAGCTCCCAACCTCAAGGTCGAAGGCGTTTTTTTCAATAAGCCCTTTTTACCCGGCTCCCAGCCAAGCTGGCTCACAAACAAATAGGCAGTGTTGGAGCCTTCTTGTTCCATGCCTTTTTGCACAGCATCAGAAACGGTAGAGTTGCGAAGGAGTGAATCCCGCTCGAGATCGGTTATGTAGAAAGGCATGTACGGCAAACCAGATTCGAGTACGCCACGTGTATTCCAAGCCATCATCGCATCTAGTTCATCACCTGTGATCCCGACCATTTGCAAGAATTGCACTCGACCATTCGGCGTATCGATTTCGGCAAGCTGTGGGTCTGTGACAAAAGCGAGCGCAGTCAGTTGGGTATCGGCGCCCAAGCATATCGGACCGTTTGCATCCAAATGATCACCTGCATGAAAAACATTGCCCGTGTTGAATACGTAACGTCCCATATTTTGAAGCAGATTCAGCGCCCAGGCAGGCGGTTCTTCCTCGTCGTCCTTTCGCGCCAATCGAAACGTCAATTCAAATCCAAAACCGCTTTCCTCTTCATTCTCGGATTCCTTTTCATACAGCTCAGTAAATCCGTAGGTCACAAAATGCCAATGCGGGTAAGGCTCGTCTGATTTATAGGCGCTTATTCCATCCAATGGATCGTGACCACCCAGCGCATACGAGATGAGCGTCCCGTAATGCTTAGGCTCCTGCTCTCCATAAATCTTTCTCATCTCCTGATCAATGGCATCCCAGCCCGCGGACATCATTTCTTCGTTCATTTCTTCGTTCATTTCTTCGCTCATCTCTCTTACCTCCTATGTAATGACAGTCTTAACAATAGCCAAAATGAATTTTGGATACTCTATTAGACGGTCAATACCACTTAGCAAATTACATCGTTCTCATTCCCTTCTATTCAAAAGTCTTTAATGAGCTTGTGCTATCCCATTCGGAACGACTGGCTTCGATAACCAGTGCTGGTCGGTTTGTACATGATTTTTGCGTACAAACTTGGCGGCAGATTGTTTAAAATCTTCGTACGGAAACCTCTCCGTTACTCGTACCACGTACCCCTCTTGTTCCCCGCCGAAGACAGATTGTTTGGTGTAGCAACTTTTTACGGTCTCTTCCTTCCAAATCCCTCTGTATAAGACAGGCGCTGTTTCCAAGCCAAGTAGTTCGGCCCATTCTACCGTTTCATCCCACGACAAGCATTCATTTTTTTCATTCCAGATCGAGAACACGTAGAAATAGCTTGTTAGGTGTTCGTAATAGATGGAGTGCAGTGCAAATACATTTTCCCCGCAAATTCTCCATCCTTCCGGGATATGAAACGAAATCATCCCGTGCAGCATCTTTACCCAATGTCTAGATGCATGATCTTTGCTATCGAGTGATCTTGCGTGGATGTGATTTCGGTACAGCGTGGTATTTTCTCCATCCAGCTTTTCTGTCACGACTACTTCTTTTCCCTCGAAATGACAAACCGTTCGCAAGATTTTATCATCGTCGGTTCTACTTCTTGACCAGGGTAAATGAAAGGTTCTCGGGTATTTTTTCAACATCGTTATTCACCTCCTTATTTGGCATAGGCATCCCCTTCCTTGAAGAAGTACAGCTTCCACAGGTACTCATCGCCTAGCAAATGATAAATCTCGGAAATATCTTGCTGCGTTCCGTAGTTAATCTTCATGTGCATTTGAATCAGGTTGACGACTTCGAAGATAAAGTCATCGTCGAATTCTAATTCTTTTAAGAAATGGCAAGCAATTTGCGCGGAAACATGCTCATGTCCGAAGTAGGAGTAATGGCCTTTCATCGGCTTGTAGGTTTTGCAAAATGGTTTTCCTGTATCGTGAAACAGGGCGACCACTTGCATGAGAAATTTGTCTTCTTCCGTGTAAAAGGCGTTTACATAATCGAAAACATGATAGGTATGCTTGCACAAAGGGTACTGATGATAAGGGTTTTCCTGATTAAATTGATACATCTCTTTGAAAATTGGAGTGGCATTCAACCTGTCGAACAGCTCTTCATAGGAGGGTTCATTTTGCAGCAATTGAACAAACTCTTCTTTTTCAATGGCATAAGGCACTGGTTCGTGCAAGAGATGAATGTGATCCCAGCCTTCATTCTTGATGGGAAAATGGAAGTTCTTCCGCATCTTCGCCAAGATGTATTCGTCGACGGTTCTCTTTCGGGATCGATTGCGCTCCAGGCAAACAGAATAGGGAACGTCGAAGTAATAGCATTCCTTTTGGACATCGGGAAATTTGGCAAGGACTTTCATTCTTTTCTCTCTGTCAATATTGGTCGCGTCTAAGATGACATTCTTTCCATTCGCCAGCTCCGTTGCGATTTTCGAATAGACCTCAAAAAATACTTGCGCAGACTTTTTTTGTTTTCGCTCATCACCGAATAAGTTCTGGCGAATTTCATCCGTAGACACGATGGTTGCCCGTTCCTTTTTGGCAATTTCTTGCGCCCACTTACTTTTGCCACTGCCTGCAATGCCTGACAAGACGATTAATTTCTTTTTCACTTATATCTCACCTCCTTTCAATAAAAACAAACTTTCGACATGCTTTTCCAATATTATACACACTTCGCGTATAGATGGCACCCTTCTTTGTTCCTAGATTTTCCGTTCTTTACAGCCACGGACCAAAGAAGTTCTGGACAGCTTGCTCGGAGTAGCTATCTTCCCCCCGCCAATTCACGACAGCGAAAAAGTCGTTCTTCCCGCCACGCCCTGGTCGGTCCTTGCTTGGAGCCAAGATTCCGGCGGATGCAAGAATTTCCATGAACACATCCCGTTCGTTTTTGCTAGATGGAAAGACTCCATGGAGGCGTTTCTCCAATTGACGGGCGGCATCAGTTGGTTCACTGCTCGCGATGATGGCTAGCACGTGACGGAGGATGGCTACATCTTCTTCCTGTACCGAAAGATTTTCTTCTTTGCTTATTAGCTCCAGATCAAGCATGACGTACAAAAGGTAATTCAGACGGATACCGCCCCACTTGATTCTTTCGAAATTCAATACATTCAAATCTTCATTCGTATACTGCTCTCGACTTGCCATATGGTAGCGGTCGCAAAGATGGCAGTCTCCGTACATAGCGAAATAGGTGCCATTTTCGGGGTTTATATACTTGCCGACGTTACTTTCGAACGAATGGGCTGTCAAAGACTGAGTCAAAGCCCAACTAGACAAGGCGCTGCGCAGATACACCTTTCGCGTCGAGAGACTGTGCAAAAATGCAGCGGCGACTTGTTCTTTCGTCACTTTTTCATGCAGAGCAATGATTTTGTTTATACACTCCTCGTGACAGATCGTTAACGGGTCAAACATGAGTCCTTTGCTTTTGGCGTATTCAAAATCTTCTCCCGAAAAATCGTACGGAGCACTGTTCCAGCCTTTACTGCTCCAAAATGTTTTCATCAGGATTTGCTTTGCTTTTTTATCCATAAATCGATTGCTCCTTTTTACTATGATACTTTTCCATATTTTAGCGCGGATCGGACGTATGAAAAAAGAGTCCAACGTGTGAAAGATCGTTGGACTCTGATTCCATGCTATCACGTACCGCAAAACGTTTGGTAAGGACGTGCCGATTCCGCTGGTAAAGTCGTATATTCTACTTGTTCGGGAGTGTAAGCATATGGATCAGACAGGACTACCAGGAGCCGTTCCATCACCGTGTAGTCGCCGTCTTTCCATGCAGCTTCCAATGCCTCTTCTACACGATGGTTGCGAGGGATGACTGCCGGATTACTCTTTTTCATTAACTGTTGTACCGCAGTGGGGTCTTCTGGCTGTCTCGTTAGTCGCGCTTTCCACTGCTCATGCCATTCCGGGAATTCACACGTACCGAACAGCACGGTATCTTCTGGTTGATTGAGCGTAAAAGCACGGAATGTATTCGTATAGTCTGCATGATGCTCCTTCATCATGCTGAGCAGACCTTCGATCAACGCCTCGTCTTGTTCCTCTTCGTTAAACAATCCGAGCTTTGCCCGCATTCCTGTGAGCCAATTGCTATGATACAGCTTGCTGAATTCGGCCAGGGCATCTTCGGCCATTTTCACAGCCTTCGCTTCGTTGTCATGCAACAAAGGCAATAAGGTTTCCGCAAAACGGGAAAGATTCCATACGGCTATGTACGGCTGATTTCCGTAAGCATAGCGGCCCTGAACATCAATGGAGCTAAATACAGTGGCAGGATCATACGTGTCCATAAAAGCGCAAGGACCGTAATCAATGGTTTCGCCGCTGATCGCCATGTTGTCGGTGTTCATGACCCCGTGAATAAAGCCTACGAGTTGCCATTTGGCTATCAACATAGCCTGACGCTGGATGACTCCCTTCAATAGGAGGAGATAGCGGTTTTCCTCTGCTTGGATCTCTGGAAAATGTCTTTGTAACGTATAATCAGCTAACGCGCGGAGATCTTCAATGGAACAAAATCTTGCCGCGAATTGGAACGTGCCTACTCTGATATGACTGGCTGCGACACGCGTCAAAATGGCACCAGGCAGCTCGGCTTCGCGGTAAATAGACTCGCCGGTTGTCACTACGGCAAGGCTCCGAGTAGTAGGAATTCCGAGTCCGTGCATGGCCTCGCTAATGATGTATTCGCGTAGCATCGGGCCAAGGGCTGCTCTACCATCGCCGCCGCGTGAATAAGGTGTTCTGCCTGAACCTTTCAGTTGGATATCAAAGCGATCGCTTGTAGGCGTAATTTGCTCGCCAAGCAGGAGAGCACGACCGTCGCCCAGCATGGTAAAATGGCCAAATTGATGCCCCGCATATGCTTGGGCGAGGGGCATAGCGCCTTCCGGGGTTTTGTTTCCTGCGAGCATGGCTATGATTTCTTCGCTTTGCAGAGCTTCGACATTCAGCCCTAGCGATTTTGCCAAACGTTCATTGAGAATGGCTAGCTTCGGTGATCGTACAGGAGGTGGATTGAGCCTAGAGAAGAATGATTTTGGCAGCGTTGTATAGCTGTTATCGAAGTTCCATCCCGGTTCGATTGTTGCTTTTTTGTCTGTCATTGTATCTCCTTTTATCGATTGGCGTTATTTAATATGGAGGTAACGATACGCATGATACATTTTGCCAATTTATTATACCCTTTTCATGCAAAATAGGAGCACATTGGTCACACGAAAAACAAAAAAACGCCGGATTTCCATTCGACGTTTTAATTCGGTGCCAGCAACATGATGGTCACTACCATCATGAGAACCATTGTGATAAAAACCAAGCTTGTAGAGACTAGGTAGATACCAGAAACGGGCGAGCGGAACGTTTCATTATTGATTCCTTTTCGCTTCTTCACATAATCCCATGTGGCAAAGGCAATAATGGAGCCGCCAAATAAAACAGAACCGATTCCGATGATATCCGTTATAACCTGAACGAACCTGGAAGTAGATGGGAATAATACGCCGTACGCCAAAAATCCCAACCCGACGATTGCGAGACTTGTTCGAATCCAGGCGAGATAGGTACGCTCATTTGCGAGATGTTGCTGGACGTATTTGGAGTCGATGGTTTTTTCTGTTTGCTGTAATTCGTGTTCGTTTTCTAACAGGGCTCTACCCATTACTGGCACACTCCTTTCCTTGGAAGGAATCAGATGGACACGTATCGTTTCTTTTCATTTACTATACACCATCGGTCTCGGATGATAAATCAGAAATTTCTATAAATGACTGCACTAAAAAGAGTCTGCTGTAATGACCAGCAGACTCTTCCCCATGTTTGCAAAGGCTGGCTTGTCTTATTTAATTTTATGACAACAAACACCTTGATAACCCATTTCTGATCCAATCCCGCTTTGCTTATGTCCTCCGAAGGGAAGGGCGTTATCCGACTTCAGGTACGTATTTACCCAGACAGTCCCTGCTTCTAACGCATTGCTGACCTTATACGCGTTCTTCAAATTTTGCGTCCATATACCGGCAGCCAATCCTTATTCGGTTTCGTTCGCTCTTTCAATGACTTCCTCTATCTGTTCAAACGGCATGACACACAAGACCGGGCCGAATATCTCCTCTTTTACAGCCGTACAATTTTCTTCGAGATCAGTAAGGATGGTAGGCTCCAAATAGTTTCCGCCCGCCAGCTCGCCTTCTTGTAGAATGTTTCCGCCGGTTAAAACGTTTTCGCCATTCAATTCCCCATAGATCGGCATCACAGCAACATCCCTTTAACGACGGGCTATCGGATATTCTTCCATGAAGCCGTATTAGGGACTGCTTCTTTTTCAAGAAACTTTTGCAAGGACGTTCGGAACATCTCATGTTCATCTGTAAGGAAACGTCTTTCTCTTTTCCATAAATCAAAAGTATTTCGTGTAGTTGAAGTTGATGGGCTTGACATCAAATCATCCTCCCAATCATGATTCGAGAGTAGGCACATATAGGAAAGACCGTCTTTGAGAGCCGTGAAAGGTGAAAGTTGCAACCAGTTTTCACGGTTCTCAATCCGGTCAGTTAGGAAACATAGCCTTATCTACTACCTGGAGGGCAATTTGGCCTCAAAAATGCCTGAAACTTTGACTTCGCCTTCCTTATTCTTTGCCAGTACTTCTCCCACTACGGTATTGTCCGGCTTTTTTTCCAACACTTTCCCAACAATCTGGATCGATTCGCCAGGCAGTGTCATTTTACTGAAACGAACTTGAATCTTCTGAACGTTTTTTCGAGTAACCCAGGAAGTGACTCCTTGGGACAGCATCCCCATGACTAGCATACCGTGAGCGATGATCTTCATTCCGGCTTTTTCTGCGAACTCTTCCACCAAATGGAGCGGATGAAAATCGCCGGAAGCACCAGCAAATCGAACGAGCTGCACGCGGGTGATCGGTTCTTTTTCCAGAACGGGGAACTCATATCCTTCGCTTACATCCTCATAAAATATCATGTCGTTCTCCTTTCTTCTCATGCCTCATTAATGACGATGCACGATCGTGTTTCGCGTAATGGCTACCAGTTCGCCTCGCTGGTTTCGATACTGATTTTCAGAAGTGACCAAATCCATCGAACCGGTGCTTCCTGTTTTCGTTTCTGCATCCACAACCTTACTTGTGACAGACAGCACATCTCCCGCGACAATGTCACCCACGTATTCGTAGGATTGCTGTCCATGCAAAACTCTCGCCAGTTTTAATCCTAGCTTCTCCATTTTTTCGACGGAACCCATGCCGCCCCATAAGTCAATGACTTGCAAAAAAGTTGGCGGAATCGGAATGCCAGCGTAGCCTTCTTTTTTGGCAGCCTCCAGATCGTAATAGATCGGGTTGTCATCACCAATGGCGAGGGCCAATTCTTTTATTTTTCCTTTTTCTACTGTCATGGTGTACGGTTTAAACTCCAGCCCGATCAAATCTTTCACATGGGACATGTTCATTCACCTCATCTACATAAATTGGACGAAATGATTACGTCAAGGAACCTCCGTTTACTCCAAGCACTTGCCCATTGATATAGTTGGACAATGGAGATGCTAGGAATAAAATGCTTTCGGCCGCTTCCCTTGCGCTGCCAACGCGCTGTTGAGGAATGTTGCTAATTAACTTCTGCCGTACTTTCTCTGGTATGCCCGCGGCCTCGCCGTTGACGACCAGACCCTCTTCTTTTGGACGTGTAAGACGAGTATCAATGAAACCAAAAGCGACTGCATTGCTGTTGATGTTGAATTGCCCCCACTCTTTCGCAACGACTTTGGTTAATCCGATAACACCTGCTTTTGCTGAAGAATAGTTGGCTTGACCCATGTTTCCTCTTACTCCGGAACCTGAGGAAACATTGATAATCTTGCGGTGATGAACGATTCCTTGCTCGATCTCTTTTTTGGCGACATCGCGCATGTATGGGGATGCCTCACGAATCAAGCGGAAGGGAGCTATCAAATGGATGTCCAGCATCGCCTGGAACGCTTCGTCCGTCATTTTATGAAGCAGGCCGTCAATGCAATAGCCAGCGTTATTCACGATAATATCCAGTCGACCAAAGGCTGAGATCGTCGCATCTACCAATTGCTTCGGATAGGCTGGATCTGTAACATTTCCGCAAAATGCGATCGCATCGCTTCCGAGATCCTTGATCGTAGCAACGACTTCTGCTGCCGGTTCTTCGTCTCGATCTGCCACAACGACTCGCGCTCCATTTTCAGCCAATACCAATGCCGTCTCACGGCCAATTCCGCGTCCTGCCCCTGTAACGATTGCTACTTGGTTTTCCAACATTTTCGTCATATCCACTCTTCCTTCCATTTCGTTTTTATCCAACTCGATACATGGTTACGACGCAAGCTCCACCTAGACCCAAGTTGTGCTGCAAGGCGACTCTGGCATTGTCCACTTGCCGTTTCTGTGCCTGCCCGCGTAGCTGCCAGACAAGCTCCGTGCACTGCGCCAGACCTGTTGCCCCGATGGGGTGTCCTTTTGACATCAATCCACCTGAAGGGTTGACCACTACTTTGCCACCGTATGTGTTACCGCCGTCATTGATAAATTTCTCTGCTCCACCTTCTTCGCATATCCCCAGGCTCTCATAGGTAATGACCTCATTTGGGGTGAAGCAGTCATGGAGTTCCAGGACATCGACTTCTTCTGGACCGATGCCTGCTGCTTCATAGACCTGTTTAGCGGCACGACGTGTCATATCGGCACCCACCAGATTGAGGATATTGTCGTGACTGACATTCATATCCGTTGTCAGCGCTTGCCCCACAATCTCGACTGCGTTGGAAATACCGTGTTTTTTAGCGAATTCCTCACTGCATACAATAGCCGCTGCCGCTCCGCAGGTTGGTGGGCAGGCCATGAGGCGAGTCAATGTAGGCATCAGCTCGGGAGCACTTATGACCTCTTCCACTGTCAGCTTTTGTGTAAAGAGTGAGTACGGATTTTGAACGGCATGATTCCTTGTTTTCACGGACACTTTTGCAAAAATGTCGGGATTCGCCCCATATTTCTCCAGATACTCCTTACCCGCTGAACCAAACAACCGGATAGCATTCGGTGCTTGCGGCACCTCCGGCCACAATTCCTTCAAGCGATCCTGCAACCAGCCTGTTGCCGGAGTTCGATCATCCCAATGGGATTTCAATGCGCCAGGCTTCATTTCTTCAAAGCCTACAGCCAATGCGCACTCTACGCTTCCAGACTCTACAGCTTGTCGTGCCAGGAACAGGGCATTGGAACCGGAGGAGCAGTTGTTATTGATATTAAAAATAGGAATCCCTGTCATCCCTACCAAATACAACGCTCTTTGGCCACACGTGCTGTCACCGTATACATAGCTGGCATAGGCCTGCTGGATTTCGGAATAGTCAATTCCCGCATCTTCCAGTGCACCTTTTACTGCTTTCGCTGCCATAACTTCATAGGGCTCGTGTGCCCCAGGTTTTGTAAACGGTATCATATTTACGCCGATTACTTTTACTTTTTTACCCAATAGTCTCGCCTCCTTTGTAAAATGGTGAAGTAGTTGAAGATATTTACGAATAATTAGAATCTTTAAATTAATAATAAATTTATGCTTGTATTTAATAAAGTTTAGAACGCAAAAGGTACATTAAGTAAATATTAATGGCTACGATTTTCCTCAACCAATGTACGGCGTAATATTTTGCCCACAGTTCCACTTCATATGGGATCGTTCGTGGATAAAAGGCATGCCATGGCTTTTTCAATACGACCAGCTCCTTTCCATATCTCAGGTCTTTAAAAACCCCTACATCGTTCTTCCATCGATGCCCAACTGTTTCGAATAAAGCGAGTACAAGCCTTCGGCAAACACTCTCAAATAAAGAAAAGAATGTCTTATCATGGAGACATCCTTTCCTACATGGCTATCTATTGCTTGTTTCCACAATCACTGGGGAAAAGTAAATTCGGATGGTTGATTCATGTAACGACTTCGCAATTCATACTTCAAGATTTTCCCGGAAGGATTTCTTGGTAATACGTCCATAAACATGACTTTGCGAGGGATCTTGTAACCTGCGAGATGCTTCCGACAGAATTCAATCAACTCGGTCCTATCGATGGTACAACCAGGTTTTGCTACGATAATGGCTGCGACCGATTCACCCCACTTCTCATCGGGAACACCGATCACGGCTGCCTCTAATACACCATCAAAAGCGTACAAGATATTCTCCACTTCCACAGAATAGATATTGCTGCCACCCGAAATAATCATATCCTTTTTGCGATCCACAAGCGTTATGAACCCATCTTCATCAATAGAGCACAAGTCCCCCGTGTACAGCCATCCATCACGAATGGCCTGCGCAGTAGCCTCTGGATTTTTATAGTAGCCCTTCATGATCATCTCGCTCCGAAGAATCAGTTCCCCGATTTCTCCAGGTGCGACCTCTTTTCCACGCTGGTCAACAACTTTGGCTTCCGTCAAAAATCTGGCCTTTCCGCTTGTCCCGAGTTTTTCCTTATGATCCTCCGGATATAAGTAAATCCCGGAAGGACCACCTTCTGTCAATCCACATCTGTTGTTAAACTGATCCGTTTTAAACAGCTCCATGCTTCTCTTGATCAGTTCGGGAGACATAGGTGCTCCCCCATACTTTAGGCACTCAATGGAGGATAAATCGTATCGGTCTGCATCTGGGACTTGCAGCATCATGTTATACATCGTTGGGACGGCAATAAATGATTGAATTTTATACTGCTCAATTGCTTTCAGTACCTCAACAGGATCAAATTTTCGTTGAACGACAAGCGTTTGGCCCAAAAATAAATCCTTAAAGAGGATACTGAAGCCTGCACCGTGGAAGAAAGGCATGAAATGCAGGATACGGCTATTCATTATTTCCCCACTCATGCCAAGCGAATTAAATACGAACAAAATAGCTCGGTGATGATCGAATAAAGCTCCCTTGGGTCTTCCTGTCGTGCCAGATGTATACAGGATGTGAGAATCATCATGCTGTTCAACTACGATATCGGGTTCATTTTCATTTTCAGTCAGGACCTGTTGCAACGACAAATGTCCTTCTACTTGTGCATGGTAAACAGCAATACAATGAGCAACCTTGGCAGATCGAGCATGTTCTATCAATTCTCCATATTCTTCATCATAAATGACCAGCTTGGCATCAGAATGATCGATGAGATATGCTGCTTCCGATTTCGTCAAGCGAACGTTAATCGGAACCGTGACAGCACCAATCTTGGTGGCCGCAAAAAAAGCGATCGGAAAGATATCGGAGTTTTTCATCATGAAGCATATCTTTTCACCTTTTCCGATTCCAAGTGAAAGCAAACCATGTGCCAGGCGATTTACGATTCGGTTTAGCTGTTGATACGTGTATGTCTGATCCTGATAGACGATCGCGACTTTATCCGGCATCATATTCGCGTTTCTGACAAGTGAACTCCCAATATTCATGATGACCCCCCTCACCAACAAGGAACTCTCCTATCATTTCCCTTTAAATTGTGGAGCCCGTTTTTCAAAAAAGGCAGTAACTCCTTCTTTCAAATCTTCCGTCTGAAAGCATAATCCTTGACCAAAGGCTTCCAGCTCCAAAAACTCTTCCAAACTGACATTCGCGCTATAGTGAACGAGTTGTTTGATCAGTCCAATGGACAAGCTCGGCCCCTCTGCAATCTTTTGGGCTATGGAGCATGCCCGCTCCAGCAAGATACCATCATCGACTACTTCATTCACCATCCCTATTTGGTATGCTTGTTCTGCCGAGATGCGCTCTCCCAACATCATAAGTTCTTTAGCTCGGTGAGGCCCCAAGGTTTGTGTCAAAAAATGAATCCCACCGAAATCGGGAAGAGCCCCCACTTTCACGAAACTCTGTATGAAAAAAGCGGAACGGGCTGCAATAACCAAGTCACAGGCTAAAGCCAGACTGACTCCTGCTCCTGCTGCCGCGCCATTTACAGCAGCTATTATAGGCTTTTCCACTTTTCTCATCATATGAAGCAGTTCATAATACTGTTTCATTCTTTTACGGGTAGCAAAGGCATCCGAAGTATCACGCTGAACGTTACTCAAATTACCGCCAGCACTAAACGCACGTTCTGTACCTGTGATGATAACCGCTTTGACTTGGTCCTCATATTGAATTTCCCTTAATGTATCGAGTAGTTCCCATGCTGCTTCCGTTAAAGGATTTCTAATTTCTGGCCTGTTCAATTTGATGATGCAAATTTTGTTTTCAATCGTGGTCACGATGTTTTTTTCCTTCATACGACTCACCTCTTTGGTGTACTCGAACCGAGTTTTTGTCAGATGCTACCAACCTTGCTAAATCGAAATTCTCCTCCTTCCTTTCAAAATCAATTTGGAAGCGCTATGATTAAAATGATAATTCTGATTGTTCGAAATCTTACGTTCATGATATTCTTGTACTATCGATTTTTAAAGTTTAGAAATGAAAAGGTACGTTATGTAAATATTAATGGCTCATATTTATAAGCATTCCTAAACACATTTTCCATGAAAATCAATGTTACTGGGGTGAAGTTATGCGTATCGAGCAGCTTATCTACATAACTGAAATAGCAAAAACAGGATCGATTGCGAACACGGCCGAACGACTTTTTGTGTCTTCTCCAGGTATAAGCCTTGCGATCAGCAGCCTGGAAGAAGAGCTCGGCGTAAAAATTTTTGAACGTTCACGTACTGGATTAGAGCCCACTGAAGTGGGAAAGAAGCTGATCTTACGCGCTCAGGAAGTATTAAACCACATCGAAGAATTCAAAAATGAGGCGAAATGTGATTCTTCTGAGTTCGAAGGACAGCTATCCATCTCTATCGTCCCAGGCATCTGTCGAACACTCGTCCCGAAAACCTTGGCTGCGATTACGACAAAATTCCCGAAGGTCCATCTTCATGTAAAAGAAGCACATCTGATGCAAGTTCGAAAAGATGTTTTGAATGGGGATGTCGACATCGGGGTCATCTATTCCTTTCCCTCCTCCCATGAAGAAAACAAGCTGCTTACTACAACCCATATCACAGATAGCTCCATGATGGTTTGTTTTCGAAATGACTCGGAATTGGCTAGCAAAGAGATTGTTTACATGGAGGATTTATATAACTATCCGATTGTTGCCTCCACTAATTTGAGTGATACAAAAAAATTTTATTCCTATCTATTTGGGGAATTTCACAAAATTAACTTCTTCGTTCAATCCCAAAACTATGAAACAAAAAAACATTTCATCTCGCAAGGAATGGCATTGGGATTTGAAACTCGCCTGACGACGAAAACCGATCCATTTTTTCAAAGGGAAGATATTATTTGCAAGCCCCTCATTGCAAAAGAACCCCTAGTCTCCTATTATTGCATCAAATTAAAAAACCAATACGTTTCCGCGGTCGGTAAGGAATTTTTGAAAGAGCTTCAAGTGCAAGCGGAGCCATTTAAAGAAGGAAGTAGACTATGAGTCGATCCATGAATGTTACAAAGGAGCTTCAGTTAATCTGATCTCCTTTTTTTGTATAGTCTTATATCATTGGGGGAAAAATACCATTTACATAAAACCAAAAGGTGTTATATCATCATAAAGCAAAACCAAAAGGTGTTATATTTTCACTACGAAACGGAGAGATTCATCGTGGAACAGAACAACCAGCAAGCCGTAGAAGATATTAAACAAACCATCGTTTTCGACGCCCCTATTCAAAAGGTATGGGAGAAAGTATCCACGGCGGAAGCCATTTCAGCTTGGTTTATGCCGAATGATTTTCAGCCTGTAGTTGGTCATGAGTTTCATATCCAATCCCCTTTTGGGCCGTCACCATGCAAAGTGTTGGAAGTAGAAGCACCACATCGCCTTTCTTTTGCTTGGGATACAGACGGTTGGGTCGTCTCTTTTCTTTTAAAAGACCTGGGAGAGAAAACGGAGTTTACCCTCATTCATGGTGGATGGAAAGCGGCAGATGAGATCATCGGAAAAGCAAACGCGAAGAGCTCAATGATTCGCGAGAAGATGAATCAAGGTTGGGTTGGAATTGTTCACGAGCGTCTGAAAAAGGTTGTGGAAGGCTAAATGTCTGCCTCAGCAGAAAAGGTTGATGTATTTCAAGCGATTGCTGACCCTACTCGTCGAGAAGTACTTCGCTTGCTAGCTGAAAAAGAATTACCGATCTCAGCGATTACCTCTCATTTCCCCATAAGCCGAACTGCTGTGGTCAAGCATCTTCACATACTTGCCGACGCTGATCTGGTCACGGGACATAAGGTAGGTCGCGAGAAAATTTATCGGCTGCATCCCGGTCCCCTGACAGAAGTAAAGCAGTGGCTTTCCTTTTACGAGCAGTTTTGGAACAATAAGCTGTCTATGCTGAAGCACCTGGTAGAGACCGATGGCGACACGGCGTTAACTGTCGTGCAATCGGCACCAGATCAAAAAAGGTAATCGTTTATCTTGCCCTTCCCTCTTGATCAGTTGCCCCAAGATCAGGAGGGTTTTCTTTGATCGGGCATTTCAAATAGCAAAAAGACTGCCGATTGCTCGACAGTCTGGGTCGTTCGATTACTTATTCAACAGCTCGGTCAGTTCAGTGGATTCGGTCAATTGCAGCGGTGCAGTTCCATAAGCTTTGCCATCTTCTGAATCAAACATATGGTCTTTGTTTTCTCCGCTCAATACGAAGAACAGTGTCTTCGCCTTTACTTCTGCTTTGTTATCTGTACCAACAGTCGCTGGCAAAGTATTTGTCGTTACTTCAGCGTAGTTGAATTCAACCGCCAATGCCTCTTTCTTGTCCTTCTCCACCGCTTGGGTGCTCTCGTCAAAACGCATTTGGCTCGCTGGCGTTTCAAAGCGTTTGTTCATGAGCGCAAGAATTTCCTTGAATTTATCATCTTCCGGCTTCAGCGATGTTTTTTCCCCTTGCTTGTACACTACGATTTCCTGTGGAGCAGCGATCACCTGTAGCTCTTCTTTTTTCGCTTCTTCAGGTTTTTGCGTAGTTGCTTCACCTGCTGGCTGTTGGGTGCCTGTTGCCGCTTGATTTTGATTTGCTGGTTGCTCTGTAGGCTGCGTGTTGCCGCAAGCAGTCAGGACTGCGAGCAGGAGTACAGCGGGGATCAATGTAGACTTTTTCATGTTGAGGACCACCTTTTACTTAGTCTCTCCACCGTTTTACTCGCGTAATAGAAAGAAGAGCGATCACGAATCACCGCGAACACGCCCGATCGGTTGAACTAAACGTGGAGTTCTTTGAACCAAAGCATTATAATACAATCAAATTAAAATTGCAAATAATCACCAATTGTTGTCTTCGTGCAAGCACGTCTTATTGAATGGGAAAGATGATTGAAAGCAGTACAAATTGGACGACGGACTCAATTCATAAGGAGATGCCCAATGAATCATCAAAAAATCATTCACTTCAGTGATAAGGACTTGGATGGCGTATCCTGTGCGATCCTGAGTCAAATTGCTTTTTCCAAGCAAGAAGTCGATTCCCGCGGGGTAACTCCTTACACTGTTAATCAAGACGTACAAAAGTTTATCGAAGAAGAACTCACCCCCGATATGTATGTCGTGATTACCGATGTAAGTGTCAATGACGAGGTCGCAACGCTCATTCAGAAAAAGATCGATCAGGGTCATGCGTTTGTCTTGATCGATCATCACCCAACCGCCTTGCCATTGACCTCCAAGTACGAATGGGCAACGGTTATTACGGAAGAATCAGGGAAAAAGACTTCAGCAACAAGCCTCTATTATGATTACCTGGTAAAGCAGGGATATCTGATTCCTACTAGCGTTCTCTCTGACTATGTGGAGCTGGTTCGTGCCTTTGATACGTGGGACTGGGATGCAACCGGTACTGTACAAGCCAATCAACTGAACATTTTATTCTATATGGTCGAGCGAGACACGTTTGTTCAAAATGTACTGGGGCGCTTGCGTGGTGAAGGTGCTCATACAGATCAATTCGTATTTGAGGAAGTAGAATCGATCCTCATCTATACAGAAGAAAAACGAATCGATGAGTTTGAGCAAAAAAAGCTGAAGCAAATGAAGCTGATTCCGGTTGAAATTGATTTAGACGAGCCAAAAACGTATCAAGTGGGCGTGGTTTTCCTCGAGCAATATCACTCCACGACAGGGAATTTCTTATGTAAAAATGCGGAGATGATTGATTTCGTCGCGATGCTCGATCCTGGAAAAGGTAGAATTAGCTTTCGAACCATTCGAGAAGACGTGGATCTGTCTGTGATTGCCCAGCATTACGGTGGTGGCGGTCATCCAAAGGCTTCTGGATGTTCCTTTACGGGTGTTACGTTAAAGGCTTTCGTATACCCTGCTTTACGAACGAATTAGTGCAAAAACCAAAAAGTCCAATTTCTCCATCCATGAAATTGAGAAATTGGACAAAAACCTTTTTTATTCTACTTGTGCCTTTCCGATCTCATATCGTAGTTGTATGGAACCACTTTTTCCGTAAAGCTTCATTTCTATCAACTTCATGTCGTGACGTGTATGAATGTTGTCAAAGTAATGTTTGCCGCTGCCCAATAAGGACCGGATGAATAATCATTCGGAGTTCATCAAGTAAATCAGCATGGATCAAACCTTGAACAAGACCCGCGCTTGCAGGAACAATGATATCACCTCAGCCCAATCTCCTTCTTGGAACGGCCAATAGCTTGCAATTATTTTCCCCATTGGATCTCCGCCATTCTTTCAAACGTATTATCTAAAAACTACCATATTTCGCTGCTTACTATTTCTTCTCGATTGCTCAATTTTCCTTACGAACAGACCCTGACCTCATATGAAAAAGGAAGGTGAGGAAAACGAAACGGTTCTCCCCACCTTCTTTCTTTTAGACACTTTTCGTCCTATTATAGTTCAACGATCTTTGTAGCGATGTTATTGCAAAATTCCCTGTCATGCTCCACAAAAAGAATTGTTGGCGAGTGTTCCAGGAGCAGCTCTTCAATTTGCATGCGAGAAATGACGTCAATAAAGTTTAGCGGCTCATCCCAAATATGAAGATGTGCTTTCTCGCAAAGACTTTTCGCAATGAGTACTTTCTTCTTCTGTCCGCCACTAAAAGCGGAGATATCCTTCTCAAATTGCACGCGGGAAAAGTCCAGCTTGCGCAGAATTGATTTGAACAAGCTCTCTTCGATCCCGTTGTCTCGCGCAAAGTCAGTGAGATTGCCCTTTAGATGGGAAGTGTCTTGAGAAACATACGAGATTTTCAATTGACTCCCCTTTCGGAAGGTCCCCGTATGTTGGATGTTCTCCCCACAAATGAGCTTGAGAATGCTGGATTTTCCTGAACCGTTCTTGCCTGCCAGCGCTATACGCTCTCCTTGCTCAATCGTAAAGCTGACATCTGCACAAACTAGCTTCTCTCCGTAAGAAATCGAGACCTTCTCCAGTTCGGCCAGTTGATTTTTATGATAAGCAAGCTGTGCAATCTTTAAGCTTTCCTGGTTTTCAATGTTTTTCAGCAGCTTCGATTTTTCATCAATGGCGGATTGCTGTCTTTGCTCCATCGATTTGGAGCGTTTCATCATTTTCGCAGCCTTGTGTCCAACATACCCTTTGTCTAACTTGGAACCGGAGTTCAATGTGCCATTTTTCGTCTTTTCCACAGCGTCCGACCAGTTGCTTGTACGTTTGGCTGCGTCCGACAAGCGTTTAATGTCTTTTTTGAGCTTCTCATTCTCAGCGAGTTCATAGTTATCCTGTCTCTGTTTATTTTCCCACCAATCAGAGAAATTCCCTTTTTGCACCTCGATGTTCGTCTTGTTGATGGACAAGATGTGATCGACACAATTGTCTAGAAATGCTCGGTCGTGAGACACCAAAATATAACCGTTTTTGGAATGGAGATAATCACTGACGAGCTCCCTTGCATGCATATCGAGGTGATTGGTTGGCTCATCAATTAACAAAAAACTGTTTTCCTTTAGAAACAAGGCGGCTAACATTACTTTCGTTTGCTCCCCGTTAGACAAAGATTCAAAGGGACGATACAGAACATCCTCTGAAACCTTTAAGAGGGAGAACTCGCGCATTAATTCCCATAACTGATAGTCCGGGACAATGTCTTGGACGATATCAATGGTCAGATATTCTTTGTTCTCGACTTGGAAAGGAAAGTATTCAAAGCTGACATGAGCACTAATCTTTCCGCTGTATTCATATTTACCAAGCAACAGGTTGAGAAAGGTCGTCTTCCCCCTCCCGTTTCTTCCCGTAAAGCCCAATTTCCAATCCGTATCGATTTGGAAGTTCACGTTTTCAAAAATATGATCGAAACTGCCTTCATAGGCAAACGTTAAGTTAGTTACATTGATTAATGACATACAATCATCCTCCTGTATAAAAATAGAAAAGCTACAAGAAAGTTACCCTCTCTTGTAGCTCAAATAAATACAGCAAATCCAACTCAAACAAGAGTTAGATATGGATATATTGATTGAGTGAAAAGATAATGTAACTTTCTTGCGTATAAAGAATAAAACATGCGAAGGATATCGCTTTTTTGTTTTATTTTTTAGGCAAGAAAAGAATCCATTATACCTTTCAGCTCCCGTCATTAATTTAACAGCATTGTATCATATCCATTTTTTAGTTTCAACAGGTTTCACTTTTTATAATTCCGACGACACGACTCCCTCGAACACTTTAGGACAAGAATTTTTTTCCATAAAAAGAAGGAAATTTCAAATATGTTTAGAATTCTCACACTTATTCAAATTCATTTTTTACTTATTGCATTCATATGGAGGAGTAAAGCTATGAAAAACGTGGTAAGAAGTTTGGGTATTCTCGTCTTGGCATCATCATTCCTGATCGTCCCGACTCAAACAGCAGATGCGGTAGGAAAAGCAAAAGAATCTAACGTCCGTCCACAAAAGTATATCTTTGATGGAAACTGGAAATACGGTGATACGTTAGTTGTGGCATACGATACGTTCTTTCCGAATGGATGGATTTCGATTGAAAAAGAGCCACATCGTGGAACACAGCTTGGATATGAAGTAGCGAAATATATTGTTGGCGCTAATTATGGGCAAGTGGAAAGAAGCTTAAGCTTTAACATCCCTTCTGGTTGGGTAGAAATCGGTCGAGGTTATAACAGCAAGAGACAGGCTTATATCGATATCAGAAATGAGAATAAAAAACGGTACCAACCTCAAGAACTGGAGAATAAATGGGTCGGTACCGGGGTGCCTGTACCATATGGCTGGGTCGTGGTAAATGTAAGTCTCTATGAAAAACAAATCGTAAATATCACCAGTATCCCTACTGAATCCAGCATTGAAGCGGTCAAGCACCCTTCGCCAGCCTTTGCTTATGAAATCCCAAGAGGCTGGGAAATCACTGTAGATGGAGAGCATTCTCGAATCCTCACGAGAAAGTACTAATCATTAATCAATATCTGAGATAAGTAAACGACCTGTTAGGTAGCACGCTGGAAAACCATTCATGCAACCCACAGGTCGTTTTCGTTTTTCGAGCTGAAAGCTCTCCTGCGGCTTCCAATTATATGTGCAGTTGAATCCGATTGCCAGAAGGGTCCTCCGTAACAAAATGACCGCTCTCCTCCTGCACACTTGCACCGATCTCTCTTAACTGAGTGATTACTTGATTTCTCGTTCTCTCATTCGGAAGCACCAGTACAAACGATTCTAGCCCCGGACTCTTCGGATGTGGCGGTGGAGCGCCGACACCCGCCCATGTATTCAACCCGATATGATGATGGTACTTTCCAGTGGAGATGAACAGTGCTTGTGCTCCATATCGGTTCACTACTTCAAAGCCAAGTCCTTTGGTATAAAAATGTTCAGCTTCGTTCAACTTCGATACATGCAGATGAATATGTCCCATGATGGTACCAGCAGGCAGACCCTTCCACTCGGTTTGTTCCCCACTGGACAACAAATCTGTAAAATTCAATGGATCTGTTGCCATGTCTACGGTTCCATCATGCCAGTTCCATTGATCAGAATCACGATCGACATAAATTTCAATCCCATTTCCATCGGGGTCAGATAAGTATAACGCTTCACTAACGAGATGATCCGAAGACCCGATACGCAAATTCAACGCAGAGAAGTGTCGCACAACGCTAGCCAAATCAGAGCGTTTTGGCAGTAAAAGCGCGTAATGATACAAACCTGTCGTATGATTTTGTTTCGGTAATGCGTCATGAAGTTGTTCGATGGATAGCAGCACTGTTTTGCCGTCAGCAGTCAGCTCCGCTTTTGTAGCAGATTGGTTCAAGATTTTGAATCCAATCACCTCCTGATAATAAGCCAGGGAGCGATCGAGGTTTTGCACCTTGAGGTTGACCTGTCGGACAAACGTATGGGGACTTTGATGAAAATTCATGAGCGTGTTCCTCCTCGCTTATATACATGGGCGTTCTTCGTACTACTGTCAAGCTGACCATAAACGACCGTCTCTATTCCGTGATGAAGTTGCGCTTTTAACTTACGTTTAGTAATAAAGTTACTATAATATATCTAATGCCGATTGTCACGAAAAATCCTCCCCAAACAAAAAAAGAGCGGTCTATCGCTCTTTTTTCGACGTTCTTTTAGATCGCTTTCTCCACGATTTCTGCAATGTCCAGCGTTTTGACGAGGTGCTCCATCTCTTTTGCCTTTGTCCCGTCACTTATCATGGTCAGACAGTATGGACAGTTACTGCCGATTGTCGTTGGATTCAGACGGAGTGCCTGCTCCGTACGCTCAATATTTACACGTTTTCCTTGTGTTTCTTCCATCCACATCATCCCGCCGCCTGCCCCGCAGCACATCGCATCTTGTTTGTTGCGCGTCATCTCCAGCACTTGAACACCCGGAATGTGGGAAAGGATTTGTCGCGGGATATCGTAAATATCGTTATAGCGCCCGATGTAACAGGAGTCGTGATAAGCAATGGATTCATCGACTTCCTTCGTCGGCTTGATCCGCCCTTCCTGCATCCACTTCCAGATCAATTCTGTATGATGATAAACTTCTGCCTCCAACCCGAATTCTTGATATTCATGCTTAAACGTATTGTACGTATGCGGGCAAATCGTGACGATCTTCTTGACGCCATAAGCTTGGAAGTTCGCGATGTTTTCCTGGCAGAGCTGCTGGAATAAAAACTCGTTCCCCATCCGACGAGCTGTATCCCCGGAATTACGCTCCTCATTGCCCAGAACAGCAAAGGAAATGCCCGCGGTATTCATAATTTTGACGAAAGCCTGCGCGATCTTTTGGCTACGAAGATCAAACGAACCCATGGAGCCGACAAAGAACAAATATTCGAACTCCTCTACCTCACTCACGGTAGGCGCTTGGATGTCTTCGCGCCCCTCTCGCCACTTCAACCGCTCTTTTCGGTTAATCCCCCACGGATTGCTTTGTCGTTCGATATTTTGGAAATAGCGAGATGCTTCATGCGGCATACTGCCTTCCGTTAGCACGAGATAACGGCGCATATCGATAATTTTTTCGACATGCTCATTCGCTACCGGACATTGATCCTCGCAATTTCTGCACGTTGTACAAGCCCATAGCTCTTCTTCCGTAATGACGTCTCCGATCAGCGTAGGAGCTTGTACTGCGGTAATAGCCACTTCATCATGCATTGGGAAGCTCCCTTTTGCCTGCGCAAACGCAAAGGAAGGCATCCATGCTGTACGTGATGTAATCGCTGAGCCTCTTTCCGTCAAATGATCCCGCATTTTCACAATCAGATCCATTGGCGATAGTGTTTTGCCAGTACCGGATGCAGGACACATATTGGTACATCTACCGCATTCCACGCAGGCGTACAGGTCGATCAACTGATTTTGCCGGAAATCCTCGATCTTTCCGACACCATAAGTCTCTTGCTTTTCATCCTCAAAATCAATGGATGTGAGCTTTCCGACAGGTTTGGTATCGCGCAACATGATATTTACAGGCGCGAATAGTACATGCGCGTGCTTGGATTGCGGGACATAGACCATAAAAGCAAGGAGCGTAAGTAGATGAACCCACCAAAACAGATAGAACAGTACACCAGCTATCTCAGGTGGCATGCCAGCGAACAAGCTAGCGATCAAGGATGAGATAGGAGCATGCGCCCCACCTGAATCTCCCAGCCATAGATGCTCGAAGGCTAAAGTAAAGAAAATCGATAGCATCAGTGTTGTTAAAAAGATAATCACAAGCCCCGATTTAAACCCTCGTTTCAGACGCTTTACTTTCTCGATATAGCGACGATAGTAGGCATAACCAACTGCGAGCAGCACGAGAAAAGTCGTAATCTCCTGACTGAGACTGAAATACTTGTGAGCCTCTCCCAGCGGGTATTCAAAGCCTTTGACGAACCCTTTGATAATGAGTTCAATCGCCCCAAACTGAAGAATGATAAAGCCGTAAAACATGATGATGTGCATGACACCGCTTTTCGGATCTTTCAAGAGCTTTGTTTGGCCGAATACTTGGGTGAGAAATTCATGGATGCGTATCGCGGCATCCTTCTTCAGGTTTGCTTTTTTGCCGAGCTTGATAAAGGCGATTCGGCTGTACACGATTTGTACGAATAAATATGTGGCATACCCTGTTATGGCGAGAAATGCTACAAAGTTTAGGAAGGATAACATGGATGAACCTCCTCAAGTAAGACCGGCAATGAATCGGAGCGTCTTTTCCTGCACCGATTCATTGCTTGGGAAGCCTACAGTGACGATAGCTACTTTCCCTTGAAATCTCATCTGGTTCCTCCAGATTCTACTGAAAGCTTTGATCGCCTTGGAGCAAGCGTCTGGCAATCGTACGCTTTTGGATTTCCGTCGTACCGTCAGGAATTCGCAAGGTTCTTGCCCATCTCCATACTTTTTCCAGCTTCATTTCATTCGTTAAGCCCATGCCCCCGTGGATTTGTATGCATCGGTCGACGACTTTCTGCAACATTTCCGTACAATACGCTTTGATCATCGAGATTTCCTTGAGCGGGAGCTTTTCTTGATTTTCCATTTTCCACGCGCAATGCAGCAGCATATTACGTGCGGCATAGATCTCCATCGCGCAATCAGCGAGCATCATTTGTATCGCCTGATGGTTCCCGATTGTGACGCCGAAGGTCTTGCGTTCATTTGCGTATTGGATGGCTTTGTCCAACGCCCACTGTGCCGTACCCACACATGTCGCTGCCATAACTACCCTTCCCACATCAACGCCATGCAGGGCTTTACCGAAACCTTGATTCAATTCGCCAATGATATATTTTTCATGAACGCGCGCATTTTCTATGGAAATGATCCCGATCCGCGAGCCCAAGTGTCCCATATACGGAATGGATGAGGTTGCTACACATGTTTTTCCGTCAAACGGGACAAGGAAGCAGGTAATTCCGCCCTTTCTTTTTTCCACTAGTTCGGGATCGGTGATGGCGAAAATGATCCCGTATTTGGCGTAATGCGCATTGGTAATCCACTGCTTCGTTCCATTTAGAACCCAGTGTTCACCATCCTTCACGGCTTTGGTCTTCATCGCCCATACATCAGAGCCAGCGTCCGGTTCACTCAGTCCGAAACATAACGTAATTTCGCCACTGGAGATACCGGGCAATAACTCGGCTTTGGTATCAGGATGCATCCCCAACAGTGCTGGTGTGAGTCCGCCTGTAAACAGACCCGCTGGGAACATTTCCATGACTAACGGGTCCAGACCGTATTTTTTCATGATGGCTTCATAAATCAGAGCGACAGAAATCGGTCCAAATTCATCTCCTGATCCCCCCAGCTCTGACTCACCAAACATCGTATAGAATCCGGCTTCTGCTGATTTTAAGCGCACTTGTTTCAGCGCTTCTTGTACCCCAGGTGAAAGCAAGCCATTCTCGTCATAAAAATATCTTTCATTTTCCAGCTCTTTTTGATATTTCTTGCGAAGAGGATCAATTTCTACTTCAACGAATCGATAAATCGCGGAGATTACCTCTTTGATTTCCTCTGAAACCTGAAAACTGATCATGTTTGATACCCTCCCTCATTATCCTTTTCTAACTTCAAACTGGGCACTGACCTTCACTTCTCCTGCTTCATTGACGGCTTCTGCTTCACATAGCCAACGATCTTCCTTTTCAGCTACAACGGAGCCTTTTACGATGATTTTTTCTCCCGGTCGCGTCATGCCTCGAAACCGAACGGAGAACTTCATGAGATCATCTACATGAAACCACGTATGGATTGCTTGCCCGACAAAACCCATGATCATCATGCCGTGTGCGATGACGCCACCAAGCCCCGCTTTTTCGGCAACGGGCACTACTGTATGAATAGGATTGAAATCACCTGAGGCCCCGGCATAGCGGACGAGCTGGCTATGAGTTATTTCTTCTTTATATAGCGGTTCGAATGGTTTACCGATCATATTCATTCACCCCCTAGTGTCTTTCGATGATGGTCGAGCGTCCTACGACGACGGTTTCACCATGTTGATTGACGAACTCTTTTTTGATGACGACGAAGTTCATGGCCGCTTTTGTGTATACGTCCTCCACTTCTCCATAAACCGTTATGTCATCCCCGATTCGGATTTTGCCTAGGTACTCATATTCCTGTCCACCGTGGAGAACTTTTTCAATTTTCAGACCCAAATTCTTTGAGACGGACGATGGAGAACCCCAAAATTCGATGACAGTGGGAAATGTTGGGGGAATGAACCCATCCTCAACGCCAATGGACTGATTATTATCAAGGGCGTACAATAGCTCCCTGACTTTGCATCGCTCCACTTTATAAGTAAAAGGCTCCAGCTTGATCCCAACTCGATCGTCTTTTTGTTTGTTCATGAGTTTCCTCCTTGTTATGGCATCGATTAACTGGTTGAGTTGTTCTTTCTTTTCTCTTCGTCCACCAAAACTCTGCGGACAGTATTACGCCTACATCCCGAGATTTTTTGCGATAATGTTTTTCATAATTTCTGTCGTACCACCGTAGATCGGCATGACAGCGACATCACGATATCGACGAGCAATGGCGTATTCTTCCATGAAGCCGTATCCTCCATGAAGCTGCAAGCATCTAACGGACATACGTCGTGCCATTTCGGTGATCGACCACTTCGCCATGGAGACTTGCGTCGATACATTTTCGCCATTCATATGCCGGTTGGTCAGATCATCGACAAAGGTCTGAGCCATGGAAATTTCCGTAGCCATCTCCGCCATCTCGAATTGTGTATTTTGAAAGGAACTGATTGGTTTACCGAAAGCGTGTCGCTCTTTTACGTAAGTCATGGTCGTCTTGAGCATCTCTTCAGCCACAACCAACGCGCCAATTGCGATCATAATCCGCTCTTGTTGCAGCTTATCCATCAGGTAGTAGAAGCCCTTGCCTTCCTCACCAAGCAGATTGGATACAGGGACACGTGCATCCTCAAAAATCAGCTCTGTCGTATCCGTAGAATGCTGCCCCAATTTCTTTAATTTGCGACCACGAGAAAAACCCGGTGTACCGTCCTCAACTAAAAGGATGCTGATCCCTTTATGAGCAGGCGTAGCTGTTGGGTCTGTCTTGACGCAAATGAAGAATAGCCCTGCATTGATTCCATTAGAGATAAACGTTTTTTGTCCATTGATGATATAGTGGTCTCCGTCTCGCACGGCAGTTGTCCGCATTCCCGCCAAGTCGGAGCCGATGCCTGGTTCCGTCATGCCGATCGCTGTCGTAATCTCACCAGATACGCATTTGGGCAAGTACTTTTTCTTCTGCTTCTCGGTACCATAGCGTTCCAAATAGGGAACGATAATGGAACTGCTCATACTTGCCAAGCCGCCAACTCCAACCCGACTCAATTCTTCGGCCAAAACCATGTTAAAACCAAAATCGAGTCCAAGTCCGCCGTACTCAGGTGCAACTTGCGGGCATAGAAACCCTTGCTCGCCCATTTTTTGATAAAACTCACGTGGGGTATATTGCTCTTCCTCCCACTTCTCAATGTTCGGTACGGCTTCCCTTTCGAGAAACTTGCGTAGAGAGCTGCGAAACATCTCGTGCTCTTGTGTAAGAAAAGGGCGATTTCTTTTAAATAAATCAAATGTCGCCGTCTTCGATGCCGGAATGGTTTGTGACATCAATAATCCCTCCAAGTACGATTGATTAACCGATACGATACATCGTAACGACACACGCCCCGCCAAGGCCCAGGTTATGTTGGAGAGCGACACGCGCACCCTCGACCTGCCGTTTGTCCGCCTGGCCACGCAACTGCCAAACTAGCTCGGTGCATTGTGCCAGACCAGTTGCACCCAATGGATGACCTTTTGACATTAAACCGCCTGATGGATTGACAACGTAGGTTCCACCGTATGTGTTATTGCCATCGCGGATGAACTTTTCGGCCCCGCCTTCTTCACACAGCCCCAAGCCTTCGTAGGTAATAACCTCATTGGGAGTAAAGCAGTCGTGGAGCTCTACTACGTTGACCTCATCGGGACCGATCCCGGCCATTTCATAGACTTGATCTGCTGCACGGCGGGTCATGTCCGCTCCAACTAGATTGAGGAGAGACTCATGTGTCACATCGGTGTCTGTTGTGAGCGCCTGCCCCACAATTTCTACGGCATTGGTAGTCCCGTGCTTGATCGCGAAGGCCTCACTGCACACAATCGCTGCCGCTGCTCCGCAGGTGGGGGGGCAAGCCATCAGCCGTGTCAAATTTGGCATTAAGGCTGGAGCGTTTAATACCTCTTCCACCGTCAGCGGCTTATGAAAAAGCGAATAAGGATTCTGAATGGCATGACTTCTCGTTTTCACAGATACTTTGGCAAAAATGTCTGGGTTGGCTCCGTATTTTTCAAGGTATTCCTTTCCTGCTGATCCAAAAAACTTGATCGCGTTCGAAGTGGAATCCGGCACGTCTGGCCACAGCTCTTTCAAGCGATTTTGTGCCCACCCTAACGGAGGAGTCCGATCTGTCCAGACACTTGCCAATGCGCCTGGTTTCATTTCTTCAAAACCAACTGCCAGTGCGCAATCTACCATACCCGATTCGACTGCTTGCCTCGCCAAAAATAACGCAGTAGAACCGGAAGAGCAGTTATTATTGACGTTAATGATTGGAATCCCTGTCATCCCGACCATATACAAAGCTCGTTGACCACATGTACTGTCTCCATATACGTAGCTCGCATAAGCTTGTTGGATGTCAGAATAGTGAATGCCCGCATCTTCTATTGCACCTTTGACTGCTTTGGATGCCATCACTTCATACGGTTCATGCGAGCCAGGCTTTGTAAACGGTACCATATTTACTCCGATGACTTTTGTTTTTCGACTCATGCTTCTTCCCCCTTTGGACGATCACTGAACTTTTCACATCTATTAGGTAAAGCAAATGTCGTGCCAACACGTTTTTTCGCCAATGATCGACTCTGTCAAAGTTTCTTTGCACATTGTGTATGTGTTGAATACAAAAGCAATGATAGGGATGTATAAAATCCATACACTCCTGTTATACAAATACCTCTTTTTCCTTAAGCACTGCAATTTGTTCGTCGGTATAACCCAGAGTTTTCAGTACCAGAATAGAATGCTCACCGAGTTTGCTTCCGATATGCTTATATTCTGGCTGGGCTGCGGAAAATTTGATTGGAAAACCAAATTGTCGCTGTGTTGTTCCGTCCGGTTTCGGTACATCCACAATCATCTCACGCGCCTTCAATTGCGGATGCTCGCACGCTTCTGCAAAAGTGAGTACCGGTTCAACACACGCTTCCATCTCCTGAAAAATAGCTGTCCATTCAGCGAAGGTTTTCGCTCGAAACGCGTTACGAACATAATCTTTAAAAGCTTGGACATCATCTGGAGATTCGCTGAAAGACAATGGCAACAGATCCTCGCCTCCTATTGCCTCGCACAATAGCTTGCGAAATTGGGGTTCGAGACTTCCTACAGAAAAATACCGTCCATCTTTTGTTTCATAGTAGTCGTAAAAGATCCCGCCGTTTAACCGCATGGCCTCTGCCTGCGGCTCCACTCCGCACGCAAGATAACCAGCGCCATGGATCGTATTCAGTACGAATGTAGCATCCGTCATGCTGACATCAATGTATTGACCTTCACCCGTCCGCTCGCGATGCAGTAAAGCGGCCAACATCCCGATCACGGAATGCAGCGAACCACCCGCAATATCTGCGATATGAAAACCATGCGGAGACGGAGGCGATCCTTTGCGCCGGGAGTAATCATTGATTCCTGCAATGGATAAGTAGTTGTTGTCATGCCCAGGTCGATGATGGTACGGTCCAGTCTGACCATATCCGGTGATGGAACAATAGATTAGTCGTGGGTTAATCGCTCGCAGCGTCTCAAATCCAAGACCGAGTCGCTCCATGACCCCTGGACGGAACTGCTCGAGGACAATGTCGTATTCTTTCACGAGCTCTTTTGCGATCTCTACGGCCTCTTGCTTTTTAAGATCCAGTGCGATGGAAGATTTCGAGCGATTCAAATAGCCATGGGCTGCCGTTACTCCCCCATCTACTTGCTTGCCTTGTCTGATACTGTCAGGTCGGGTGAACGATTCCACGCGAAGCACTTCTGCTCCTAGATCTGCCAGCATAGTCGTGGCAAAAGGCCCTGGTAGCAAAGTCGAGAAATCTAGCACTTTATAACCTCGTAACAAGCTCATTCTTTCACCTCATTCAGATTGTAAGGTAACTGCTTAAAGGTAGCGCTGGCTATCGCCAGAAGTTTGCCTGTACCGTTTCGTACTTCTCCCTCGCCTGTTGCAAGACTTTTGCCTATATGGCGGATTTTTGCTGTTCCGACGATGAGGTCACCCTCTTTGGCAGAGGCCAAATAATGAATGTTTAAATTGACCGTGACAAAGCGATGCCCCGTATGCGTGCGGATTGTCAAACCAATCACGTGATCGAGCAAGCTCGCTATGACACCTCCGTGCAACAAATTTCCGGCATTTAACAATTCAGGCGTGATGGGCAGCTCAACTACCACATGACCTTCTTCCATACGCGTAATTTGCATGCCAATATGTTGCTCGAATCCCGCTTCTATCCTTTTTGGGCGTTCTGTAATGGACATACTCGCACCTCGCTTTGCTGTTGCACGAAGACAACATCTGTGTTGGTTTATATAGAATTGCAAATGCCATGCCAAAGATGCTTCGTTCATATTTGAATAAAATGCATGCGATGTAAGTTCTTTGCGTAAGTAAATCGTACATATCTAAAACAGTTGTATGAAATCTATACAAGATGACACTCGACAACCAAAACAAAAAACCCTTGATTGCTCAAGGGTCAACTCACGGGCTCCTATTAAGGTGTCACAATAGCGGGAAATGGATCAAAGTCGTCCAATAATGCTAAAAACGCGTTGATATGAGTCGCGTCACCGGATACTTCTATTTTTCCCGTTGCCATGGCTTGATCGAGTGGCAGACGACCAAGCATCAATGCAAAGAAGTTCATTCGATCCGTAACTATCGTAACGTCTGGATGAGTGTCATGCTTATTTCCTTTGTTCACGAGAACGGAATTTTCCAGATACATAACAAACGATTGGTCTGAATCTGTGATCGTTACATTCATCGTGAGCTTTTTGCCTTCTGCTTTTGGGCCGTTAAGTTTCACGGCTAACAGAGTCAAGAAATCGGAAATGGGCATGTAGGTAATGATTCCCGATACATCAACTGGAGAGTTGTCCTTATTGACCCCATTGCGCAGCTCTTCGGCCCCAACCAAATACATGTTTCGCCAGTTCGCGGATTCCGCTTGATACCCCAATTGTTCAAACGCATTGGCCAGCAAATTCTTCGCTTCTGTATGAGTGGGATCAGCCATGACCACATGCTTGAGTACTTGCGCCACCCAGCGATACTCTCCTTTTTCAAAATCAGCATTTGCCTGCTGCAAAATGTTACTTGCCCCACCCATGTACTGAACATATTTCTCGGCAGCTTCCACCTGTGGCAGCGGGTCCAAATCAGAAGGATGCGCACTGTAATAGCCGAGATAAAAGTTGTAGATCCCTTTTACGTTATGCTTAAGCGTTCCATAGTACCCTCGATTTCCCCAGTATGTATCTAAGGTGTCGGGAAGCTTGATTGTTTCTGCTATTTCCTCCATCGTATATCCGTGATTGGCTAAACGCACCGTTTGATCGTGCATGTATTTATACAGATCGCGCTGCATTTTCAGATGCGCAATGGCGTTTTCTTTGCCCCATACTGACCAAGCATGGATCATTAACAGGGCATCAATTTCTTCTGCCTCAAACAAGTCAATCGTCTTATCCAGGGCGTTTGCCCAAAGCAAAGCATCTCGCGTTTTTGCTCCTCTTACGGTGTAGATTTGATGCATGGTTTTATTGGCATTTTCCGAGACAAACAATGCTTTGTAATCGCGGATATAGAAATGCATTTCAGCAGGTGCTTCTGTATTGGGCGTTAATAAAAACTCGAAGGTGATTCCGTCGATTTCCATGGTCTGTGTCTCGTTTACGATATCAACCGTAGGCAGTGCAAAGCTGAACGTACCCGAATTGGTCACAGGACCAATCCCTACAGAAATCGTTCCAGTAGTGCTGACGGGTAGATTTTTACCAAATTGATACCCAGCACGACGAGCCATAATCGTACCAAGCAGCACATTTTCGCTCAGTGCTTCTTTTGTAAAATGCTGTGGTGCGATAATCGGGATGTCGGGATTCTTCGCATACTGAAGTGCTGCTTTGGTACCAGCAAAATGATCTCCGTGACTTTGGCTGATAATAATGGCGGTAACCGGTTTTTTTGGACGATGCTGATAATATAACTCCATGGCGGCTTGCATGGATTCTACCCCTGCTAACGTATCAACAACAATGACTCCCTCTTTTCCTTCGATGAAAAACGTCGTGACGATAGATTGTCCACGAATTTGATAAACGCCCTCTAGTACTTTGAACAACCCTGTAATCGCATGCAACTGAGAATTTCTCCACAAGCTAGGATTTACCGTATCGGGTGCTGGCTGATCAAGGAACCCGAGTTTTTCGATGTCCCAAACAACCTTTCCAGCCTCATTTTTTATGACTTTTGCTTCTATGGGAGCGAGGTAGCCTCTATTTGCATCCTCGAAATCTTGCTTGTCTTCAAAATGGAGAGCGGCATAAACGGCCTCCTGTGCTTTTTTAGTAAAAGGCGTCGCCGGCAATGACTGATTAATTTTCGAATCTGCCATTTCTATACCCCCAAAGGTTTATTTTTTTTGAATATTCATCGGATATTTTGTCCATGGGCCCCCATTTGTATACATTTGGAAAAAGCACCAAGGCCATCGCTACGGCAAGAGCGATGGTCCGTAAAGCGCGGCAGTTCATCCTAGAACTTGTTAATCACCGTAACTCCTACACCCGCATACGTATTCATTTCTTCAAAAGATGCTTGGATCTCTTCCAAGGAGATTGTTTTCGTGACCAATTTCCCAGGGGCAAGACGCCCGCTTTCCACTAAACGAAGCATCGTTGAAAATTCAGGCAAAGGCATGCCGATCGACCCGATAATCTGCGCTTCTTGCCGGAGCAAAAAGTTAATAGGGACGGGAGTAAGACCGCCGTTCGGATTCGAGCTCATTCCAATCTGGACATGTCTTCCCCGTTTTGTGAGACTCAAGAGCGCATTTAAAAACGTTTCTTGGATACCAAGCGCTTCAATGGAGACGTTCGCACCGCCTTTTGTTATTTCGCGCACCGCTTCTGGCGCGTTTACTTGCTTGCTGTTTACGACAGCCACTGCTCCCAATTCTTTCGCTAATGCCAGTTTTTCATCCGCGATGTCCACCGCAATGACATTCGCGCCGGCAGCAGCAGCAATTTGAACAGCAGAGAGCCCTACTCCACCCGCGCCATACACGGCTACCCATTCACCGGGACGCACATTTCCTTGCGTAATGACCCCGTGATAGGCAGTCATGAAGCGACACCCCATTGCACTTGCTTCAATGAAATCAATGTTTTCAGGCAAATGCATGAGGTTTTGGTCTGCCTCTCCGATATGAATATACTGCGCAAACCCGCCATTCAAATCGAAGCCTACCAATTTGAGATTATCACATACATTGTGATGACCTGAGACACAATGTGGGCATACCCCATCGCCGATATTAAATGGGACAATTACTCGTTCACCTTTTTTGAAATTTCGTACATTTTTACCGACCTCTTCAACCACTCCACTCATCTCGTGCCCTAAAATATGCGGAAAGGATTGAATCATACTCATGTGTCCCGTCCACCCATGCCAGTCGCTTCGGCATACGCCTGTCGCTTCTAATTTGATGATGACCCCATCGGGAGTCAGTGTCGGATCGGCGATTTCCCTTACGACCAAAGGCTCGTTAAACGCTTCTAAAACGGCAGCTCTCATGGACAAGCACCTCTCTTTTCTCTTGATTACCGATTTTGTTTGTTCCGTTCTTCTTCTATCAATTTGCTACGCAGTATTTTTCCAACATGGGTTTTTGGAAGCGCTTCCCTAAATTCGATCAAGCGAGGAACTTTATATGCGGTCAAGCGTTCCCTGCACCAATTCCGGATCTCTTCTTCCGTCACGTTTGCTTGTCTGCCGAGAACAATAACGACCTTAATTGTCTCGCCACGATATGGATCAGGAACTCCGTAAACGCACGCTTCCACCACTGCCGGATGCTGATAAATGACTTCCTCCACCTCGACCGGATATACATTAAAACCGCCCGTGATGATCATATCTTTCTTTCTGCCTACAATATAGAAATAGCCCTCACTGTCCATGGTTCCGATATCACCTGTAAACAACCAGCCATCACGTAGGGTCCGCTCTGTCTCTTGTTGATTCTTCCAGTATCCTTTCATCACTTGCGGGCCTTTTATAATCAGTTCACCGGATTCTCCCACTGGCATCTCCTTTGTTCCGGTAGCAATATCTACAATTTTTATCTCTGTACTTGGAAGCGGCAGACCGATACTCCCTGCTTTTCGTCGACCACTCAGTGGATTGCGACTCACTATACATGTCGCTTCTGAAAGGCCATAACCCTCGACAATGGGAACGCCTGTTTTTTGTTCAAAATTTTTCATCACTTCAACAGGCAAAGGTGCTGATCCACCTATACAAATTTTGAAGCACGATAAGTCGTCTTTCTGTAAGTCCGGATGATTTAAGATCGCAATATACATCGTTGGAGATCCAACGAAATAGGTAGGCTGATGCTTGCGGATGAATTCCAAAATACGATCCAGCTCAAATTTTGCGACAGGTACGTACTTTGCCCCCATATAAACAAACTGAATGAAGCTGAACAGTCCCATTCCGTGGTAGAGTGGACCAATTCCTAGCTGACAGTGCCCCTCTTGGCTTAAAACGGACTTATTTGTTTCGTATGCTTGATAGAGATTGGCTATCATGTTGGCATGTGTGATCATGACGCCTTTCGATCTGCCGGTGGTCCCTCCTGTATACGAGAGTACGGCAAGTTCTTCAGGTTGAACGTCCTGGTCCGGCAAATCTGGACTCTCATGAAGAATCCAATGATGCAGATTATCTTCCTCAAAAATTTCCCGATCTGCTGCGATGAACGTCACTTGCTCAGCCAATCCGGTTATCTTTACCTTCTCTTTCTGTTCCCGGAAAGCAATGACCGCTGTTGCATCTGAATCTTTGAGAAGATGTTCCAACTCGGCAGGTTGAAAATTCGGGTTGACCTGAACAACCACTCCACCTAAGCGTTGAATGGCAAAAAAAGATAGTGCATATTCTATGCTGTTGGGCACCATGATCCCGATGCGATCACCCTTCCGATAACCGCGTCGATAAAGGGCGGACGCGATCCGTTCACACGCTTCCTTCACTTGTAAATAGGTGATTTCCCTCTCGCCGTCGGAGATCGCAATATGGGAAGAATACAGACGAGCAGCTCGATCTACCAGATCATAAATAGTAATGGATGGGATCTCTACTTCGTGCGATACTTCTTGAGGATAAAATGCGAGCCAAGGTTTATTCAAGCTACTCACTCCTCGAAAAGAACGTAATCATGCACATCGGATTAGTTTATTCTTTGCATCAACGTCTCCAGCTTGCCTTTATAGGGAGCACGAGCAAATTCCTCCATCGGATTGCTTCCCACAGGCGCTTGGAAGAGAACCCCTCGTTCGTGCGAGAACTCCCTGAATCCATAAACGCCTGTATATCTTCCAATCCCGCTCTCGTTGATTCCACCAAAAGGCAGATTTGGTTCTGCCATATGTCGCATGACATCATTCACGGTTGCTCCTCCAGAAGTTGTTCTGGCAAGAACATCATCCACAACGTGTTGATTATCACTGAAGATGTACAAAGCTAATGGCTTGGGTTTTGCGCCAATATAGTCAATCACTTCATCCAAATCGGTATACGTAAGGACGGGCATGATCGGTCCAAATATTTCTTCTTGCATGATTTTCGCTTCCAGAGGAACATCGGTTAAAAGTGTTGGGTAAATTCTTCCATTTTCTATCTTACCACCAAACCGTACTTTCGCCCCCCTTGTTACAGCATCTTCGAGCAAGCCTTGTAAACGCTGCAAATTTCGTTCGTTAATAATTTTGGCCATATCTGTTTTGGTAAGCTGCCCATTTTCAAAATAGCTACGCTGGACATACGCTTCAACGTGTTGAACAAATTCTTCGAGTTGATTTTCTTTAACGAAAACATAGTCTGGGGCAAGGCAAATTTGTCCGGCATTTGCATATTTGCCAAATGCAATGCGAGGAGTCATTTTCTCTAAATCAACCTGTTCATCGATAATCACAGGGCATTTTCCGCCCAACTCCAACGTAACGGACGCCAGATGTTTCGCAGCAGCCTGCATGACATGCTTGCCAATCGACGTACTCCCTGTAAAGAAGATATGGTGAAACGGAAGCGCCACCAAAGCTTCTGCAACATCCACTCCGCCTTCAAAAATCGCAACCTCAGACTCCTCGAACACCTCGCGAACGATTTTTGTCGCAAGTCGACTGGTTGCTGGCGCCATTTCAGAAGGCTTCAAAATACATACGTTGCCTGCCCCGATCGCAGGAATTAACGGAAGAAATAGCAAGTAAAATGGAAAATTCCACGCTGAGAAAATCAGGCACTGTCCTTTTGGCTCCCAAATAATTTTCGCAGTTGCCCCCACGCTTTGCGTATCGACTTCAACAGGCTGCATCCATTGTTCCAAGTTGGCGATGAACCGATCAATCTCCTGAATAACACCGAGTACTTCTGTTGTCACGGCTTCAAAAGAGGGCTTCTCCAAATCTTGCTGGAGCGCTTGTAAAATAGCTGGAGTGTGCGTACGAATGGCTGTTTTTAGTTTCAATAATTTTTGGATACGTTCTGCGGCACTTGTTCCTTTGACAACATGCTGCTGTTTCTTTTGCAATTCGAATACTTGTTGAATTTGCTTCGTAACATCAACCATCAAGAATGCCCTCCGATCATTCGATGTGAGGAAAGGATGTCTAGATAATACTTCTATACAAAAGCAAGGATCATACCAAAAGAAAATCATTGTTTTGCGTACATAAATCGTCATTTGATTGAGGGAAGTTGTTTGAAATCATTACGATACCAGACACAGGTAGTATATTTTCCAGACAGTTCCTGGGATTACGATACGAGCACTTTCTTTAATTCTTCCGTCAACAGTGGAACGACTTCAAACAAGTCTCCCACGATTCCGTAGTCGGCAATTTGAAAGATTGGGGCTTCCGGGTCTTTGTTAATGGCCACGATAATCTTTGAATTTGACATCCCCGCCAAGTGTTGAATAGCACCTGAGATGCCGCACGCAATATACAGATCGGGTGTTACTACTTTTCCTGTTTGTCCGATTTGCAAGGAGTAATCGCAGTAATCGGCATCACAAGCTCCACGGGAGGCTCCCACTGCTCCACCAAGTGCTTGAGCCAATTCTTGCAGTGGTTGAAAGCCTTCCGCGCTTTTCACACCACGCCCACCCGCGACGATGATCTTGGCCTCGCTGAGATCGATACCACTTGCTGTTTTTCGCACGACTTCCTTGATGATGGTACGAAGATCAGAGATTTCTGGCTGAAATTCTACGAGTGTAGTTTGCACCGCCGTCTCTATGATTTCAAAATTATTGGGGCGCAGGGTTGCGAACACCATTCCTTCTTGGAAGTTCTTTTTCTGAAACGCTTTCCCCGCATAGATCGGACGAACGAACGTGATTTGCTCCCCGTTTGTCTCTACAGCCGTACAATCAGAAAGGAGTCCCGCTCCGCATTTGGCTGCCACTCTTGGAGAGATATCTTTTCCCAATGATGTATGACCAACCAAGACGGCGTCTGGTTGCACTTCGTGAATGAGTTGCATAAATGCTTGGCTATACGCCTCAGAAGTACCCGTAGATAGCGCTTCGTTTTTCGTTATATACAAGGTAGTGGCTCCGTATTTGCTGATATCCTGCACATACGCCTCCGCATTCGGCGAGAACAGCGCCGCGATGACTTCTCCTCCTGCCGCGACCTGATTCGCGACAGTTAACGCCTCGAGAGATACATTTCGTAATTTTCCGTCTTTTACTTCGGTAAACACCAGAACCTTTTTGCTCATGATGAATCCTCTCCTTTTTCTTTATATGACCTTCGCTTCTGTGCGCAGCAGTTGTGCCAATTCGGTTACCTGTTCCTTGATTTCTCCGTTCATTAGGCGACCTGCTTGCTTCTTGGCTGGCAAATACTGCTCGACAATCGTTGTGCGGGCCTTTCTCTCCTCATTGGCGAGAGCCAAATCTTCCAGAGTCAAACGCTCCATTGGCTTTTTCTTCGCTTTCATAATGCCTGGCAAAGACGGGTAGCGCGGCTCATTTAACCCTTGCTGAGCTGTCGCCAAGAATGGAAGGCTTACTTCGATGACCTCCATATCGCCTTCTACGTCCCTTTCGACCGTAGCTCTGTCGCCATCGATTGTAAGCTTCGTAATCGTAGATATATGTGGGATACCCAGTGCCTCTGCAACCCGAATCGCAACCTGTCCTCCCCCCGTATCTACTGACATATTGCCCCCGAGAATCAAATCAAATGACTGATCCTTGATGGCTGCAGTGATCAATCGAGCAATCGTATATTCATCAGCTTCGGTTTCACCTGGATCGACGAGTATCGCTTTATCCGCTCCCATCGCAAGTGCTGTTCGAAGTGCGCCTTCCGCACGTTCTGGGCCAACGGTGATCACAGTGACCTCTGCTCCGTTTTCTTCCTTGAGCTTGACTGCTTCCTCGACAGCATATTCGTCATAAGGATTCACGATAAACTCGATGCCTTCTTCATTGATCTGCCCGTTCTGAATCACGATTTTTTCTTCAGTATCAAAGGTTTGTTTTAACAAGACTAAAATGTTCATCTGCGTTCTCCTCCAGGCTTCGTTTGTTTTCGTTTACTTCGGCTGCATTCGCAGTGCACCATCTAAACGGATGACTTCCCCGTTTAACATCGGGTTTTCGATGATGCTTTGAACGAGATGGGCAAATTCATTCGGCTGTCCTAAACGCTGTGGGAATGGCACCATGGCGCTTAACGCTTGCTTGAGATGCTCGGGAGCTCTGCCTAGCATGGGCGTCTCAAAAAGACCTGGTGCGATTGTAACGACACGAATGCCATACGAGGATAGATCCCTTGCAATCGGAAGCGTCATCCCAACGACTCCTCCCTTCGAAGCACTGTAGGCAGCTTGACCTATTTGTCCTTCAAAGGCAGCAGCAGAAGCTGTATTGACGATTACACCTCTTTCCCCTTGCTCGTTCGGTTCGTTTTCGCTCATTTTCTCAGCCGCTAACCGAATGACATTAAAGGTTCCGATCAAGTTGACATGAATAATTTTGGTAAACAGAACGAGATCGAATGGGCCGTTTTTGCCATACGTTTTCTGGGACCCGCCGATACCTGCGCAGTTAACAACCGCCGTTATCTTGCCGAATTTTTCCACACCTTGGTCTAATGCTGACCTGACATTTGCTTCTTCGACGACGTTTGTTTTCACGTAGAGAACCTGGTCGCCCAGCGCTTCAGCCAGCTCGGTTCCCTTCTCCTCATTGAAATCCATTATGAGTGCTTTTCCACCATGTGCCACGATATGTTTCACGGTAGCCTCGCCCAGACCTGAAGCACCACCCGTTACTGCGACAACACTGTTTTTGAGTTCCATTGTCCTTTTCCCCTTTTTCAGCTAGTTCCCGTGAAACTGTGGGCTTCTTTTTTCTAAAAATGCTTGTACGCCTTCTTTTACGTCTTCTTTCAAAAAAAGCTCTTGGAAAAGCTCGGCCTCTAGCTCAAGTGCTTGCTGAAAAGGTAATTCTATTCCTTCATCAACTGCTTTTTTAATATGCTGGAGAGCAGAAGGCGAATTTTGGCAAATCTTGTGTGCAAGCGTTAGCGCTGCGCTCAATCCCTCACCAGTGGGTACTACACGATTAACCAAGCCAATCCGCATGGCCTCATCGGCGGAAATATGCTCGCCTGTAAACAACAATTCTTTTGCTTTCGCCTCTCCAATCAGACGAGGCAAACGTTGTGTACCGCCTGCTCCAGGAAGCAACCCGAGCTTCACCTCTGGCACCCCAATCAATGCGTGCTTTTCGGCAATCCGCAGATCACAAGTCAAGGCAAGCTCGCAGCCTCCGCCAAGTGTGTATCCATTTAATACAGCAATCGTCAGTTTCGGCGAATAATCAACGCTGTTAAAAAAGTTGTGATTCTCCATAAATTGAGGCAGCAAATTCGGATTCCCGATTCGTTTTGGCAGCTCCTTGATGTCGGCTCCGGCTACAAATGCTTTTTGCCCGGCCCCTGTCAAAATAATCGCCAGAACGTCGGCGTTGGCATGGAGCTCAGCGAAAGTGATGCGCAACTCTTCTTTGACCGCAGCACTTAATGCGTTCATCGGCGGATTGTCGATAGTGACAATCGCGATTCTCTCTCGTTTTTCAACCTTTACCAGACTCATCGCTGTTTCTCCTTACATCTCGATTTTGTAAAAGAGAAATAGCAAATGTCATGCCAACGCAAAAAAGTAGTTTCTTATGACAAAATCAATACGAAAGCTGTCGGATTGTTTGATTTTCAAACAGGCATTCGAACCAAACCATCTTTTTTTCAGACATTTTATACGGTCTCTACATGAGGGGGAACTTCTTTGGACGGTTGATCCGGTCTGACAAACAACAAAAAGAGAATCCCCGTTACGATGAAAAGCCCCACAATGACGTACAGTGAGTAATGAAATCCGAGCACAAGGTTATTACCTGCTGCTTGCACTAAAATTCCTGTTATAACCGGTGCAACGATGGAGGCCATATTGGTAATGAACGAAAAAATGCTCGTCATGAAACCAGCGCGTTCAGGCATGAGCTTAATCAGTATTTGCGGGCCTACAGCAGCATTACTGTAACTCGATGTTTTTGCTAGACACAAAGCAATATAAATCCAGATAAAAGACTCAAAAGCAGGCATCATAGCTAGAAAAAGGCCACCGATGAGCGTGACGATCCCTGGTACCAGAACCCGCGATTTGAAATAGCTATTGGTTTTCTTATAAATGCGATCTGAAATGGATGAGAGCAGCAATACCATGACGGTGGCTGCAATACCGCTTCCAGCGACTGCATAAGCCATGTTCATTGGCTCTAGTTGCAGTACCTTTGTCATATACAGTGGCAGCCAAACGAGTAACCAAGTGGAGAGCCACAGAGCAGAGAACGCTAAAGCGAGGGTGAGAAAACAAGCGGGATTGCGCAATACGGGAGCTATATCAGCCCATCTCAACTTTTTCACATGGGATGGAGCCGTTTGATTACTTGGATGATTCTTGTTTTTTCGATCCACAAACAACCAGACGAAAACCAAAACCAGACTGACGACACCTAAAAGTGCAAACGTCAACCGCCAGCCATACTTTTCTATCAGGGCAACAAGAATCGGCGCTGAAATAATTCCGCCGACACTGGCACCAGAGACGATGACAGCAAATGCTATTCCTCGTTTTTCGGGAGGAAACCATTTGGCAGCATGACTCATCGCTACCGGAGTAAACGGCCCTTCAAAGGCCCCCAGCATTAACCGATACAAGATCAGCATCGGCAATGTCATAATGGCGTAGGAACCAAACTGCAGAACTGTCCAGGCAAGCAATAGAACCACGATCATTTTCGAAGTCCCGATTCGATCTGACCATGTCCCTCCTAATAAAGCTGAGATGGCAAACAACCAATAAAAACTGCTTCCA
Source organism: Brevibacillus sp. Leaf182 (assembly GCF_001423865.2). Lineage (NCBI taxonomy): Bacteria > Bacillati > Bacillota > Bacilli > Caryophanales > Paenibacillaceae > Brevibacillus > Brevibacillus sp. Leaf182. Next base: position 79,662 of record NZ_LMPN02000036.1, on the reverse strand, counting down.
ACCATTCCCCATTGAGTACTATTCAAGCCAAGCTCCTTCATCAACGGATCTGCTGCATATCCAATGATCGCCTTATCCGCATAGTTGATGACATAAGCAAAAAACAAGAGTGTTAGGACAATCCAGCGCATGTAATTACTCCCCTTCCATTCTTTAGCTGTTATTGAAAACGGGGAAAAATAGCAAGATGAGTTGGTAGGGTTTCCTCCTTTCGGGTACAACGTTTAATTAGACGCAATATTCAGAAAGAGCAATTGTCATGCCAACCACACATGATTCTTTACTTTCTCTTCCTTTCCTTTTGGCTAGATGTTGTTATGTATAGTGATGAAACACACCTTACAGACAGATGTAGAAAATACAGACAAGTTGGCATAAAAAAATGACTTCCGTCCCATCCAGAAGTCATCCACGATTTACTCTTGTACAGTTCATTGGTATTTTTTCAGACGATCATATAACACGGATCTGCTTACTCCCAGTAATTTGGCAGCCTTGGATTTGTTGCCGCCCGATTGCTCCAACGCTTGTTGTACTGCCGCTCTTTCGGCCTTTTCCATAAGGGAGCTCTCTGAATCAAATGAGAATGCGGTCATTTCATTTTTTCCATGACCCAACATGTATTCGGGCAAATCTGCTAGCTCAATTTTTCCGTGTTCACTGAACAGCATCGCGCGCTCCATGACATTTCGAAGTTCACGTACGTTGCCCGGCCAATCGTAATCGATCATGGCTTTTTCGGCAAGCGGGTCAATTCCCGTAATGCTTGTCCCGTTCAAGCGATTTAATTCTTCCATGAAGAAAGGAATAAACACCAAAATATCTTTTTTCCTTTTCGCCAGTGGCGGGATTTCAAAAGAGATGACGTTTAATCGATAGAACAAGTCGTTTCGGAATTCCCCATTTCTGACCATTTCCTCCAGGGAACGATGCGTTGCTGCTATAATGCGTACATCGACTTGGATGCGCTCTGTTCCACCCACCCGGTAAAATTCCTTTTCTTGGAGGACACGAAGCATTTTCGCCTGCAGTTGCAGCGACATATCTCCTACTTCATCTAGAAACAGAGTTCCCCCATTTGCCAAATCAAACTTCCCTTTTTTACCTTTTTGCTTGGCACCCGAGAAGGCTCCTTCTTCATATCCAAAAAATTCTGATTCCAATAAATGCTCTGGGATCGCGGCGCAATTGACCGTTACAAAAGGGCCATTATTGCGCCAGCTCATGCTGTGGATCGCATGGGCGAACAGCTCTTTTCCGGTTCCACTTTCGCCTCTGATCAGAACAGTCGAATTTCCTTTGGCCGTCTTCATGGCGCTGCGTATAATTTTCTCCATCTGGGGGTCTTGTGTAAGAATCTGCTCAAATGAGAAGCGGGAGGTCTCGTGCTGCACTTGTGGAGTTTGCTTCTCTTCTTTTTCACTCTTTTCCAGTCTACGTACGACTTCTTTCATTTCGTGCAGGCCACGAAACGAGATTTTTCCGATAACCCCGATGATTTCGTCGTCTTGCATAATGGGGACGCGATGCACGGTATATCGAATGCCTTTTACCTGCATCATCTCGCTATATTCCGGAAGACCTGATTTCATGACGCGGTCGAGTCCCAATTGAGGGAGGACGTCATGGATTGGCTTATATAAAATCTGCGATTCTTCAAACTCAAAAAGTTCAAGTAAGGATGGACTCACGAAGTTAACTTCTTTCCATTCATTGATCATGATAAGACCTTCGTACGCATTATCGATGACCGTCTGCAAAATACTCTTCCATTTGACTACGCTCTGTAACTCCTGGGCCATTTTTTCCACTTGTGATACATCTTGAAACAAAAGGATACACCCTTTTTTCCCAAAGCGAGAAATACGGGTAACGGCATGACTATTCCCTAGTTGTAGCCGATAATGATCGGAAGGCTCCATGGACTCTAATTGAATACCTGAAATGAGCGACGTTACCTCACGCTGGAGCAGTTCTGCTTGTGTCAGCCCAGTCATTTTGCAAATTTTCTGATTTACAAAGGTAATCCGTTCGGAATCATCTGTGATGATCGCGCCGAGCTCTGATCGTACCAGAATTTCTTCTAGTTGATCCTTCAAAGAACTCGTAGCTCGAAACAATGTGAAAATGATGTCCGTTTTGGTAAGCATTCCGGTCACTTGGTGGTCATCATTCAAAATGACGATGTTCCCCACTTCTGCTTTTTGAATGATTTCTTGGATGTCGCTGACCGAACTGTCAATATGAGTCCAAATGACGTCTTTTTTAATGAGTGGATGAATGACGCTCGTCAATGGTTGTCCATCTAGAATGGCTTGATTGAGGCTGCTTCTGGTCAGTACTCCATGCAATTTTTGATACTCATCGGTAACAGGAATCGTATCCCATTTAGTCCGCTGTACGAATTGAATAGCGTCAGACAAGGTATGTTCGGGGGAGAGACACTCATGTACGGGAGTAATGATATCCCTTAGCTGGGGCATTTCCTTCAACTCCATACATTTATTTTGGGCTGTTTTCATTTCTATCACATCTTTTATAGTGGAAACAAATCCCTTTTCCTATTGTAACATGGTTTCCCTGTTGGCTTAGGAGTTTTTTCAAGTGACACTTATTTCAGTAATTTCAGTATTGACTAAAATAACTGAAAATACTTAATATATTACTCATAACATCTTTTAGGAAGTGATGCACATGAAAAAGGCAACTTCGATCAGTGCTGTGCTCTTGTTTGTCACTATACTCATAGGGGTACTCGGCTCGTACAGCATCATTATTGCACTACCTCTAATTGGAGAGGAATTTCAGCTAAATCCAGTGGAGCAAGGTGCAATCGTCAGTGTTTATTTTTTAGGCTTCGCGATTTTTACCATTCCAGGAGGGATCATTGCTGATAAACGAGGATCGAAGCAGATTATTGTAATCAACTTGGTACTGTGGGCAATATTGACTGCGCTTACAGGGGCGGTCACAAGTTTTGCAGCCTTACTCGTTATCCGTTTTTTGTTGGGGTTTATCGATGCCCCCCTAATGCCTGCTATGTTAAAAGCGATTGCCGAACGAACACCTGCAAACATCCGTACGACCACAGTATCCATCGTTTCATCAGCCGAACCAATTGGGACTGGACTTGCCCCTTTTCTAGTAGCACCATTGATTGCGATACTGGGATGGCAGGAAGCTACTTTTGTTACAGCATTAATCGGCCTGCTCTTGGCCCCCATTCTCTGGATATTCCTTCCCCGTCCTTTCGTGAATGAATCACCATCATGCTCAGTATCATCAGAGTCGAACCCCATCCCTTTTCTATCTCTTTTCCGTAACGGGCATTTGTGGAAACTAACAAGTATGCTCTGCGGAATTCAAATCGTGATGGTTGGATGCTTAACATGGGTACCTACCTACTTAACAACGGAAAAACATCTCGCTATTACCCAATCAGGCTTATACGCATCGCTTCCTCTTCTCATTTCCATGCTTGGCTATTTGGCAGGAGGTTGGTTGTTTGACCGTTATTTTCATCAAAAGTTTCGATCGATGGTCATTCCGTCCCTTCTGTTCTCAACGATTCTCTTTACGCTTATGATCCTATCTGACAATGTCAACCAGTTTCTGTTGTTTGAGTCGATCTCTTTGTTTTTTCTCTCCCTTACCACTCAACCCATTATTGGACTTACCATGCGTATTATTCCCTCGGATGCTTTGGGCACTGCTAGTGGCATTCTGTTAACCGGAGGAAAACTGGCAAGTATTTTTACCCCAATCGCGATGGGCGCATTTATTCAGGCGTTCTCCTTTCAAGCCGGTTTTTCCTTGTTGCTAGTAGGTGCAGGAATTGCACTTGTTTCATCCTTTCTTATCCATATCAAAAGGAGTGAGGAGCTTGACTGATTTCATTCAAAAACTGCTGCAAGAAATGCCTGACTTTTCACATTTTCTAACCATTGAGGATTTGGACACCTCTTCCCGTGAATTAGCAGCCGCCTATCCAGATCTTGTTACCCTCAGTACCATCGGTCACTCAACAGAAGGTCACCCAATCCTCATGCTGCGAATTGGAAATGGCCAGCATCGCGCGCTGTTTGTCGGTTGTCCACATCCAAATGAGCCGATTGGAGCTCTATCGCTAGAGTATCTCAGCAAAAAGCTATGTGAGGATACTGCCCTATTAGAGCAAATGGATTACACCTTTTATATCATCAAAGAAATCGATGTAGATGGCTGCCGACTGAATGAAGGTTGGTACGGCGGCCCATTTTCTCCAGATCGTTACATCCGCAGCTACTATCGTCCCAGTATGCTCGAACAAGTAGAATGGACATTCCCGTATGCGTATAAAACGTTCAGCTTCAGCGAACCCATTCCTGAAACCGTAGCATTTATGCGGGCGATTGATGAAGCCAAGCCCCATTTCCTCAACAGCTTGCACAGCTCCGATCAAACTGGAACGTTTTATTATGTATCGACTCCTCTTCCCGACGCATTGTGCCAACAGATCATAAAACTAACCCAGGATCATCAATTACCGCTGATGATCGGCGAACCGGAGGCACCATTCATGCCCCCTATCCAAGCCGGTTTTTATCAACTGCCTGAGCTGTCTGCTATGTACGATTACTACCAAAGTATCCTGCCTACTGGAGAAGATCCTGCGAAAGCAATCCTCATGGGTGGCTCATCCCGCGATTATGCTGGGGCACGTTACCGTACTTTTTGCCTTGTTTCGGAAATATCGTTGTTTACGGACCCACGGATGGGAGATAAATCTGAAACCACTCATAGCTACAAGGATGCTACGCTAGAAATAGCCAAACTGGAAGGTGAACAGATTGCTTTTTTATCCAAACAGTACCAAAGCGCACAGGCATTCATAACGGTACCAACCAGATTTCAGCGATCTGTAGAGGATTTTCTGATCGGTATGGAGGAATTTCGATCCCATCATTTACAATCAGCTGAAAGTGAGGCATCTTCAGCACGCTTCGCAACAGTAGCGGAAATGTTTGACCTGAAATTACGTACTTTATGGAGCTCTCTATGCTGCTGCAGCATGCTGATCCGCATGCTGGACGCCCAGCCCGACAACATCATCCTTTCAGAGATTCGAGCAGATTCAGAAAAATGGCTGGATCAAGGCTTACAGGAGCTCCTCTCCTTTTTTAACTGGTCGATGCGTCCGCTGCGCGAATTGTGCGGTGTCCAGCTAGGTTCTGCCTTGATGATAATGGAATATCTTCGTCAAACCCATGAAAGTACTGCCACGCCACTAAAATAAAGAATGACGTGAGCGCCTGTCAGCAGAGCAGGCGCATTTTCTTTTGGTATTTTCTGAAGAAAGCGATGACTATTGGTAGTATAATAGACTAAAGCATGGAAATCGGGCAAAACGAGGAAAAAGGAGTCATAAAGTTGGATAAATTAACGGCAGAAACGATGCAATTGATTGAAGAAATGGCTCTCCATCACGAAAATCAGGGATTATCCAGAATTGCTGGGCGAATTATTGGACTGTTGATGGTCTCTCAGCAACCCCTTTCATCTGAGCAGATTGCCACTACATTACAAGTCAGTCTAGGAAGCGTGTCTACCAATATGCGCATGCTTTTGAAAATTGGATTCGCGGAAAAAAAGAGTGTGACAGGCGACCGTGTGAGCTATTACATCATGGCACCGGACGCAATTGAGGAAGAGCTAATACAGGGTTTAGAACGAGTCCTATCATTAAAGAATGTCATAGAAAAAGGAATGCAAATGGAAAGTTTGAAGCAAAGTGAGCTAGTTATACAGCGATTCCATGAGACGCTGGAAGCAATTGACCTATACAGTGAATCCCTCAACCAAATGCTCGCTGAGTGGAAGTCTCGTCGCATGTAACCTCTCACAGCTCGATCAATGGAAAAGCAGAAAGGCAGCTTTGGCACTAAAAAAGCCACGGCTGCCTTTTTTCATATAAGGATGGCATCGATCATTTGACTGGTGATAGCTCATCTTCCGTTACCCATTTGTAGTTCTTAACTTCTCCTCCCCCTGTCGTGGGAGTGTAATCGATCATATAGACCGTGGTTGTATTTGCTGTATCAAGCTTGGCTGATGCATCGAGCATCCCTTTCACATGATCCGCCTTCAAGACGACTTCCGTTCCCGGATCATACGGTTGCTTGATATGGTTCTTGATTTCTTCTTGAATGATCCATTTATAACCCTTCACAGGGGGCTCACCCGTTGTAGGCGTATAGGTCACTGAATAGGCCGTTGTGTCGTAAGCCCCCACAATTTTTGCTTTCGCCCCTTGCATCCCCGGTTGGTGACTTGCTTTCAAGATGACTTCACTCCCTACTGTATACGTAGGTTTCGGTACAACCTCTACTTGCTCCAGCACATCCGGTGCAGCAGGACCGCCACATGCACTTAACCCCATCGCGGTAATCAGCATGAGCGATAACAGTTTCCATTTTTTCATTCTAAACACCCCGAATTCTTTGTTGTCTGTCAAACGTATTATGGGTACACAAGACCTTCCTTATCCACTAACATCCTGCTTTACTTGAATGCATCCTTGGACGGAATTGACAAATCCTTGTTTTCAATCAACTGTAAAAGCAGAGCGTAGAATTGCTTCCGCTGCTCACTTGGCAAATCCTCGAGTATACTTTCGGCAATATCCGCTTGCAGGGCCAAAACTTGATCAATGCTGGATTGGGCTAATTCCGTGAGCTGGATCAAGGTAGCACGGCGATCAGTCGGATCAGGGCTCCGCACCAACAGCTTGTCACGCTCCAAGGCATCAATAAAATCCGTGACCGTGCGCGGCTTTACACCTAATTTTGCGGCGAGCTCGTTCATGCGAATTTTTCCGGCTTCTGAAACGATAGAAAGCAAACGTAGCCTTGGCCCAGAGATATGGTATGGAATATCAAGAGCAGCCAATTTGGTCTCGAATTCTCGCTGAATAGAATAGGTGGCTCGAATCAGAATGTGAATAATATCAATCGCTGGTGGACTGATTTGATTGGTAAGCATGGTAGACCTCCTTGACAATTGTGCGAAAAACGAATACCCTCATTTACAGAGGTTACTCACTATTTTATAGTTATTTAGTGAGGTAGCTCACTATGAGGTTCACACACTAATTTCGTCGGTATTCTCATTATTGTAGCGAATCTTACGCTATATGCAACATCGTGCGATCTGAATGCCTTTGAGAACTACCCTGGAAATGGAGGAATACACATGAACCACTCCGATTTTGCCATGGAGAATAGCAACAAGCTCCTTCGAGTCCTTGTCGTCACCTTGATTTTTTCGGTCATGAATGGAACGATGTTTAATGTTGCTTTACCGGAAATTGCACAGGAATTCCATCTGATGCCATCGCAGGTCAGTTGGATTATGACAGGGTACATGGTCATCTATGCCATCGGCTCGGTTGTTTTTGGCAAGCTCGCTGACCAATATAGGCTCAAGGACCTTCTGACATACGGTCTCCTCATTTTCGCTGTCGGCTCTATTGCAGGGATGCTCGCCACGGAATATTGGATGATCATTCTAGGACGCATCCTGCAAGCCTCTGGTGCATCGGTTCTGCCAGCGACCGCCATGATTATTCCGATTCGCTATTTCGCCCCTGAACAACGAGGACGAGCTCTCGGTACTTCTGCTGTCGGACTCGCCTTGGGAAATGCGTTTGGTCCGGTGGTGGCGGGACTAATGGCTAGCTTTGGAAGCTGGCGCATGCTGTTTCTTATTTCTTTGCTGCCGCTCCTTACTCTCCCGTTCTTCCGCAAATATTTGGACGATGAAAAGGGAGCTCCTGGGTCGATTGACTTTCTCGGAGGAGGACTATTGGCTTCAACGGTTGCCTTGTTTCTCCTGTCGATTACCGAGAGCAGCGGACTGCTATTCGCAGGAGGTATTGTGCTGCTGGCCATGTTCATCGTGCGGATTCGGACTGCCGAACATCCCTTTCTTCAACCCGCATTATTCCGCAATCGAAACTTTTCAGTAGGCTTGTTCATCGCTTTTATTTCGACAGCCTTGAGCTTTAGTGTCATGTTCATGACCCCGCAATTTTTGAGCGCACTCAATCAGTTGTCTGCCGGGAGCATTGGATTTGTACTTTTCCCTGCCGCAATTGCCTCTGCACTCATGGGACGCAAAGGCGGTCTGCTCGCAGATGAACGCGGGAACTTCTTTGTTGTCTCGCTTGCTGCTTTCTTTATGCTCATATGCTTCAGCCTGCTCTCGACCTTCGTCGGCATCTCGCCAATCGCCATTGCTGTCATTCTTATTTTGGGCAATGTAGGTCAAACCTTCATGCAAATTGCCTTGTCCAATACACTTTCGAGAACGCTCGTGAAGGAACAGACAGGCGTCGGCATGGGACTATTCTCGATGCTCAATTTCATCTCAGGTGCCGTTGCTATGAGCCTGATTGGAAAAGCACTGGACAACCAAACGGCAACGATGAAGATCAATCCGCTGGTAACAAACCCGGCAGCATCTGTGTACAGCAACATCTTCCTCCTGCTAGCCATTCTCATCGTGGGAGTCTGGATGCTGTATCGCCTTCAATTCCATGCCAGTAAAACTCTTGTCCATACAGACGAAACGTCCATGTAAAATGTTTCTGTAAATAGGAAAACCAGTTCGAAGGACCTGCTCGTGTCCTGAACTGGTTTTCGTTCTATTTCGCTGCAAGTATGTGCTGTCTGAATAAAGCAAGCGGCCGCAAAGAATGGTCGTACAGCTCACTACTGAATACAACAACCATCTTTCTTGAAGGAACAATCAGTATGTACTGCCCCCCAAAGCCAAGGGCAAAATAATAGTAGTTGTCCTCTGTCCAATCCTTGCTTGGATCGATTCTGTCACTCCACCAATGCAAGCCGTAAGACCCAATCCCCTCATATGTCCGAAATTTTGGCTGAATTGATTCTTGAACCCACGTTGCTGATACGATTTGCTTTTCTTGCCATTGACCGCCTTGCAGATAGAGTAACCCCAGCTTTGCCATATCACGCGAAGTAAGTCGTAATCCGTCAGCACCATTATGAATCCCCTGTCTGTCAGAATACCAATACGAATCTTCGATGTTCAGAGGTTGAAAGAGATGCTTTTTAGCAAACTCATATGTGCTCCTTCCTGTTGCCTTTTGCAGGATGGCAGACAATAAATGTGAACAACCAGAATTGTAATTCATCTTCTCTCCCGGTTGGTCCAGCAGTGGCCGATCCAGCACAAATCGCACCCAATCGGGGCTGTAGAGCATCATGGGAAATGATTGCCACTCACCGAACTCTGGCCAATCTAAGCCGGGTGTCATCGTGAGCAAATGAAACAAGGTAATGGAACGTTTAACGGGATCGACAGACTTTTGCTCTAAATAGGGAAAGTAGGAAGTGATAGGTATATCTAAACCAGCGATCAGTCCTTGCTCCAATGCAATGCCGATAAGCGCCGAGATAAAGCTTTTGGTGCAAGAATTGATCTTTTGAAGTTTTTGCGCTTGCTTCTTGTTTTTATGATATTCGTAAGCCAGATACCCCTCTTGAATGATGAGGCAACTGACGACTTTTTCTTTTCTGATCTTTCTGTCAAATTCCATGAAAAGCTCTGTATCTAAACGCATTTTTGCAGGGTCTACAAGTGCAAACAAAGGTGAATGCACGTGATTGTTCCTCCTTCGACCGATCAGTATTTAAGACTCTTTTCCCGGTATTTCCCCCCGTAGGTAACGCTCGCCCCATTCACACATGAGATCCATGATTGGTTTGAGCGTTTCACCCAATTCACTCAATTCATACTCGACCTTTGGCGGTACTTGGCTGTACACAGTCCTGATGACAATTCCGTCCTCTTCTAGCTCGCGAAGCTGCTGTGTCAGGATTTTTTGACTAATATCCGGCATTTGTTTTTTCAATTCACTCGTTCTTTTTGGGCCGTAGTATAACTGACATAAAATCAAGGTTTTCCATTTACCGCCTAAAACATCTAGCGTTGCTTCAGAAGGAATCTGGTATGTATGTTTGAGCTTTGGTCTCATCGATTGGCTGGCCTCCCTCATTGCTTATGATTTTTTCAGGAACCTTTTTGTTCCTATGTTACTTTTTGGTATCAAAAGCACAAAAAAGTGCGTACTTTTCACATTCCATTATATGGTGCATGATTCGGATATACCAGCTTGCGGTAGCCTACGTGCGAGGTGAAAACGCATCAAAAGATTTTGGCGTACAAATTCCTACAGAAATAGAGGGTGTATAAAAATGAAAGTACTAACAGTTGTTACCCATCCACGAACCAATTCCTTGACCTTTGCCGTTGCAGAACGTTTTGTTCAGGGCCTAAAAGATGCAGGACATGAGGTGGAAGTTTTAGATTTACATCGCAGTGGTTTTCACCCTGTTTTATGGGAGGAAGATGAGCCAGATTGGAACAATGGCGATAAGAAATATTCCGAAGAGGTCGAGATTGAAATGGAGCGCATGAAAAAGCACGACGCGCTAGCCTTTATTTTTCCGATCTGGTGGTTCAGCATGCCCGCCATGCTAAAAGGATATATCGATCGCGTCTGGAACAATGGGTTTGCTTATGGTTCACGTAAACTACATCATAAGCATGCATTGTGGATCGGTCTCGCAGCAGCTCCTGAGGATCATTTTCAAAAAAGAAGTTATGACCAAATGATGGCGCATCACCTCAATGTCGGAATCTCCAGTTACGTCGGAATCGACGATTCGAGGGTTGCGTTCCTTTATGACACCTTGGCGCAAAATCCTGCGCATATCGAGCAACTGTTGGATCGTGCTTATCAATTGGGATTCCATTATGGAAAAAAAGAGAGCCCCCTTTTCTTGTGAGAAAAAGAAGGCTGTCGTCTATGTGTATACGCGTTACGCAAGTACCTCAACTGTAAATCCACCAGGAGCTTTCACATAAAAGGTCCAACCATGCGATCTTACTGGCGCTGCTACTTTGTAACCATCTTCTTTTAAGCGTTGATTGATTTCATTTACTTTCTCTTCGCTCTCCTGGATGAAGCCGATATGAAATGTCTTGGGATATTGGACTTCGGCCCCCTTCATCAAGGTAAACACCAGGCCATTATCGTCAAATAGGACGCCAAAATTATCGCCACGGGCATCATTCGACGTATCTAACTTTTTCAGGCCAAAATATTTCTCCAAGAAATCCGAAGCAGCGGGAACATCCGTAACGGTAAGATTGACGTGATTCAATTTCATAATGACCACACATCCTTTGCACGAGATTAATTCAAGCGTAGCACATTCATGCAAGTGCTAATCTTGACAGGCTCCGAGGCTGATCATTGTCAAGAATATCCGTCACTTACCTTTAAGGTTTCACGATAAACCTATTTGCTCACAGCTACTTTTGATTTGTTTACGATATGAATGGCATGGCCTAATACCGCTTCGGCAGCTTCCAGCCATACCTCGCTTAATGTGGGATGGGGATGCATGGTTAACGCCACATCTTCTACACGTGCAGCAAGCTCAAGTGCCAGTACACCTTCCCCGATCAGGTTTGATGCATCAGTACCTACAACGTGCATTCCCAACAATAAATGGCTTTCTTGATCTACAATCACTTCTGCAAAGCCTTCTCCTTCATCCATGGCGAGTGCTCTGCCATTCGCCCGATAAGGGAACACCGCTGCCTTGACTTTGTGCCCTTGAAGCTCTGCCTCTTCGCGTGTCATCCCCACGCCAGCTATTTGCGGCTCAGTAAAAATCACATAAGGTACATACGGGGAATCTACGCAGCTAGGTAGCCCTGCGATCACCTCGGCTGCCACAATCCCTTGCTTCGTTGCACGATGGGCTAACGCAGGGCCAGGTGTGACATCGCCGATGGCATAAATATGCGACTTGTTTGTACTGCCAGTCGATGTCACGGGAATATAGCCGCGCTCGTCCATTTCTACTCCCGCCTGCGCAAGTCCGAGTTCACCTGTGTTAGGCACTCGCCCTATAGTGACGAGCGTTTTATGTGCGGTGATACTTTCGGAACCGTTCTTTTCCGAAGTGCATACGAGTGTAACTCTTCCGTTTGCTACCTCAGCCTGCTCTACTTTTGTCGCGATCTTTACCGTCATCCCGAGCTGTTTCGCCTGCTTAAGCACTTCCTGAGAAAGATGGGCGGCTGTTTGCGGCAAAATGCGCTCGGTTGCCTCAATGATAGTCACCTGCGATCCAAGCTTGGCGAACGCCATCCCGAGCTCCATACCAATATAGCCACCGCCGATTATGGCCAGTGTTTCCGGTACTTCATCCAGTGCCAGCATATCGGTAGAATCCAGAACATATTCTCCATCTGTTTTCAAAAACGAGGGAATGAATGGACGTGATCCTGTCGCGATAATCGCTTGTTTGAATTTGTACGTTTCAAAATCACCACCCGTCTCTACACCAATCCGATCACTCGAGAGAAATGTCGCTGTCCCCTTCACGACTGTAACATGATTGGCCTGACAGAGATAATCGACTCCTTTGTTCAGTTGAGCAACGACAGAAGACTTCCACGTTTGCCAGCTCGGCATATGGAAGGTCGCTTTCCCCGTCGGCAGTTGGATTCCCAGCTTATTCAGACTATTTAGCTTGTGGTATTCGCCTGCTGTATGAATCAATGCTTTCGACGGGATGCATCCGCGATTCAAGCAGACCCCACCCAGCACCTCCTTTTCAATCAGAACGACCGATTTCCCCAGTTGTCCGAGACGAATAGCGGCTGCATAACCTCCTGGCCCACCACCGATGACAACCACATCTGTTTCGACTGCTACTTCGCCGACTACCATCTATACCATCTCCGCAAACAATAGATTCGGATCTTCCAGCAGCTCTTTGATCCGGTTGGTAAAACGTACCGCCGTCACGCCATCGATCAGGCGATGATCAAACGAAAGTGACAGGTTCATCATCCAGCGAATGACCCCTTCATCCTCACGCACGACCCAGCGCTTCTCCATTTTGTGCAGACTGATAATCGCCACTTCGGGGTGATTAATGATTGGCGTTGCTTGCAGTCCCCCGATTGGACCTACATTGCTGATCGTAAAGGTGCCACCTGTTATGTGCTCCATGGTCAGTTTGCCTTCGCGCGCCAAGCGTGCCAGTTGATCGATTTCTTCTGCGAGTTGAAAAATCGATTTGTGGTCTGCATCCTTGATGACTGGTACGATCAAGCCCTCAGGCGTATCGGTTGCAATGCCGATATGGTAAAAGCGCTTGAGCAGGATTTCATTCGTACGTTCGTCAATCGATGCGTTCAGTGTCGGGAATTCCTTCAGTGCTATGACCAGCGCTTTGATAAAGAACGGCAGGAAGGTCAGCTTGATATTCCGTTTATCCGCATGTGGCTTTATCTTTTCGCGCAAAGCACGCAACTGATCCATCTCGAGCTCATCGACAGAAGTAACATGCGGGATGATTGTGACTGATTTCACCATATGCTCGGCAATCTTTTTCCGGATGCCTTTTAGCGGTAGCCGTTCGATATCTCCCTGCGATGAGGTGGCTGAACGAGTAGCGGTTCCTGTTTTCGGCTGAACAACCGGTTCAGTCCCAATCGGCACTGTACTTGCCTCCACCTGACGCTCATTGCCAGTTGCGGACGTCGGAAACTTAGCTGGTGCTGATTTTTGCAGTCGATTGGCGAATTGGCGCAAATCTTCTTCCGTCACACGCCCTGCTGCTCCTGTACCCGTAACCAACTCGATATCCAGCTTCATCTCCCGTGCCAACTGCCGAACGTATGGCGTAGCCAATGAGCGGCGGTGATCAGCACGAATTGTTGCAAAATTGACTGTCTTATCCGGGTTTACGACCTTTTCTGGAAGCTTTGTCTCTTTCGGCTTTGCATTCGTACCTGCATCGATTACGAGAAGGGTAGTTCCGACCTCTACTGTTTCCCCTTCCGCTATGAAAATTTCACGAATGATGCCAGTCACTGGCGCGGACAACTCGGCATTCACCTTGTCTGTCTGCACCTCCAGCAGCGGCTGATCCTGTTGCACGGATTCACCCGTGCGAACCAGCACTTTTACGATTTCTCCTTCATGCATACCTTCTCCCACATCAGGAAGCTTGAACTCAACCATATGACTCGCTCCTTCTCTTAAAACGTAGCCGTTTCCATAATTCCGTCCTTCACGCGTTCAGCCGTTGGCAAATAGTCATCCTCGATGCTGAATTGCGGGACGGGCACGTCAAATCCGGTTATCCGTTTCACGGGAGCCTTCATGTAGATCAATGCTTCATCATTGATTATGGAGATGATCTCTGCACCCAACCCAGCAGTCTTATGCGCTTCATGTACGACAACTGCACGTCCAGTCTTTTTGACCGAGGCGATGATCGTATTCCGATCCAATGGATAGAGCGTGCGCAGATCAATGATTTCACAGCTCAAGCCGTTTTCGCGCTCGATCTGTTTCGCAGCATCCTCTGCGACTCGAAGCATCGCTCCCCAAGCAAAAATGGATACATCCGAGCCTTCCTGAACGACCTTCGCTTTTCCGATGGGCACACGATACATTTCTTCCGGTACTTCTTGTTTAAATGCGCGATAGAGCTTGGTCGGCTCCAAAAAAATAACCGGATCAGGATCTTCCATTGCTGCAATCAACAAGCCTTTTGCATCATACGGTGTGCTTGGTGCCACAACCTTTAAGCCCGGGACATGCGCAAAAAACGTTTCGACGCTCTCCGAATGCAGCTCAGGACCGCGAATCCCCGCCCCGTACGGCGTGCGTATGACCATCGGTACATGATACTGTCCGCGAGTCCGATAGCGCATGCGTGCGGCATGAGAAACAATTTGTTCAAAGCCCGGATAAATAAAGGCAAGGAATTGAATTTCGACCACAGGAATTTTCCCGTTCATGGCAAGGCCGATCGCCGCCCCGATGATTCCTGCTTCAGCAAGCGGCGTGTCCACTACACGGTCCGGACCGTACTTGTGAATCAAATCTTCAGTCGCCCGGAACACGCCACCATTCACGCCAATATCCTCGCCAAGCAGCATGATGCGTGAATCATCTGCCAATTTTTGATCCATGGCTTCCGTAATGGCTTGAATCATCGTCAGTTTGCGTTTCATGCTGGGATTCCCTCCTGCTTCGATGGCTTGACGAGCTCGCTCTCCTGTTCCGTTGCCATCCACGATGGTTCAGCGTAGACGTGCTTGAACATGTCTTCCGGTTTGGACTTCGGATAGCTCTCTGCTTCGACAAGAGCTGCGTCGATCTGTTCATTCACCCGTGCAATCAGCTCTGCTTCCTTCGTTTCGTTCCACAACCCTTGATTCTCCATATACACACGCACTCGTTGGAGTGGATCGCGTTCTTGACGCCATTCCTCGGACAAGCTCTCTTGATCCCGGTATTTCTTCGGATCATCTGCGGTTGTATGTGCACCATAGCGGAATGTCACAGCTTCAATCAATGTCGGTCCCTTGCCTTCTAACGCACGTTGCATGGCTTCTTTCATGGTCAGCCAAACAGCGAAGATATCATTGCCGTCTATCCGAATCCCAGGGATGTCATAAGCGGCCGAACGCTGTGCAATTGTTTTCGATGCTGACTGCTGGGAAAACGGAACACTGATCGCGAAGCCGTTGTTTTGACAGAAGAAGATAGTCGGTGTTTGAAACACGCCTGCAAAGTTCAATGCCTCATGAAAATCGCCTTCTGAGCTTGCCCCGTCACCAAAGTAGGCGATGCTGACATGCTTTTCGTTTTGCAGCTTGCTCGCCCAAGAAGTCCCTACCGCATGAACCATTTGAGTCGCGATCGGTACACATGGCGGCATGATGTGCAAATGTTTCGGGCTGATACTCCCTTCCATGTGACCCATCCAATAGAGGAACACTCGTGCCATGGCTTGACCATGGACGATCGCTGCCGCATGGTCTCGATAAGTTGGGAAAAGCCAATCTCCGGGTGTCAATGCCATCGCGCTGCCTACTTGCGAAGCTTCCTGCCCTTCAAAGGGAGCATACGTACCCATTCTTCCTTGTCGTTGCAGGTTAATCGATTTGCGGTCAAACTGGCGAACCAGCACCATATTTTCATACATCTTGATCATCGTCGCCACGTCTAATTGCCCCTTGAGATCGCCTACCAGCTCACCCGCTGGACTCAATACCTGATATAATGAAGACATGGAATCATCCCTCTCTTTTTCAATCATGTGATTCTGCTCGTCTTGCTTCTGCTTTCCTCCCTATAGAAGAGCAAGTAGCATGCCAAACAATTGAAAGCGATTTCACAACAAATCCCTTCGAAAATGATCATTTTTGCATATGCATTATTGCACACGGATGATTAATTCTGATTATTCCGTTTACAAGCCCACTTAGGAGGACTTCGATGTATCAAACCAAGTATTTCCAGGCCAGTGACAATCATGAGCTCGTAAAATTGCTGACGACCATCTTCAGTACGTCCCACGATGGATTGGCTATCTGTGACCGTAACGGCTACGTCCTGCTCTACAATGAGGCGTACTTGAACATCACGGGAGTTCCCGCCGACATCTTGAATAATTTTAGCTTTATGGAGCAAAAAGAAATGCATCTGGTTCCTGACTCTTCTGCTGTACGTACGATTTTGACAAAACAAACGCATAGTGTCGTAATCGATTATGCGAACGGAAGGCAAGCGATCAATACGGCTACCCCGCTGCTCGATCCAAACAAGGAATTATTGTTTGTGGTCGGAAATGTACGTGACGTAACAGAGTTGAATCAGCTTCAGAAGGAGCTGGAGGAAACACGTCAAATCAGTTCCGCGTATCAAAGGGCGTTACAGCATATCCAAACCGATGGTGACTTTGACGAGCAGATCATTTATCGCAGCGGGCTCATGCATCGAATCACTTCACTCGCCAAACGATTTGCGACCAACGACTCCCCCGTTCTCTTGCTAGGCGAGTCTGGTGTCGGTAAGGATGTCATGGCGAACTACATTCACGCCCAAAGTGGACGTACAGGGGAATTCATTAAGATAAATTGCGGGGCCATTCCCGAGCATTTGCTCGAGTCTGAATTGTTTGGCTATGAGAAAGGCGCCTTTACGGGGGCAAGTCAATCGAAGGAGGGACTGTTTGAGCTGGCGGATCGAGGAACCATTTTTCTCGATGAGATTGGAGACCTCCCTTTTCCTTTACAGGTGAAGCTCTTGAATGTCTTGCAGGATGGGCGGATTCGCAGACTCGGGGGAAAAACATCACGTCAGGTTAACATGCGCATCATCGCTGCCACCAATAGCGACTTGGAAGCGATGGTCGAACAAAAGCGTTTTCGGCAAGATTTGTTCTACCGGCTAAACGTACTAGCCCTCACCATTCCACCCTTACGTGAGCGCCGCGAGGATATTCCGGCTCTCATTTTCTACTATTTGAAAAAGCTCGAATGGAAGTACCAGCAAGAAATGCGCATCGAAACAGATGCGTTGGAGGCGCTGATGGATTATGATTGGCCAGGGAATACACGCGAGTTGAAAAATGTGGTGGAACGTTCTTTCCACATGTGTGAAAATGGGCGAATTACATCTGATCAGTTGCCAGCGTCCATTCGCAATACCCAACAGACAGCCCTGCCGCTCCATCTCGCCAAAATGGATGAGCTATTGCCGCTAAAAGAAGCGGTCGAACGGTTTGAACGTGCGTATATCCAACGCCTCTTGAAAGAGACAGACACCATGCAGCAGTGTGCAGATAAGCTGCAAGTGAACATATCCACGCTCGTGCGAAAAAAACGTAGCCTCGGCATTAAATAGTGTAAAAGGAAAAGCCCGATACACGTTGGTTCGGGCTTTCTCGTTATTTCAGACTATGGTCTCGCAAAACATCTGGGCACTATTTAACAAGCCCTTCTCTTAATGTGTTGATCCCATGCTCCAGGTACCCTTTCAAACAGCTTAATACGTACACCCAGCCTTCTTTATTGTCGATCATTTTTTGAAGGAGCCCAGGATCATCTTCTTGAAAGCCCTCTTCGTTCACTTCAATGATCGTCTTGGCTTCATCCAACGCGTTTAACGTAATCGTTACGGTATTTTCTTCTCCCGCCCACTGGAAAACGATTCGTTTATTCACTTGGATTTCGTGAACGGTAATCCCTACTTCTGCATTGTAAATATCGTAGAATAACGTAATGTTCTTTCCTACTTCCCACCTTGCCGAGCTGGAAGAGAACCAGAAGTTGCCGATTTTCGCCGGGTCCACGAAAGCTTCGAACACTTCATGGGCAGGCCTGTTAATCTGAAATTTTGTGAGATTATTCATGCGTCCGTCAACTCGCTTTCTGAGAGCTACTTCCACCGTATCACAATCATAGTTGCGGGACAAATGATAGAATGACTCCCTTTTATTCTTTGACTGCCCCAGAAGTCAATCCTGAGATAATCCGCCTCTGGAAAATCAGCACCATCACTACTAACGGGATCGTCACAATGATGGAGGCAGCCGATATTTCTCCCCACGGGATTGTAAACATTCCCTGAAACATGACGATTCCCACAGGCACAGTCTTCATCGCTTCCTGTGTATTCAACGTCAAGGCGAACAAAAATTCATTCCACGCTGCAATAAAAACGAGGATGGCGGTCGTAAAAACCCCGGGCATGGCGAGTGGGAAGAATACTTTGGTCATCGTTTGCCAAATGCTCGCGCCGTCTACTTTGGCTGCTTCGCCCAAATCACTCGGTATTTTACGGAAAAAGATGGTCAGATTCCAGATTGCGAGCGGAAGTGCGAAAGTTGTATAAGGAATGATCAGGCCGATGTAGCTGTTCGTTAAGCCCATCGATTGCATGAACATAAAAATAGGCGAAAGGGTAGCGATCTGCGGGAACATAGACACAGCCAGTACGACACCCAAAATAATCGCCTTTCCCCGAAAGGACAGCCAGGCTATTGCGTATGCAGCAAAAGAAGCGATCGTAATGGAGTAGAGTGTGGTTAACGTCGCCACAACAGTCGAATTCCACAAGTAACGGGCAAACGGTCTTTCCGTAAAGACGCGGACAAAGTTGTCAAACGAAGGATTTTGGATGATAAAATGAAAGGCTCGCTCCCCAAACAACTCCGCTGGTGGCTTCAATGCTGCGAGGAGAATCCATAAAAACGGGAACATCACAAGAAAAACGAATAGCAGTAGACCCACGTAAAACAAGGGACCCGTGTGTTTGCGCATCCAATCACCTCCTTATTTGCCGCTGCCATCACTCAGCAGATCAGCTCCCAATATTTTGACATAGCCGATGGAGATCAATGCCACACACAAAAAGACAATGACTGCGAGCGCCGAGCCTTCCCCAAAGCTCATTTGAGCAAACATCGTTTTGTACGCATAGATGGAAATTGTCTCGGTCGAGTTCCCGGGTGCCCCACCTGTCAACGTGTAAATCAAATCAAATACGCGGAACGCATCAAGTGTACGGAACAATAGCGCCACCAGAATGGTTGATTTCAGCATCGGAAGCGTAATACGAAAAAATTGCTGGGTGCGGGTGGCACCGTCGACAGAAGCTGCTTCGTACAAGCTTTGCGGGATCGTTTGCAAGCCTGCGAATAAAAGCAAGGCCATGAATGGCGTCGTCTTCCACACATCTGCCAAAATGACGGAAAACATGGCTCCAGCCTTTGTCGTTAGCAGCATTCCCATATCCGAGATCAGCCCTGCCTGCTCAAAAAGATAGGCGACGATGCCATTTTGCCCATCGTACAAAAACTTCCACATCATCGCGGAGATCACAGTCGGAATCGCCCACGGTATTAGCACGGTTGCTCGTACAAGACTCCGACCGCGAAAAGGCCGATTGATCAATAGTGCAATCAATATGCCGAGCACTAGTTCAATGGCAACGGAGATAACGGTAAAAAACGCCGTATTGTACAGAGCCCCCCACATCCGAGCATCCGTTAAAAACTTCTTGTAGTAGGTAAAACCAACAAAGTTGGGCTCGATAATCGAAGCTTCAATGCCTTGGATCACGCCAAGAGCACCCTCTGGCTTCGAAAGCAGCTTTTGTTCACTCATTTGCAAAAGGACCGCTCTGACTTCCGCCAAGCTGGTTTTGATAGACTCTGTTTGTTCGTTCGAGAGGCTCACATATTTGAGTTCTATGGGAACTGGTTTAAAGTCAAGCAATAGCTGGTCGATCATTTGATATCGGCTCGCGACCTCGCCTGTTTGGTTGAGGGAAGTGTTCATTTGTTCGATTTGCGCTTGGAGCGCGTTCAGTTTTACCTTTGATGACCCCTGTGCAGAGTCCGCCTCCCTCTTCACATACCGGAGCAGATTAGGTAACGTACTGACGTAGCGTTCCATATCTAGTCCATATGAAGAGTGAATCTCTGATTTCGTCGGGTCGTTCAACCGGATATCGTGCAGACTGATCCAAAAGGATCGCATAACAGGCCAAATCGCGATAACAAGTATGATGAGCAGTGCAGGAAAAATCAGCAAATACCCCATCTGTTTTTCTGAAAGAGACCTTTTGGTTGATCGATTCATCCGTTCACCACCTTCCTTCCCACTAGAAGCTTGCTTGGGTTTGACTGATCGCTGTGCAACTTCCAAGGAAGCCGGTTAGCCCTCCTTGGAAGCGCCACATGTTGCTGCTTATTTTTTCATCAGGTCGTTCATCTGCGTTTCCATGTTTTGCACCGCTTGCTCGGCTGTTTGCTGTCCCGCGAGTGCTTTGGACACTTCAATCTGGATTACTTCCGAAATTTTTGGATAGATCGGAGTCGTTGGACGAGATACAGCAGCGCTTACGCCATCGACGAAATCTTTATTGGCAAACAACGGACTGGCTTTTTGAACATCGGCATCTTCGTAGGCTGGCAGGTAGGTTGGTGCGAGCCCACCTTCTACCGCGGATATTTTCTGACCCTCTGGACCTGTCATGAATTTGAGGAATTCCCATGCTTCTTTCGGGTGCTTCGAGAACTTGTTGATTCCGCCCATCCAACCGCCGAGTGCTGCTGCCGAGCCTGCATCTCCTGCTGGCAGTGGAGCGATCGCGACTTGATCGACGATTTTGGACTGGGCCTGATCCTGCGCCAGCGCGAACTGATACGGCCAGTTGCGGATAAAAGGTGCCTGCCCCTCTAGGAATGCCGTGTGTGATTCCGGCTCCATGAATGTGGTGATATTCGTTGGGACGAAATCAGATTTGACGACCTCGATCATTTTTTTCAATCCTTTGATCGTAGCAGGATTGTTGACCGCTACTTTTCCTTGTTCATCCAAAATTTTTCCACCGTATGATGCACTAAACTCGACAAAGTTACAAACCAATCCTTCATATTGCTTGGCTTGCATCAAGTAGCCGAACTTCGTGCCACCCTTGCCCTTCGTGGTTTTCGCTTGGGCAATCAGGTCATCCCACGTCTTTGGTGCTTCGGATACGAGATCTTTGCGGTAAAACAGGAGTCCCGCGTCGATAAACTTGGGCATAGTCCATTGCTGGCCGCCAAAGTTCCCGGCATCCATGGCCCCTTTGATATATTTTCCAGTCTCGATTCCATCTTGCTCCATCAGGCGGTCGAGCGGCAGAAGATAACCCGCTTGTGCGAATTCAGCAGGCCAGATGACATCGAGGTCAAACACGTCGATCTCGGACGATTGCGCACTGAACATGGTGACGTATTGATCATGACTCTGCCCGGAATCGGCAGGCATCTCACGAATTTCTACTTCGATATTCGGATGGTTTTTTTGGAAAGCTTCCACGAGCTTTTTGGTGGAATCCGTCGCGTCTTTTCCGCGTGCGTAGACAAGCTTGATTTTTTCGTCTGTGGGCTGTGCTGGCTCTGTTTTGGGTGCGGTTGGTGTTGAAGGCTGTGATGGGGCTGTATCCGTAGATGCTTGCTGAGATGTAGAAGAACATGCTGCCAATGAGATGGACATTAATAAGGTAAGTCCAACGGATGTAAGTCTTTTTGCAACTTTCATCTAAGTAACCCCCTATGCTCATATTAGAAACGGACTGCTTCCCCTTTTTGTGCGGATGCGTAGATGGCTTCGATCAATCTGTTGATGTACAAGGCTTGTTCAGGTGTGCAGAGCACCTCTGCTTTCCCTTCGATGGCGTCAATGAAATTGCGGAATAAAAGTACGCGTTCTTTTTGAGGCTTTGGTGTTAATTCTGTCGAGGCAGTTACCCCGTTCCACTCGTGGTACAGCGTAAACTGGTTCTCCAATAAACGAAGGGATGCCCCGCCTTCTTGTCCATATAGTTGAAGGAAAACGTTTTCCTCTTCGATGTGAGAAGCCCAGCTTGCATCGAGCGTAAGCGACAATCCATTCTCAAAGGTGATCATCGCCACTGCCATATCTTCCACGTCAAACTTCCCGGTATCATCGATCCTGCCCCACTCTGACAAGCCGCGTTTGTGAGGCCCGAATTGCGCGTACGTTTGCCCGAGGACGGATACAGGCTTTGGATGATCCAAGAGCCATAAGGTCAAATCGAGCATATGTACGCCGATATCAATCAACGGACCGCCGCCTGCCCTTTCTTTTTGCGTAAACCAGCTTCCCCATCCTGGAATCCCATTACGTCTGACCCAACCGGTTTTGGCGTGATAAATATTTCCTAGCTTGCCTGCCTTCAGCCAAGCTTTGACTTGCAGGGAATCGCTTCGGAATCGGTTGTTTTGTGCGACCATGAGGATTTTGTCTGCTTTTTTTGCAGCCTCGATCATTTCTTCTGCTTCCTGGGCATTCATCGCCATCGGCTTTTCGCACAGCAAGTGTTTGCCGGCTGCAAGCGCACTTTTGGTGGCCTCTGCATGTAAGTAGTTCGGGACACAAACAATGATCGCGTCTGTATCAGACTCTTGTAGCATTGTCTCATATTCGGTGAAAACCTGTGGAATGTCATGCCGTTTCGCACGATAGGCAGCCATTTCTGCGGAAACATCTGCAATGGCAACTACCTCCGCTCGCGGCTCTTCTCTGATCGCCTCCAAGTGTGCTTCTGTAATCCCCCCTGCACCGATGATTCCGATTTTCCATTTGCGTTGATTCGTCATCTTTTCTCCCCTCCTACACCCACCATAGATTCTGGACTGGTTCTCGCAAGATGACTTGCTGCAGGTTTTGAACAGCGCGCTGAAAGCCTTCTTCAATCGACATGATGGCATCCTCGTGCTCGATGCTCACGACATAATCGTATCCATTCATACGAAGTGCGCTCATCATATCCGCCCACGTCTGTTGGGAATGCCCATAGCCTACGGTTCGGAAATACCAGGCACGTTCATGAAGATTGGCGTAGGAATTCATATCCGTCAGCCCGTACATGTTCACTTTTTCCTGGTCAATATACGTGTCTTTGGCATGGAAATGATAGATGGCTTTTTCTTTGCCCAAGATTTTGATCGCAGCTACCGGATCTATCCCTTGCCACCACATGTGACTTGGATCGAAGTTTGCCCCAATCCCCTCGCCTACCTGTTCCCGCAGCTTCAGCAGTGTCCCTGGTGTGTGAACGAGAAAGCCCCCATGCAGTTCCAACGCAACCTTGACATGATGCTCAGTCGCATAAGCAGTCCACTCGCGCCAGTACGGAATAAGCTTCTCGTTCCATTGCCATTGGAGCACGTCGCGATACTCATTGGGCCAAGGAGCAACGGGCCAGCTCGGGTACTTCGCTCCTTCGTGGTCACCTGCCGTACCAGAAAAGCAATTGACCACAGGCACCTCCAGCATCTCGGCTAGCTGTACCGTTTTCACAAACGTATCGTGGGACTGCTGCGCAAAGCTTTTCTCTGGTGTCAACGGGTTGCCGTGACAACTGAGTGCGCTAATTATCAATCCCCGATCTTCTACTGCTTTTTTGTATGCTCGTCTTTTTTCCGGACTTTCCAACAGCTCATCCAGATTGCAGTGCGCATTGCCCGGATAGCAGCCTGTGCCGATTTCCACCGCTTCTAAACCTACTGCCCTCACATGATCCAGCATTTCTTCGAACGACTTCTCGCTAAATAGAACGGTAAATACACCAAGCTTCATGTCTCTTCACCCCTTTTGCATGCGTAAACTCGTTTGCTTCCTTTATATGGTAAGACTTGTTGCTTCATTCCAGTAAAGCGCTTACAGTTTGGCGAATCACGAGATGGTGTGGGACGGTGCTCATTTTCTCTACGGGTTCAATGCGGATTTGTCTGAGTAATTGCTCTGCTGCGGCTTTTCCGTACATGAACGGGTCATTTTGCACGGTGGTGAGCATAGGGCGGGAAAGGGAGGCGAGCTCCAAATTGTCGAAGCCCATGACGGAGATGTCTTCTGGTACACGAATGCCATGGTCGTACAAGTAATTGAGGACGCCAACCGCCATCAGGTCTGTTGCAACAAAAACTGCTGTCGGACGAATTTTTTCCTCACAAATACGGCGCATAGCTTCGTAACCGCTCTTGGCTGTGAATTCTCCTTCCACGACGAATCCTTCATGGATGGGTAAATCATGTGCCCGCATGGCTTTTCGGTAACCGCCCATGCGATCCAGACCGCACGGCGGGTCCCACAGTGGACCTGATATACAAGCGATTTTTTTGTGGCCTTGCGAGATGAGATAAGCCGTAGCATCATAGGAGGCTTGCACATTGTTGACGTTGACAGTCGGAATCTGATAGCCGGGCAAATCGTGGCCGGTAACAACTAGGGGAACCTGAATCTCTTGCAGCGTCTGGATATTGCCCTCCAGGAAGTGAATACTCGCGATAATGACACCATCGATTTGTTTTTCTTTGAACAGTCGCAAGTACTTCAGCTCTTTGTCCACTACTTCATCGGATATCGCCAAGAACATGCTGTAGTCGTACTCGCTAATGACACTGTCGATCCCATAAATGAGATTGGAGTAAAAATTGTTGGAGATATCGGGAATCATCACCCCGATGATGCGGGTTTCTTTGCTGACTAAGCTCCTGGCAATCGCATTCGGCTGAAAGCCCGTCTCTTGCACGATTTTCAAAACTCTTTCCCGCAGCTCTGGACGGACTGGCTTGGAATTGTTCAGCACGCGCGAAACAGTCGCGATGGAAACGTTGGCGAGTTGTGCGATGTCTTTAATGGTTACAGTAATGGTTCTTCACTCACTTTCCATGTAACGGGTAAACGTTTTCCTAATGTGAAAATAACACCCCGCTTTTGTTTTGTCAATATTCTGTTAATTACAAACGCTGTTGACATCGCTATAATGTTATTAAATAATTTAGTTACTAAATTAATTATATACCAAGGAGGTTTTGTCATGAATGTTTTCCTTACAGGAATAACAGGTTACGTCGGGTCCGTAGTCGCCGAGCATTTTCAGTCTCTGGGGTATCAGGTTGCTGGACTTGTTCGATCGGAAGAGAAAGCGGAGTTGTTACTCACACAAGGGTTCACCCCTATTGTTGGCGATCTTGCGGATACCACACTGCTAACAGAAAGTGTTAAAAAATTCGATGGTGTCATTCATATGGCGATCTCACACACACCTGATATGGAAAAATTGGATGTCGCAGCGGTTCAGGCCATGCTAGATGGTTTGGAAGGCACAGGGAAGCCATTCATTTATACGAGTGGAACGCTGATCTATAACGATACGTACGACAATGTCGTGGATGAGAACTCCCCTCTCAAACCTTTGCCTTTTCTCCAATGGAAAGCGAACCAAGAGCAGGAAGTATTAGGAGCAGCCGAGCGAAATATTCGTACGATCGTCATACGTCCTACACTTGTATACGGTCGTGGCGGTGGACTCGTCCAAGCAACGATTCAAAGGACGCAGCTCTCCCAATCAGCCAACTATATCGATGACGGGCAAACAGCATGGTCTACTATCGATATTGATGATTTGGCGAGACTATACGAATGCGCTTTTTTACGAGCAGAGCCAGGCTCATTATTCAATGCAGCTTCTAAGGAAATGATCACGACGAAAGAGCTCATTACTTCGATCGCAAAAATAGCTGGGATAGAAAAAGTGGAATCATGGAGCTATGAAGATGCGGCAAAAGCCTTGGGACCAGCCGCTTGGGGGGCGAGCATCAACCAGAGGATATCTGGATTACGCGCGGAACAACAGCTACATTGGAGCCCCTCTGCAAACTCGCTCCTCAAAGAGCTGGAGCAAGGTTCTTATCAAAACAATAAAAAACCATAGTCCGTCATCGAACTATGGTTGTGATTCATCGCTATCCTGATAGGTATGCAGGAATCTGATTGATTTCGTTAATATCCGTATGAGTGCCTGCGCATCATCCGTACCAAGATGCTCATGTAATTGCTGAAAACGATTAAACAGCTCTCGCTCTCTCGCTGCCACAAAATCAAAGCCCTCTTTCGTAGGGGCCACGAGAATGGAGCGTCGATCCTTGGGTCCCACGGTACGGGTAATAAGCCCAAGTTGTTCGAGTGATTGAATGACATGCGTCACGGCTGCTGACGTTATTTTCAACTGCTTTCCTAGCTCGGAAACTCTGATGCCGTTCGTGCCTGGGGGACTTACGTAGGTCAAGTGAACAAGCAAATTCAATTCGCTCTGACGGAGGTCTTTCGAAGGACTGAAAACATGTCCGATCCGCTTTAACTGGCCAAATACGAGAGCCAGCTCTTTCGTCGTATGATCAATGGTAACATCCGAGTTTGTATGGTCTGTACTCATCCATTTAGACTCCCATTCTTTGATGGTATCAATCGATTATTTACGAAAAGAAATGACATTGTCAAGAATGAGAGTCTACTTACGACTCGAAAAAGCACCGTATGCCAAGTCTGAACTCCGACATACGGTGTTTATCCTACCTACTCTATTCTGGGAAGCAGTACTGCATCTTGCTAAACGATCTGCGCATTTCGATCACCTTTGACTGGACAACCTCGGGCTTTTCCCTGCCGGACAACACACTTACAATCAGCTCTGCAATCTTGTCCATCTCTTGTTCTTTCATGCCAAAGCGGGTGACTTCTGTCGTCCCGATACGCAGACCGCTTGGGAAATCCCAATCCTCTGGTCCGTCACCCGGAATCAAATTTTTGTTCGTGATGATATTCGCTTCAGCCAATCGCTTGCCTACCTCGTAACCACCACCAAACTCTTTTACGTCCAGAATGACTTGATGTGTACGTGTATAGCCTTTGTGTGCGCAAAGCACCCGTATTCCCCGTTCATCGAATGCTTTACCCAGTGCTTGTG
Organism: Brevibacillus sp. Leaf182; assembly: GCF_001423865.2. Classification (NCBI taxonomy): domain Bacteria; kingdom Bacillati; phylum Bacillota; class Bacilli; order Caryophanales; family Paenibacillaceae; genus Brevibacillus; species Brevibacillus sp. Leaf182. Next base: position 52,442 of record NZ_LMPN02000036.1, on the reverse strand, counting down.
CATTCGTCACAATTTGTGCCATGTATTCCGTGCCAAATGCCAAAAACTCTGCCGCCGCTGCTGCCAATGCCGCTACCCGGTTGACTTGATGTGTAGCGGCAAGTGCCGGGAAGATGGCATCAGTTATCGGTACAGATAGTTCCGGGTCATTCCAGACGATGATGCCGCTTTGTGGACCGCTAAACGTTTTCCCAGCCGAGCCAGTCATCACACATGCCCCTTCTCGTAACGGGTCCTGAAATTGACCACCTCCGATCAATCCCAACTGGTGTGCACCATCAAAATAAATGCGACCACCCCATTCTTTCACGATCTCAGCCATCTCCTTCAGTGGATATGGAAATAAGGTCATGGACGCGCCTAGGGTAACGAGCTTTGGCCTAACTTGCCGTGCGACTTTGGCGAACTCGTCCAGATCAACAGTAAGCTCAACAGGGTCCATTGGCACATCGACAATTTGCAAACCACGAATGCCAGCAGGCCCGTCCACCCGATTGCTAGAATGTCCCCCAAACGGTTGCGCGATCGTCATAATCGTATCGCCCGGTTGCGTTAACGCCGCATAGACCGTCATGTTCCCAATCATGCTGGCTACCAATCGATGGTCAGCGAAATTGGCTTGGAATACTTTTTTCAACAGCTCAACACATAACGCTTCGATTTCATCGATATATTTCGTGCCAGCAAACCATCTCTGCGTGCTGCCGATATGTCCTTCCGCAGCGCGAGTCCCTACCTCAGAAGCGAGCAGTTGTCGTACGATAGGCGTAGTGGGTGCTTCTGGTGCGAGCAAATTCAAGCATTCCTCGCCTCGCCAAATCGCATTGCGGTTTACTGCATTCACGATCTCTTGCTGAATCAGACGGTGGGACGGACTCTCTTCGATAATGGAACGCGCCCATTGCAAAACTCGCGAATCATGTACTTCCCCCTTCATTTCAACCGTACTCATGCCATTACCCCCTATTCATCATTGGAATGGTTCGTAAGCAATCTGCCAAGGTTGATCCAGTTTTCTTCCATCAAAGAAGAGGCAAGCTGACTGTTGTTGTCTCGAATCGCTTCGATGATTCTGCGGTGCTGTTCTACTGATTCCACCCCTTCTAAAGAACCGAACCGAGCAAATTCCAAACGCCGAATTTTCGGTACAACTCGCTCAAGTGCCAGGTAAATTTCACGATTCCCCGTAGTCTCGAGGATCACGTCGTGAAAGCCGTCATCTGCTTCAATCGCTTTGATCACATCTTGCTGTTCGAGTGCGACCTGCAGCTTTTCATTCCATTGCTCCAGACTACGGATGACCTCCGATTCAACTGGCATCGCCAATCGTACTGCCAACCCGTGCAAGGCCGCAACAACTGGAAACGCGTTCTTCGCCTCCTTTTCAAGTAAGGGTGTCACTCGTGTGAGAGAACCGGGAACAGATTCAATAAGCCCTTCGTCCTCCAACCGTTTGAGCGCTTCTCTCACAGGAGTTCGACTCACGCCAAATAAAGCCGCCAGTTCGTTGTCGTTGACTCGTTGTCCTGGCGTTAGCTCTAGCATGACAATCGCTTTCTTCAAGCCTTGGTATACCTGTTCGCGTAATGATGGGCGTTCGATTTGTTTGATTAGGTTAGTGTCCATGAAACCAATATATTGGTTTTGATTATTTCTGTCAATTTTAAATATTTCGATATATGATGGAAACGGTTTGAACGGAATGTGCTTTAGGCTTTTCAGTTATACCAACCGTGCAGAAAAAAGAGGCTACCCCACCAGTAATCATTTACGAATGGGATATCCTCTTCTTTTTTCAACGTAACGCTATGATTCTTCCGGAGGGCTACAATACTCCCGAATCATCTGCTCCTTCATCTCTTCAACCGGAAACCCTTCCGGATAAGTCGTCATCATCAACATTGCGCCTTGGAGCGCCGAAGAAAAATAGAGCGATCTCCATCTGGGCTGCTTTACGCCTAACTGTTTGAATATCTGGCATTGGACTTCAAACTGCCTGCCCGACTCCTCATTTAATTGCTCTCTGTAAGAAGCAAGTACCCGATCATCTTCGGGCTGTGTTTGCAAATTCAAGTAAAAACGATAGACATCCGGCCGTTGGTAGACGTTATCAAGCGCACCGTTGACAATATGGCGCAGTTGTTCATGCGGCGTTGCAAGCTGAGTCGCAGCCTCCATCACTTTTTTTACTTCCTCGATCCGTACCTGAACCATCGCGGCGAGAAGCTCTTCTTTTCCTTTGTAATAATTGTAAAGCAGTCCCTTCGATATCTGGGCCTGTCTGGCTACATCGTCGATTGAGGTTGCGTGGTAGCCTTTTTTTATGAAGAGCGTCATTGCGGCTGCATGGATCTTCTCTTTAGCAGCTTGGCGAATTCGCTCATTTTCAGCAGGGGTACGCGGCACGGTTCAGTCAATCCTCCAAAAATTCAGTGATAGCGCGAGCGATTTCTTCAGGATGCGTCAACGTTGGTTTATGATCGGCACCCGTAATCTCAACAAACCTTCTCTCGGGTAATACTTCTTTAAAATATTCAGCAATCTGTTTCGCATCCACGGCATCTTCCTTGCCGATTATCAAGCATGTTTGATTGGCTAATTTTTCGAGCCGTTCAATCGCAGGTGGCTGCGGCCATACAGACTCCCATGTCGCCCACTCGAATATTTTTGCTAAATTATGTTTCGCCATCTCAGTCAGAAGGTCCTTCTGTGGACTTCCCATCACGACGCGGTACGGGCAGGCCGATAAGGAAAGCTCTACCATGCGGTCAACATCCTGCGTTTCTTGGATTTTCTGCATCCATTCCGTGAATGGCTGACTCGGTGTATACCCTGTCAAATCAGGAGCAATCAGCACGAGCTTGCTCACTCGCTGCGGATAAGTCAGCGTAAAATCCGTTGCAATTCGTCCGCCTATCGAGTGCCCTACGAGCGTGGCTTCGTCCAGTTGAAAATGGTCCATAACGGCAAGCAAATCATCGACGTAGTTCGCTACCCCTGTTGGAGACGGCGATTTCCCGCATCCGCGTCCATCAAAAGCGATGACCTGATAATGCTTCGCCAAAATCGGTGCGACATACATCCAATCTCGCATATCAGCACCGCCACTGTGCAATAAAATGACTGGTTTTCCTTCCCCTGAAACCTCATAGTACAAATCCATCGAAGTAATCCCTCCGTGAATTGCAGATTTGGTATACAATCCCAGTTTATTATTGAATGAACGTTTAGTCAATAAAAAGAAGTACTCCTATACAAAACAAAAAGCCCTAATCAACATGATCAGGACTTACCTCTACCGTCAGACAAAGAACAATTACGCCTCCGACTGTATGCGCTTCGCCTCTGCATACAGCACTTGAATGAACTTTTTCATATTGATCCGAATATCTGAACCCGGCGATGCGGCATTGCTCTTTAACTCCGCCATCTTCTTCCACACATACGTAAAATCAAAAAACTGCGAAGCGTAATTCTCGAACTTCCAATTCGAGAGGTCTGCAAGCCCAAGCGACGCCAAATGATTCAGTGACTGATAGATTGCTCGACGGACTCTCTGCTCAGAAGCTTTGACAACCTTGGCGACTTGTGGATCGTCCGCAGCTACTCCATGTCTGTGCTGTGCTACTGCCACAAAGATCTCTTTCAGGGCTGGAAATCCATTTTTAAACGTATGCGTCTGTTCGTATCCATGCAAGAAGTCCAAAATATCTAGCAAGTCATTGCTTCCATTGTCACCCGCGATACCCAACTCCGTTAACAGAAACTGTCCCGCCTCGCGAAGCGGTTTGCCCTGTGACGGACGAAGTTGTCCGGAAGGCTGCTGGTCCACTTGCATGACAGCATTCAGCGATTTGTGAATGTCCCGTATCGAACGCTCGAGACGAATTTTCTCGATCACTTTTTGGAGGATCGTTACGACTTCGATCTTGTTTACAGGCTTGATAATGTAGTATTCGCTTCCAAGGGCATAAGCTTGGGCAATCAAATCTTTCGTTTCTGCCTGAGAGATCATGATGATCTTTCCTGTGAATGTCGGCTTCACTTGGCGAATCGTCTCAATCCCATCCCGGTTGGGCATGAACAAATCGATCAGCATAATATCTACGTTGCGTGCGGTTAATGTATGACCGTCTACCATCGAGCCGTCAGATGCTTCCCCCACGACTTCGCCCAGATTCTCGTCTTCTATGATTTCCGTCAACATGAGGCGAACGGCATCATCGTCATCAACTAAATAAAACAGCATCTTCTCACTCTTTCTTCGTTATCGGATCAATTGGTAATCGCATGAGAAATGTTGTCCCCTTCCCATCTACTCCATCCTGTAAGGAGATTTCCCCTTGCCATTGTTCCACCAATTGTTGTACATAAGACAGTCCGATCCCTGTAGAGGGGTTGCCGGTTTGATCGTATTTCGTAGTAAAGCCAGGCTTGAACAGCAAAGCCTTTCTCCGTGGAGGTACTCCCGGTCCGTCATCGTTGATTCTGATTTCCACAAGATCGCTTATCCGTTCAATTTCAATAGAAATCGCTCCTGTTTGCTGGATGGCCTCCACTGCGTTTGCCACCAAATTATTAATCAGGGAAAGCATCATGAAAACGTGATAGAGCGGATGTGTCCCCGTAATAGAAGCTGTGATTTGTATGTCCTTCTCCAACAAAGTTGCATACTTCATATTGCTTCGTTTGATTATGTCCACGAGCTGATGGATGTCCATGTAATCCGTGATGCTTTCATCGGATATCAGCTTGTGAAGCCCTGCAAATATGCGTTGGTTGTCCTTTTTAATTTCGTGAACCTCGCCTGCAACAATCAATGCTTGCTTGGCAAATCTCTCTACATTCGTGGGCACCTGTTCCTTATGAAGCTCCTGCAAGCCTTGGTATAGCTCAAAAGACTTCATACTAATACTCTCGGCATTTTGCAGTGTTTTTTTCAGATGAATCGATTCCTCATACAAGGTGGAAATCAGCATCAGCATACGCTCGTTCTGTTTTCTTGTCTGCTGCTCTCGCGACTGTGCTTCGTACAGCTTCATCATGTTGAGAAAACTAATCACGATAAAGCTGTGGGACAGAGCGATGACGAGCATCTCTTGCACCGCTCCCCATGTGAGGACGGTATCTAACAGTACATGTTGCGAGAGAACTTCAATCAGGTCGGCCAATACCTCGATGACCATTCCCATCAATCCAACCAAAATCGTCCTGTTGTGAAAATAGCGTACTCCGGTTAAATAAAACAGAACAGAATAAGCAAAATAAAAGAAAAAGCTAGAATAATGCGCTTGGAGAGAAGCCTCCCATACTGTATGATTCCCGGCGATGAGGTCAATCACAATCCGAAAGCATACGACCGTAATCCCCGTCAAAAAGCCAGCGAGAACAGATGGAATTCTTTGAAACAGTAATAAAAAGAAGAAAAAGGTAGGAGCTCCAAAGCTAATTCGAAATGTCTCATTGACGGGATAAAATTTCAACTCCCCTGCCAACGGAACCGTAATAAGCATGAGGGCCAATATATACCAATCTCGTTTTACTTGTGTTTGAACACGCACGCCTTTCACTTCCCATGTTGTTTCTTGATGCCCCTATCTATTTTTACCGAGGATACGCCTGTAGGACAAGTCTCAAAAAAAAAATGGAGCACTCACATGAATCAATCTGTGAGTTTTTGTTTTATTTTGTAGGGTGGTTGTAAAGTGTTCATTATATGTATTTCGCGAAGCATGGAAGCGCTTTCTCTTCCTCTTCGCGTAAGAGCAGTGTATTCGATTTTTGGGGGGAAAGGCGTTGATTCAACAGGTTTTACTTGTGGATGAATTACAGCAATGGGTGGAACAATATCGTTCCAAGGCATCTGAAGGAAAATGTGCCAGTTATATCCCTGCTTTGGACAGAACAGATCCGAATCAGTTAGGAATTTGTATCATCGAACCTACAGGAAAAATGCACACAGCGGGTGACTGGGAAGTTCCTTTCACGATGCAAAGTATTTCCAAAGTAATCAGTTTTATTGCTGCTTGCTGCTACCATGGTATCCCTTACGTGTTGGATCGGGTAGATGTAGAACCGACTGGAGATGCATTCAACTCCATTATCCGTCTGGAAATGAACAAGCCAGGTAAGCCTTTTAATCCGATGATCAATGCGGGAGCGATTACGACATCTTCACTCCTCCCTGGTCAAACACCGGATCATAAGCTGCGTTACTTGTATGCATTTTTCAGTAAAATTACAGGCGTTACACCAATGGTGAACGAGGAAGTGTTTCTTTCCGAATGGGAAAACTCTCACAGAAACCGGGCACTTGCCCACTATTTAAAGGATACCGGCTATTTGGCGTGCGAAGTGGAAGACGCTTTGGAGGTCTATCTCACTCAATGCTCGATTGAAGTAACCACCGAGCAAATTGCCTTGATCGGTCTCCTTTTAGCACTCGATGGCTACCATCCGATACGTAACGAACAAGTTCTCCCGAAAGATGTCGTCCGCCTAGCCAAAGCACTGATGCTCACCTGCGGCATGTACGATGCATCGGGCAAATTCGCCGCGAATGTTGGCTTGCCCGCAAAAAGTGGCGTCTCAGGTGGAATCATGACACTGGTTCCTCCTAACCGCAAACCACGTTCACCGTTTCAAGATGGTTGTGGAATCGGTATTTTTGGACCTTCCATTGACGGTTGTGGAAACAGTGTAGCGGGCGTTTCTTTGTTAAAACATATGGCTCAGGAATGGGATGTAACGATTTTTTAGAGAATACTAAGGAAAAATTCATAACAAAATTCGAGGTGACACGATGCAACAATTCTTACTCGATGTAACAGCTACTATAAACGATTTTTTGTGGTCCTATATTATCATTATCATGCTAATCGCGTTAGGCTTGTTTTTTACCTTCCGTGGCAAATTTTTGCAAGTACGCATGTTGCCGGAAATGCTCCGTTCCATTAAAGAAGGAAGAGCGAAAGACGATGGCGGCATCTCCCCTTTCCAGGCTTTCGCTATTAGTATGGCCGCGCGTGTCGGTACAGGTAACATTACGGGAATTGCTATTGCGATCGCATTAGGTGGTCCTGGTGCCGTATTCTGGATGTGGGTCATTGCGATTATTGGTTCTGCATCCAGCTTTGTTGAGAGTACGCTCGCTCAGATTTATAAAATCAAGGATAAGAACGGTTTTCGTGGCGGTCCGGCTTATTACATGGAAAAAGGGTTGAACAAACGTTGGATGGGCGCCCTGTTCGCTGTCCTTATCACCCTTTCTTTTGGTCTCGTATTTAACGCCGTGCAATCCAACACCATCACGATTGCCTTTGAAAATTCTTTTGGGACAGATCGACTGGTACTCGGTATCATCATGACGATCGTATTTGCTGCCATCATCTTCGGCGGTGTGAAACGCATTGCGAAAATGTCCGAGTACATCGTCATTGTATTGGCTGTATTGTACATCGGGATGGCGCTCTTCATTGTGATCCTGAACATCTCGAAAATGCCGGAAGTCCTTTCTCTGATTGTGAAAAACGCGTTCGGCTTCGAGCAAATCGCAGGCGGCTCTCTCGGTGCAGCGCTCATGCACGGCATCAAGCGTGGTTTGTTCTCTAACGAAGCTGGTATGGGTAGTGCCCCGAATGCTGCGGCTACAGCAACGACAAGCCATCCAGTGAAGCAAGGTTTGATTCAAGCATTCGGTGTTCTATTCGATACCCTCGTGATCTGTACAAGCACAGCTTTCATCATTTTGCTGTCCGGCGCATACACACAGCAAGGACTGAGTGGCATTGAGCTGTCACAAGCAGCACTGAGCATTCATATCGGTTCTTGGGCTTCTGGCTTCCTTGCCATCATGGTGTTCTTGTTCGCCTTCAGTACATTGATCGGGAACTACTATTACGGCGAGACCAACATCGAGTTTTTAAAGACAAGCAAAGCATGGCTCTTGCTGTATCGTTTTAGTGTACTCGCCATGGTGTTGTTCGGATCAGTGGCAAAGGTACAGCTCGTGTGGGATTTGGCCGATTTGTTCATGGGCTTCATGGTCATTGTCAACCTGATTGCGATCGCCATGTTATCAAAAGTCGCGTATGCTGCCCTACATGATTATTTGGAACAGAAAAAAGCAGGAAAAGATCCTGTGTTCTACAAGGACAGTATTGAAGGCGTGGATAATATCGAAGCCTGGGATGCTGCTCCATCGTCCAACAAATAGCTCTGCAAATCAAAACGAGAAGCTTGCTCGGTCAGCAGCTTCTCGTTTTTGTTCAGAGAAAATAAAGTATTAGACTGGCCTGGTTTATTGAGCTATCGTACTGGTTAGCTCCATGAAACTATGTGTCGCTCACGATCTTCAATGCAAGCGACCTAGCATTGCGTTAGCCCCGAGGAACGCAAAACGATCAAAATCAGAGGAAACGACAGATTGGATGAAAAACGGTTAACCCGTCTGTTCACGCATACATCCTCTGCTATCTATCCTCGCCTTACCATTAGCAGAATTAGCCTATTTGCCCCTATATAGTGGCTGAAAACAAGCTATTTAATTCCGCTTATATCATGATATGTCTTTGTTCAATGCCAGCCACTGCACCGCCAACTCGAACTTGGATGATTTCACCGCTCTCGCTCAGGCGCAAACTTGCCTTGATTTCAGAAGGACAATCCATCGAATACCCTTGCCTGAACATGACATGCTCCACTTCCTGCAAAGATCGTTGGCCATGTTGGTACAAATAGCTAAGCAGGGCACCGTTGGATGTTCCTGTAGCGCTTTCCTCGGGAATATCGTACAGCGGCGCAAAATTCCGGCATTCCGCAGCAGCATCGTCTGGAGTATCCATCGTGAACAGATGATATCCAACCACATCATATTTTTCGCTGATGGCGGTTATAGCGTCAAAATTGGGCTGAACCTCATACAAGAGCTTCCTGCTGCGGATAGGGATAAAAATGTCCCGCAGTCCCGTCGAAACAATTTGGATGGGTAACCCGGTTTCCAGATCCTTGGCATCCATTCCCAAGGATGGGGCTATTTCCTCACAGGATATCCTTTCAAAAAATTTTGGTAAAGCCTGTGACAAATAAACAAGACCCTCGGAGCTAATATCCACATCCAAAATCCCTGCCTTGGTTTCTATCGTATAGAAGGTCCCTTCCTTTGCCAAACCCAGCGAATGCATGAGTCCAAATGCAGCAATCGTGGCGTGTCCGCACAGATCAACTTCGCTGGCGGGGGTGAAATAGCGGATTTTGTAATCCGCAAGCAAGGATTTTTCCATAAAGGCCGTCTCCGAAAAGCCCAATTCTTTCGCGATGAGCTGCATATCTGCAGCATTCAGCGACAGGCCATCCTCTAAGACAACACCTGCTGGATTACCGCCACTCTCCCCTTTCGAAAACGCATTTAACGTATACACTTCCACATTCATGTTCCGCTCGTCCTCTCCTTATCTTCAAAAAACGATGTGCGCAACAGCACGTCCCACTCGCTGCCATGAGACGGATGTCAGGGCTCTCCGTCAATTCGGAATCGTTCAGTTTCGTAACATGCGAATAATAAGGACTAATCTCTCCCGCTCCGTACGGCATTACATTATGTTCACTCCAGACCGGCTCTCCCTGTTTATCAGTATCCATATACATCGTACCGCAACCACCTATTTGTAGAAACATGTTTAAGTCTGGTTGACACTACAAGCGAAACGAGGGGCTGCGGGCTTAACTTATGAAATCTATAACAACCCCAGTACAATGATAGGCCTGGGGCTACTGACGTTTATACCGTATGCGTTTCGGAAACAGGCTTTAGTCAAATTTTTATGCTAGTCCGTTCAATCTGTGATTCTAATACATCATATAGAGCAAGTTTATAGTTTATTTTGTCCAAATTAAAATATAGTTCCCTTATACTCTTCTCAATTTCTTTTTTATGATGAAGCATCATCCTTTTTCGTTCCGAAATAGTCGAATCCCCTTCTTTATACAAGTATACATACTTCTGAATTTGGGCAATGGGCATTCCTGTTGCTCGAAGTGCAGTAACAAAGTGTATCCAGCTTAAATCTTCTTCGTCATATAACCGCTTCCCACTTTCATTTCTCTTCACATGTGGAAGAAGCCCCTCCTTTTCGTAATATCGAAGTGTGGGAGCCGCCATTCCTGTCAATTCAGTTACTTCTCTTATAGTCAACATAAATATCCCTTCATCCCCCTCTATTAAAGTAAACTTTAACACTTTCTTGACTTGTCTAATTAAATTAACCGTGTTTTCGCTATAAATATTGGTAGAAATATGATGAAAACAAAAAAATCCTCTGTTTAATTATGTACTTATTATTATATAAAAAACCCTTGACTTCAAGTAAACTTTAACTTTTATGCTAACAGTGTAATTAATAATGATTCTTGAGAGGATGAAGTTACAATGACAAATATCTCAATCGTCACTGGCGGCAGCCGCGGACTTGGTCGCAATACTGCCATCAGTATTGCGCGTCATGGCGGGGATGTCATCCTGACCTATCGTAGCCAAGCAGATGAAGCAAAGTCTGTTGTTACTGAAATCGAAGCTCTGGGGCGTAAAGCAGTCGCTCTACAACTCGATGTTGGAAACATCGCCAGCTTTGCGGCCTTTGCTAAGACAGTCCGTTCGACCTTGCATTCTACTTGGGATAGCGCCAGTTTCAATCATCTGGTGAACAATGCCGGCCACGGAGAAATGATAGACTTCGCCGAAACAACAGAAGCTCAGTTCGACGGCCTGTTTAATGTGCACGTCAAGGGCATGTTTTTCTTGACTCAGACCCTTCTGCCACTTCTTGCAGATGGTGGCCGTATTGTGAATTTCTCATCAGGTCTCACTCGTGTATCTTATCCCGGATTCTCCGCCTATTCTGCGGCGAAGGGAGCGGTCGAGATTCTAACCCTCTATATGGCCAAAGAACTTGGTCACCGCGGTATCACCGCTAATACCATTGCACCTGGAGCAATCGAAACCGATTTTCTAGGAGGTTCTGTACGCGACATACCTGCTTACAATGACACGTTTGCCGCGATGACTGCCCTTGGTCGAGTCGGGGTACCTGAGGACATTGGTCCCGCAGTCGCCAGCCTACTTGAAAACGATAATCGCTGGGTTAATGCTCAGAGAATCGAAGTCTCGGGTGGTCAGAACATCTGATCGCAGGTAATGGCCCCAAAGTGCCTTCCTTCTAGTTGTCAGAGGCCGCTGCGTGGAGATGCGGCGGCCTCAAAAATATGTCTAAGGAAAGGAAAAATACAATGCCAATGATTATTGTTCACGCACCTGAAGCTGCATTCGATTTGAAGGCACGGCGAGCAATTGTCGGAGAGCTTACCGATTTTGCGCTTGAATGCGAAACCTTGCCAAAGTCCCCCTTCGTCAAAAGTACGGTTTGGACCTATTTTAATCTTTACGATCAAGATACCGTTTTTATGGGAGAAGAAGAAGCGACAACGAATGTTGTCAGCGTGCAGATCTTCGTAATTGAGGGCGGTTTAGACAGCGACGCCAAAAAAAGGCTGATCGAAGGAGCTACTACAATTTTCGGACGACAACTCGGTACTTCTACTCTCATGCCCGTCTATATCATTATTCACGAAGTCCCCGAAGAAAATTGGGGGATCTTTGGGCGGAAAGCGGATTTAGCAGCTTACCGAACATCACCAATTGACGCGGCAGCTATGATAATCAATTGAGCAGCAATAACAACTTCAATTGCGGCCCAACAACAATGCACCCGTTGTGAAATTATCTGATACGACAATTCCATTAATGGGAGGTTGCAGAGTTTTTTAGGTTTGTCTCTAGCGAAAAAATTCGGAGAAAATGGTTTTAAGGTTGTGCCGATTGCACGTAATCCTGAGAAATTAGCCATTATCGAAAGCGAGCTTAGAAAACAAAATATTGAAACACAGTCATTTGTAGCGGATATTACAGACTTAGCCGCTTTGAAACGAGCCATTCAAGCTGCAAAAAAAGAGTTCGGTTCGATTGATGTGTTGGAATTTAGCACCTATGCCAAGGAGAATACATTTACAAGCGCGGATCGATCTCTTTTTCCTTCGCCACTTCAAAGAGCATGGTTGCGACTACTTTTTGATACTCCGTATTTTCTGGAGAAATATCGTCGAATTTGAATCCAAGCATCCGCTGACCCAGCTTGTATTCCCGCATCGAAGTCTTGAGCTTTTGCGTACTATTTTTCTGATTAAAAAGCTTGCGGTACTTGTGGGGGAAACGGTAATCGTAGCCATAAATAATCGCCAAGTACTCCGGATTGCGAACCTTCATGGCAGGCACGACCTTGTGATCGATGAACTCTGGCTTGATCACAATGCCTTCCATCTTGTTTTCCAGTGTAATCGTGGAAAAGTAACGTGCCGCTTGTTCATATGCATTCGGCTCAGACAAATCGATGGCGAGAAAATGATCGTCATTTACAAAGCGATACATATCAGATGTCTTCCAATCCGGCAATTGCTCGTCCCCATTCAAATAGACAGCCTTTAGAATCGAAAAAGGCTTGTAGACCAGCTCCCCTTCTCCTGCATAAAGCTCCATCTGTTTTTGGTAAATGTGATAGGCCTCCAAATGCTTGTCGACAGGAACGTAGCTCTCTTTGATTTCTCGCACATACTTGTAGCTTTGATACACGCTCGAACCGAATTTTTCCGTGAGCGCACTCTTGGATAGGTGGAACTGGTCTTTTTCGAATCCGCTCTCGCCATAGTTGTGAACGAGTTGGTGAAGCGCCTCTTCAAAACCGTTTTCCTGCAAAAATGCAAATTCACTGCGAAGCGCGGATTCGATTGGTTTGAACTGCTTTTCGATCAAGCCCTTCCCTATTGCACTCCACGGCAACAATTCGCCATCCAAGATGAGCATCGCCATTTCATTTTGCTCCATATATTCACGGAACCTTGCATGTAGCTTGTCATATATCGATGTCAAATCAACCTGATTGATGGCATATCCATTTCTGCTGATCGCAAAGCATTTGTCGCGATCATAATGGAGATAGAGATTGCATCTCGAACCCATGTATTTCGGCTGCAACACGACTTGATGAATGCCTCGATTCGCGAAATAATCCAGCCCCGCCTTCAACGACTCCAATTCCTGAGTCTCCACATCCTTATCCGCTGGGGGCATCGTTCCGGAAATAAAATTGACCTTATTTTGCGAGCAGTAACGGAGTCGACGGAGTTCTTCCTCTTCCAAATCACCCACGGATACTTGTTTTTCTGCATGGAACAAGATCGGCAGCTCATCAGTCATCACCCGATGCTCAGATTGAAACGATTTGAAAAACGGCTTGTGTGCGATCACGACGGAGGTTAAAGCGTTTCCGTGTACACATCCGGTATCGAGATGGAGCTTGTTCTTCAGGCGAAACGTTTTTTGGGCCGCGATATGTCCAAAAATATGGTACGGATGATTACTGACCGCTTCAACCGTCAAAAATGCGAGCTGCTCTTCCAATGATGCTGTTCGGTCTATCCGATAATTGCGTTGGCGCCGCATCGAATTCGCATCAAGCTTTCCAATATACTTCTTTTTGCAGGGAGCGTGTGTTACATAATAGGACGGGCCAGTCAGTGCGTTCGATCGATAAAACGGCTGAGCCAGCGTATACAGGTGATTGAACATCGCTGTTAATTCAGCGTCTTTTTCCAGGACGTGTGTGGAATCAAAATAAGTATTCAGTAGCTGTTGATCTACCCCTTTTAGTTCCTTTCGCAAGTACTTGTAGACAAAATTTTCATGGTTCCCGAGAACAAACAAGAAATGCTGTTGATTTTCGTATAGAAACTCGATAATCTCCCTGGTTTGCGCTCCTTTGTCGATCCAGTCCCCTGCTACGATGATTTTGGTATGCTGCACCTTTTCCGTCGTGATGAGACGATTGCCCTCAAGCTTGAATCCGTAGTTTTGCAGGAGACCTTTTAATTCTTGGACGCATTCGTGAATGTCTCCGATGATGATGTATGTTTGATCTTTGGGAAGGATCGTTGCCAGATAGGCATCCTTATTTTCGATCACAACCTCATAACGAGGATTAGTCCCCCCATCTGCCAGTACGTAAAAATCTTTGTGCCGTATCCGGTGAATGTTGTGGTACCCTTCCTTTGATAATGCTCGGAGCACTTCTTGCTTCAACCGGAGAATATGGTTGGTAATCAGCTTTTTTGACCGTTCGGATGCATAGTAATCTTCCCGATTGCGATAATCAAAGAGGATCACTTCCAAGCGGTAATTGTTCTCGGCTGCAATGTCGCGGACTTTCGAGCGAAAGTCTTCTGCTAGCCCTGTTGTATCGACAACCACGAATTCGGCGTTGATCGGAAACGAAGTCACCAAGCGCAGCTTTTCAAACAGGAGCTGAAATGCCTGCTCACTGGCCTCCAGCATCACCTGATCATACTTGTCGTAATCATAGCCCAGCAGTTCCTGGCGAATGCTGTCCGAGGAAATGTATTGGACATTTGCTTTTACGTTTTTTTGTTCATCTTCAAATGAAAGCCTCGGTATAAGAACTTCCTTGGCAAAGGTCGTTTTCCCACATTCGGTGGGACCGACGAGCATAAAAATCGTGTGGACCTGCGTCTGTATCAGCATCGTTACGCCCCCTTTCGCTGGACAATGACGCCTTGTGTGGTGTGTATGTCATTCACGCCGTCACCAATAGATACAAATTGCCCCTGCACCCCGGCTTCTTCCATGATCTCGGTCATCCATGCCTGGAACTCTTCTTGTCCCATTTCCCATTTATGATCGTCGTGGCGATAACCTTCCAGCTCATAGAACTGATTAAAATCTGAGTTCGGTGTCGTAATGATAAAATGGTCAAAATCCAATTGACTGCAAATTTGCTTAATGAACACTCTCGCTTCCTCTTTGCTCATGTGCTCAATGACCTCAGTCAAAATGACATCTACTTGTTCTCCGTTGTAATCCTGTAAAAACTGATCAAGCGAGCTGAACAAAATCAGATTCGAGATTTCTTTTTCCACGGCCCTGCGTCTGACTAAATCCAGCGATTGTTCATTGATATCGATGGCATAGTAATACTGCGGCAGCTTGGTAGCGAACGGGATCGCATAAAAGCCCTCTCCGCATCCGATATCCACAATGGATTTCGTAAAAGGAAGCTTACTCGAGATGTAGTTCCTTCTCTGCAAACCGGTGCTGCCATATTCCAATTGTATGGGGTAGCGGCTCGTCTTCTCGATCTCGGTCTTGTACTTGCGATAGCGCTCTCTGGTTGTCAGGAAATTGCGAGCGAACAGGCTTCTTATGTAAAAAGGCGCGTCGATGACATGGATGCTTTTGATGTATTTATCCAGGATGTTATCGGATATATCGATGTGCTCTTTTCCAAACATACTCAAGAATAGACAGAGCACGCTCACGACGTGGAGAAGCTGATGCAGACTCGTTCTCGTTGTGATGGTCAAAGCGTAGCTTTTATCGGCGTGGTGCTTGAGTTCAAAGGTGAAATCCTTCAGGTGCTTCTCAAAAAATGTCAAATACAGCAGACGTTCGATGTGAATCATGTTGATGAAAAAAACATGCTCATACCCTTCTGCATCCCGCTCGTCGTGTTGCTTCATCGGAGCGGAAAAAAATTCATTGATCGCATTTAACGGAAACAAGGGTGTATTGTACCGGGAGACATTCAAGTATTCAAAATGCTCCTGTTCGGATTGCTTGTAGGAAACCTCATTTTCTGCATCTTTAAAGTAAACGTTATAGGTATCCGCATTGGAAAACCACCCGTATGCGATGCCTTTTCGAATGGATCGTAAACTCATTCCGGAATTCGGATTTTTCTTGATCATGTACGAAAAGTCCGGGTTCTCTGATCGTAGCTGAACAATGGCCATACGTTATCTCCCCTCTGGAAAAGAAGAATCAATACCTACTGACAATCTTCGCTTTTCCATCCCATGCTGAACAGGGTAAAAGTATTACGACCTTCCAAAAATGACCGGAACATTTGCTACGAGATGCTGTTCTTGGTATAGTGATATCCGCGATAACTAACCAGCGGGAGGTACGTTTGATGCCTTATTACAAGCCGATTGAGATCGCTCGCGAGCTACATATTAGCACGAGTGCTTTGCGCCATTATGAATCATGGGGAGTCGTTCCTGCTCCTGATCGTGCCGACAATGGTTATCGACTTTATACAGAAATTCATCTTGCCTATTTTCGTTGCCTGCGCGCCATGTTTCCCGGCTTTGGGGTCGCTGTCACCTGTGAAGTCCTTCGATCGCTTCAAAAAACGGATATGGATGCTGCCTTTTGGCTCGTGAATAAAGAACAGGCCAACCTTCAGCAGGAGAAGGTCGCAGCAGACCAAACACTCGAGCTTTTGCAAAATCTTGATCTCCCCTTGCCTCCAAATAAAAAGTGGCGAAACCGCATGACGATTGGTGAAGTTGCTGCTTACACAGGAGTCACAACGTCTGCGATTCGTCATTGGGAAAAAGAAGGCTTGCTAGTACTGCCACGCGATCCTGAGAATGGCTACCGCCAATTCACTCCCATGGATATACGGAAGATTTTGCTTATCCGCACATTGCGCAATACCGTGTATTTTTTAACGAACATGAAAGAAATTGTACAAGCAGTCGAAAATCAAAGTATTGAGCAGGCCAAAAAAGTGACGGCAGATGCGATCAAAAGTATTCACGATCGCAATCGCCATCAGATGTACGGAATTAGGCGGTTGGTTGAATTATGCGAGGTACTGAAGCTCGTATGATTATCTCCCTGTAAAATGCGGTTTAGTCTTGTCTAAGAAAGCCTTGGTTCCTTCCCGGAAGTCTTCGGTGGATGCCACGAGTCCGAAGTAGTCTGCGCCTAGAAGTGCGGACTCCTCTACTGTCAGATTACTCCCTCGATGAATCGCATCCCATGTTAGTTTCACTGCCAGCGGAGACTGAGACAAAATTTCTCGGAGAACCTCCTCTGTTTCTGCCAGTAGCCGCTCAGACGAAACGACCCGGTTTACCAGTCCCATTCGATATGCTTCATCCGCATCTATCGCTGATCCTGTAAGCAGTAACTCCGCGGCACGGCCTTTTCCTATTAGCCTAGGGAGCCTTGTTGTTCCACCAAAGCCCGCCACTGCTCCAATTCGCACTTCTGGATGTCCCATTTTGGCATGTTGAACCGCAATACGCAGCGAGCACGATTCAGCGATCTCAAGGCCTCCGCCTAACGCATAGCCGTTTATCGCAGCAACAACTACTTTTCCCAACGATTCGATTTGACTGGTCACCGAAACAGCCAACTGAGCAAAATCCCTTACTTCCAACGGTGTCGCCTGATGCAGATACGAGATGTCGGCGCCGGCCGAAAATGCTTTTTCTCCCGCACCTGTAAGGATGACCGCTTTCACACTGGGATCGGCTTTGATCCTGTCCAAGATGGTCGAAAGCTGAGTAAGGACATCTCGGTTCAATGCATTCAATGCCTCTGGTCTGTTTAGCGTAAGAGTCACGATTCCTTTCTCATTCTTGTACAAAACAACCTCTTCGACGCTCATCTTTCCATCCTCCCATCGTTTTAGAAGCTACTGAATAAAAAAGCACTTTTCGACCAGGCAAACTTCTGGGCGATACCTGCATACTTTGCTTTCTAAATAAAAATTCCTTCTTCTTCCATATAAAAAAAGGATGACCCCGGAGCTTCAACCACCGAAGCACCTTTACGGTCATCCCATTTCTTATTTCTTTTCTACGGCATGTCCACCAAATTCATTGCGCAAGGCTGCGACCACTTTTCCGTGGAACGTATCCTCGTCCAACGAACGGTAACGCATCAGCAAGGACATCGCAATCACGGGTGTAGCTGCCTGTAGATCCAGCGCGGTTTCCAGCGTCCATTTTCCTTCCCCGGAAGAATGCATGACCCCACGGATTTCATCAAGCTTGGCGTCTTTTCGAAAAGCTCGCTCTGTTAAGTCCATCAGCCAACCTCGAATGACGGAACCATTTGCCCACACGCGTGCGACCTCGGCAAAATCGTAGTTATACTGGCTTTTCGCAAGTACCTCAAAGCCTTCTCCGATCGCCTGCATCATACCGTATTCGATCCCGTTATGAATCATTTTCAAGAAATGGCCGCTGCCCGCTTCCCCAGCGTATAAATATCCGTTTGCAACGTTAATGTCGCGAATCATCGGCTCGATATGAGTGAATGCTTCCCGATCGCCACCAATCATCATACATGCTCCGTGGCGCGCTCCCTCCATACCTCCGCTCGTACCTGCATCCATGAAGTGAATGCCTTTTTCTTTTAAGCGAGCATAGCGATCTACAGATTGCTTGTAATGAGAGTTGCCACCGTCAATGACGATATCTCCTGTATCCAGCAAGGTAGAGAGTTGATCAACCAATTGATCCACAATCTCTCCTGCCGGTACCATCAGCCATATGACGCGAGGTGTCGGCAGCTTCGTCACAGCGTCTTCCACCGAAAATGCTGGAATCGCGCCTTCATGACTCAACTCTTCTGCACGCGTAGAATCTACATCATAGGCTACGACCTCATGCTGATGCGAGAGCAAATTAAGCGTAAGATTGTACCCCATTTTTCCTAACCCGAGGATCGCAAGTTTCATATCGTGTACGTCACTCCTTTTTGGATCATATCCGTTACCACGTATTATAAGACAAAAATTTTCATCTTTCATCAAAAATGAAGAAAATTTTTTCGAACCTATGAAAAGAAGTCTGATTTTCCTTATACTATCAGTACAGATTCACAATGGAACGTTAGGAGGTACCTATTGATGAACGCTTCCACCCCGCATGCTCCTCGTGTGCTCACGCAATTACGCGCCATCTATACGCAATTAAGCGGGAAAGAACAACAGATCGCCGACTATATTTTGGAGCATGCCAGTGAAATTATTCACTTCTCTATCACGGAGCTAGCCGACCAATGCCAGTGTGCAGATGCTACCGTATTTCGTCTTTGTCGCAGGCTTGGCTTTCGCGGCTACCAAGCATTCAAGATCGCCTTGGCGAGTGAAGTCACGAATCCGAAGCAAACCATTCACCAAGAAATCAATCTCGACGACGATGACGTCAGTGCGATTGCTGAAAAAATTTTCACAGCGAATATCGAGACGATTCGAGATACACAGCAGATTATTAATAAAGATGAGTTAATGAAAATCGTCTCCTGTTTGGAAAACGCAAGTCGGATCGAGTTTTATGGCTCGGGAGGCTCAGCCGTCATCGCACAGGATGCGTACCACAAATTTATGCGGACAGGCATCCCTTGTCTCTATCATTCTGATGCGCACTATCAAGTAATGTCCGCCTCTCTGCTTACCAAAGGAGCTGTCGTCGTAGGCATCTCCCACTCTGGCTCCAATAAAGATATTTTGGCAGCCCTACAAGTTGCCAAGGAAGCCGGAGCAAAAACAATCGGCATCACAAGCTATGGGAAATCTCCTCTCGTGCGTCTGGCAGACATGTGCTTGTACACAACCTCACGCGAAACGGTATTTCGTACAGAAGCCTTGTCCTCCAGGCTTGCTCAACTCAGCTTGATTGATCTGCTCTATGTAGCCGTATCTTTACGGCGGCAGGATGATACGATCGCCAATATCCAGCACATCCGCGAAGCCATCTCACTCAAACGCCTGTAAATCAGGCGTTTTTTCTTTTGCTTGCCTTCTTTTGCAACTTGCAGGAGAAAAATGCAAAACATACAAGCATGGTGTGAAGTGTTCAACTGCGAAATAATTTTTTTCTTAATGCTTAACAAATGAAAAAAATTTCGATATAATCGCGTTATCTCCATGACAACACGTTGAAAGCGTATTCAATTAGGGGTGACTTCTATGACGCAAACCTACTTTATCGGGCTCGATATCGGGACAACCAGTACCAAAGCAATTGTTTTTACTCCTTCCGGCGCCATCCGCGGTACGGGTAATATCGATTATCAGCTACTCGTTCCCCAGCCGTCTTGGGCTGAGCAAGAGCCGGAGACGATTTTTGCTGCTGTCATCCAGGCATTGAAACAAGCACTGGAGCATGCAGGCATTGCCAAAAGCGAGATCGGTGGTATTGGTTTCTCTACTGCCATGCACAGTCTGATCGCTGTCGACCCGAGTGGCAATCCCCTGACAAACAGCATCATCTGGGCTGACAATCGGAGCGTGGCCCAGGCAGATCGACTAAAAGCAGACGGTGTCGGCCACCAGATTTACTTAGTGACGGGCACACCCATCCATCCCATGTCTCCACTGCCCAAAATCATGTGGCTACGGGAGAACTTGCCAGATACGTTTCGCCGGGCAGCCAAGTTTATTTCGATCAAGGAATATGTCATTTATCGGCTTTTTGGTGAGTATATCGTCGATTACTCCATTGCTTCAGCTACGGGGCTGTTCAATCTGAGAAAGCTCGACTGGGATGAGGAGGCGCTGCGAGTCGCAGGCATTTCCAAGCAACATCTCAGCGAGCCTGTACCAACTACTCATATCCTGCGAGGAATGAAGATTCGCTATGCGGAAGAGATCGGGATCGATCCAGATACGCCTTTCGTTGTCGGTGCCAGTGATGGGGTTTTGGCAAACCTCGGCATCGGTGCCATTGATCACGGACAAGTAGCCATTACGATTGGCACGAGTGGCGCTGTAAGAACAGTAGTTCCAGAGCCGATCACCGATCCAAAAGGACGGACTTTCTGCTACGTGCTGACGGAAGATCATTGGGTAATTGGCGGACCATCGAACAACGGTGGGATTATGCTTCGCTGGTTCCGTGACGAATTCAGTTGGCCCGAAGTGGAAAAAGCCAAACAGCTCGGCGTTGATCCTTATGAAGTCATGATCCAAGCTGCTGAGCATGTTCGAGCTGGTGCAGACGGGTTGCTCTTTCTCCCCTTCCTATCCGGCGAACGAGCTCCGTACTGGAACGCCCAAGCAAGAGGCTCCTTCTTCGGTATCGGCCTCCATCATAAGCGCGAGCATTTCATCCGGGCTGTTCTTGAAGGAATCTTGTTTAGCGTATACAGCATCGGTATCGCCCTGCGCGATCTGGCAGGTGGAGCCAAGGAAATCCGTGCATCGGGTGGATTCGCCCGCTCGCGGGAATGGCGCCAGATTATGTCCGACATGTTCGGCTATGAAGTGCTGATTCCGGAAAGTCATGAAAGCTCGAGCTTTGGTGCGGCCCTCTTGGCGATGCATGCATTAGGGGCAATGGATCATTTGCAGGATGTGAAAAAGATGATTCATATTTCGCATCGCCATGAGCCAGATTTGGAACGATCCAGTGTCTATTTGGAGCTTTTCTATATATACGAGCGTGTTTATTACAACCTGCTAGAAGAGTACAAGCTGATAGCCGAATTCCAAAAGCGGTTAAACAACTAGAGACAACAACTAGGGAGGGTTCATCATGCCACTCGTCATTACACTGCTGTCCATCGTCTTCCTGCTCGTTCTCATTACTCGCTTCAAACTGAACCCATTCATCGCACTTTTATTGGCCGCTGGATTTGTGGGAATCGCATCCGGTATGCCGCTTGTAAAAGTTGTGGATTCAATAAAGGATGGGATGGGCGGCACTCTCGGCTTTATCGCGATCGTGCTTGCCTTGGGAACCATGCTTGGCAAAATGATGGCAGAATCTGGCGGTGCCGAACGCATTGCCCGTACTCTCATCAATCGCTTCGGTGAGAAAAACGTACACTGGGCCATGATGTTCGTGGCGTTTATCGTAGGGATTCCGGTATTTTTCCAGGTTGGTTTTGTTCTATTGATTCCACTCGTGTTTACGATTGCCAGACAAACAGGTGTCTCCCTTGTCAAAATTGGAATACCGCTCGTAGCCGGCCTTTCCATCGTTCACGGGATCGTGCCGCCGCATCCTGCTGCTATGGCCGCTGTCGATCTGTTCCAGGCGGATGTTGGTAAAACGATTTTACTCTCGATCATTGTCGCGCTGCCTTCCGCGATCATTGCAGGACCGATCTACGGCAGTTGGATTAGCAAACGAGTCAAGGCCAGCATTTCTCCAGAGCTCTCTTCCCAATTGGCGGAGCCAAAATCCGAGCGTGATTTGCCTAGCTTTGGGATCACCGTCTTCACCGTCCTGCTCCCTGTACTGTTGATGTTGTCTGCAACCGTTGCGGATGTAACTCTGCCAAAAGAACATACCATTCGCCAATGGGCTGATTTTATCGGAAGCCCGATTACGTCTCTGTTGATTGCCGTGATTGTCTCCTTCTGGACGCTCGGGTTCAACCGTGGTTTTACTAAAGACGATATTCTCAAATTCACAAATGATTGCTTGGCCCCAACCGCGACAATCTTGCTCGTCATCGGCGCAGGTGGCGCATTTAACAAAGTTCTGCTGAACAGCGGTGTGGGTGATTATATTGCCGAGCTCGCTACTGCATCTGCGATCTCCCCTATTTTCCTGGGCTGGCTGATCGCCGCCTTGATCCGTGTAGCAACAGGCTCTGCGACCGTCTCCATGATGACGGCAGCCGGTATCGTAGGTCCGATCGCGCTGCAAATCCCTGGAACAAGCCCTGAGCTTTTGGTACTGGCAACAGGTTCTGGCTCCCTGATCCTGTCTCACGTAAATGATTCCGGCTTCTGGCTGATCAAGGAATACTTCAATATGTCTGTGCAAGATACATTGAAAACGTGGACAGTGATGGAGACCATTCTTTCTGTTGTAGCAATCATTTTGATCATGGGACTGTCCTATATCGTGTAATAGGAAATAAAAAACAGGTCTTTCCATCCACATCGCTGGGAGGTAAGACCTGTTTTTTGTCTGGCTGTATAACTGGCTACTTCATACGTTTGGCAATCGGATGATCTTCATTTAACTCTAGCAAATCCCACAGGTTGCCATATAAATCCTGAAAGACCGCCACCATTCCATACGGCTGTTCTTTTGGCTCTCTCACAAATTGGATTCCTCTTGCAACCATCTCATGATAATCTCGCCAAAAGTCATCTGTGTTTAAAAAGAGAAAAACTCTCCCACCAGCCTGATTCCCGATAAATAGCTCTTGCTCAGGTTTGGATGCTTTTGCAAGCAAGATCGTAGTGCCAACAGAACCAGGTGGAGATACGACAACCCACCGCTTGTCCTGTTCTGGCTGATACGTATCTTCCACTAAGGTAAAATGGAGCTTTTTCGTATAAAACGCTATGGCTTCATCATAATCTTTGACCACGAGCGCGATATGGACGATGGATTGAATCATGATCCGGTACCTCCAGCTTTAAATTTTTTTTGGAATGAAATGATAGGTTTGGGACAACCTATGCTTTGGGACTGCACGTTTGATATAGCAGAACTTCCCAACACTAATCGAGGGAGTGACAATCTTGGCTACTAACAACGAACGCAATCACAACGATGCTGTTGAGAACGACGACGCGAACATGTCAGGCAGTGGAGCTTCTGAAGCTGTAGGAACAGTTGGCGGTGCGGCAGTAGGTGCTGCCGTAGGTTCTATTTTAGGGCCACTTGGTACCATTGCAGGTGCGGTTGCCGGGGGTGCACTTGGCAACGAAATGGGAGAAAATGTGGCGGCTGACGGTAATGACACATGGGATGTTGCGAATAATGATGCCAATAAAGACCGAGCAGAATAAAGCAAGCTTCTACTAGGTTTGACGAAACGGGGTGCAGGGGAGAAATCTGCACCTCGTTCCCATTACTTAGCGCAAATGCCTCTTTACTTCTTATTTAAATAATATTCTACTGATTTTCGCAAGACCATCTTTTTAGATTCTTGTTGTTGTTCCTGGTTGGTTATTTCTTTGCTTTGGGCGTAACAGAAAAAACCGACGACTCACAAAATAAGTCATCGGCTCTCCTCCTTATTTGCCCACAGAAACAAAGGCTTGCTCGTGCGCTTTCTTTTTCGCTGCTTTGGCATCGCCTTTCTTCTGGCTCATTTCAAAAGCGGCCAAAATCGCCTCTTGACGCTTCATACCCGATTTCTCCAATTCCTCCATCGTGGAGACGATTTGCTTGTAATCTTTTGGAATGACTTTAACAAACTGCTGGACGGTACGTTCCCACTCATCGAGCAAAGCCTGGGCATGACGGCTGCCTGTGTGGCTAACATGGTTTTCCAGCAAGCGTTTGACTCGGTCGATCTCCCGTTGATCTTCCAGTGTCTCCAAGAGTACCATCTCCTGGTTGCACATCGCGGCAAACTTCTCTTTTTCCTCAGCCAGAACATACGCTGTACCGCCTGACATGCCTGCTGCAAAGTTTTTGCCGACAGGGCCGAGAACGACGACGCGTCCACCTGTCATGTACTCGCAGCCATGATCGCCTACTCCTTCCACAACCGCCGTCACTCCGCTGTTGCGAACGCAGAATCGTTCACCAGCCATCCCGTTGATATACGCCTCACCAGACGTTGCTCCGTAGAACGCAACGTTTCCGATAATCATGTTGTGCTCGGGAGCGAATTTGCTGTTTTTCGATGGTGCGACCGCAATTTTGCCGCCCGACAACCCTTTTCCTACGTAGTCGTTCGCATCTCCCTTGAGATGAAGCGTGATCCCTCGTGGAACAAATGCCCCGAAGCTTTGACCTGCCGAGCCAGTAAAATGCAGGCGGATTGTATCCTCCGGCAGACCGTGCTCGCCAAAGCGTTTGGTTACCTCGCTGCCCAAGATCGTACCAACCACGCGATTCGTATTGGTGATGGTGAGCTTTGCCTCTACCTGCTGCTGTTTATTCAATGCTGGCTTGCACAGCTTGAGCAGTTTTTGACGATCCAGCGTTTCTTCCAGCTTGTGATCCTGGTTGCGTTGATGATAGCGGCCCACTTCCTCGGAGATATCCGGTTGGAACAAGAGTGCAGACAAATCAACATGCTTGGCTTTCCAGTGTTCTTTTGCCTTGTCGTTCATCTTCAGCACATGGCTCTGACCGACCATCGACTCGATGGAGTGATAGCCCAGCTCCGCCATGATCTCACGAACTTCACGGGCTACGAGACGCATGAAATTCACGGCGTGCTGCGGATCGCCTTTAAACCGTTTGCGCAACTCAGGATTTTGTGTCGCCACACCCACTGGGCATGTATCGAGGTGGCATACGCGAGCCATGACACACCCGATGGAAACAAGTGGTGCGGTAGCGAAGCCGAATTCCTCCGCACCGAGTAAAGCTGCAAGGACGACATCACGTCCTGTCATCAGTTTACCGTCCGTTTCCAGAACCACACGGTCGCGCAACTGGTTCAACAACAGCGTCTGATGTGTCTCAGCAAGACCGAGCTCCCATGGCAGTCCTGCGTGCTTGATGCTTGATTTTGGGGAAGCGCCGGTGCCTCCATCGTGTCCACTGACGACAATGACATCTGCCAGACCTTTTGCCACACCAGCCGCAATTGTTCCGACTCCAGCCTTGGATACGAGCTTCACGCTGATCCGTGCACGTGGATTCGCATTTTTCAAGTCAAAAATCAGCTGTGCCAAGTCCTCAATCGAATAAATATCGTGATGAGGCGGCGGCGAAATGAGTCCAACTCCTGGTGTCGATCCGCGTACTTCGGCAATCCACGGGTAGACTTTGCTTCCTGGCAATTGACCGCCTTCGCCCGGCTTTGCTCCTTGTGCCATCTTAATTTGGATCTCTGAGGCATTGACCAAGTAATGACTGGATACGCCAAAGCGTCCTGATGCGACTTGCTTAATTGCACTGCGTCGCAAATCACCGTTTTCATCCATGATGTAACGTACCGAATCTTCGCCACCTTCCCCGCTGTTGCTTTTCGCACCCAAACGGTTCATGGCGATTGCTAAGGTCTCATGCGCTTCCTTGCTGAGAGAGCCATATGACATCGCCCCCGTTTTAAAACGATGAACAATGGAGTCAACTGATTCTACTTCGTTTAACGGGATCGGCTGTCGATTGGACTTGAAATCGAGCAAATGGCGCAGGGCTACGAATTGCTGTGCTGTCGCTTGCTCTGCATAGATTTTGTACTGCTCATAGTTGCCTTCCCGACAAGCTTTTTGCAGGGCATGAACCGTCTTCGGGTTGAATAGGTGGAACTCACCGTCACGGCGGAACTGAAAATCGCTGCCTGCCTCCAATGCTTCCTCGGAATGCTCTGGCAAAAATGCTTTCGCATGGCGAAGCAAAGTCTCTTGCGCAATCACATCCAGTCCGATCCCCGAAATCTGCGAAGGTGTACGGCTAAAATAACGATTGATGACCGCAGAATGAATGCCTACTGCCTCAAAAATTTGTGCGCCACGGTAGCTCTGAATCGTCGAAATGCCCATCTTCGACATGACTTTTACGACACCTTCTACGGCTGTGTGCAGGTACACTTCGACTGCTTCGTCGCCTGTGATATCCTTCAACTTATCCGATTCAACCAAATGGTTCACAGTTGAGATGGCGACGTATGGGTTGATCGCGTCGGCACCGTAACCAATCAGCATGGCAAACTGGTGTACATCACGCGGTTCTCCGGATTCGATGATGATGCTCGCTTTGGTACGTGTCCCTGCGCGGACGAGGTGATGGTGAAGTCCACTTCCAGCCAGCAAGGCAGGGATCGCAGCCAAATCTTTATTCATTCCGCGATCTGATAAGATCAGCAAGCTGTAGCCAGTAGCAATCGCTTCATCTGCCGCAGCGAACAATTGATCAAGTGCCAGCTCTAACCCCTGTTCTCCCCCTTGTGCCGGGAAGAGTATCGACAATGTTTTCGCCTTGAACTCTTGGTATGGGTTCGCGCGGAGCTTCGCCAGCTCTTGATTGGAGATCAACGGATTGGTCAAACGAATTCTTCGGCAATTGCTCGCATCCGGTGCAAGCAGGTTTCCTTCCGCGCCAAGCACAGTATGTGTCGATGTTACGCAAGCCTCCCGTAGCGCATCAATCGGCGGATTCGTGACTTGGGCGAAGGACTGTTTGAAATAGTGGTACAAAAGCTGGGCGCGATCTGACAATACCGCAAGTGGTGTGTCTACGCCCATCGAACCGATGGGGTCTTTCTGCTCAGCCACCATCGGGGCAAGTACCTTGTCGACTTCCTCCTGTGTATAGCCAAACGCTTTTTGGTGCGCAAGCAGGCTCTCTCCTTGCAGCTCCTCCGTGTGACCTGCTGCTGGCAAATCCTCGATAGCATGCAGGTTGTTTTTCACCCATTCCCGATATGGCTGTTCACTTGCGATTTTTTGCTTGATTTCCTCGTCAGACACGATTCTGCCTTCCTCGAGGTCGACGAGCAGCATCCGTCCAGGACTAAGTCGTCCTTTCTGAACAATCGTTTCATCTGGTACTTCGAGAACTCCAACCTCCGATGAGAAAATGATGGTATCATCGGACGTCACATAGTATCTCGCTGGGCGCAAGCCATTTCGGTCGAGAATCGCGCCAATGTGTCTGCCATCCGTGAAAGAAATGGCTGTTGGACCATCCCACGGCTCCATGAGGCAGCTATGATACTCGTAAAAAGCTTTCTTATTTTCGTCGATTCGCTCATCCTGATCCCACGGTTCAGGAATCATCATCATCGCAACATGCGGCAAGGAGCGACCTGCCAACGCGAAAAACTCCACGCAGTTATCCAAAATTGCCGAATCACTGCCCGCCATATCAATGACTGGCACCACTTTTGCCAAATCAGCACCAAAGGCCTCGGACTGAAACATTTTTTCACGAGCCATCATCCAGTTCATGTTTCCTTGCAAGGTGTTAATTTCCCCGTTGTGAATCAAATAACGATTCGGGTGTGCCCTCTCCCATGTAGGGAATGTGTTCGTGCTGAAGCGGGAGTGAACGACCGAAAAGACAGAGGTGTAAGAATTTTCTTGCAAATCTAGATAAAAAGCATCCAGTTGTCCTGGTGTGAGCAATCCTTTATAGACAATCGTACGCGAAGACATGGAAGCGGCGTAAAAATCAGCACCTGCTGCCTGTTCCACCTGCTTGCGAATGACGTACAGCTTCCGTTCAAATGCCATTTGGTCCTGGATATTCGAGCTCGCTCCGATGAATACTTGGCGGACATAAGGCTGACTCGCTACAGCCGTTTTGCCGATTTTCGTCGCATCGACAGGAACTGTTCTCCAGCCGAGTAGCTTTTGTCCCTCTGCTGCAACAATCGCCTCCAGCTGATCTTCATACTTTTGCCGTTTCGCTGCATCCATTGGAAGAAACAGCATACCAACACCGTATTTGCCTGGCGCTGGAAGCGAGATATTCAGCTCTTTACAGGTCTTTTTGAAAAAGGCGTGTGGAATTTGAGTTAAAATCCCTGCACCGTCTCCCGTTTCCGGATCACTGCCTTGACCGCCGCGGTGTTCCAGTTGGCACAGAATTTTCAGACCTTTTCGGACCATATCATGCGTCGATTTCGATTTTAAATTTGCAATAAAACCAATTCCGCAAGCGTCATGTTCGAAAATCGGATCGTACAGACCTTGCTTAGCAGGCATTCCTTGTGTCGTCATGTATCTCCACTCTCCTTGCTCTCTCTGGTATGTACATTTTAGATTGAGTGAAACGATACAAACAATATATAATTTATGCAAAATCTATCTCAAATCGAGATCAATAGGTAAGGTGGGGGTATTCATGGAGCTACGACAGATTCAATACTTCATCGAGGTTGCCAAACGAGAGCACTTCACCGAAGCCTCACATCATCTGCACGTCGCCCAATCTGCCCTCAGTCGGCAAATCGCCAATCTGGAGGAGGAGCTCGGTGTGTCGCTGTTCCTCCGCGAAGGTCGCAATATCAAGCTGACGGCAGTTGGAAAAATCTTTTTGCATCACGTGGAAATGGCGATGAACGAAATCGAGAAGGCAAAAGAGAAGATTGAGGAGTTCCTAGACCCTTCTCTCGGTACGATTCGTGTTGGTTTTACGAGCAGCCTCGCCGCCAATCCCCTTCCGACAGTCATCTCCGGTTTTCGAGCCCGGTACCCAGACATCGGCTTTCAATTAAAGCAGGGCTCTTATCAGGGGCTGATCGACTCGGTCATCAACGGAGAAATTGACTTGGCTTTTCTTGGACCTGTACCCACTCAGGAAAAAAATGTGCGCAGCCACATCTTCTTTGCTGAAAATATCGTGGCACTGCTGCCTGCGAAGCACCCGCTGTCCAAGCAACCAAGCTTGCGTCTCAGTCAGTTGCAGGAAGATACTTTTGTATTGTTTCCACCCGGTTTCATCCTCCGCAATATCGCAGTCAATGCTTGCTCACAAATGGGTTTTTCTCCGAAAGTTGCTTTTGAAGGGGAAGATATCGATGCGATTAAAGGGTTGGTAGCAGCAGGCTTGGGTGTCACATTATTGCCAGAGCTTACGTTAACGGATAACGTTCCCCGTGAGACAGTGAAAATCCCGATAAGTGAGCCATTGGTGACGCGAACGGTGGGCATTATCATCCCCAACAACCGGGAGCTTCCCCCTTCTGAAAAGCTTTTTTATCATTTTCTGAAAGAGTTTTTTGATGTGCTGAGTAAGTACAGTTAAGGGGAAAGAAAATCAAACTACTGACAGACAGTTGTCAGTAGGCAGTCCTTATAATCGAAAGTACCATCCATTTGAAGGAGGAATTTCGATGATGAGCTACAACCAAACCTTACGGGGCTTTGCTACGATCAGTTATTGGGCGGATGATGTGCTGGCGGCAAAAAAGTGGTACACGAAACTATTGGGCTTTGCACCGTACTTCGAGCGGTTTGGACCGGATGGGCAGCTCGCCTATGTCGAGTTTCGCATTGGAGACTACAAGCACGAACTAGGCCTCATTGATCGCCGTTTCGCACCTGCGGCTGCGGTACCTGGTCCGGGTGGCGCTGTGATGTACTGGCACGTCGACGATATCGAATCCGTACTGGATAAGTTGTTATCCATGGGAGCAAGAGAGTACGAACCCCTGATCCAGCGTGGTGACGGATTCATAACCGCTTCAGTCCTTGATCCGTTTGGGAATGTCCTCGGCATCATGTACAATTCTCACTACCTGGAGATACTCGGTTCGTTTCAAACAGAGTAAGCGCAAGAAAAAGTCCTGATGAACAGATGCATCAGGACTTTTGTGTATCTTCATTCCGTTGCAGAAAATTCCCGTGTGCTGGCTTCCCTGGCGGTTGGTCGCGTCAATCTCGGTATTGGCAGGACTCGCGGCTGTTTTTCTGGTGGAAAACCGAAGCTAGTTGTTACCTCTATCCCCTTCTGTTCCAACCACTTCTTCGCTTCATCCATATCTATGCGATCAATTTGAAAGGCAACATGACGTAACGAAACGTGATAAGGGGTATCAACCCGGTCTGTCTCCCATAGTCCCTAACCAGCTCCGCCCTTTTTCAATCCAAAAGAAAGCAATTGTAGGAGTCTGATGGGCGAGTTCCAGATCAAGCCGTTTGTAAAACTCAATGGATCACAAGAGATTTTTGACAGGTAAATGTGCTTCGTATAATCCTTTACTCATACTGGACACCCTCCCTTGTCTTTTTCAATTCTGATCGATACATGGAATTCATGTTAAAAAATAGTTGGCACCATGCCCCCGTCCATACGGATAGGTGAACCTTTAAATGCGGTTGCATAAGGGCTGGATACGAATGCTACCAGCCTACCTATTTCAAAAGGTCTGATAAACCGCTGTAATTCGGATTGGGGCAGGTTTGCGGCCATAAATTGATTCTCTTTTTCCGAAAATGCCATATCATCAGGGAACAAACGATCAATGATTTGATATACATTTTCGGAAAGCGTTGGTCCTGGCATGATTGTATTGGAGGTGACTTCCGTTCCAATCGTTTGTTTAGATAGGCTTTTTGACAGTGATAATAGCATAGATTTCGTCATGCAATACTGAGGCATTTGCCCCGAAGGCATGATCGCTTCTTCACTTGCTATAAAGATGATTCGTCCATAATTGTTCTTCAACATGGTAGGCAAGTAAAATTTAGATAATCCATTAGCGGCAAGGACATTTGTTCGGAAGTATTTTTCCCATACTTCATCGTCAACGTCTTCATAGGACATGATCTCATAAATACCCATATTGTTAACGAGAATATCCACGTGGGGATATTTCTCAAATAATGCTTCTCTCTGCTTCTTATCTACAATATCAGCCGTAGCATTCTGAGGAGAAGTATCCGGGAATTCCGACTTCAATTCATTTACGATTCGTTCTACCTCTTCATCATTCCGTCCATTTACGAGGACATTGACGCCTTCTCTGGCAAGCTCAATGGCAATTGCTTTCCCGATACCTTTCGTCGATCCAGTAACTAAAGCAGTTTTGTTCCTTAATCCCATATCCATAACACTTGTCTCCTTTGTAGTCATTCACGGCAAGCTGACTAGAAGTCCATCTTGGAACATTCTTGTGCTCCGGATAGAGATTATCGTACTTTGTCTGGATCGTTCGGTAACTAGCGTACAATGCCAAATTTCTTGCTGGACCCGCCAAATATGGAAACAGAGAAAATGGTAGCCCTGCTTGGAACCGTTAGCTTGGGAATTTGACGGCAGGATTGACCCGAAAGTATTCGGAACGCCAATGGGAAGGTGTATCGCCTTCCCAAAGCCGAAAGGCCCGGTAGAATGAGTTCTGATCTTCATATCCAAGCAAGAAAGCCACTTCTTTTATATCGAGCTTGGGATCGGCTAAGTATTCTCGTGCCTGTTCATGTCGAGCCTGTGTTAACAGTTGCTTGAACGTTGTGCATTCATCCGTAAGACGGCGTTGCAAGGTACGATCACTCATGCCCAGCTCGCTGGCAACAGCTCGAATATCCAGGCGGCCTCCGGATAGACTTCGCTTCAAGCTCCACTTGACTATCTCAGCAATGGAATGACTACACTGTTCATCCAATGATCGGTCCAATACAGGTGTCAATATCTCCAACAATTCTTTGTTATACGAAAGAAAGAGGCCGTCCAGATCGCGTCGATGGAGTGTTAATCGGTTATCGGTGGCACCAATCCGTATAGGGCAACCGAAGTAAGCCTCAAGGGCAGTTACATCTCCCATCGCGTGAGAAAACTCAACGGACTGTGCAGTTAATCGCTTGCCCGTGCCCCGTCGCCCAAGTTCTAAAAGAAAGGCGAGTGTGGTTCCAACCAGGACTGGTGGTCCGGGTTGCTCGCTATGCATCCACTCCAATTCGATTGTACAGCGCTCGCCCTCCTCTGTTATACGCAACCTTTCCGGAGGGCACAGTTGTTTGTACCGGGCCATTCGATTAAGCGCGTCGCGATAGTCACGAGCATGGTAGGTCGCTAAAACAGTCGGTGGGTATTGTGCCGTTTCAAAGGCGGTTGAAAGCTTGATGATTCCGGTAGCAATGTCACCAACAAGATCAGAGTACGCTTGCCAGATGCTGAAATATTGGGCTGTGGTGACTATAGCTGGTTCTGTAAGAATGGTGAGCGGCAGGCGCGCTTTGCGAACTAGATCGTAGGGGGCAATCCCTATTCGTTGTAATCCCGCCCAAAATCCCGCCGGGAACTTTATACGGTCTGATTTCATTACGTATGGATCTCCTTTAGTTGCTTACCGATTCGTTCCGCTTATACTTAAGTATACATGAAGGTGATCGTACGTGTTATTATGGCTTGCCTGGCAGCAACTGGTATGCTCTCTGATCGGTAAAAAGTATAGTCGGATACAACAACTTCCATATCATACCGGGGAAGAAACCGACGAACATACCCCTCACCCCTCTCTGGATAAGGAGCAAATCATAGCGGAATGGAGAAAGTTTTACTATGATAGGGGAATAGTGGCACATTTCAGCAAGAGAGGTGATGGTTCTTATGCTAGATTTAACAAGTCCTGTATGGGGGAAGCTACAAGGTCCTTATGGTTTTTCCGATCGCGTCCCTTCGCTCCTTCAGCATATTCAGCACGACTATTTTTCCGAGGAAAAAGAAGAGTTGTACAGAACCAGAAACCTTCAGAGAAATCTGTCTAGAATACCGACGTGCCATTCTATCACTGACTGAGCAGACTGAATCAATCCTTCACCAAGTATCAATGGGAGAGCATGAAGCCGACAAGCGCTACTTACTAGCCGCGGACGCTGTTTTTCGTGGGGACAAAGACATTGCAAACATGCTCCTCACTTTTTCAGAGGGAGACGAATATGTAACGGTGTGTCCAACGTGCGCTTGCGATTGGGGATAAAAAGCTGCTTGCCCACCTTCCTTATCTTGCTGGTGAATTGAACTGCTGCTCATGCGACACCCCTATCCAAGTTTGGAAGGGACTTTTTCCCTAAACAACAAAAGGCCCCAGCTAATGCCGCGGCCTTTTTGCTTTACCATGCAGATACATCTGCCAAGGAGCCTTTCGTTGCTTGTAACAAGCCCTCTACTGCCATCTCGATCTGAACGCCAATGTTTCCGCCGCTGACAATGATCGTCTCTAACGATTGTGCTTGTTGATCGATCACAGTAGGAAACAATTTCTTCATCCCGATTGGCGAACATCCACCACGAATATAGCCAGATACTTTGGTAATCTCTTTCACGGGAATCATCTCGATCTTTTTCTCGCCGACTGCTTTTGCCGCTTTTTTGAGATCAAGCTCGGCTTCAACGGGAATGACAAACACATAATACGATTTGCTCGTCCCTTGAGAAATCAATGTTTTATAGACAACGCTCTCTTCGCGACCGATCTTTTGGGCAACAGCGATTCCGTCGATTTTTCCATCATCCGTTGCATATGTAAGCATGGTGTATGCAATTTTTTCTTTATCCAATATCCGCATCGCATTCGTTTTTCCTTGCTTCACGCCATTTCACCTCCGCTACACACTGGTCAACAAAATATAATCTATCTTAGGGGATGGCGTTCCACTTTTCAACCAAAAAACGCCACTGACACAAGCATGTCAGCGGCGCCTCGTATTACTGAATCGTTACTTCGTCAATCTCGATATGGCCAGCAGGGCTAATCCATACACCCTGTACATTCTTTTGAATGGCCGCCAAGTTCTCGGAGAATCGGAACGGAATAAGCGGAGCTTCGTTCATTTCGATTTGTTGTGCTTTTTCATAGATTTGTTTGCGTTTTTCTGCGTCTGGTTCTCTGCGTCCTTCGTCAATCAGCTTGTCTACTTCCGGATTGTTGTAGAAGGAATGATTACCAGGTGCGCCATGTGCTTTCGAATGATACAGATTGGCCTGGTTGTAATCGGGATCGCCCGTAGCATTTCCCCATCCACTCATGAACAGGTCTGTCTCCCCTTTGGATGCTGCATCGATATAAGCCCCGAATTCCATAACATCCAGTTGCAAGTCAATACCGATTGGCTTCAGTTGTTGCTGCAAAACCTCCGCTACGCTAATCCGTGCTTTGTTGTCATTCAACGCGATTTTTGCTTTGAAGCCGTTTGGATATCCAGCCTCGGCGAGCAATTGCTTCGCTTTCTCGACATCATACGGAATGTCTTTTACATTCGGACTGTACCCAACCATCGCTGGTGTAATCGAGGAGTGAGCTGGTGTTCCCACGTTGTTGTAAACGCCTTCAATAATGGTCTTCTTGTCGATTGCGTGGGCAATGGCTTGGCGGACACGCACATCATCAAACGGCTTTTTCTTTGTATTCAATCCGATGTGATCGACAGAGAACCCAGGGTATCGACCCAATTGCATGGATGGAGAATTTTGTACGCGATCGATGTCCGTCACAGGCAGGTTTTCTGCCACTTGAACTTCTCCTGTCTCAACCATGGCAAGGCGAGTTGTGTCTTCGGGTACGGTTTTGAAAACGACTTTATCCAAATTTGGTGTACCGCCATAGTAGCTATCGTTTCTCACGAGAACCACTTCTTGGCCCGGCGTCCATTTTTCGAATTTGTACGGGCCCGTGCCGGTTGGATGCTTGCTCAAATCTTTTCCATATTGTTCAATGGCTTTCGGGCTGATGATGCTTCCCTCTGCACTCGCCAAAACAGACAAGAGCGGTGCATACGGGTAATTCAGAAGAAACTGTACCGTGTACTCGTCTACCACTTTTACTTCTTTGATTGCTTCAAACATATTAATCCGGCTCGAGCCAACGGCAGGGTCCTGGACGCGAGCGATCGTTGCCTTTACCGCTTCCGCATTGAAAGGTGCGCCATCATGGAACGTCACGCCTTGACGCAGCTTGAACTCCCATGTCAAATCATCGACCTGCTTCCACTCACTTGCCAGAGATGGGACGTATTTGCTTTCTTTATCCATGCGGACAAGCCCTTCGTATACTTTGTGATGAACGATTGCTGCTGAAGGAATTTGAGACAGGAAATGCGGATCGAGGTTGTTCGCATCGGACAGACGAGCGATGACGAGGGTTCCTCCTGTTTTTCCTGCTTCAGCAGTCCCCCCTGCTTGTCCAGCGCTAGAGGACGCATCCTGCCCCGACGAACACCCAGCCAAAGCTGCAGATACTGCGATTGTCATGGCAATCAGCGTGTGATAAAAGCTCTTCTTTTTCATCTGTGTTCCCCCAATTCTTGTTGCAAATGTTTTAGCATTCAAACATGTTTTATTTTAGATAATATTCAGTCATTATATTTTCACTTTGTTTACCTTTATTTTCAGTTTCTTTACAACTTTGTATATAAACAAAAAACTCCCCCCTATGGTAGCGAGAGAGTGATTCAAGGATTAGCTGACAAAATTACGATGATCGTGTTAAAGGCTTTTTCATCATATTGACGTATTGCACCACATACAAATACTGCTGTGTCAACAACTCCGCATCCGCTTTTACTTCCTGCAAATAACGATTGCCTTCCACATGTAGGTCTTCTATCAATGAGCCGAGGAAGCTCATATCGTATTCGTTCGCGAGCTCTTGCAGTTTTTTCAGCTCCTGCAAATCTTGCTTATCAAGTTTATGGATTCCTTTGAGTAACAAGCGTTCCTGCCAATCCGTCAGCTTTTCGGTAAAGGAATATAACTCCTCCATGATTTTACGTCCACTCCCTCACCGTTATAGGTCTAATTTAAAGCTCGTCAGCGATTTGCCCTGCATGATGCTGATCGGATAAAGCCCATCTCCTATTTTTTGCACAAGCAAATACACATCGCGCAATTCCAGGAGTCGTTTGTTTTGTTCGAGATGACGTATATTGCGGGCAAATTCCCCCTGATAGGAGATGCTCAATTGGAGGGACTGACATTGCTCGTCTTCGATCGTCAAAATCAACTCCTGCGTCTTCTGATCGAAATCGACTTGGTTGAACTGCTTCGCTTTCAATATAAAAACGGAGTCCATCGCAGTCTCAAACATATCTCCTGCCGCATCCTTCCAATCACTTGACCAGTCGCAAACGAACACCTTGCCGAGATCTAGCTCTTCAATATTGTCCCTGGGAACAATGGTTAGCCGTGTCTCTTCACTGGAAGACAAGCGCTGCTCCCGATTCGTCTTCGCCTGTGTCAGGATGACCTGTGAATGCGAGAGCTCCTCCATCGAGATCAACCCGCCCCAGGGTACCTTGCCTTTATAGCTGTCCTTAAAGGAAAAGGATATGCCTTCATAATATACGGGGCGCGCTTCTGTATACGTGTATATCCGTTGATCAGTAAGCGAATAAAAGTAATACGTAATCCCCTTGTACCCTGAGCGCGTCTCCCATGGATTTGCTCCCAAGGCATACAGACTTAACTGCGGAACCATATGGTACTTACTCTTGAAGCTGCCGAGCAACTGCTTTTTCGCTTCAGTGTGATCGGTCTTCTCTAGCGCAAGCAAGCTAAGATACACCCGGGAAAGTCGATCGAGCAGCCCTTCTGTTGAAAACTTGACATGACGTTGAAAAAATAAGTTCAGCTCCCCATGAATGCCGCGAATGTCCTTTTCCACGCGGGGAAGATTGCCGTTATGCGCAGCGATAGCAAGCAGCTCCAGCCGTGTACAAATCGTCTGGGATAACTTCGCCAAGCCAATGCCTAGAATCTCTGCGATCAGTGATTTGGCTTCCGCTACGACATCGGTTTCGTAGCTGACATCGGTTACGGATGCGTGTAACTGCTCACGATCCTGTAACTGATGCATGGCCCGATAACGTAAAATGACCTCCAGCTTGTGCAAGCAATTGCCCTTTGCCTTGCAGGTGCACATGCTTTTCCCGATCTCCGATTCACTGTCAAAAGATACGGATATATCTTGGGTGCGCAATGTCATGGTTAAAAAGGATGTTTCAACGACCTCCATCTCCTCGAAATAGTCGAGGCGAAACAGCACTTCTTCTAGCTGCGCTGGAGTAAAAGCCTTACTGATGTGAGACGGCTGCAATTGCAACAGCCAGCTAAAGTCAGGCTTGTAGGTCTCCAGCTCTTCCTCGCTCTCTGCCCCTGCTTGCAAATGGTTTTGGGCATAGTTGACGATGGCAATGATGACATGCTTGCATATCTTGTCAGATGGACATGAGCAGGAAAAGCGAGTAATATCGGCATGAAGTCGGCATACGCTGTCATCTGACAGCGCACACTCGACGTAATCATCCCCGAACTCGTAGGAAACGGTAATTCCTTTTTCCATTTCCTTGATAGAACGATTGTAAATTCCTTTGTTCGCGTATTTGATCAGATACTCTTCGTTGCACAGCGCGATAAACCGATGAAATTCCGATGTGAAATCCGCCATCGTTATTTTCCTGCTGCTCGCATGACATCATAAACGGTTTCGCTGAAAATGCGTGTTGGAATATCAGTGAGCTTCAGCCGATCCACTGGTTTGAAGTAAAAATGCTTGTACTCGGCATCTTTATTTGGAAAGAAAGCCAATGTCTCCAGCTTCACATCCTCCATTCCTTCCCAATACGAAATGCTTGCCCCGCTGATTTTCAACTCAGCCACCATGCCGTCATACAGTTTGTAAAACTCGTAATAATAACCGGCATCAAGCGGCGTTCCTTTGACCCAGCCGAATTTCTCCATCATTTTCGCAAAAGCAGTAGGTGAATACGATTCAACAGGCAGGCGGAGCAATTCATTGGCTTTTATTTCTTCTTCCGTAGGCAAGAACGCTTCACGATTCATTTGCTCGAACGGTTGCGTAATTTCGTAATCTTCTAGCTGAGTACGCCAGCCGTTCAAGGTCTCTTCGTCCAGCTCCAGTGGATGAATCAAACCAATGAGCTGCTCATCTGCCAACTCATACTCGTCCTCGTCCACGGTGTTAAATGTCCCATCGTCCATATAGCGGAACGTATCTACGAGCTTTCCGTCCTCGTATACGCCCCAGATTAGCCCGATTGCGAATTTTTGCATCAACACGTTCTCCACAAAGAGACGTTTCCATGCTGCCGTTGACCAATAACGCGATTTGGACAGAGACTCCTCCAGACGAAGAGATTGTACTTTCACCATATTTTTCAGGTCTTTTTTCAATTGAGCAAAAGTCAATCGCGCTTGTTCTGCCTTCTCCTGATCGTCTTTCGCCGACGGTGCAGGCAGATTTTTGACCGCTTTTCCTGTGCTGTCGTTCGTAACTTCCAGCTCCAGCTCGTTGCTGACCTTGACCGTGAAGGTACGGTCGCCGTAGTCAAACACTTGCTTGCCCGAGGCATCGAAGCCAAGCGTGGTAACCAGTCGGTCTTCCAATTCCATCGCGGAAATGTTCTGATTCGCAGCCGCCATGGACAGCGCCTCTTCTGCTGCTGATTTGACTTGTCTGTTTTTGATCGTACGTTTGATCTGGTCGATTAGGCGCAGCGCAGTCAAATCATTCGAGAACGACAGGGCACGCACGCCATCCGCAGCCAAAGCTCCGCGAGAGTGATCTGTCCACTCCTTAATCCATTGACCAATCGTATCGACTATACGTCGATCTCCGAAAGCCACGCAGAGCGGCATAACCCATTTTTCTTTGGCGACCGCTCCATTATCGAGCCATGTGCGCAAAACTTCTGCGCTAAAGTCAGCAACAGATACCGCTTGCAGAGACGGTTTCAAGTCAAGTACCAACTGGTTTGGCGCTGTCGGGAAGTCGATCGAAGCGGTTAGCATGTACTCCATTACTTCCTGACCCAGCTCGTTGCCGTCTTGGTCGCGAAGGACTGGCATGCGCTCCAGTGGCATCCATTTAATCCGTGTGAGTTTCCGCTTGTCGGTCAGGTTGCCCAAATGGGTCAAGCTCGCATCCGGCCCTTGCTCCTCGGCGTCGATAAATGTTTGCAGCAGCGTTTTAAATTTGCTGCTTTTTTCATTTATCAGCAGCTCCTGGAAAATCTCCTTGTTATTGTCCAGGGAGCGAATCGCATCCAGCGCCATTTCCTTGACCTTTGCTTTTTTCTCGGTTTGATAGACGTGCAAATAAAGCTCCTTGTCTTTGGCCTGAAGAAACGCTGCGCCAGCGAGGCCGCTCACTTTTTTCGAGCTGTCAGCCAATCCGAGCAATATCGCTTGGTTACGCAATTCCTCTGACAGTGTCTCCTTTGCCGCTAATAGGGTTTGCGTCACAAACACGCGAAGCTCCGTTTCCAGCTTGTCAAATTGAGCCAGACTCATTTCCGGATTCGCTACGACCAACGAACGATACACCTCTTCATTGACGTCTGTGTAATAATAGTGCGTCTCCTTGATCGATAAAATCTGATAGAAAAGTGTCTGGATATCTACAGCTTCGTCCTTCCGGTAATGATCGATGAAGGCGGTCAATCGATCCTGGAACGCATGAGCGAAGCACATATGGCCTACTCTTCGATTGGACTTGTCTTTGTATTGGCACATGAACGGAATCAGACGCGCAATAAACGGATGGTCCACAGGCAAGAAGCTCAGCAGGATCATCTGCTGTCTTACGAGTTGTAAGTCCTCCAGATGCACATGCTCGAGCACATCCTCTAGGACAACTTTTTCATCCAAATAGTTCGCCAGCTTTGTTGAGCCCTTTGCACGTCGCAGCGCGTCTTGAATAATACCTTCCAAAGAAGGCTGGAATTCGGAGAGATCCACACCTTCTGCCGCCAACGTTTTGTATAAAAATCCTTTGACCATCGGGATCGAAGCAAGCTCAAGCGCTCGTCTTGATTTGGTTACGTCTTCCTGCACCAGTTGCTTCACTTGCTCCCAATTGGTCGGAGGGGATAGCAAATGCTCGCGAAGTCCCAGCAGTAGATCGTAAGGCTCATCCATGTGCACGAGGTTAGACAGTCTCTTATCTTCGGCCAAGATATCAAGCGGGAACATGTCAAACAAGATCTGCAAAGTGTCGTGCAGCTCCCGATCTATCTCCTCTTCCTTCTTCAGGAATGCATTGATCCCGCCTTTGACGTGAATGCGGAAATACAGCAAGCTGAGGACCAGCTCCATATACCGCTTCAAATGCTTCTGGTTCAAAAGGGAGCCTTCCTTGACCTGCTCTCCTGGATAATACTTTTCTCGCAGCGCAGCCTTTTTCTCTTTGACGTATGAAGGATACAACGACTCGTTGGTCAGAAAACTGTTGCTCGAAAACTGCATGGTCACGACTTCTTTGGCAATAGCATGCAGCTCTTTTATATATTCGCGCGTATCACCTGTAACTAGGTAATAGTAGCTCGGCATAAGCTTTTCTTTTGCTTCTTCCAATAAGCTCGGAGAAATCGTGTACGCATACGAAATGAATAGTAAAAATTCGGCCCGATCAAATGTCGAGGAGTAATCACGGCTGATACTTGCGCGATAATCCTCCGCAGCTTTTAACAAAAATTCGGCAAACAACGCATGTCCGAAATGCTCGATGGTTTTTCTCATGGCCTCCATTGCTTTCTGATCTGTTGCTCGGATTTCAGTATCACCGATGTCCTTCATACCCTGAAGTTCGATCTGATCCAGAAAGCACTCATCCATCACATTTTTCTTATCGTAAAAACGATTGCTAGCCTTGTAGATCAGCACCGCTGCTCGATAGAAGGCCAACTCCTCGCCGCGTTTTTTCAGCTTGTCAAATTCGGATCGAACCGTATAGCTGTAAAACCGCGGGTCCTCTGCGATTGCCGGGCATTCGTCTGTGTCACCCGCAACGTAATCAGCGATTTGATCATACAAATGCTTGTTTCGATCACTTGCACTGATAAACTCCTCCACAAATTTCTTCGTAACCGGATTCAGATCTGTCTTTCGTAAAACCATTCCTTACTCCTCCTTCTCTCTATCTCTATTTGATAACCTTTCCAATCCACTGCGCGAGCTCATCGGGCGTGATCGCAGCTACATTTGCTCCCATATCACTCAATACCCTGGCAGCATGCTGGTTGTACGTAGCGTTGCCATTGAAATCCAAAGCCGTCAGCACTAAAAACTTGCAGCCTGCGTCTATAATCTCCTTGCTTTGGCGATACATTTCCTTGATCGGATAGCCTTCCTCCAAATCGCTGACGAGGATAAATATCGTCTTCGATGGATTTTCGAGCAGTGTTCTTCCGTATTTGAGCGCTTGGGCAATATGAGTCCCCCCACCAAGCTGCACACTCATCAGCACATCGACCGGATCATCCAGTCTATCGCTCAAATCAACGACCTTCGTATCAAAAATAACCAAATGTGTCTTCAAGGCAGCGAGCTTGTAAAAAATACTTGCCATAACGGAGCTGTAAATCACAGAGTCCATCATACTGCCGCTCTCGTCCACAACAATGACGATGTTCCACTTGTTGTGATGCTGGATATTGCTGTGGAAATACAGCTCATCGATGATAAAACGACTTTTTTTGTGATCGTAGTTCTTCAAATTTTTCCGAATCGTTTTATGGACATCCAGATTTTTCATCGACTTCGTATAGCCGCGTTTGTGGCGATTGCGTTTGCCGACGATGCTGGTCTGCACTTCATTTTCAAGCTGTCGCCGCAGATCGTCTACGACCTTGCGTACAATTTCCTTTGCACTTTTCACGACCTCTCCTTTCATCCTGCCTTTAAATTGGAGGATGTTTTTCAAGAGCGTCATGTTGGGCTCCATGCTTTCCAACACTTTTTTGTCTGTCAGCAGCTCTGTCATGTTATAGCGGTCCAGAGCTTGCCGCTCGAGGATTTCTACTGTCTTTTTGGGAAACAGCTTGCGAATTTT
Organism: Brevibacillus sp. Leaf182; assembly: GCF_001423865.2. Classification (NCBI taxonomy): domain Bacteria; kingdom Bacillati; phylum Bacillota; class Bacilli; order Caryophanales; family Paenibacillaceae; genus Brevibacillus; species Brevibacillus sp. Leaf182. The sequence continues at coordinate 10,351 of NZ_LMPN02000036.1, read as the reverse complement.
GTTCAGCCAGGCGGGAACCGTCAATGCCGAATCTCCCCGGCCACCTTCTTTTCGATAGCCTTGCTCTTCCCCGTATTCACGGTTGTATAAAAATTCAAGAATCGAATCTAGTTCCTGATAGGAAAACTCGGATGATTGATAGACCCCGCTGCCTTCTAATGATTCCTCGGCATGAGAGCCCAATAATAACCGCCAGCGGTTCAAGGCTTCGCGGCTCAAATCAGGTTCCATTTGGCAAACTCCTCCTTGATCGCTTGATCGAGCATGCGGGCATCACGCAAGGTCCGCTCATCGATGACTGGATTCGTGACTTGTTCTACCGTCGTTTGGAAGAGAGCTGCCACTTTTTCCGAGAGCATACTAATTTCCATTGGGCTAAAATATGTAAACGCCAATCGCAGTTCAGGCACCACCTGCAAAAAGTCGTCGTAGGCCAAGGATGTAATCATCTGATGCAGATCGCGCAAGATTTCTTCTTGATGAAAGAGGTAGTCACGAGCCACGATAAAAACGCCATGTAAATACGCGGCCGTATGCAGCATTTGCTCAGGCGAGCCGAACATATAGGCACGCGCACGTCTGGAGATTTCTGCGCGGTCGATCACTTCGAGATTGCACAAGATCGCGACCACTACCCCCTCCAGTTTCGCGGGAAGCTTGTCATTACGGAGCAATTCCAGCAGTTGATCACTGAAAATCTCCTGGGAATCATCCGCTTGTCTCTTCTCACTCAGCATATAGAGGAATTTGAGCTGATCAGCCAACTCATCCAGTTCGTTGGGGTTCGGGTTTCCCTGCTCGACGATTTTGGTCACAGCCTGGTAATAGACTTCTTCCACCAAATTCTCCAGTCGTTCTGTTTCGCTAAGACCGAACAATCGTTTTTGCTCCAAAAGAATGGTGAGTGTCTTCAACGTTTTGCAAAGAGAGAGAAAATGTCCATCCTGCCTAACGGACTCTACTACAGATTCAAAGAGCCTTTCTGACAGCTCTTCCAACCCCATAACGACCGCCATCAAAAGCCATTTTGCCAACTCATAGCTCTGGTGCTGCGGCAGTTCTTTTACCATATCGGTTAGCTTATGCGCTGCTGCCTCCTTCACCGTCCCACCGTAGACCGAGCTTTCGATCAGACGGGCTTCTACAAAGGAGGAATAGCTGTAGCGCCATGTTTCTCGGACGAGATTGACATTTCGGTTGTTCATCCAGTCTGGTCCGGCTTCTTTGGCGCAAAATTCTGTGCTCAAGAACTGCATGCAGTGAAAAAACTGGCTGGCTTCGCGATGCGACTTTTTGGCATAAAGCTCTAGCACCTTTTGATTGCGCCCTGTCGTCGTGATCGCGAGCTTTAGCGATTTACATCTGTCTTTGCAATCGCGAACGATGGGCACATCTAGTGAATTTGGCGCAACCTCACCGATTCCGTCCCCTGTCAACAGCTCTCGCAATGTCTCGATCGGCTGTGAAGTCGCAATCGAGCGTTCGCCTTTTGTAAAAGCAGAGAGAACGGAATCGATCAACTCATAGGCACCGCCCTCCGCCTTTTCCCGCATAACAGCCAAGCCGTTCATGAGGCTGTACGCTTCGATCGCATCCGCAGTCGACGTCGTTTCTCCCTTGCCACGCAGTTTTTTGAGCAGTTGCGGGAGGTACACCAACGCGCTTTTCGAGAAGGGAGCAGGCTCCTTCTTCTCCAATGCCTTCCACACACTCTCGTAGTAGTGAACGTACGGCATCCCGCTTGCGTATCCATTCAACTGATCTGCTTCCTGGTACGTGTACACCATCGGATATATTTTTTCTTCCTGCACCTTTTGGATCTTGTAGGAAGTCTTGCGTTCCTCGATGAGTCCGTATGTATGAAAGCCCCCGGTCACCACGAGTATTCTCGCATGCTTTTGCTTGGCCTCTGCAATTTTTTGACGCATGTGCGCCTCGCGAATCAAATCGCCTTCCGCCTCCAAAGTGGCGTCATCATAGCATTTTCGAGAAAGGTAGCAGTAGGCAAAGACATCCTTGACGAAATCCTGCGTCTTTTTGCGGATACCATCAATCTCAAAAACCTTTTCCCACAACTCATCGAAGTTCCGGCATTTCATCGTCTGGCACAATCGCTGAATGAACTGCGAGCCTGCCAGCATGCGCTCATCGTGATAGGACAGCTTTTCATTCTTCTTTTTTAAATCATGGCCGTCTTCCAAGCTTTCCAGGCGGCTTCCGTAGCTTAGATCAATGAAAGCAGCAGGTATCTGCCGGCGTTTTGCTTCGAGCAAGGCTACATATTCCGGCGAATACAGAAGAAACGGAAAGTAACAGACGTATTTTTGCTCCCCTGAGGCGTACGCATAATAAATGCTCACAGGAGGCTTCGTCCGTTCATCCGTCAAAATCGGAATGATATGATTGCTATGGTCCGGTCCTTCAATCAGAATGATTTCCGGTTGATACTCTTCGATTGTTTTTTTCAAATGAAACGCGCAGGCAGGACTATGATGACGTACCGGGAAATAGACGACCTGTTTGTTGAGGTTGTAGACCTCTTCTTCGACGAATGATTTTATGAAGCGGTCTTGACCGTTTATTTGATCCATTTCTTCTCGTTGTAATAAGTTCCCCATAGACCCTCTTCCTTTGCCCGTTCTTTGACCACTTTGGTAAAGTAGGTTTTCAGGATATTTGCGTCCTTTTGGTTTTCCTTGACGACCGCTCCCAGCATGTTCTGCACCAGTCGATCCATGGAAATCGGCCTGCCATCATAGTAATGCGACGTCATTGCACTTTGGACATAGACGGATACGGCTTCGGCTGTACTCATCACGGATTGAGGGGAATCGATTTTGAACCCTTCCTTGGTCTCGCCCATGCGTAACTCCATGAAGGTCGTCGCCAAGATTTCAACCACATCCCGATCGATTTCGATGTTTACGCCACTTTGTTCCAGAATCACTTTTGCTTGGGATTCGATAATTTGTGCTTCCATTTTCACATGATTAATCGGCGCGATTGTCTCGAAGTTAAACCGTCGTTTGAGCGCGCTGCTCATTTCATTGACGCCTTTGTCCCGCAAGTTCGCTGTTGCAATGATATTAAAACCGGGCTTCGCAAACAGGATGCCGTCTGACAGCTCGGGAATGTTCATCACCTTGTCGCTCAAAATACTAATCAACACGTCTTGAACCTCAAATGGACAACGGGTAATCTCTTCAAAACGGGTAATGATTCCCTTGCTCATTCCGGTGTATAACGGGGAAGGAACCAGCGCTTGCAGTGAAGGACCTTTGTCCAGCAGCATTGCGTAGTTCCAGGAGTATTTGATCATATCCTCTGTCGTTCCTGCGGTGCCTTGGATCGTATTGGTGCTCGTACCGGAGATCGCCGCAGACAACAGCTCAGACAGCATCGTCTTTGCCGTTCCAGGTTCACCGACGAGCATCAAGCCACGATTGCCTGCCAATGTGACGATTGCACGCTCAATAAGCACATCGTCTCCATAGAACTTCTTCGTAATCGGTATACTTTCGCCCTCATAAGAGATGGGTTCATCCGTTCCTAAAATAAAATCGCGCACAGCTCTGGGCGACATCAGCCAATTGGGAGGTTTTGTCCCTGTATCATGGGATCGCAGCGCATTCAGCTGTTTGTCATATAACACTTCCATAGGTGGCTTCATTGTTTCCATCCAAATGCCCACTCCATTTCTGGTTGTACTTGAAAAATAAGGGATACTACAAAAAATGAAAACATATGTTTGTCAAGAAAAGAAGGGTATTTGTACCCAATATTAGGAAAGATATGTGAAAAGATGTGAAATGAGTACTACATGCTAAAAAGCGCCTTGGGTCCCCAAGACGCTTTTCTCGCATTTTTTGAAGAGTTTTTTTACAACGATGTCCGCAAGCTCCAAAGCTCCGGGAAAAAACGGTGATCAAGCGCTCTGCGTAAGTACATGACGCCTGATGATCCGCCTGTCCCTGGCTTTTGGCCTATGATGCGCTCGACTGTCGTCATATGGTTAAAACGCCATTGTTGTTGCTGGCTGGCGATGTCCACCAGTTTTTCTGCCAACTCGTACAAATCCCAATACTGGTTCACATTTCGATACACGGTCAGCCAGGCTTGCTCTACACTATGATTTGGTTGATAGGGCTGTGACCAGTCGCGCTCTAAACATTCTGGATCAATCGGCAAGCCACGAGCAGCCATTTCCCTGATCGCCGCATCGTAAATGCTGGGCTGCTGCAAGGCTGCACTCATTTTGGCGTGAAGTTCTGGTTGATGCGCATACACCGCCAGGACATGCTGGTTCTTATATCCTAGCGTAAATTCAATAAATCGATTTTGATAAGATTGAAAACCGGACGAATGACCCAGCTTGTCACGGAATTGGAGGTAGTCGGCTGGTGTCAATGTAGAAAGGACATCCCACGATTTAATCAATTGCTGCTGGATACGCGAGACTCGTGCGAACATTTTGAAAGCAGGCTCCAGATCGTGATTGCTGATGCATTCATTTGCTGCTGACAGTTCGTGCAGAATTTGTTTCATCCATAGCTCACTCACCTGATGAATGATAATAAACAGCATTTCATCATGATGGGTAGATTGACAGCGTTGACTCGACAAGATTTGATCGAGCTGTAAATAATCGCCGTACGTCATTTCTTTTTGGAAATCCGTATGAATCTGTGCCTCCAATGAAGTGTCGTTCGGTTGATTACTTCCTTGTTCATGTGGTCTCATCGCGGCATGACCTCCTTTCCCATCTAATTCCTTTCCCCTCCTCGTTCCTCCTGCTGAATCTCCCTCCTTCTTACCCGATTTTATTTCGCAGCTTCCAAATATTTCAAATTGATTAAGCCATCGATTTTATTACTGGTTATATAACCGGCTTCTTGGCTAATATCTGCCATTTCCTGAATAACCTTTTCATTGACCGCCGTTGTTACTTCCAAACGGGAAAAGGCTGCCTGTACTTCTTTTTTGCTCAGCTCTTTGCCAGTCAGATTTTTCAAATGCTTGATGATCAGGTCTTGGCTTTCTTCGGGATTTTCCTGAATGAATTTGACTGCCTTTTTATGTGCTTGCAGGTAAGCAGTTGCCAATCCTTCTCGTTTCAAAAATTCATCGCTGGCTGCTACCACGGTATTCGTTGATTCTTTCCCCCAAGCGAATTGATCCCAGTCCAGAAGCAATTTTCCTCCTGCCTGATTTTCCAGTACATATCCCCACGGCTCCTGAGTTGCTGCGCCATCTACGGATTTTTGCACGAATAATGCTGCCGTATCAGCTGGAGCCGCCGCATACAGTTCCACATCGCCACCATTCGTCGTCGGTTTCAGACCAACCTCATTCAGTGCTTTTCTAAGCATGACATCCTGTGTGCTGCCGATTACCGGAATCGCGATTTTTTTGCCTTTTACATCTTTTAGTTCCGTAATATTGGTTGAATCATTCATGACGAGCACAGCTCCGCCATTGACCGCACCTGAAATCAAACGATATCCGGGATGCTTGACATAAAAGTTCAAAAGAGGTCCAGGTCCTACGGTCCCTACATCAATCGCTTTGGTAGCCATCGCTTCCATAAACAATCCGCCATTGGTGACCGTTTTCGTTTGAATCTTCACATCCTCACCGAAGGCCTCCTTGAAATAGCCTTTTTCCAGTGCGATGATTGTTGCGCTATGGGTCAGGTTTGGGAAATATCCGATTCTTACTTCCTTCTCAGAGGATTCTGCTCCGCCTGTAGAGCACCCACTCGCAATCCCCATCAATAATAGGGATGCGACAACGGTACTGAACACTTTTTTAAGCATGTGACGACACACTCCTTAGCCATTTTTCTTTTATGAATGGACTCCCCACTTCATCTGAACGTTGCGTTCAATGCGTGAAAAGACAACATTATCGACGATGGTTCCGATGATCGCAATAATGATCATGACAGATATCACCAAATCCATTTGTCCAAGTGAACGTCCCATCTCGAGCAATTGACCGAGACCACCGCCACCCCCGAGCAATTCACCAGCCATGAGTGCCCGCCAGGAAAATGCCCAAGCGATTCGAAGTCCGGAGATGATCTGCGGTACGGATGCAGGAAGAATGACTGTTCGTACAAAGTGAAAGCCAGTGGAACCGTACGTCCTGGCTACCCGCTGATAGAGCGGCGGGACATTTTTGAAACCGCTGGTCGCGTTGACCGTCATCGTCCAGGTCGCCCCGATCGTCACGATGAACAGAATGGAGAAGTCATTTAAGCCAAACCAGATAATCGCAAGCGGGAACCAGACAATACTCGGGATAGACTGAAGCGCAGTCACCACAAAGCCAAGCGTATCTTCTACGAGTTTGTACCTCCAAATGAAGTAGCCCAATATCAGTCCGACGATAATGGCAATGAGAAAGCCCAACAGGATTCGTCCCATGCTTTTTCCAATCGCTGCGGTAATTTGCCCGCTTATCAATCCATTTACGAGCGTTTCGAAAACCTGGGTCAAGCTGGGAAACATGAACGATGGCAGCCCAGATAATCTAGATGTGACTTCCCATATCGCCGCTATCATAGCGATGAAGATGACCCGTCTTAAAGCTGTAGTCATTGCCCATTTCCTCCTTCAGCACCTTTTCTATCTCTTCTTGCAGGATCGACAGCACCTTCTGCTCCGTGTTTAATGTCACACTGTCCGGCATGACTCCATCGCGCATGGCAGGAACCGCAATGATCTCCTTGATTTTGCCTGGGCGTGTGGCAAAAACGACGATCCTCTCGGCAAGCTGAACGGCCTCCCGGATATTATGGGTGACGAAAAATATTGTGACCTTGGTCGTCCGCCAAATCTCAAGCAACTCCTTATGAAGAACCATCCGTGTCTGTTCATCCAGCGCCGAGAATGGTTCATCCATCAGCAAAATGTCGGGTTCCATAACAAGTGCCCGAGCTATGGCTACACGTTGCTTCATCCCGCCTGAGAGCTGATGGGGATAGGAATGAACATACTTGCTTAAATGGACCATTTTGAGCACTTCCAGCGCCTTTTCGTTGGCTTTCGTTGCAGACATTTTCTTCAACTTGAGCCCGTATGTAACATTTTCCAAAACCGTCAGCCATGGAAATAATCCCGCTTCTTGAAAAACGACGACTCTGTCAGGACCGGGCTTATTCACTTTGTTGCCAGCAACGTGTATGTCACCGCTGTCCGGTTGATCCAATCCGGCTATTAAGTAGAGCAGCGTTGACTTTCCACAGCCAGAGGGTCCGACAATGGAAACGAAGCTGCCCTTTTCCACCTCCAGATTGATATCATCCAACACCTTTACTTTTTGTTTCTGCTCATTCAAAAAATGTTTCGTAACATTATCAATAGTCAGATACATGGCTGCACCTCTTTTTATTCCAACTTAGTCGATGGGGATTATGAATAAATAATGATTAATCCTATCGTTTTTGTCAACTATAATCCGATAAAAAAGGGAAGGCGGCGGGCACCTTCTCCTATTCAATGCAGTATCCAAGTATTATGTGCAGCATTACACGGCGTCTTCTTTCACTACTCTTTTTTCCCCTACAACTTCGTCGGATCAAATCTTCTCTCATCTAAATAAGCGCGCGCATGCCCCCAGAAATACTTGCTTGGCTGCATGTAGATTTCCAGACCTGCCCGCTCGATTGTACGATTTGCCTCTTCATTGGCTTCTTTGAGGATTTGCTTTTCATCCACAGTCAAAACACGGCGCTCGTCCATAATCAGCTCACCATCGACAATGACATGGTTCACATCTCCACCGACTGCCTGATAAACGACACGATGGACGTGCATGTTCTCCGGATTCAAGTGGGCCTGATGCATATTTACAGTAATGACATCCGCTTTTTTACCTGCCTCAAGCGACCCAAGCTCGTCATCCCAGCCGACACAGCGAGCTGCATCGATCGTTACCATTTCCAGCAGCTTGCCCGGCGGTAGGTAATAATAATCGCGCAGCGCCGCTTGTTGCAGCAATTGCATTCTGCGCATGGCCTGGAACATGTCAAAAGGAGTCATCGGCGAAGTACCATCTGTCGTGATCGCAACGGTCGCTCCCATCTCCAGCAGTTCCGTAATGGGTGTGCGTGCATTGATTTGACCAAAACCAGGAGAAGCACTCACATTCGTTCCTGTTTCGGCCAAAATCTTCGCCTCGTCAAAAGAAATTCCCCGGCAATGCTGCAAGTGTACGTCTGGACCAAGTAGCGCGTACTCTTTGTCTTGAATCGCGAGGTGAATCATGCCTCCAAAAGCATCAGAATGGATGCGCGTGTCGTACTTTTTCGCAATTTCCCTGATTTTCCGCGCTTGGTACCGGTCGAAATCAGTTAAGCCAAACAATTGGTCAGCTGGTGTCGGATAGGACGGATTGACAGAGGTCACGATGACAAACGGAGTTATGTATGCTCTGGTTTTATCGTTATTCGCGTGATTCAGGGCTTCGATCACTGCTTCTGCCCCAGCGAGCACTTGCTCATAGGTGACTTCCTTTGTTACTTTTTGTCCATCGACCCAACGGCTGAAGGGATGCGGCCACGGTGGATTGCATGGACCTGTCGCTACGATTTCGCGAACGCCAACCTCGTTGTACGCTTTGGCGTGATTCAAGGCAAAGATCGGATCATCTGAGCGCGGCATCGAGCCCAGGACGCTAACACCTGTTGTAATCCCGGCTTTAAGTCGCTCCAGTGCAGACAGCTTTCCCTCGTAATACCAGAAATCGTCTGTCACGTAATGCTTGTAAGTGTTGGTCATGATTGGCATCCAGTCGTTGATATTGTCTGTCGCAATCGTTTTGAACAACGAATGTCCGCCATGACCATGTGCGTCAACAAAGCCTGGCAGTATACAATGATGCGCGCAGTCGACTACCTTTTGCGCGGGATACTTGTCATTTAGAAGTTGAGTGTCGCCTACCTCCAAAATTCTTCCTTTATCAATGGCGACTGCCCCGTCCTGTAATACCCGACGGTCTTTGTCCATGGTAATGACTACACCGTTTACGAGTAACAAATCGATCAAGTTGCATCTCCTCCAGACTCAAGAATAAGGGCGGTGCCCATGACACCTACTCCCCCTTTCTACACCTTACCGCACTTTCGGCACTTTGTATTTGCAAGAAAATTACAACTTTTTATAATATGTTTACTTGTTGGTTCCAAATGGAAAAACCACCTTCCCTTGAAGGAAAGATGGTTTGAAGATTTTAGGCATCCGCTTTTCGCTTGCGTAGGAAAAAAATGAGAAAGGTTATCCCCGCAAATGCGAGTACAACATAAGCGACATTGGAATAAAGATCGAAATAATACAGAATCTCTTCCCACGATTCCCCCAATAAGTGCCCAGCCATCACTAGGACGATGTTCCAAATAAGCGTACCGAGTGTTGTAAACAGCAAAAACAGTGGGAAATTCATTTTGGTCATACCAGCAGGAATGGAAATCAGACTTCTGATTAATGGGATCATGCGGCAAAAAAAGATCGTCCAGTACCCGTATCGGTCGAACCATTCATTTGCTTTATGGATATCTGCCGTTTTAATGCGCAGAAGATGCCCCCATCTCTCAACGATCTTCTCTATTTTTTGGACGTCTAGGTAATAACCGATACCGTAAAGCATGATTGCCCCAATCACCGAACCGATTGTCGCTGACACGATTACGCCAATAACGGTTAAGGATGATTGTGTCGTCATAAATCCACCGAAGGTCAAGATCACCTCAGAAGGGATGGGTGGAAAGATGTTTTCCAGTGCCATCATGAGCAAGATACCGAAGTAACTATATTGTTCAATAATTTGGGTCATCCAGTTCTGCATGCTATCCCTCACAATTATTTACCAATGCTTATCTCTCCAGTATAGAGACACGCGTTGCATAGTTCAATCAAAAGCGATAATCTTTTCCTTTATTTCAATACGAAAGAAGGAAGGCTTGGGTTACCTTTCCTTTGAAAATTTTCATTTTCGATCTCAAAGTGACTGGGACAGCCTTCAATCACATTCCCATAGAAAATTCCAGCACTGATGTTCTCCATGAAAAAAAGGACGGCTATGTGGAGAGCCGTGCAAAATACTCTCTATCTTGAAAAGAGACGTTCTCTTTTGGAAAAATTCGGTCCGTAGGACCTAAAAAATGGAGGCTACCTTATGCTGAGGTGGCCTCCATTTTGGTTTGGAGTTTTATCATTCGCTTTACATTTACTGTAAAGGCAGTTAGTATGGCTTGGATTTGCATACGAAAGAGACCACGGTACTTGGCCCTGGTTAACCCATGATACCTTTTTAACTCAGCATTTTTATGTTCAATAATCGGTCTACGACG